>CACCLB010000003.1 GCA_902546725.1 uncultured Bacteroidota bacterium | reverse complement strand
TGACTGAGAATGCCAAAAAAAACTGAGAGCATTACAAAGCGGAGATCAGCTTTTTGGATGTAGGAGTAAATTAAAATTCGATCTTCTTCCGAGGTGCTGTTATAGCTGAGGTAAACAAAAAAGAATCCAACTGCAAGTGGGAGAATAACTTTGAGAAGCGATTTTATTTTTTTCAAATCTTATTGCAGTAAATTATTTTTTTCATTTGGAAACAGTAAGCTGGGCTTAAAGGATTTTGCTTCTTCAACATCCATTTGAGCATAACTGATGATAATAATCACATCACCCTTTTGAACTTTTCGTGCTGCAGGACCGTTAAGTGTTACTTCACCAGAACCTGATTTCCCCTCTATAACGTAGGTTTCAAGCCGTTCTCCATTATTTACATTAACCACCTGTACTTTTTCTCCAACCACTAGATTAGCGGCATCAATAAGCTCTCGGTCAAGGGTAATACTGCCGATATAATTCAAGTCGGCATCTGTAACTGTGACCCGATGAATTTTTGATTTTAACACTTCAATTTGCATGCCGCAAAGGTATCATTTTCTAACCAATTCTATCGTATCAATTAGCCTTGTTTTACCTGCATAAACAGCGACAAAAATCCTGTAATTTTTACGAGAATCAAGATGGCTAACTGGGATTAAATCCGAAGGGGAAGCAATGCTAAAATAATCTACTTTGAAGTCCTTTATAGCTTCAACTTTTGACTTAAAATAAAGTTCCATTTCACCCACACTCCAATCTGTCGCACTTTTGTTGAGATATTCCAAGGTTTGGTAAATTACAGCAGCCTCTGATTTTTGCTCTTTAGTGAGTAGTGCATTTCTAGAGCTTAAAGCAAGACCATTTTCTGCTCTCTGTAGCGGACAATTTACAATATCAATTCCCAAATCGAGTTTTTGATTCAGGGCCCTGATGACTTGAAGTTGTTGAAAGTCTTTTTCGCCAAAATAAGCTCTTGTGGGTCGAATATTGACTAAAAGCGCCTCCACTATAGTGGCTACACCGTTAAAATGTCCTGGTCTTGAAGCACCTTCCATATGGGCTGTAAGGCTTCCAAAATCAAATTTTTTACTTTTTATGCCTTCAGGATATAAATCGCTATGACTTGGTACATAAAGTATAAGCTGTTTTTCAAAAGGCTTGAGTAAGTCGATGTCTTTGTCAATGTCTTTAGGGTAGTTGTCTAAATCTTTACTATGGTTAAATTGCGTAGGGTTGACGTAAATACTGACCACTACTTTTTTATTTTCGTTAGCTGCACGGCTGACTAAAGAAAGGTGCCCTTGGTGAAGCGCCCCCATAGTAGGAACCAAACCAAGTGATGCGCTTTTTGATTTCATTCTATTTTGAAGCTCCTCAGCAGTATGAACAATTAACATTTAGCAAATGATTAACTCGGCTAAAGTAGGTAGTTTTTGAGTATGTAAGCATTAATTTTGTATTTTTGCAAAGCTTTTCCACGGATAAATTTTTTATGAAGGATAAAAGAGTATTAATTATTTCCTCAGAGGTGGTTCCTTACCTTCCTCAGACAGAACAAGCAATAAATTCGTTTCAAATACCCAAAGCCATCAATGAGCACGGCGGGCAGACAAGAATCTTTATGCCACGTTACGGACTTATTAACGAAAGAAGACATCAGTTACATGAGGTAATTCGTCTGTCAGGGATGAACTTGGTCATAAACGATATGGATATGCCACTGATTATTAAGGTAGCATCTATTCCTAAAGAGAGAATGCAAGTTTATTTTATAGATAATGAGGAATACTTTAAAAGAAGATCTATACTTCACGATGAAAAAGGAAGTTGTTATTCGGATAACGATGAGCGAATGATCTTTTTTACAAAGGGGGTAGTTGAGACAGTAAAAAAATTAAACTGGGCCCCAGATGTCATTCACCTTCACGGTTGGTTTACAGCACTTTTCCCATTGTATCTTAAATCCTATTACGGAGACGAGCCTTTATTTGCTGACAGCAAAATTATAAGTTCAATATACGAACCTGACTTTGAAGGAGCTTTCTCTAAAGACTTTGAGGGAAAAGTAGCTTTTGATAAAATTGAACCTGATCTTATATCAGGGCTTCAAAAAGCGAACTATGACGCCTTAACTAAACTAGCAATTGCCCATTCAGATGGGTTGATTATGGCCTCTGAAAATCTTCCAAAAGCGGTTGTTGACGAAATAGATGATAGTAAAAAGCCTGTTTTAAATTATACAGAATCAAAAGATGAGGATGTATTTATTGAATTTTACTCTAAAAAGTTTTAATCACTTCTAGCTCCATATGCATAGTTCTTTAAAACTTCTTGTAAGTCTTAGTTTTATTGCTCTTATTCTCTCTTGTAATAAGGATTTTACACCTGTAGGTAAAGATTTATTGGCTGATCAAACCCTTTCTACAAAGTCACAGTCTTTTCCTGTTTTTACTTATCAAGAAGGGGTAGAAAAGGTTCAAACTAATGTACAGCCACTAGTCCAACTTGGATCAATTACCCATCCTGTTTTTGGAAAGTCTCAGGCAAGTTTGGTAACTCAACTCTCACTTGGTTCAAATCCAATTTTTGGTGATTCAAGTCAGACTCAAGAGGAGGAAGAGAATCCAAGTTCGAACACTATAATTCCAGAAAATGAGACCGTAACTGCTGTTTATTTAGAAATCCCATTTTTTACAAATCAAAACGACAGAGATAATGATGGGGTGATTGATTCTTTAGATGCTGACCCCGACGATCCTGAAAGCAACTCTGATGGAGATGAATTATCAGATCTTTTGGAATTACAATCTGGTCTTAATCCACTCAGCTCAGACAGTGATGGAGATGGCATTTTAGATCACAATGACGACGAAAATGACACCTATGAGTCCGAAAATAAAGTTTACGAAATTGATTCACTTTACGGCAATCCCAATGCCAGTTTTGATTTAAAAGTTTATGAGCTAACGTATTTCTTGAATTCGCTTGATCCTGCTAAAAACTTTGAGTCAACTAAAGTTTATTATTCAAATGAAGATTACTTCGAAAAGGGTTTCTATAATTCGATCCTACACGACGAGACAATTACTTTAAATTTTGATGAGTTACGATTTAATTTTAAAGAAGACGACCCAACAACTGAAGATGTTGATGAAACAACACGTGTGGAGACAAGATTATCTCCTCGAATTCGAGTGCCACTTGATACGACTTTCTTTCAAGAGCGAATACTAGATATGGAAGGTACGGCCTCACTAGAATCTAATGCAGCTTTTCAAAGAGCTTTAAAAGGAATTATTATTAGAACGGATAACTTTTCTGAGGATCTATACATGTTGTTGAATATACAAGAAGCAACAATTGAGATCGAATATGAATACGATCAATACGATACAAATGGCACCCCTGATGATCTTACCGACGATAGTACGGTTAAAGCAACTAGTGAATTTACCTTAAACCTTTCAGGGATAAGAGTAAACACCCTTACAAACTCTGATTCAAATCCTTTGATTCAAGAGCAGTTAGCGAGTTCGAGTTTGGATGAACCAACGGATAAAATTTATGTTCAAGGAGGAAGGTTTCACGGAAGAATACGACTATTTTCTAGAAATAATGAGGTAAACCAAGCCATATTGAATGATTTAAAGACCGAAAATTGGTTGATCAATCAAGCAAAACTTGTCTTTTATTTGGATCCTGAGCAACCTAATTTTTCTTCAGAATTATTTGCTTCGCGGCTATATATATACCGACACGATTCTGGTCAGCCTTTATTGGATTATTTTTCTGATAATTCAGTGACTTCAGCCTCAGCAAACAGTGGTAAAACCACTTATGGTGGAGTATTGGAATTTGACGAAAGTAATCGACCTTTTAGGTATGCTTTTGATGTGACGAATCACGTTTCTAACATCATTAGAAATGACACCATAAATTTTGACCTTGGACTAGTAGTAACAGGAGATATAAATGACAATACAATTCTGGATGCCATCAAACTCTCTACAGATAATTCGAAAATAAAATACCCGAGGGGTGCTACTTTAAATCCACTTGGGAGCGTGCTCATAGGTTCTCATCCAGAAGAAGATTTAAGTGATAAAAAAGTTCAATTGGAATTGACCTATTCTTCCTATTAGACCATTGACCAGAGGGAATAGCCTATCCACACTACAACCAAGCCAACACAACCCTGAATAAGCGTACCCAGTGTATGTGTTTTATAGGCTGTTTTGACATCCATTCCACTCATTTGAGTTACTATCCAAAAATAGGAGTCATTGGCATGAGAAACTGTCATTGAGCCAACTCCCAATGCCATTATAGCCCATACTTTTCCCATTTCTGTGTCCATACCTAAAATTGGGAGTAGTGGAAAAATCAAAGAAGAGGTGGTGATTATTGCAACAGTTGAGGACCCTTGAGCCGATTTTAAAAGAGCAGCAATTAGAAAAGGGATTAGAATTCCTAAACCTTCAACTGCAGCAATGGATTCGGCGTACGTCTTTAATGGTATCGTTTGGATGACTGTTCCCAAAGCACCACCCATACCCGTAATAATTAAAATTGGGGCAGCTTGTTCAATTCCTTTTCTAATGGAGGTGTTTACAAAGGTTTTCTTTGGACTTTCTGCCAGCGCAAAGGCAAATAGCATTCCTATACCCAAGGCCATAGTGGGTTTGGTAAGAAATAGAATAAGTTCTTTTCCAGGGATATAATCAGTTACAAACTCCAATACAGTTCCTAAACACATCAATACTATGGGGATTAATATCGGTAGTAGTGATTTGGTAAACGAGGGGAGTTGAGACACTTGGAGCTTATCATTTACAGCTTCTGTTTGATCTTCTATCCAATTATTTTTTTTGCTCAAGTAGTTGCCATAAGCTCCTCCCACCAATATCAATATAAGAGCAACAACAGCACCCATGGCAATCAATAAAAACAAATTATCTAATTCCAAATTGGCTGCGGCAGCAAGAGGACCGGGAGTAGGTGGAACCAAGACATGAGGGGCAAAAAGTCCTGTGGATAAGGCGACTGTTAAGCCAACAAGTGGTGTTTTTGTCTGTCTGGAGAGGGTTTTGTTGAGGTGGGATAAAATAACAAATGCCGCATCGCAGAATACAGGGATTGAAACCAAGTAACCGATGCAACTAATGGCATAAGGAAGGGGGAGACGATTCATGATTTTTAAGATTCCTCGAGCAATGGAAAGGGTTGCCCCAGATTGTTCCATGGCAACCCCGATTACGGTTCCAAAAAGAATCAATAAGCCTATTTTTTGAACAATTTGCCCGAAGCCGCTTTGGATTAAATTTAAGGATTCCATAAGAGGCAAACCAAGTAATACTGCTAGGAGCATTGCCGCACTAAAGAGTACTAAAAAAGGATGTAGCTTGGCTAGCGAGGTTCCTAGGACAATCCATAGTATAGTAATGAATATACAAAGCAGTGCAAAAGTCATATGTTCTGTGATTTGATAAATTCTAGTTCTTTGGTTAGGGCAGAGCGTAAATTTTTTTCAGCATTTTCAATGGCGTTTTCCACTGCAACCCCTGGAGGTGTCGTATTGATGATTTTACATTGAGTCAGTTTTTTTAGAGTTTTCATCTTACTGAAACCGGCCACAATCAGTGTTCGAATATTTGATTTTTCAGCAAGGGCAGCAACTTGAATGGGTAATTTTCCATAAAGACTTTGCTCGTCAAAAGAGCCTTCTCCGGTGAGTATTAAGTCAAATTTTGAAATTTTATCATTTAAACCAGTATGTTGGGCAAGCAGCTCAAACCCTTCGGTCAGACTTGCATTTAAGAGGGCAAAAAGCCCTGCACTCACGCCTCCTGCTGCACCACCTCCTACTAGATTATGAATCTCAATTCCAAATTGTTTTTTTACAACTTCAGCAAAGCAAATACCTCCTTGTTCTAGTCGGTCAATATCCGATGGGCTGGCTCCTTTTTGTTTAGCATAAGTATGCGCAGTACCCTCCTTTCCCAAAAGAGGGTTTTGGACATCACAGGCAATTACCCATTCGGCCTGAAGCGCTTTGGCGTTCATATTAGTGAGGTCAATTTTTTTTAGGCGGTATAGTGCTCCTCCTCCCAAAGGAAGTTCTTTGTCATGTTTATCTAGAAAACGTCCGCCGAGTGCAGTTATAATACCACTACCTAAATCTTGGGTTGCACTTCCTCCAATACCCAAGTAAATTTTCTCACTACCGTTTTCCAAGGCATGTTCGATCATTTTACCCGTTCCCCAAGTTGAGGTGTTAAGTGGGTCTAAGTCCGTTTTGTCGAGTAGGGTCAATCCAGCCGTTTGAGAGAGTTCGATCCACACCTCTTTTTTATTCTGGAAAAGAAAATAGGGAGCTTTAATTGGACGTCGAAGTGCATCATAAGCTAAACACTTGATCAATTCACCATTAGAATGTCTTTGTAAAACGGTCAGGGCTCCTTCTCCGCCATCAGAGAAAGGCATTGAGGTGCATTTACTCTCAGGGAAAACAGCTTTGACGGTATGCTCCATAAGTTGAGCAACTTCTTTAGCGCTGAGACTTCCCTTAAATGAATCTGGAATGATGAGTATTTCCACTTCAATATTTTCTTCAATTTAACAAAATACAGAAGAATACTAACTATTTTTTTGATAGGGCGTTAATAATTTGAATCGCATGTACTCTAGAGTTTTCAATAAACCATTTATTGGTTTTGTAGCCTCCGCAAACCACACCAGCTAAATAAACACCTTTTGTATTGGACTCCATAGTTTCATTATTGTAAACAGGGGTTCTAAATTCATCTTGATGAAAATCAACATCCAATTGTTCCAGCATTTCAAAATTGGGTTCATAACCAGTCATCGCTAAGACAAAATCATTTGGGATCTGATGAATGCCTGAGGCATCTTTAAATGCCACTTTATCTTCAGTGATGGACTCTATTTCTGCTTCAAAATGGGCTTTGATACTTCCCTCTTCAATTCGGTTGACTATATCTGGGCGTGCCCAATATTTTACATTTCCCCCAATTTCTTTCTCACGGATAATCATGGTGACACTTTTTGCTCCCTTGCGATAGGTTTCCAGCGCTACATCTACTGCAGAATTTGCAGCACCTACAACAACTAAGTCCATTCCAAAATACGGGTGTGGCTCGCTGTAATAATGTTTTACTTTTGGCAAATCTTCTCCAGGAACATTCAATAAAAAAGGGCGGTCGTAAAAACCAGTTGCAATAATAAGATTTGCTGCAGTGTAAGATCCTTTAGAAGTAGTAAGTTCAAAGGCTTGCTGTGTATTTTTTATTTGGGTAACCTCCTCGTAGAGTTTGGTGTTTAATTTCCAATGGGATGCGACTCTTCTATAGTATTCTAAGGCTTCTGATCGGGTTGGTTTTGCATTGTGAGAAATAAAAGGGATGTTTCCGATTTCCAGTTTATCCGAAGTAGAAAAAAAAGTCATATTCATGGGGTAGTGGTAAATAGAGTTGACCAAAGTACCTTTGTCAATAATTAAAAAACTCAGCCCCTTTTTTTCTGCCTCTATACCACAGGCCATTCCTATTGGTCCTGCACCAATTATAATTACATCTATCATGTAGCGAAGGTACAAATCTTTAAATCAAAATAAAATCTATAGCCGCCTCCAACCAAATATCACTATGCAATAGTAAAATCTTATTATGAGAACAATAAAGCGCATTTTTAAGAAGATAATATAGCTTACTATAATAAAAAACTATTATAAAAATATTTATGATAATAAAACTCTTTGCCTTGTAAATAAAGTTGTGATACAGATCACGAGATACCACGTCATTACTGGATTTCCAAAGGCATAAGCTAAAGCTAATCCACTGCCAAACCACCAGATTGGAAAGAAAAATACACCCATGGCATACTTCATAGAGCTGACAAAAACAATGTCTTCGAATTTTGAAATAACTTTTCGAGTAATCCAAAGTGGGATAATGTTGGGTAAACTCAATAGCCATACTACAAAAAGTGAACTCCTGCTAAGCGATTTTCTGTTCGGAAGTTTGGAATGATTGGTCTCCAATTCGTTTTTTAACGTGTAAAAGTCCAATTGGGTAGTTTGTCTATTGATCTTCAGTTTTTGAGCAGCATAGTTTTCTGATTTATCTTCAATCCAAATGCATTCTTTCATTCTTTGTCGAAGTAGCGCTCTTAGTTTGTTGATGTTTTCAGCCTCTGTTAACTTTGGATCTACAGTTTGATTTATTTCAATCGGCTTTCCAAAAACTAAATGTAAGGTACAGCGCGGTTGTCTGTGATGTCCGTAATTAATACCAACTGGCATGAGATAAAGTTTTTTTTCAGGGAATTGTTGTTGTGCCTGATAGATTAGTCGGCTGCTTCCTTTGGAAAGATTCTGTAGGTAGTATTCATCGTGATGACCTCCTTCTGAAAACATCAACATATATTTTCCTTCACTAAGGAGTTTATAGCACTTGGCAAAAGTTAGGTCATTTTTTTTAAGGTTGCTGTATCCGTTACGAATACGGTAAACGGGAAGCATTTGAAAAGCATCTAAAAACCACTTAAAGGGACCTCCGAAAACATCACTTCGTGTGAGTGAAGTAATTTTATTTGGAGTCATGGATCCAATAATTAAAGGGTCTAAAAAGGCACCTTGGTGATTTGGTGAAAATAAAATCCCACCGTCCTGTGGGATATTTTCATAACCGTAAACTTCAATATTTCTAAAATAGACGTAGTTGTAATAACGAAGAAGATTTTTAATAAGTAAGTAAAAAAAGGTTTTCAAAAGTTGAATCTTGATGACGACCCTAAAAATAAATGATATGGGTCAGTTTACCTAATCAAAAAAGCAATCATTAGAGGGCAGCCCACTACACTCTTCTTTAAGAATAGTCTGTATTTTGAGTTCACCTTATGTGTTTAGAGCTTTTCCTTTGAGGAAGTACTTGCTGCTTGGAATTTTAGTGACTGGATTTCTTTTTTAAATGGGGCTTTACTATTCGATAAAAAAAGAGCTGAAGTGTCGGATTATTAAGATGAACCCCATATATTTGCAACTTGAAATTTATCTAGAAAAAACTAACGTTAAGTAGAATAAAATGGCTCAAAGTATCGGTAAAGTTTCCCAAATTATTGGTCCCGTTGTAGATGTTGAATTTAGTGGTGAAAACAATCCCCTACCTCGTATTTACGACGCATTAGAAATTGAAAATTCTGATGGAACAAAATTAATCCTAGAAGTACAATCTCATATTGGCGAGGAAACTGTAAGAACCGTTTCGATGGATTCTACGGATGGTCTAAGCCGAGGTACAGATGCCAAAGCAATAGGAAGTCCGATACAAATGCCAATAGGCGATGATGTATACGGTCGCCTCTTCAATGTTATTGGAGATGCAATTGACGGTATGGATAACTTGCCTAAAGACAATGAAAACGGATTGCCTATCCACAGAGAAGCTCCTGCATTTGAAGAGCTTTCCACTTCAACTGAAGTGTTATTTACTGGAATTAAGGTAATTGATCTGATTGAGCCTTATGCTAAAGGAGGGAAAATTGGATTATTCGGTGGAGCTGGTGTAGGAAAAACAGTTTTGATACAAGAGTTAATTAACAATATTGCTAAAGGACATGGTGGTCTTTCAGTTTTTGCTGGTGTAGGTGAGCGTACTCGTGAAGGAAACGATTTACTTCGTGAAATGCTTGAATCTGGAATCATCAAATATGGAGATGATTTTATGCATTCCATGGAAGCAGGAGGTTGGGATTTGAAAAAAGTGGACAACAAAGCCATGAAAGAATCCAAAGCGACTTTTGTATTCGGACAGATGAATGAGCCTCCAGGAGCACGTGCTCGTGTTGCTTTGTCTGGACTTACTATTGCGGAATATTTCCGCGATGGAGCTGGTGATGGTCAGGGGAAAGATGTACTGTTCTTTGTAGATAATATTTTCCGATTTACTCAAGCAGGTTCTGAAGTATCAGCTCTCCTAGGCCGGATGCCCTCTGCTGTAGGTTATCAACCAACTCTAGCTACTGAGATGGGAGCCATGCAAGAACGAATTACTTCAACCAAAAAAGGATCAATTACTTCTGTTCAAGCGGTATACGTTCCTGCGGATGACTTGACTGACCCTGCTCCTGCAACTACTTTTGCTCACTTAGATGCAACAACCGTACTTTCTCGTAAAATTGCCGAGCTTGGTATTTATCCAGCGGTTGATCCTTTAGATTCAACTTCTCGTATTTTGACATCTGAAATTTTGGGTGATGAGCATTACAACTGCGCACAACGTGTAAAAGAACTTTTACAACGATATAAAGAATTACAAGACATTATTGCAATTTTAGGTATGGATGAATTGTCAGAAGAAGACAAACTCGCTGTATCTAGAGCAAGACGTGTACAGCGTTTCTTATCCCAACCCTTCCATGTAGCAGAACAATTTACTGGTATCCCTGGAGTTTTGGTCGATATTAAAGAAACGATCAAAGGATTTAATATGATTATGGACGGTGAGTTAGATCACCTTCCAGAAGCTGCCTTTAACCTTAAAGGAACGATTGAAGAGGCCATAGAAGCCGGTGAAAAAATGTTAGCTGAAGTTTAGAGATTATGCAACTTGAAATCGTTTCTCCCGAAGCTCAACTTTTTAGTGGTGAAGTTCTCAGCGTAACTGTACCAGGAGCTTCAGGTTCTTTTCAAATTTTAAATAATCACGCTCCTATAGTTTCCACCTTAGTTGAAGGTCGGGTTAAAATTCAAGGGAACATAAACCTGGATGAGGCCAACAAATCCAAATTCACTCAAGAAGGCGATACGACTTACCTTGACATCCAATCAGGTGCCATAGAATTGAGCGATAATAAAGTAATTCTCTTAACTGAATAGTACGTTGAGCTTTTTCTTTTCGATCTAAGAAAGTCAAATTATTAATAATGAGAAGAAACTTTCCCATTGTAATTACTTTCTTAATTTTTATAGGACAAAATCTTTATTCTCAGTTAGATAGCCTCCCAACTACCCAACAATTAAAGGAAATTATTTTATCCTCCTCCAGGATAGATTTGCCCCTAAAAGAAAATTCAAGGACCGTACAGTTTATTACCGCAGAAGAGTTAAAGAAGTCTGGTGTCCTAACGATTGTGGAGGGACTTCAGTTACTTTCAGGTATCGACATACGTCAACGAGGAATAGTTGGAATGCAAGCCGATCTTTATATACGAGGGGGGAGCTTTGACCAAACTTTATTACTTATAGATGGGATCAAACTAGATGATGCTCAAACAGGGCACCATACACTGAATTTTCTTCCACCACTTGAAATGGTTGAACGGATTGAAATAGTGAAAGGACCAGCGGCCCGTATTTTTGGTCAAAATGCGTTTACTGGAGCAATTAATATCGTGACTAAGCAAGATGTTTCAAAGGGAGGAAAACTTGCCGTCCATTCAGGATCATTTGGTCAACTTCACGGCGAAATCACTTTGCAAAACGGATCTGAAAAAGGAAGCTATAGTGCACATTTTTCTAGAAATACATCTGACGGATACCGGTATAACACAGATTTTAAAAACAATAATTTATTTTTTAAGGCTCAATTATTCAAGCAGAAAAAACTACCAATAAATTTAATTGCAAACTTTTCTGGGCGAAAATTTGGAGCTAACGGATTTTGTGCATCCCCCGAAGCGGTAGATCAATACGAGGAAACCGAAGCTGGAATTTTAGCTTTGCAATCTAAAATTCAGCAGGGGAGTTGGAATCTTGAACCTAGACTGTATTGGCGAAGAGGTCAAGATCACTATCTCTATTTAAGAAATCGGCCTGAAGTATATGAAAACTGGCACATCACCCACAAGCTAGGAGCAGCGTTTGATGCTACTTATGCCTCATCTTTTGGGCTTACAGGAATGGGAGTTGATGTTGCCCGAGTTTCAATTGCAAGCAATAATTTGGGTTACAGGGAGAGGTTTTTAGCAATGTTATTTGTAGAACAACGTTTTAATCTTTTTGATGGAGTATTAAATCTGACCCCAGGGGTTGCAGTAAATTCTTATTCTGACTTTGGACTATTTGCCTATCCTGGTCTCGACCTTGGGCTTAATTTAAGTCCGCAATGGTTGCTTTATGGAAATTTGGGTTATACCTATAGAATACCAACTTATATGGATCTTTTCTATGAAGATCGGACAACTCTTGGCAATCCTGACCTCAAGCCTGAAGAGGCGTTATCTAAAGAAGTAGGGATACGTTATTCAAGCCAAAAACTCCGTTTTTACGCAGCTTTTTTTGATCGTAGAGCAACTAATTTAATCGATTATGTGAAACCTAGCGAAACGGACTTATGGAGAGCTACTAATATTAGGGAGTTAATCACTACGGGAGCTGAGGTAGAGTTGAGTTTCCCTTTTAGATTGAGTAATAGTAAACAAAATATACAGTTTGGTTACACCCATCTAATTGATGATTTGGAGGCTCCTTCAATAGCTTTTTCACGATATAGTATAAACTCATTAAAGCATCATGTGACCTTCAGGTACAGCTCTCAGATAACTAAAAAGCTGAGCACTTTTCTCGGCATTAAGCACGCACAACGTACAGGAACATCAGCTTACACGGTGATGGATTGGTCTTTAGATTGGCAATTAAAATCTTTCGAATTAAGAGGATCAGTTAATAACCTTTTAAATGCCTCTTACTCAGAAACTAATTTGGTTCCCATGCCGGGGAGAAATTTACTTATTTCAGTAAGCTATCGTTTTTAATTTACAGTTCGCTTAGCGCTTCATAAATTTTTTGGGTTTCCCATCCTCGATACATCATATAACTTAGAATTTTTTTCTTTTGAACACCCAAGGGATAAGCTTTAACAGCTTCTTTTCGTTTCTCAAAAAGCGTCCAAAAGGTAGTGTTGTATTCAGATTCAGGAATTTCTTGGAGTCCTAATTTGATATTGTATTCAGAAATTTGACGGGCTTTAAGCTCTCTTTTGATTCGAAGTTTGCCCCATTTTTTAATACGAAACTTTCCACGAGCAAAACTCTGTGCAAACCGTGTTTCATTGAGGTAGTTGGTTTCTATTAAATGAGAAACTACGGTATCTATCGCAGCGGGAATCATTCCCATAGTTTTTAATTTAGTGATTACCTCTTGGTGACAACGTTCTTGATATGCACAATAATGTTCTAGTTTTTGTTGAGCCTCGATAAGTGTAAAGGTCTGTTTTTGTTGCATTAGTTGAAGGTAAAAAACTTATTTGATACAAGAAGAATAAGAGTATTGAGGCTAGCTGATTTTTCAAATAAAAAAAACCACCCAATCGTGAGACGGGTGGTTTTAGCTATTAAGGGCGGAGTCTTCTTCGCTCTTTGTTTAAGAAACGAAACTCCAAATATTGATAAGCGTGGCGTGGAACAATTCGAATCCACTTTTTGTATTCAAAATACCATTTTAGGCGTTGGGATGGATTCCCGTCTAAAATGTAAGCGGCTACAAAAGGATGAACATGTAAAAATAGTTTTTCCTTTTGATTACGCTCGTTCTTAGTAATCTTACTAAGCTCTGTGTTGATTTTGTCAATTAGTACTATTGGAGCTTCCACTTCCCCATTGACGTTGGGATTGGGCTCTTGCGTTTTGATGTTCATTTCAGGGCGCACGCGTTGGCGTGTAATCTGAATGAGACCAAAACGACTCGGCGGCAGAATTTTGTGTTTGGTTCTGTCCGTACTCATCTCTTCACGAAGGTGTTCAAATAGCTTTTTTCGATTGGCATTGGAATTTAAATCAATGAAATCGACAACAATAATTCCTCCCATGTCTCGCAGTCTTAATTGTCTAGCAATTTCAGTGGCCGCAATTAGATTGACTTCCATGGCAGTATCTTCCTGGCTTTTCGAACGATTCGATCGGTTGCCACTATTCACGTCAATTACGTGTAGTGCTTCGGTATGTTCAATCACTAAATAGGCGCCTTTTTGCATAGAAACGGTTTTTCCAAATGCAGATTTAATTTGCCTTTCTATTCCAAATTTTTCAAAAATGGGAAGGTGGTTGTCATACAATTTTACAATCGACTTTTTATCTGGCGCAATAGTTTCTAAATAGTCTTTGATCTCAGATTCCATAGCGGCATCATCTACATGTATGCCGGTGAAATTGTCATCAAAGATATCGCGTAAGATACTTGAAGAGCGGTTAATTTCGCTTAACACTTTTGTTGGATACCTATCAATTTGTTTGAGTTTAGCTGATAAATTTTTCCAGCGAGTCAACAATTGTTGGATATCTGCATCTAGTGAAGCTACTTTCTGTCCTTCAGCAACGGTCCTAATGATGAGTCCGAAGCCTTTGGGACGGATACTTTGAACCAGCTTTTTAAGGCGATTCTTTTCCGCATGATCTTCAATCTTTTGTGAAATCGACACACGATCAGAAAACGGCATCAACACCATAAAACGTCCGGCTAATGATATTTCTGAACTCAGCCGAGGTCCTTTGGTTGATATCGGTTCTTTCACGACTTGAACCAAGACAGTTTGTTTAGAAGAAATTACTTCTCCTACGTTTCCGTCTTTTTCAATGTCTTTTTCGTAACGAAATTGTTTTAAAAGATAATCTTTGTTTTTACCTGTGCTTATCTGTTTAATATACTTAACTAGTGAAGGAAATTTTGGACCCAGGTCGTGATAGTGTAAAAAACCATCTTTGTCGTGGCCTACATCTACAAATGCGGCATTCAACCCAGGCATTGCTTTTCTGACTTTACCGACAAATATGTCGCCTACAGAAAAGTTATTGTCTTCAACTTCTTTATTTAGCTCAATTAATTTTCCATCCTTGAGCAGTGCAAAATCAACAGCAGAGGAATGCGAACGTATAATTAATTCTTTATTCACTCTGAATTATTTTGTGTGACCACAAGCGAACTTGCAGTAACGGATTAAACAATATTTTCAGGATTTTCCTGTGGCAGAATCAAACTATTTGAAATCTGCCATTTCAATGAACTTTTGGTAAATTTTTTAAGTGCTTTGACCCACACTATTTTTTCTTGTGACGATTCGCTCTTCTGCGTTTTTTTCGCTTGTGAGTTGCCACCTTGTGTCTTTTACGTTTTTTACCACTAGGCATATATAGATTGGTATTAAAAGGTTATAAATTATTTTGCTACAGGAACTTTAGACTTAACTCCTTGAACAAAAATCTTGGCAGGCTTGAAAGAGGGAATGTTGTGTGCGGGAATTTTAATAGCTACGTTTTTTGAAATATTACGTCCTGTTTTTTCTGCTCGTGTTTTGATTACAAAACTTCCGAAGCCCCTTAAGTACACATTTTCTCCTTTTTCTAGAGAAACTTTCACTTCTTTCATAAATTTTTCAACAGTTGCTTGCACGTCAGCACGGTCAATTCCTAACTGATCTGAAATGTTTGATACAATGTCTGCTTTTGTCATAATGTTTTATTTATTGCTAAAAATTTAAGGCTCGCAAATATATAAATTTTAATTATAAAATGCTCTGTACAAAGTTTTTATATTCTTTTTGTTTCTCTACATTTAAGCCCGTTATATTTAGATTTTTATTTTGAATTGGACACAAAAACTCTTGGACTGGTATGGTGAAAACAAACGTTCTTTTGTTTGGAGAGAGTCCCAAGAGCCCTATAAAATTTGGCTTTCTGAGGTCATTCTTCAGCAAACTCGCACAGCGCAAGGGCTTCCATATTACAATCGATTTTTGTCTGCATTCCCTACTCTTAAAGACTTAGCAGTAGCCAGTGAAGATGAGGTATTAAAATTATGGCAGGGTCTGGGGTACTATTCGAGAGCGCGAAACCTTCATTTTACGGCAAAATACATTCATAGCGAATTGAATGGGGTGTTTCCAAACACTTTTGAATCTCTTTTGCAGCTGAAAGGAGTAGGTGACTACACTGCCAGTGCCATTGCATCAATTTGTTTTGAACTCCCTCAAGCCGTAGTAGATGGAAATGTATACCGTTTTTTGTCTCGTTATTTTGGCATACTTACTCCTATCAATTCCAGCGCAGCTCATAAAGAGTTTAAGAAAAAAGCTCAGGACTTGATGGGGAAATCCCACCCCGGAACCTTTAACCAAGCCATGATGGAGTTTGGTTCGCTTCACTGTACACCTAAAAAACCTAAATGTCAAAGCTGTCCATTTGCTAAAAGCTGTATTGCCTTCAATCAAAATAAAATTGAGCGCTTACCGCTTAAAACTTCCCGTATTAAAATTAAAAAGCGTTTTTTTAATTACCTCGTGATCAAAGACCAATGCGGTCATTACCTTTTTGAAAAAAGAACAGCAAAAGGAATATGGTATAATTTGTATCAATTCCCTTTGCTAGAATCAACAAAGACCCTAAAGTCAAAACACGCACTTGTCGCTCATGCTGATTTTCCTAAAGAAATTTATTTAAATAATTCTGAGGTTAAGTTGTGGAATACAGAACCCATAACCCATAAACTGAGTCATCAAAACCTGGCTGTTAGTTTTTGGGAAATTGAGGCTAAAGACAAATTAAACAATGCACACTCAAAAGCTGTGATAAAAGAATTAGCAGTACCTGTTGTGATTCAAAATTTTATCGAAAAATTCTTTTGAAATGCCTGACGAATTGTTTAAATTTACTTATACATCTAACTCAAAATCTTAAAACTATGAGCGGCACACTCAACAAAGTTATGCTAATAGGACATTTAGGAGATGATGTAAAAATGCATTATTTCGATGGTGGCGGATCTATAGGACGCTTTCCTTTAGCAACAAACGAATCTTATGTGAATAAAAGCACAGGTGAAAAAGTAACCAACACGGAATGGCACAATATAGTAGTGCGAAACAAGGCGGCAGAAATATGTGAAAAATACCTCAGTAAAGGGGATAAAATTTACATAGAAGGTCGAATTAAAACACGAAAGTGGACAGGAGATGACGGCAATGATCGTTATTCAACTGAAGTCAATGTAAATGAATTCACTTTTCTGAGTACTAAAAAAGGAGGGGATCAAGGAGGAGATTCTACACCAAATTCAACTCCTGAGGACAAAGAGGCTCCCCCACCAGAAAATGATGATTTACCGTTTTAAAAGCTAGCATCCTTTGGATCCAGACCCTTTGCCTTTTTTAAGTGCACTATTTTTAGCTTCCAATCTAATGTGGATTCAATGGTTAGTAGTTCTTGTTCTACTAGTTTGTTCAGCCTTGATTTCAGGTACTGAAGTCGCTTTTTTTTCCTTGCAACTCAAATCATTAGAGGAAGATGATCAGTCTTCTGATATAGCGTCGCAAAGGGTGATTACGCTATTGAAAAACCCCAAACGTTTACTTGCGACTATTTTAGTGGCCAATAATTTTATCAATATTGCTATAGTTTTGGTCTTTGCAGTATTGAGTGATTCCTTTTTAGGAGAAATCGAGAATCCTATACTAATGTTGATCATTGAAGTTGGGATAATTACCGGTCTTATTTTGATTTTTGGAGAGATTTTACCTAAAGTCTATGCAAATAGGAATGCCTTGCAGTTTTCCAAACGGATGTCACTGGTCATTTCAATACTCGATCGATACCTGTTGTTTTGGATCACTTATCCAATGAGTAAAACAACGACCTTTCTAGAAAAACGACTCGGTGACCAAAAGAATCAATTCTCTGTTGACAAACTATCTCAAGCGCTTGAACTTACTGGAGATCACGAGACAACTTCAGATGAGCAGCGTATTTTAGAAGGGATAGTGAATTTTGGAAATACGGATACTCGAGAAGTGATGTGTCCTCGGATGGATATGTTTGCACTGTCAGATGAATTGACCTTAGAAGAAATCCTCCCAGTAATTTTGGAGCAAGGGTTTTCAAGAATTCCAGTTTTTCAAGAAAAGAAGGACAATATCAAAGGAATTTTATACACTAAAGATTTACTGCCCAATCTCGACAATCCCAATTTTGTGTGGCAGGATATTTTAAAGCCTCCAATTTATGTTCCTGAAAACAAAAAACTAGATGATTTACTCAAAGAATTTCAACAGAAAAAAATCCATTTGGCAATAGTTGTAGATGAATACGGAGGTACTTCTGGCTTGATTTCTCTGGAAGATATCATGGAAGAAATTGTGGGTGATATTAGTGATGAATTTGATGAAGAAAGTTTAAGTTATTCTAAGTTGGATGAGAAAACCTACGTCTTTGAGGCCAAAATTAGTTTAAAGGACTTTTTTAAAGTAATACATTTAGAAGAAACTGAACTATTTGAATCGGTCAAGGGTGACTCGGAAACCCTTGCGGGATTACTGTTAGAAATAGCGAAAAGATTTCCCAAAAAGGGGCAAAAAATTAGATTTGAAAGGTACATTTTTACTGTTGAAGAGATCGATCAGATGCGTATCAAGCAAGTTAAGGTTGTACTTCCAAAAAAATAAAAGTCTATGAGGAATTGGTTTTTCAGCACTAGCTTGATTTTATTTTTGAGTTGTACCTCTGACCTTCAACCCAAACCTTGGGGTTATTTGCGTCTAGATTATCCAGAAGCCCAGTATCAGAATTTTGAAAAATTAGCCTCCTTTTCTTTTGAATACAACAATTTCGCAAAGGTCTCGATTGCAAATCAGTACAACTCTCAGCTGGTCTACCCAAAGATGAAAGCGACTCTTTATTTGAATTATAACGCAGTAAACAACAATCTAGACTCCTTACTCAATGACGCGTATAAACTTCCATATAAACACATTTCAAAAGCTGAGTCCATACCCGAAAAAGTCTTTGTAAATCCGGTAAATGGGGTCTATGGCACCTTATTTTCTGTGGTAGGTAATGCCGCGTCTCAATACCAATTCTTTCTTACGGATAGCCTAAAGCATTTTCTAGTAGGTTCCGTTTATTTTTACGCAAAACCCAATTACGATTCTATTTTACCGGCTGTAAAATATTTAGAAAAGGATATCATTCACCTTATGGAATCCTTAGAATGGAAATAGTTTTCATATCAGATTTTAAACCTCACAGCATACAAGTATCTAAATAGCAGTTTATAATTTGAAGTGAGCAATTGTGTATTGATCCTTTAAAAAAGTGCACTTTTGCAATAGATGACTATTACTATTAAAAAGTGGGTGTATCTTATTACACTCTCAATTATTTGGGGCAGTTCATATATTCTAATTAAGAAAGGACTTGTCGGCTTGACTCCACTTCAACTGGGATCTACAAGAATCATTATGACTACTGTAATTTTAATGATTTTTGGATGGAAACAGTTGCAAAAAATTCCTAAGAATGCGTGGAAATGGATAATATTAACTGGCTTTTTTGGAACTTTTTTTCCGAGTTATTTATTTGCTTATGCTGAAACGGTCATTGACAGTTCAGTTGCAGCTGTTCTTAATGGAATGACCCCTTTGTTTACCTTGATATTGGGACTTCTCTTTTTTAATTCAAGTTTTAAATGGATGAAAATAGTTGGAGTATTGGTAGGTTTTGGAGGGACTTTAGTTTTAGTTTCTAATGAATTTACCATGCGTTCAGGTTTAAGCAGTTGGTATGCTTTCTTGGTGGTGGCGGCAACTTTGTGTTATTCTATAAATGTCAACTTGATCAAGCATAAACTTCAAGGAGTTCCTGCTTTAGCTATAGCTTTAGGAAATTTTATCGCTATTGTAATCCCAGCATTTGTAGTCCTCCTTTTTGTAGATTTTCCATGGACTAAAATTATATCTTCCTCAGAAGTCAGTAGTTCAATTGGATATATTTTAATTTTATCGCTGTTTGGAACTGCCTTGGCAAAGGTTATGTTCAATGAATTAGTTTCTATTTCCACAGCAGTTTTTTCGATTTCGATTACCTATTTGCTTCCCATTGTAGCTATTGCATGGGGGATATTGGATGGAGAACAATTTACCTTGATACAATGGTTAGGTTGCGCACTGATCCTATTGGGAGTTTACCTAATCACAGACAAAAAACGCCCCAAAAATAAGGCGTCTTAATTTCTAGATCAGTATAATTATTTAAAGATTTCAGAATCAATTTCTGTATTTAATTCAATGTTTTGAGTAATGAGTTCAATTTCTTGAGGGCCCATACTCATCACGGTCTTGTAAGGGAAAAGAATGCTGTTTACCTCTTTATAGTCATTCATTTTAACCACATTAGTTTGTGAGTTACCCATAATTTCCACGGTTTGCGAAACTTGAATTTTTAAATGACTTTCTACATCATAAAAGTTTAACATGCCTTCAGTAATTTTTACCTCATAGGCTTTTTTACCATCAACCTCAGTTATACCGACCAACTCTACAGTGTCTAAATCGAGATTTAATTCAGGGAAGATCGCTGCATCGGCAAGCATTTGCTCAAATAGCTTACCTTCAAGATCCATTTTTTGTCCCTGCATTTCTATATATGCATAATCCTTGTTGACCACCTGTTTTTGCATAACATTACCCATCACTTTCATTTCAGTCAAAACCTGTTGCTGGTTTGTTTTTTGGGATTCTACCTCTAAGGTCATTCCTTGTATTTCGCCTTGTGCACTTACTTTAATGGATTTCACATTGGCTAATTTATCCCTACCTCCAAGCGCTTCTAGGTATTGATTAATGACAGTTGAAGCCGTTACTCCTTCGGGGGTTGTTTTGGAGTAATCGGGGCGGTCAATTGCCTCCCCCCATTTATCAAAATACCGAACCTTAAGAGGTTTTTCTTGAAATTGAATCTGTTCTAAGCCCTCCAAAATATCACTCCCCTTTCCTGTAACTACTATTTGGGCATTATTACTTAAAAAGTATTTTTTAGCCGCAGCCAGTACTTCATCTCTAGTTACTTTATTGATATTTTTTAAATAATTTTTATAAAAGTCAGCTGGCAGGTTTTGAGTTTTGATATTAAGCGCAAAATTAGCAATAGTCTCAGGGTCTTCCAGGGAGATGACAAAATTTCCAGCATACTTTGCTTTGACCAATTCTAACTCTTCCTCACTGACCAGTTCAGTTCTTATTTTATTGACCTCGTACAGTAATTCTACTACAGCACTGTCTGTTACGGCATTGCGGACACTTGTAGATGCTCTAAAACGCGCTTTGGTTTTATGAGAATCACTAAATCCTGAATAAGCACCATAGGTAAACCCTTTGTCCTCTCTCAGATTCAGAAATAATCTTGCTTCTCCACCACCACCAAGAATCTGATTTGCAAGAAGTGCAGGGAAATAGTCCTTACTATTCTTATCCAAGGAAGCAGTATTTAGGAAAGCGATTTCAGACTGAACTGCATTGGGCATTTCTACAAAAGCAATTTCAGTTTCTGTAGTATTGCTTGGCTCTGGGAAAGGCATTTTCGAGCGTTCTTTTTGCTTCCAATCACCAAGGTTTTTTTGGATCATTTTTTTTGTTTTTTTTGGATCAAAATCTCCTACAACAACTAAATAGGCATTGTGAGCATTGAAGATATAATCGTAGGCGTTTTTTATATCCTCTAATTTTAAAGCGTTTACTTTTTCCTTAGTTAGGTATTCCCCATAGGGATGGTTTGGCCCATAAGAGCGTAAGTTTTCCACCCGTCTTGCAGCAGTTTTAACATCTTTTTCTCCAGTTTCAAGGCCCGTTATAAGCTTATCTTTTTCTGTTTGGAATTCTTCTTCCAGAAAGTTTGGATGCTGGGCAGCATCTGCCATTAGCTCCATGACTCTGGGAAAAAATCTGGTCAATGAACTTGCGTGGGCACCGTCTGCGTTAAAGTGAAAGTGAGCTCCCATAAAGTCGATTTCTTCCTCAAAGTCGTTCTTCGAAATAGAAGTAGAACCCTTACCCATCATACTAGTCAATAAGGCATTGGCTCCTGCTTTTTCACCTTCAACTATGAGTGGGTGGTCAATACTTAGACTTATGGAAACTTGTGGCAGTTTGTGATTTTCTACCAATAATACGGTTAATCCGTTTTTCAATTTAAACTCTTCGGGATCTTCTAACTGTATTAACGGTGCGGGACCAGGTTCAGGCTGTTGCGTTCTGTCTATTTGAGCATGAACTGCAATCGTAAAAAAGACAATATGACAAAAAGTTAAAATTCGTTTCATTGGTGGTTTATTTTGATTCAGGTAGATAGTTTAATGTAAGCCTTTGATTAGGATTAAGATATTTTTTGGCGGCGGCGCGAATTTCTTCACGGCTAATAGAGCGGTAGATGTCAATTTCTGAGTTGATCAAATTGGTATCTCCATAAATAGCGTAATATTCTGCAAGAGAATTTGCAATTCCTTCAACAGAACTATTGGAGGATACAAAATCAGACTCGAATTTGTTGAGTAGTTTTTGATAATCCTTTTCGCTGATCAGTTCGTTTTGAATTTTATCAACTTCCTCATCGATTTCATCTCTTATAGCGGCTAATTCTGTAGATCCAACAGGAAGTGAAAGAATTACATAAAGTCCATAGTCTTCCATACTCATATTGAATGCTGCTACTTGCAAGGACATTTTTTTCTCATCAACTAATTTTCGATAAAGCTTTGAGCTCTTACCATCACTTAGATAGGTCGAGATCATACCGAGTACTCTAGAGTCTCTTGTTGTTTTTTTTGGGATTCGATAGGCTGTAAAGAGGGCAGGCACTTGAATGTTTTTATCAAAAGCTTCTGCCGTGATAGGTTCTGAAATGGGAGTTTCCTCAAATGTTTGAACTTCAATCTCTTCCCCTCTGGGGATTTCACTAAAATAGTTCGCAATCATTTTTTTAGCTTCTTCCATTTCAAAATCACCAGCAACTACTAAGACCGCATTGTTTGGAACGTAAAACTTTTCATTAAAGGCAATAAACTCATCTAAAGTTGCTGCATCTAAGTGATCCACTTCACCAATTGGAATATGTCGATAGGGATGCTTTTCAAACATTCGCTTTCGAACTTCAAAAGCCCATTTGCCGTAGGGTGAATTGTCGTAACGGAGTCTTTTTTCTTCTTTTACTACTTCATTCTGAGTTTCGACACCAACCTCATTAATTATAGGGTGCAACATACGCTCAGATTCCATCCATAAGCCTAATTCTAAATTATTTGAAGGAAACACTTCGTAGTAGTAGGTAAAATCATCGGTAGTATAGGCATTATTTCTTCCCCCATTGGATGACACAATTTTAAACCAATCACCACGCTCAATGTTTTCAGTTCCTTCAAAAAGCAGGTGTTCAAAGAAATGTGCAAAGCCAGTTCTTTCACCTTCTTCATTTTTAGCCCCTACGTGATAGAGTACTGAAGTTACAACTAGTGGAGCGGTATTGTCTTGGTGTAAGATGACATGTAAACCATTGTCTAAGTCGTATTCTTCAAAAGTGACTTGCTGTGCATTTAAATAAAATGAAAAGAAGATTAGGCTTAGCAGATAAAATCGTTTTCTCATGTTTAAAGTTTGGATTAATTTATGTTTTTACAAAGTAGGCTCAAAAACTCAATTTTTGAGATTCACGTTTTTAAAATTAATACATTTGAAGATATTTTCAAACTTGAAATCATGCGTAACCTTTTAAATTTTATCTTCCTATTGTTTCTAACTGTAGGATTTAGTCAATCTAAATACAAAACCATATTAAGTGATATTGACAAAGATCAAGAATCTTATACTAAAATAGCACAGCAAATTTGGTCATATGCAGAAATGGGATATCAAGAAGAGCAGAGTAGTGCCCTTTTACAGAAGACTTTAAAGGAGCAAGGATTCCAAATAGAGGCTGGAGTAGCTGAAATCCCTACTGCTTTTGTCGCCAGTTACGGCTCAGGGAGTCCGGTAATTGCCATTTTAGGTGAATATGATGCACTGCCCGGTTTGTCACAGAAGGCTGTTCCGTATAAAGCTTCAAATAACGGCAAGGCAGGACATGCTTGTGGGCATCACCTTTTTGGAACAGCCTCAGCTGCAGCGGCTATAGCCATAAAAAATTACCTTCAAAAAGAAGGTAAGTCAGGAACAGTAAAATATTTTGGATGTCCAGCTGAAGAAGGAGGTTCGGGAAAAGTATATATGACCCGAGCAGGTTTATTTGATGAAGTTGATGCTGCCTTACACTGGCATGCAGACAATAAAAATGCTGCAAGTATTCGTCCTGCTTTGGCAAATAAATCAGCTAAGTTTCGTTTTTATGGAGTCTCTGCTCATGCAGCTGGAGCTCCTGAGAAAGGTCGTTCTGCTTTGGATGCGGTGGAGGCGATGAATAATATGGTCAACATGATGCGTGAGCACGTAATTGAAAGTACTCGAATTCACTATGTCATTACCCGTGGTGGACAGGCACCTAATGTGGTTCCTGACTTTGCGGAAGTCTATTACTATGCCCGACACAAAACCAGAGATGAGGTTGTTCAAGTTTTCGACCGTATAGTTAATGCCGCAAAAGGAGCTGCCTTGGGAACTGGAACAACTATGGAATACGAAATGATCGGCGGAACACATGAATTGTTATTCAATGATGTATTACAACCCATGGTTCACAAAAACCTTGAAGCTGTAGGAGGTTATCAATACACTGCTGAAGAGCGTATTTTTGCAGAAAAAATTGCCGAAAGTTTGGGAACCCCCTTAGACACTAAATTTGTAGAGGGTGTTGCCCCTTACAGTGAAAACGTAAAAGCGGGTGGTTCTACAGATGTGGGCGATGTAAGTTTTGCAGTGCCAACAGCAGGATTGAGAGCTGCGACTTGGGTTCCTGGAACTCCTGCCCACAGCTGGCAAGCAGTCGCTGCTGGAGGGACTGATATTGGAAATAAGGGAATGATGATAGCTGCTAAGACTCTTGCTTTAACAGGGATGCAATTAATTGACAACCCTAAAGTCATCAAGGCAGCTCAAGAAGATTTTATTAAAAAAAGGGGTTCAGATTTTGAATACAAACCTATGTTAGGAGATCGTAAACCCGCTTTAAACTACAGAAATTAACGAATGAAACTGCAAATATTTAGCCTCTTATTTTTAAGCTTAATCAGCATACAAGCTCAGGTTTACTCCTATGAAACTGAGCAGAATGGTAAATTAATTACCCATCGAATTACAATGGATGATTCTTATTTGGTAGAAACCCAATATGTTGCTACACCAGCGGAATTTATCCTTACTCGTGGAGGTTTTTATACTAAAACAGCAAAGGTCATATCAGTTGATTTTGAATTCAATTCCAACTTTGATAAAGATGGCTTAAAACAAATGGAATTGGAATGGTCAGAAGATTGGATACTACTTTCTAAAGAGCCAAAAGATCTAAATGGCAAATGGCTGATGGCTGGCAGAATGACAGAGCAAGGAGAACGAAGAAGAGACAATTCAGGGCCTCGAAAGACAATGAAATTTTTATTGGATGGATTTTTCCAATGGATTGCATACAACACTGAAACATTCCAATTTTTTGGTTCAGGGGGAGGCTATTATACTACTGAAGGAGGCAAATACACCGAACACATCGAATATTTTTCAAGAGACAACAGTAGGGTCGGAGCTGTTTTACCCTTTAATTACGAACTAAAAGGAACCGATTGGCATCATCAAGGCTTTAGCAGTAAAGGTGACCCTATGCATGAGATTTGGAGTAAGCGACAATAGATTAACTCTAAATTTTCGGTTCGTTAGAACAACTATATCAAACATTAATGATAGATCTTAATTCACTTATTTCTTTACTTCAGCTTGAACAAAAAGACACCCACCATTTTGTAGGTCAAAACTACAAGACAGTTTGGGGGCGCGTTTTTGGAGGGCAAGTACTCGGGCAGTCACTTCATGCTGCTTATCAAACTGTACCTAGTGACAGAAAGGCGCACTCCATGCATGGGTATTTTATTTTGGGAGGAGACATTAATATTCCCATAGATTATCACGTAGATGCCATACGAGATGGGAGGAGTTTTACTACCAGGAGGGTGGTTGCCTATCAAGAGGGTAAAGCTATTTTTAATATGGCGGCCTCTTTTCATTTGGATGAGGACGGAGCTGATCATCAAATTACCATGCCCAATGTTTTAACCCCAGAAATTTTACTTACCGACATTCAGCAAGCGGAGCCTCTAAAAGAAAAAGATCCTGAACGCTATCAACGATTGATGATGGCCCATCCACAGGTTTTTGAATTTCGCCCTGTGGGAAAAGCTATTTACCTAGAGACTCAAAATAAACCGCCCCTCTCGCATATTTGGTTCAAGACCAAAGAACAAATTAAAGCAGATACTGCCTTACAACATCAACTCCTTGCTTTTGCTTCGGATTACAGCCTACTCTTGTCAGCTACCCTACCTCACAGAGAAGCATTTGAAAGTCACAAAATCTACTATGCTAGTTTAGATCATGCGTTGTGGTTTCACCGTGATTTTAAAATAGATGATTGGCTGTTGTATGCCATTGAAAGTCCGAGTGCTTCTAATGCCAGAGGTTATGCAAGGGGGAGTATTTTTGATCGCTCAGGGAGGATGGTTGCCTCGGTCTCCCAAGAAGGATTAATGAGAAAATTTAAATAAATAAGTACGTACAAGATGAATAGAATTCTAGTTTTTGGATTGATGAGTTTTTGTTTATTACATCCTCTTGCTGCCCAAGAATACAGTAAAGTTGAAGGTGTTTGGAATGCCGCATTCATAGATCTACCACTAAATGATAAACTCAGTTTGCGATCTGAATTTCATTTTAGAACTGTTGATTATTTCAATGTTTGGAATCAGCAGATTTTTAGACCCCAATTGACTTACACGGATTCTAAAAACATCAAATGGACGGCAGGTTATTCCTACTTGCGCAATTTTGATTCCGACATCAATGCAGATCCCAGAGTTAGAAATGAGCACAATATATGGGAGCAGGTAGTGTATATAATTCCCTTAAAAAAGAGTTCTTTATCGACTTGGATTCGCCTTGAACATCGTTTTCAGGAAGAATTACCCCTTCAAACCAATCGATCATTGAGAAGTTTTGACTTTTCAAGTAGAATACGTTTTCGCTTTACTTATGAGCGTCCTTTGTCTAAACCAGAAGCCAAAGTTCCTGTAAATTTCATTTTTTACGATGAGGTTTTTACCATTATGAGTCCAGGAGGAACTCCTTTTAAGTTCAATCAAAACTGGACCTTTTTCGGACTGGGGATTAAGCTAACCGATAAGATGAGAATTAATACGGGCTTTCAAAAGAACACTATTTTTAAATCTACAGACAATTATTTGAAAAACAGATTGTGGAATACCATACTGTTTTACAAAATTTAAAAGAGTATTGAGTCCCTACAGTTTTTATATTTTTTGATTTAGTTGTAACTTCATATCAAAAAACACCATGATTTTAACTCCACGATTTTTAGTAGCACTGGCTGTTTTGATTGGCACAAACTCTTTAATTGCCCAACAGTCTTTTTTTAAAGCAGCCGAAGGAAGCCATTGGTTAAGTACAGATCTTCACATCCATACGGTTTTTTCTGATGGAGCTGTCTGGCCAAGTATTAGAGTAGAAGAAGCTCGAAGAGAAGGCTTGGATCTTATTGCGATGACTGAACATTTAGAATACCAGCCCCATGAGGAAGATATTCCACATCCAGACCGAAATCGATCCTATGCAATTGCATCGGGTATGTTGAGTGAAGACGAAGTGCTTCAGGTGATTAATGGTTCTGAAATCACACGTGAAATGCCTCCAGGACATATCAATGCAGTTTTTGTTAAAGACGCTAACGCTTTACTTCATTCGGATTCATTATCAGGAATACAGGAGGCTAATAAGCAGGGAGCCTTTGTTTTTTGGAATCACCCAAACTGGGATGCGCATCGAAGTGATGGGATAGCACGTTTGGAGCCTTTCCACAACTATTTAATTTCAAATAAATTACTTCACGGCATTGAGGTGGTCAATGAAACTACCTTTTCTGAGGAGGCATTAGAAATTGCTTTGGAGAATGATCTTACCATTTTAGGAACCTCTGACATTCACGGATTGACGGATTGGGCACATCAAATTGCAACAGGAGGTCACCGCCCTATGACTTTTGTCCGTGTCACTGAAAGAACACCAGCGGCGGTAAAGAAGGCTCTGTTTGAACGCAAAACCGTGGTTTGGTTTAATGACCTAATAATTGGAAAAGAAGCAGAAGTCTCAAAACTGGTTAAAGAAAATATTCATTTTGGAAAGCCAAATTACGCTGAGGATAAAACAATTTTAAATGTTGAGGTGACCAATGAAAGTAGCCTTCCTTTCCAAATGGAATATACGGGAGAATACAGTTTTCATCAAAGGAGTTCAGTCTTTACCCTTCCACCCAAAACATCTATACGTTTACAAGTCAAGACGATATCCAAAAAACAAAGCATTATTTTACCTTTTAGAATTTTAAATGCTGTAATTGGTTCTAAGCAGTATCTTGAGCATCAATTTTTAGTAAAATAATTGAGAAAGTACTATTTTTATCAGGTAGTGATGTGTGATTTATGATTAAAGACAGTAATTGGAGACCGCTTCCAAGCTATTTAACAGTAAGGGAAAGTACGATCGAGGGATTGGGCCTTTTTGCCACTGAGGACATTAAGGAGGGGACTGATTTGGGCATCACTCACGTTTACGATCAGCGTTTTCACGATAATTATTTACGATTACCACTTGGAGCCTTCATAAACCATCATCAAATCCCAAATTGTAAGGCTGTTTTTTGCGAAGAGGATAAAAAATTAGGGAAAGTCAAGCATATTCGGATTGTTGCTTTAAAAAAAATTGACAAGGGGAGCGAGATTACTGTAAAATATGTTATCAACAAATTGGACAATCCAAACTGGGAGCACGAGTATGAGATTACTCAATAATATGTTTTCAGATCACTTTTCTAAATATCGTCTAAAGAGTAACCAATAAAAGAATCCAGAGACGTAAACAAGAGACTTTAGGTAATTCATTTAAATAGTTTTTTCAAAATTACACTGCCATTAAATACTTAGTGTTAGCCAATTGTTATTAAAAACTTAATCTAAAATCAAGAGTTTGTTTAACTTTTTTGTAATTTTAATTTATCAATTCTTCATTGATGAATTGGTTTATGGTTATAGCCTTTGGGAATACTTCCTGAAGGCTTTTTTTTGTAAAAGCTTAAGATACGTCACGTTTTGTGTCGTCAAAATTGAGATAAGCTTTTGAGCTGACTATTTTTTGAAGTTGATTTACCAACCACCAAAGGTCCTCAAAACGGGTGTAAAGAGGAGTTATTCCGATACGAATATAGCTTGGAGGTCTGAAGTCGGGAATAATTTTAGGAACCCCCTGACCACCGGCAATTAATGCCTGACAGATCTGCCATGCCTGGGGGTGGGACACTGCTATATGAGACCCTCTAAATGAAGAATCCATTGGACTGTAAATACTAAAGTCGAGTGGAAGTAAGACCTCATTTACTGCATTGAGTAAAAACTCGGATTGTTGTACACTTTTGGCCCTCAAATGATCCATACCAGCCTCAAGGATAAGATCGATTCCAGCCTCTACTGCTTGCATAGAAAGAATGGGTGGAGTTCCGTTATTAAAGCGCTCTAATCCATTTGAAGGGGTATATTTTGGATTGAATTCGAATGGCTTATCATGTCCAAACCATCCTTGGATAGGATTTTCCAGTTGCAGATGAAAATCTTTATGGAGGTATAAAAAAGCTGGTGATCCAGGTCCACCATTCATATATTTGTAAGTACACCCTAAGGCTACTTTTGTTTCTGTCTCCTTAAAGTCAATAGGAACAGCCCCAACAGCATGACTCAGATCCCAGACGATAATACTATTGTGTTCCGCAGCCCAACGATTGAGCTCCTTAATAGGATAACAATAGGCACTTTTGTAAGTAACGAGACTTAGACAGATAATTCCTGGTTTTTTTTTGATCAACTGCTTGAGTTTTTCAAGGTTTGCTTCTATCTCCTGACTGTAAGTAATAGTGGATAGTGTCGTTTTTGGAAGCTGTTTAACCAGTCCATCCAAGACATATAAATCTGTTGGAAAATTTAAACTATCTGAAATTAGATGAGTAGGGTATTGTTTTGATTGAAGTAAGGCATATAGAATTTGGTAGAGGCGCACAGAGGTAGATTCTCCAAAAACAATTTCATTAGACTCGGCATTTAGCAGCAAACCGTATTTTTTTGATATGCGCTCAGGAAGTTCCAACCAATTTTCACTCCAACTACGAATAAGTTGTTTACCCCACTGGGTTTTAATTACATTATCCAATTGCTCAGGAACATTTTTAGGGAGTTTACCCAAGGAGTTTCCATCTAAATAAATTTCACCTTCTCCGTGATAGAAACGATTTCTAAAAGAGTTTAGCCCATCTTGTTGATCTAGGATTTTTGCAGCTTTAAGATCAATCATCAGCTGTAGTTAGGAAAAAAGGAAGTATTTCATCTACCCAAGCTGCATATTGGGTTCCGCTTGGGTGAAGACCATCAGCTGCAATAAACTCCGGTTTTGAGCCCACAGTTCTTGAAAGGGGTGTAATGTCAATAAATTGAATTTCTTCCCTTGTACAAACTTCATAAATGACTTGATTAAAATTGTCGATTTCTAAAGCTATTTGTTCTCGATTGCGGTCTTTTGCAAACGGCATTTTTCCCCAATCGGGAATAGAAACTACAAAAACTCGATTTTTTTTATTTCCCGCAAAAAGGATTGCTTGACTTAATAATTGCTCAAATTCAGCTTTAAATCCCTCAATACTTTTTCCTTGATATTGATTGTTTACTCCAATAAGTAAGGATACCCAATCGTAAGGAAAATCTAAAGCTGAATTGTCAATACCCATTTTTAAGTCTGAAGTAGTCCAGCCTGTACGAGCGATAATTTGAGGGCGATTAATAAATATCGATTCTTTTTCTAAAGACTTTACAAGTTGATTTGGCCAGCGGTTGTCCTCAGTCACCGACTCGCCAATGGTATAACTATCACCAACGGCTAGGTAACTCTGTTTTGGGATTTCTTCCTTTTCTTCACAAGCGGTGAAAACAAGAAAAACAAAAAAAAGTAAGCAGAGTCTTTGAATCACAGCTATAAATTATAATATACCTTCCACAAAAATAGAAAATAAGATAGGAAACTAAAGATTAAGTTTAAGTATATTGTATGCATATTCAATCATATGCGTTATTTTTTCTTAGGATTTTTAGCTCCTTATTTCTGTCTTGCTCAACTGACCTTGACAACTGTAAAACTTCCATCTGAACTTGAAGAAACCTCTGGCTTAGAATATTTAGGAGAACACCTTATAACCAACAATGACTCAGGTGACAAACCCCGACTTTATGTGTTTACACCCCAAGGAGAATTGATTAAGAGTATTCGGTTTTACAACTTAAAAAATAGAGATTGGGAAGATCTTGCTGCAGACGAAGACCATTTTTATATAGCAGATACCGGCAACAACTACGCAACTAGAGAAAATCTAAGAATTTATATTTTAGGGAAAGACTTAATTCCTCAGGGGACAATCAAGATTCACTACGAGGCTCAAAAGACATTTTCCAAAGAATCTAGAAATGAATATGATGCTGAAGCATTAGCAGTTGTTGGAGAGGATTTAGTGCTTTTTTCAAAAAACAGAAAAACACTTCAGTCACAGATTTATGTCTTTCCAAAAAATGAAGGTAATTACAGTTTGATTCCAGAGCAGACTATTGATACTAAAGCACTTATTACTGCAGCTGATTACAATGAAAAAGAAGATTTAGTCGTGCTGACAGGTTACGATTTCGAGGGGAAACAATATTTCTTCACTTTGAAGCATTTTAAAAAGAATGGAATGAAAAATATTGATCTAACTCGATATACAATTCCATTAAATCCAGCACAAATTGAAGCTGTTAAAATCATCAATAAAGAGGAGTTTTGGATCACCTCAGAAAGTGAGTCCAAAGGAAAACCTCGTTTATTTCACCTTAAACTAAATTTATAGCTAGCTCATCTAAAAAAGTAATTTATATGAAATCATCCCTATCATTATTGTTGGTATTCCTGATCTTGAGCCCAATGACTTATAGTCAGAAAAGGAAAAAGGCATCAAAAAATTCAGTAGTAACTCTCGCTAATTTCAACAATTTAGACTGGAGGAATATAGGACCTTTTCGGGGAGGTCGCAGTGTGGCTTCTGCTGGAGTTGTCAAATCCCCTTCTACATTTTATATGGGAACTACAGGTGGTGGTGTTTGGAAAACAGAAGACAATGGAATGCATTGGAAAAATATATCAGACGGGTTTTTTAAAACGGGTACAGTAGGAGCCATAGCTGTTTCAGAAAGTGATCCGAATGTTGTTGTTGTTGGGATGGGTGAACACGCTGCTAGAGGAGTTATGTCTTCTATGGGAGATGGAGTTTACAAGTCTGATGACGCTGGGGCAACATGGCAACACATAGGTTTGGATTTGTCTAGACATATCTCTAATGTAGAAATACATCCTTCCAATCCAGACCTAATTTATGTGGCTGTGCAAGGCGCTCAGTATGGTCCTAGTAAAGAGCGAGGGATATATCGTTCTGAGGACGGGGGAGCTACATGGGAAAATGTACTCTATGTGTCACAGACTACAGGTGCAGCTTCTTTGAGTATGGATAAAAATAACCCTCGAATTTTATACGCTGCACTATGGTATCATCAACGTTCCCCCTGGCAAATGAGATCGGGTGGTGCAAATTCAGGCTTGTATAAGTCAACTGATGGTGGAGATCATTGGACTAGATTGGAAAAAGGATTACCAGAGGAATTTGGTAAGGCAGGAATTTCAGTTTCAAGAGCAAATTCAAGTCTCGTATTTGCTAATATAGAAGCGGAAGGTTCAGCCGCTGGAGTGTATAGGTCTGAGGACGGAGGAAGTACATGGAAACAAGTCAATAAGGATAGGGTCGCAGTAGCTCGATCTTGGTATTATATGGAGATTTTTGCCGATCCCCAAGATGAAAATGTGGTTTATGTACTCAATTCTCCTGTTCTTAAATCTATTGATAGAGGAAAAACATTTAAAACTTTACCCACACCTCATGGTGATAACCATCATTTATGGATTCATCCGGATAATAATCAGATCATGATCAACTCTAATGACGGAGGAGCAAATGTTTCAACAAACGGAGGTAAAAGCTGGAGTACTCAGCAAAACCAACCCACAGCTCAATTTTACCGTGTAATTGCAGACGAACAAGTGCCTTATCACGTTTATGGAGGGCAGCAGGATAATTCGGCCATAGGAATCAAAAGTAGAGACCAAGACCGCGGTATTGATTGGAAAGACTGGTATTCTGTTTCGGGCTGCGAAAGCGCTTTTTTGGCTTTTAACCCCAAAAGTCCTAGGGTAGTCTATGGTGGCTGCTACCAAGGAATTATTGAGCGTTGGGATAGAGCTACTCAAACCGTAAAGGAAATAAAAGAATATCCTGAATTGGCATTGGGAAATGCTCCGAATTCTTTTAAATATCGATTTAATTGGAATGCTCCAATCATCAGTGCTCCTTCAGATCCAAACACCATTTATCATGCTGGCAATGTTGTATTTAAAACCCAAAACGGAGGAATTGACTGGGAAGTTATCAGTCCTGATTTGACAAGAAATGATAAAAATCAACAGTTGGCAGGAGGGATACCCTATACCAATGAAGCTGCTGGAGGAGAAAATTACAATACTTTGATGAGCTTAGTTGCATCTCCGCATGATGCTGGTGTACTTTGGGCCGGAAGTGACGATGGATTGATTCACCTGACTCGAGATGGTGGTAAAACATGGGTAAACACGACCCCCAAAGGACTTAAAGAGGGGATAATTAATTCGATTGAAGTGTCTCCTCACAATCCTGAGACTGCCTATGTAGTTGTGATGCGTTATAAGTTTATGGATTTAACTCCTTATGTATATAAAACTAACAATTACGGTGAAAGTTGGGAACTCATTACTGAGGGTTTAGAAGGGCAACACAATTTCGTACGTGTTGTTCGTGCTGATCCAAAAGTTCAAGGTTTATTGTATGCAGGAACAGAAACAGGCTTTTATATTTCATTCAATGATGGAAACTATTGGGAAGCCTTCCAAAGCAATTTACCTGTAGTTCCAATTAATGACCTATTCATTCAGGATAACGATTTAATTGCAGCTACAGCAGGGCGTTCCTTTTGGATATTGGATGACCTTAGCCCACTTCAGCAGCATCAAAAAATCGAACAAATTCATTTAGTGGCACCCAAGACATCCTACCGTATTTCCTCTGTAAATACTCCAAAAAACAGCAGTCAGGGGTCAAACCCGAAGAGTGGGGTTTATTTGGATTACTACTTGCCAGAGGTTTACGATTCGCTAGAGGTTCAATTGGATATTCTACAAGATGAAAAAGTGATTCGTTCTTATACTTCCAGCAAGAATAGTGATTTTAAATCATGGCCAGGAGGCCCAAATGCGGAATTAGTCCTTCCTCATAAAATAGGGTTTAACAGAACACATTGGGATTTTAGAAGAGCCCAATTACCCAGTGTAGACAAGGTTTTTGTCTATGGGAGTTATAACGGTAGTAGAGTTGCACCAGGAGGGTACACAGCGAGACTCACTTATGGCGATCAAATCAAAGAGGTAGGGATCGAAATTTTACCAAATCCAAACCTGAATTACTCTGCTGCAGACTTTAAAGACCAGCAAGAACTGTTGATCAAAATTGAAACTGCGATTGAGAATATACACGAGTCAGTAACACAAATGCGCAATGCCCAAGCTCAATTAAAGTACTACTCCAATATTTTAAAAGAAAAAGATTCATTTACAAAACTTTATGATCAAGCTCAAAGCATAGAGGAACAACTTAAAAATTGGGAAAAGGAATTGATTCAACCGAATCAGAAAACCTTCCAAGACGTGATTAATTTTAACAATAAACTCAATGCTGAACTGATGCATTTAAAAGGATACGTTGACACGGATGATCCGAAAGTGACCCAAGGAGCTAAAGACCGCTATCGCGACCTTAATGAGACTTGGCAAAAGCATAAAGATGAGTTGAAAAAAATCATTGAAGATGACTTTAGGTCTTTTGAAGAAAACTACAGAGCAGCTAAAGTCCCTGTTCTCAACGTAGAAATTGACTCCTTATAAGTTTACAGTCCGATGAGGTATTGAAACTTTAAAAAGAATTGGGTCTGGTCAACGCGAAATGGAGAGTAAAATTCATCGTTAAAGTCTTCAAGTGAATTTTGATTTCCCCCAACATAAAAAACCGTTGAAGGATTGGGGTTCCACTGAACAAGCGGTTGGATAAAAAATCGATCTGCAAAGGAATTGTACTCTGAAATGATTCTAATGCTAAAAAAGTTATTAAACTGGTAGCGTGCGGAAAAGCGTGAGATGGCTCCCTCAAAATATTTTTCTTGTGTATCCAATTTTGATAAAGTGGCGTAACGGATGGACGGGGAAAGGTTAAGTTTATCACCTAACTGAAAGCTTGGCATGATAAATAGGGTAAACTCCCTCCCAACGTCAGGTTTCTCTTCGTTATAAGCCAAGTCTTTCCCAAAAGTTGATCGAATCATAAGAGAGAAGGATTCACTTGGATTGTTTCGAATGCTCAATTCACTTTTACCAACATTTCGGTAATCTCTACCCAAATAATTTTTAAATATATCCCAGTCGTAAGTGTATTGGATTTCGGTATTCAAATAGGTTCTAATACTGAATATACCATCAATACTGATGGCTTTCAAATAGTTTTGAAATGTATAATTTAAATCCGCTTTAGTCCCAATACTGAAAAACTGCAACCCTTTTTTATTGATAAAGTTTTGGTATTCGTGAAAGATAGTTCCCCAACGGCGGTTATTTTTTACGACAAAGCCTACATTGGCTTGATACTCTGGGCTGATGTCTCGGTAGTAAAAATAGGATTTCCAATGCTCGGTATTTCTATACAATTGGACATAAAGTGCACTTCCTCCATATTTTTCATTGTCTAGTGCTACAGACCTTCCTTTTATAGCATCTTGAGTATCGATCCAATCAGCTTCAGGCTCTTGATTAAAATTAGCAAAGAGTTCATAGGTCAATCGCCAGTTTTTAGATATGAGGAACCAACCGTCTGTACCAAATAAATTTCCATACCCCCCTTCTTTATAATACCTATTTGTACTTACCAAGCCCAAGCGAGTATTTTTATTGACAAGTCTTTGGTAGCGAAATACATTTACAAAGGATTGACCGCCTTGACCCAAATAGGAGCGGTCTTCCCCTGCTATTTGATAGGGTGAATTTTGATCAATTGCTGTTAAAAAATAGATTCTGGATTTTTTGGCTTGGCTCAAAAGTTTGGTTGAGAGTAAGGGGTTGTATATGGATCGGGAATAAAAAGCGCCGTCTGTAAAATTGACTATATCTGTTCCCCTATTAAAAAAAGGTCTTCGTTCAGGATATTCTAAAGCAAAGGAGGAATTGACATCAATTTGAGTTACATCTGCTTCAACCTGAGAGAAATCTGGGTTTAAGGTAATTTCAAGTCCACTGTTTTTGCTGAGGTCTAAATTGAGACCTAGACCCGCATTGGGCTTAAATTTATCGTAATCCAATAAAGCATTTTTACTCGGTTTTTTCCCACTTAAATTTCCAGCAACATAGGGTAACAGCTCTATTCGTTTTTCAATAGTAATATCATTAAGTAGGAGCACCTCAGTTGTTTGACAAACTTCACATGGATTGTCTCGATCAAAAGTTTGACTCTGTACCTCAACTTCAACATTTTTTTCGTTAAAATACTTTCTTCCCAGCTTGAAATACCATTTCTGATTTGTACCATTAGGAAAAGGAAGAGAGGAGAAAGGGATTTTATATTCAACTTGAAACCCATTGGATACAATAGATCCTGCAGTTTCAAAATCCATATTAAAACTGCCGTCGTAACGTTGCTCATCGGATACTGCATTGATTGCTCTAACATCAAATTGACTTCCAAAGGGATTGGCTACTAAAATGTAATTGTTACGTCCATCAGCATAAGTATCAAAGCTAATTGAAACGATATCATCTTGGCGATACATATTAAAGTCGTCTCTCGAACGAACGTTTGCTCTTACATTTTCTGGCTTATCAAATGCGTGGATCGCAATGTATAAATGGGTATTGGTATAGGTAATATAACCTACGGTTCTTTTTTTTGCAGGACTGTTATTGCCTGGATTTATTTCATAGTTCAGCTCAACTGGAGTGGCATTTTCCCACTCGCCTTGGGAGAGTATTCCGTCAAGAACGATTTTAGAAGAGGGGGATTTTTGAGGTTGGTATTGATTTTGACCGAAGGTAAATTGTGTCATTAGAATCAGTAAAATAAATTTACCAAACGAATCCAATCTAGTCATAAAAACCTTAATTTAACTTCAAATATACACAAGCTAATTAGATCACAATTAAATAGTAAACCTTATCAGTGTTTTTAATTCAAAACTTTTCGTATTCTCGCTTTTTGAAAAATAGAACTATATAAATGGAAAAAGCACTAATTGGAAGTCAGGAGTGGTGTTCGTTTGAGAATTTAAATATCCCCTCTATTAAAGCGCGTATTGATTCTGGAGCAAAGACCTCATCTATACAATCTACCAACATTAAAAAATTCAAGAAAGGCAAAGAGTCTTGGGTGTCGTTTGATGTCAATCCAATACAAGACAATTTAAGTATCGTAGTTCATTGTGAATCAAAAATAGTTGATGTCAGAATTGTAAAAAGTTCCTCTGGAATTACAGACAAACGTTTTGTAATCATTGAAAAGGTTCAAATTGGTAACAACTCATTTGAAATTGAACTTACTCTAGCCAATAGAGATGGAATGGATTTTAGAATGCTACTCGGAAGAGAGGCTATGAAAGACAGATTTATTGTCGACCCTTCCAAACACTATTTGACCAGTCAAATTACAGACGAAGAACTAGAAAAGAAATACAGCCATTTATTACATGAAAAGTCAGGATTGAGTATTGGTTTATTGGCTACAGACAAATCCTTGTACAGCAACAAACGCCTTATGGAAGCTGGAAAAGCAAGAGGGCATGAGATGTATTTTTACAATATTCAGCAATGTTATATGCGTTTGGACACTGTGACCCCAGAGGTGCGATATAGAGGGGGGAGTATCATTCAAGATTTGGATGCGATTATTCCTCGAATTCGACCAAGTATGACTTTTTACGGTTGCGCCTTACTTAGGCAATTTCATTCTATTGGAACATACTGTTTAAATCCAGATACTGCAATATCTCAATCCAGAGACAAACTATTCTCAAGTCAACTTTTTTCAGCGAATGATATCCAGATTCCAATTACTGGATTTGCCAAATCACCCCTGGATACTAAGGACCTTATCAACACGGTAGGAGGAGCTCCTTTGGTGATTAAACTATTACAAAGTGCTCAGGGTAAAGGGGTAGTTTCTGCGGAAACAGACAAGGCAGCAGAAAGTGTAATAAATGCATTTAAAAGTCTGCAGGCCAATATTTTAGTTCAAGAATTTATAAAAGAAGCAGCAGGAAAAGATCTACGCTGTTTTGTAGTCAATGGTAAAGTAGTGGCTTCCATTGAACGGTCAGCACCCAAGGGTGAATTCCGTTCAAATATTCATATGGGAGGGACAGCAAAAAAGATAAAAATTACCCAGGAAGAAAGACGCCTGGCTATTAAGGCAGCTAAAATTTTAAATTTGGCTGTCGCTGGGGTTGATATTATTCGTTCTAACAAGGGCCCTTTATTACTAGAAGTAAACTCCTCTCCAGGATTGGAAGGAATTGAGACTGCCACAGGGAAGGACATTGCTAATGAGATGATAATGGCCATTGAAAAAAAATTAAAATTCAAAAGGCAATAATCGATGAAACTGGACCTCATCGTGAATTATAAGTGAGATCCTCAGCTGCCTTCGCTTTTTATTTAAAGCATTCAGACTTATTGGTTGTTTATGAGGAAACCTCTAGTGGAATCTTTCAGCTTACAATCTTTTCTTTATTTGGTGTGTTTCCCATCATGAGTGGGTTTGTCCTTTGGAGGGACTAGTGCAGCAAGCCATCACAAACTGTATATAAGCTAAATGATATTTGGGTTTAATGTCAATCTGCGATCAGTTTATAACATTCTGTTTTAATTTTGGCTACTTCCTAGAAGATTGATTAATTTTAGAATCTAATCCTTGGTAGATGGAATACGTCATACTCGCTTTTTCTTTTATTACCCTTGCAGCATTAGCTTACTTGCTTTTTCAGAAAGGCAATTCGGATCTCAGCTCCCTAGAAAACATTTTCAACAATAGAATTCAAGCTGAGTTCCAACTCAATCGGGAAGAATTATCAAAAAATTTAAAAGAAAACAGAAACGAACTGATTCAAAGCATTGAGCGCTTGAATGAGACCTTGACTAAAAAAGCAAAAGACGATAGGGAAGAGCTCCGTACCACCCTTAAAGATTTTGAGGCAACCTTTGCCAAAAATGTTGAGACCTTTAACACTTTACAAAAAGAAAAGTTTGATCAAATGCGAGTCAAGCAGGAGGAAATGATTAAAACGACTGAACTTCGTTTGGAGCGAATGAGAGAAACAGTAGATGAAAAACTGCACAAAACGCTCGAAGAACGCCTTGGGAAGTCTTTTGAAATGGTAACCAAACAATTACTTGTGGTTCAAAAAGGTCTGGGTGAAATGCAAACCATTGCTTCTGGAGTAGGCGACCTTAAAAAAGTACTAACCAATGTCAAAACGAGGGGGGTATTGGGAGAGATTCAACTGGGGAATATTTTAGAAGAGATCATGGCGCCGGATCAGTATGAGACCAATGTAAAAACAAAAATGGGATCAGATGCCCTAGTCGAATATGCAGTTAAATTACCGGGTAGAAATCCACAGGACAAATCTGTTTACCTTCCTATAGATGCAAAATTCCCCCAAGAAGACTATGTCCGCTTACAATCTGCTTACGAAGCTGGAGATAGTGTTGCGGTTGAGGTTTCTTTAAAAGCCTTATTACAGGCGGTCAAAAAATTTGCCAAAGACATTTCCACCAAATATATTGATCCTCCAAATACCACTGATTTTGGAATTATGTTTTTGCCATTAGAAGGGCTATTTGCCGAGGTTGTCAGACAGCCAGACATGATCGCTTTTCTTCAACGTGAATACAAAATAGTGGTTACTGGACCAACAACTCTTGCAGCCATGTTCAACAGCCTTCAAATGGGCTTTAAAACCCTAGCCATTCAGAAAAGAAGTAGTGAAGTTTGGAAAGTATTGGCAGCTGTTAAAAAAGAGTTTAGCACTTTCGGAGGAGTATTGGAAAAAGCTCAGAAAAAAATTAACGAGGCCAATAATGAGATTGAAAGCCTAGTAGGTACACGAACCCGTATGATGCAATCGAAGCTGAAAAATATAGAACAATTGGAAGTGAGTAACGATCAACAAGAAGAAGAATCCAATTTACTCGATCTCAAACCCAAGGAGCAAGAGGAATAAATCCTAGAGGTGATTTTGTATTGTTTTATGGAGGCTATTTGCATCCATCACCCCAGAGTTTCCACAAGACCGAACCCTCTTTCATTAACATTAAAGTTGGAACTCCGCGGACTTGATATTTTGAAGCGATTTGTTGATTTTTATCCACGTCAATTTTTATGATACGGAGAGTTTCTCCCATTTTTTCTTTAAGTTCTTTTAAAATAGGGGGCATCATTTTACATGGACCGCACCATTCAGCATAAAAATCAATTAAGACCGGTTTGGGATCATTGAGAATTTGTTGAAAAGAACTCATGGTAAAATCTTCTTTTTATGACCAATTTGAGTAGCCCCCTCTAAGATCGTAGATTTGAGTAAAACCCATTTTGACGAGCAATTTTGAAGCGCTTTTACTTCTATTGCCAGATTGACAAAACAAATATACAGGAGTTTCCTTATTTAATTTTGCTGCTTCAGTCTGGAATCCGGCAGGGTCAAAAACATTTAAGTTTTTTGCTCCCTTGACAGTACCCATCTTATACTCATTGGGAGTTCTAACATCAAGTAGTTGAACAGATTTATTTAGAGTGGCTTTTTTAAATTCAGAGGGGGAGAGTATCTCAATTTTATCATTTGTTCCAGCAGTACGAAAAAAGTTATTTAAAAACATATTTTGATTTATTTATACTGCAAATTTAAAGGAGTCAAAAAACTAAAAAGTAACTTTAGCTACACAAGTAGATTCCTATTCTTTGAATTTAAACTCTCTAAGCACACAAACCAAATCTTCAAATTTTTTCAAGCTCCATTTTTTAATTTTAAAGCCAGAAATTCCCACTTCCTTTTTTTGAATTTGTCTATTCCAAAAAAATTGGTCAGCTATATGCGGGATAATTGCTTGAGGTTTTTTGTGAATTAAAGCAGTATGAGTTGTACCTGACCCTCCGTGATGAATCACACATCCGAGATAGGGGAAAAGAAAGTGAAACGGGATATTTTTAATTTTAAAAGCCCATCTTGGAAGCTTTTCTGGACATTCTATTCCTCCCCAAGACTCATTCATTATGACAGGGATTTGATGTTTTTTACAAACCGTCAAAACATCTAAAGCAATTTGTTTGGGATGGGCATTTAGCATACTTCCAAAACCGATATAAAGAGGATTGGGATGGTCTTTGAGGAATTGCTTTAATTCAGTGCTTGGGGTGTAAGGGTGCTTTTTTCGCTCTCGAAACCTGGTGATCTCTGCCCGCTCAGGCCAGTAAATGGGTCTTGAAAAGAGTTCTTCTGATATTGAATATTCTACTTTAAGAGTTTTTCTGTAAAATGTTTTTAATTCTTTTAAGAAAATTTTAATCTGATTCTTTTTAAAAAAGATTTTCCATATCCTAAAATTGACTGGCGAATTAAAGCGTATTCAGCCAATTTATAGGTCATCAGATTCCAAGCCTTAAAACCGGCTTTTCCAAATCCAACATGAGGGATGTCTTTTATGGGATCAAGCAAGGCAGGCATGGGACTTAAGAGTTTAACCTTACCCTTAAAACGAAGTGCCCAAATCACAGGATAAATGCATTTGATATGAAAAATAATTTGATCTGGTTTAAAGTTTTTTACTGCTCGTTCTTGATCCTCAATCATTTGTTGTTGAACTGATTTGACCTGATTCATCAATTTGAAAATGGTGAGTAAACGCGAAAATCCACTACCGTCTTGACCGAGAATTTTTTTTATTTCAGGCCCTTCAATGAGTTGGATAAAACTTTTGTGTTCTGCAAAAAAATGTGGTGTCAATTCTAGTGCTGAAGATTCAAATTGAGCTGGCATACAGCAGGCTATTTCGTGTCCTTGTTCAATCAATTCTTCTCCAAGAGCAAGAAAGGGTTCCATATCTCCCCGTAAACCCAAACTTATCAAAAGAATTTTAGCCATGGTCTTTTATTCAAATAAAGTTAAAATTAACGAAATCAATCAATTATAAGATTAGACTGCATAGATGATTTTCATTAATTTTTTATCTAAATTGTAAATCAATAAAACTTCTATTTATAGACATGACAAATCAATTCCATCGAATACCAAACATGTTTCACAGCGTTTTTGTTTTGATATTATTAGGTTCATGTTCGGATTCCGAAGATACAGTTGACACAACAGCAGTTCAAATAGTTGAGATACCGGTAGCGGATAAATTGCCTCAAGTTTTCGTCAATACTAACGGTCAAGAAATTCCTGATGAGCCAAAAATTATAGCTGAAATGTCAATTGAAAATAAAGGAGAGTTGACTTATGAAGGTTTTATTGGAATTGAAATTAGAGGACAATCTTCACAAATGTTTCCAAAAAAGCAATACGGGTTTGAAACACGTGATTCAGAAAATGAAGATTTAGATGTCTCCTTATTGGGATTACCGGAAGAAGAAGATTGGATTTTACACGCACCTTACAGTGATAAAAGTCTGATTCGAAATGCATTAATCTACGATCTTTCACGTGATATGGGAAGGTATTCTTCAAGATTAGTATTTGTCGAACTTATTTTAAACAATATATATGATGGTCTTTATATCCTAATGGAAAAACTTAAAAGAGACAAATATCGAATAGACATCAATAAACTTAAATCAAGTGAAAATGAAGGAGAAGATTTAACTGGTGGATACATCCTAAAACTTGATAAAGAAGATTCATATGATCAATTAAATTCCTTTACTTCATCTATACCCCCACCAAATTCGACCAATAATCAGCAAATTAGTTTTGTTTTTGACACTCCAGACGAAGAAGATATTACAGACGAACAAAGAAATTATATAAAATCATATATAAACTCATTTGAGACTGTATTGAATTCAAATCAATTTTCAGATACTGAAAATGGATATTCAAAATATATTGATGTAGATAGTTTTGTAGATTTTTTCATATTGAATGAATTGTCAAATAATGTGGATGGATATCGTTTGAGCACATGGTTGGTAAAGGATAAGAATGAATTACTATCAATAGGTCCAATTTGGGATTTTAATTTAGCCTTTGGAAATGCAAATTATTGTGGAGGGGGAAGATATGATGTATGGGCTTATAAATTTAATGAAAGATGTTCTGATGACTTTTTGCAAATTCCATTTTGGTGGAATCGATTTATGGAGGATCCCAATTTTAAAAGTTTATTACAACAAAGGTGGAATACCTTGAGGAATAATGAATTGAGTGAAAATATTATTCTTTCCAAGATTGATAATTATGTTAGTCTTTTTGAATCCTCTGGTAGTGGTGAAGCTAATTTTAGGAGATGGCAAATTTTGGGAGAGTATGTGTGGCCAAACGAATTTATTGGCGGCTCATATCCTGAAGAAATAAATTATTTAAAAGATTGGATTTCCAATAGACTAATTTGGATGGATAGTAAAATTAATACGTTTTAGGGTTATATTATATAAAAAACTCGCAAGAGCCATCATTGCGTCATTACGGGTTTAGGTGATGGTACCTCCAGGAATCAGACCATTAGGTTAATCGATTTATAATTAAATATATAGAAAATACAACTTTACACATTATGTAAGGTTTATACTTCAATCCTGAGTTAGTTGTCCCATAAATTTTAATCATTAAACAAGAGATTGTCGAGGTTGGTTTTATTTAATTATTGAGAGAATTGTTAGTTCAAAAAAAATTGTTTGAAATCAGATAAGTTTTAGAAGAAAGATCGGATCTCGATTTATTGTATATCCTGAATAAACTTGAATTTGTAAAATATTTTTGTCAAAATGTAAAAAATATTATACATTTGTAAAAAATACTTTACATTATGAAAACAATAACATTATTTACAATTCTTTTATTTTCTTGTTCTATCCAGGAAAATTCAAATGTTTTATCAGAATCAGATAGAATCATCAGAGTTTATGATATGAATGAAAATCTTCTAACTGAAAACATTGTTGGACAATAAAATAAAAAACAAAATGAAGTACTTATTTCACAACAAATGGAAAGGATTATCGGGATGGATATTCTATTTATCTATCCCAATTGGGATGTATCTTCTTTTTACCGATAGTTTTGAAGATTTAATGAGAATAAAGGTATTCTCATTGTTTTCTTATGAGAAGATTATTACAACTCCTCAAACAGAAAACATTCTTGGTTCAATAGGTTTTAGATGGATTGAGAATGGATTCTTGGATGAGATATTAACCTTCGTTATCATTGTTTCAGGTATCATTCATTCCTTTTGTAAGGAAAAGGTTGAAGATGAACTTATCTCGAAGATTAGAATGGACAGTTTAGTCATGTCTCTATACATCAATTATGGTGTTCTTCTTTTCTTTAACTTTTTTGTTTATGAACTTTCCTACTTCTATGTAATGGTATTTCATATATTTACCATTCTAATTCTATTCAATCTGATTTTTAGGTATAGACTCAGCATTCACTACAAATCATAGTTATGAAGAACAACATTAGAATGCATAGAGGTAAATTTAATCTCACCCAAGAAGATTTGTCAACTAAGTTGGGAGTATCAAGACAAACCATCAATTCAATCGAAAATAACAAGTACTTTCCATCCCTAGAATTAGGATTAAAACTTTCAAAAATACTTGAATGTACTGTTGATGATCTATTCAGTTTAGAATAGAAATCACAAATAAAATCTAGACCATACATGCGGTTTTGAACCATCATTTATATGTGTCTACTCGTAATTTCTATAAGTATTTATAAATCAAATACTTAAATTTTTGATTCGATTCCCTAAAATCATAAAAATCCTTAAAATAAAAAGACCCTAACTAATTGAAAATTCAACAGTTAGGGTCAAGTGGTACCTCCAGGAATCGAACCAGGGACACAAGGATTTTCAGTCCTTTGCTCTACCAACTGAGCTAAGGTACCCCGCTTTTAAGCAAGTGCAAATATAATGGGCTTTTGCTTCCCTTCAAAAAGAATTCAACTATTTTCTTTGTAATTTTACACCTTCAACAATTAATGTAGATGCAACTCGTCATTGATATCGGTAATACCCTAATCAAATCTTATGTATTTGAAGAGGATCAACAGATTGATTTCGCCGCCGAGCCAATTACTGAATGGAAATCTTCCCTAAAAGAGATGCTCAAGCGGCATGCTCAAATAAAAATGGCAATGGTCGCTGATGTGAATAGATCATTTTCTACAGAATTAAAAGTCTTTTTGGGAAAGATTAAAACGCTTCATTGCTCCATGGCTTTGAAATTACCTTTTAAATCGCTTTACGATTCCAACACTCCACTTGGATCAGATCGTATTGCTTTATTGGCGGCTTGCTGCTTATTCTATCCAAAGACAAATGTATTGGTAATTGACTTGGGCAGTTGTATAACCTATGATTTGATGAGTGCAGATGGTGTTCATCACGGAGGATCAATTAGTCCTGGATTTGGGTTGCGTTACAGGGCCATGAATTCATATTCTGGAACCCTTCCCGCTTTAGATTTTCATGATGTGGAGACTCCCATGGGGAAATCTACTGAAGAGGCTATGCATACGGGAGTTTATTTTGGTATAGTACACGAAGTTGAAGGAATGATAAAATGGTATGAGGCTGAAATTGAAAATTTAACGGTTATTTTAACAGGTGGCGATGCAGAAAGGTTGCCAAAACCATTTAAAAATGGCATATTTGCCCATTCGAATTTTTTAGCTAAAGGTTTGAACCACATCTTAGCATTGAATACAAATTCATGACACGAATCATTACAAGCTTTTTAATCTTTTTCTTCGTCCATCAGGCTATTGCGCAAAGTGGTTCTGCTTCTCCTTACTCTTCTGCAGGTCTAGGCGAACGAAATTTTAATGGAACTCAAGCCACCAGGCATATGGGAGGCCTTGATGTGTTTACTGATTCCATTCACGCCAACCTCAACAATCCAGCAAGTTATGGATTTTTAAAAGTGACCACCTATTCAGTTGGTATCCATTACAGAAACACCAACCTCGCTTCTCTTTCCGAAAACCGAGATGCTGACGATGCCTCACTAGATTATTTAGCAGTCAGTATTCCAGCAGGAAAATTTGGTTTTGGTTTTGGAATTATACCCTATTCTTCTGTTGGCTACAAGATTGAAGCAATCAGTTCAAATACAGAAGGAGGATTAGATTTATTTAATCGTTATGAAGGACAGGGGGGAATCAACCAAACATATTTCTCTGTGGGCGTACCCTTAACTTCATTTTTATCTATCGGAGCAAGTGCACAGTACAACTTTGGAAATTTATTTTACAGAACAGGTCAATTTGTTGAAGGAATTGACAACGGTACTTTTTTAACCAATCAATCCAGTGTTTCTGGATTTAATTATCAGTTTTCAGCTCAAGCGAATATTCCAGTACAAAAAAAATACTTACTTCAAGGGATGTTTTCATTTCAGCCTGAGGCCTCTTTGAAATCCCAAAATGATCGAATTTTTTATACTCAATCTATTTCTAACGAAACGATTGTGGATTTTCAAGAAATTGATTTGGCTACACAAGGGCTTGATGAAACAGCACTTGAAGCCTCTGCAACCACGAAATTTGGCATGGGTTTCGGTGAAAACAAAAAATGGTTTTTAGGTATTCAAAGAAATTTCATAAAATCTGCTAACTTTAGCAACGATTTTTTTAGCCGTAGTAATATTGACTACAAAGACGCCAAACAATGGTCTGTTGGTGGGTTTTTTATCCCCAACTACGCCTCGTTTACAAGTTTTTGGAGCAGGGTTGTTTACCGCTTCGGATTCCGATCTGAACAAATGAGTCTCATTGTAAATAACGTTCCTTTAACAGAAACTGGCATATCTTTTGGTGTAGGTTTACCATTAGGAAGCCTTTCCAACGCAAATGTTGGATTTGAAATAAGTCGCCGAGGTGAGAAAAAATCAGGTTTAATCCAAGAAACATTGGTCGCAATGCGAATTGGATTGTCCTTAAATGATATTTGGTTTATAAAGAGAAAGTATAATTAAAATTTGAAATGATGAGAAAACTTTGTATTCTAGCCCTAGTTCTTATGGGCTTTTACCAAGCTCCTGTTCTTGCTCAAGACATTAACGTCTGTATGCAAGACCTATCAATATTTGCAGAGTCTGCAAAAGTAAAAAACTACAAAGCCGCTTTTGAGCCTTGGATGCGCGTGAGAAAAGATTGCCCATCAATAAATGTTGCAATCTATTCTTATGGGGAACGAATCTTAAAGGATTACATTAAAAACGGAACTCCTGAAGAGCAGGAAGCATCCAAAGAGGACTTAATTAAACTCTATGATGAGTGGGTTGAAAATTTTCCTAAAAAACGGAATAAATCAGTTATAGGGGATATTATCAGTAAGAAAGCCCAGGCTTTATTGGATTATAAACTTGCTGACTTAAAAGTTATTTACAACACCTTTGATCAAGCTTATAAACAAGATGCCGCCAGCTTTACCAATCCAAAGCTTTTATACAATTACTTCAAAACACTATACGATCGTTACAAAGCGGGCGATAATGAGATTACTATGGAATTGTTGTTCAACAAATACGAAGAAGTTTCTGAAAAATTTGAGTTTGAAAGTACAGAACTCGCTAAAAAACTAGATGCTATCCTTAAAAAAGAGGAGTCTGGAACAGCACTGACAAGCAGAGAGTCTCGTAGCAAGCGTATATATAATGTAAATTCAAATGCAATTGGAACATTTTTATCCAATTTAGATGCGATTATTGCCAAAGAAGCTACTTGTGAGAACTTGATTCCACTTTATCAAAGAAACTTTGAAGCAAACAAAACAGACGCTTTATGGATCAAGCGGGCAGCGAGTAGGATGGACAGTAAAGAATGTTCAGATGATCCGCTTTTTGTTACGCTAGTGGAGGCGCTTCACGCTCTAGAACCTTCAGCGGATTCAGCCTATTACTTGGGACTGTTAAATGATAAGAGTGGTAATACTGAAGAGGCTTTAAAATACTACGAAGAATCCATAGCTTTAGAGACGGACAACTACAAGAAGGCTAAAATACTTTTAAAAATTGCCAATAAATTTAAGGCTGCTGGAAGAAAATCTTCAGCAAGAAGTTATGCTAACAAAGCACTAGGTTTTCAACCTTCTTTGGGGCGTGCTTATTTGCTAATTGCAAACATGTATGCTGATAGTGCAAACCAGTGCGGAGATTCTCAATTCAACAAACGTGCAGTTTACTGGCTAGCGGCAGATATGGCCAAAAAGGCTGGTCAGGTCGATGCTTCATTAAAAAGAGTAGCAAGCAGAACAGTAGAGAGTTATACTGGAAGAGCACCGAGTAAAACAGATATTTTTACTGAAGGAAACGCTGGGACAGTGATCAAATTTGATTGTTGGATCAATAGAAGCGTGACTGTTCCTAGTTTGTAAATGGAAATAGATTTCACAAAAAAGATAAAAGGGCTTTTGGTTGTAACCATGGCCCTTTTTATTTCTTGTGGCGACAGCTCTCAGGCTTTAATGGAAATCAACGCAGATTTACAGGAGCCCTTAGGAACGGCTTCTAATATCAGAATGGTATATACCGATTCCATAAAAATTCAAGCCATTTTAACTGCCCCTAAACACGTAGATTATACCAATCTCAGCTTTCGCTATGCGGAATTTCCAGAGGGCTTAAAAGTGATTTTCTTCGATGATTTAGAACGAGAGAATGAAGTCGTAGCTGATTACGGTATTTTATACAATGACACCAAATTAATAGACCTGAAGGGGAATGTGCGATTGCAATCACACGATGGTTCCGTTCTTACAACAAGCCAACTTTTTTGGGATGCAGAATCCGAGTGGCTTTTTACCGAACAGCCTTTTAAGTTTGAAGACAACGACTATAATTTTGATGCCTTAAGATTGGATACCAACAAGGAATTTACTAAATTTCAAACAGGAAGTCTGATAGGAACAGTAACAGTTTCGGAAGAAAAAGATTCCCTTAACCAAGAATGAAAAACCTTAGAATTTCAGAAATTTTATATTGGGTAATTGCTGTGATTTCAGCTTACGAGGCGTTTGCACGCTGGGAAATTAATCGTGATCGCGCGCTATTATTTGCTGGATTTTGTGCGTTGTCAATTTTTATGGCTCTTTTTAGAAGGCATTATCGAAAAAAATTCGATAAACGCTCAAATTCTTCAGAATGAACCCAACCGACCTGGTTATCCTTATTTGTCTGCTCTTGTCCGCCTTTTTTTCGGGTATGGAGATTGCTTTTGTATCATCCAACCGAATTTACCTTGAAATAGAAAAACTCCAGCAAGGTTTAACATCAACTGTTCTAAAAAACATTACTCAAAATCCCTCACGATTTATTGCGACCATGCTCCTAGGAAATAATATTGCCTTAGTAGTTTACGGTATATTTATGGGAGATAGAATACTCGAAGTATTTTATCCTAACACACTTCTTTCGGGTGAGCCTAGCTTGACCATAGTTTTTTATCAAACTCTGATATCAACAGCTATCATACTTCTTACTGCAGAATTTTTGCCAAAAGTTTTTTTTCAACTTTACGCCAATACATTCATCAAAATCTTTGCAGTACCAGTCGCTTTATTTTATTATGTTTTCTACCCTATTACCTTTTTAATTATTGAATTGACGGATTTAATTCTCAAAAGATTTCTCAATACTGAAACGGATCAGGTTCAACTTTCATTTTCTAAAATTGAGTTGGGGAATTATATAGAAGAACAGCTTGAATCAGCTAAAGACAAAGAAGAGTTAGATTCTGAGATTCAGATTTTTCAAAATGCTTTGGAATTTTCTGAAGTAAAAACAAGGGAAGCTATGGTTCCCCGAGCTGAGGTAATCGCTGTGGAAGAATCTACATCTTTAGAAGAAATCACCTCTTTATTTATATCTACAGGACTTTCTAAAATACCCGTTTACAGGAAAAATATTGATCAGATATTGGGATATGTGCACGCCTTTGAAATGATGAAAAAGCCTGAAGGGATAAACACTATTTTAATGCCTGTTGCCTATGTACCTGAGACCATGCTGGTCAATGACGTACTCAAACTTTTAACCCGACAACACAAAAGTATTGCCGTTGTAATTGACGAGTACGGAGGAACCTCAGGAATAGTTACAGTAGAAGACATAGTAGAAGAACTCTTTGGCGAGATAGAGGATGAATACGATACTCTGGAACACGTGGAGCGGCAGTTGAAAGAAGAGGTTTATGAGTTTTCGGCTCGTTTAGAAGTAGATTATCTCAACCAAAAATACAACTTGAGTTTGCCTGAAAGTGAATACTATGAAACCCTTGGAGGGATGATTGCCTATACTATTGGGGAAATACCCGAGCAAGGAGAGGAAATTGAACTGAGCCCTTATATTTTAAAAATCAAAAAAGTATCGGCAACAAAAATTGAACAAATCATACTTTCAAAATCAGAAAATAACTGACAAGGAAGTTCTAGCTATTGATCTGTGTACATTTAAGGGTAAGAGACTTTCTTAATTCGCAGGAATAGCTTATTTTCGCAGACTATCAAAAAATAGCAATTATGGCCGTTTTAGGAAAAATTAGACAGCGTTCCATCTTCTTGATTTTAGTAATCGGGATGGCGCTTTTTGCATTTGTAATTTCTGGAGTATTCGATGGAAGTTCATCCAATGCTGGACCTACAGATCCAATCGCTGTTGTGAATGATGAAGAAATTGACGTTACGTTCTTTCGCCAAATGGTCGAGCAAACCGAAAGAGCCTATAAATATTCTACTTTACAATCGGTAAATCTTGTGTGGAATCAGGCACTTCGGAATACAATATTTGATCAAGAGTTTAAAAAACTGGGAATTGATGCTGGTAAAGATCAGTTGGAACAAATCATTTCCTCCGATGAAGCTGTCATCAATAATCCAAATTTTCAAAACGAAGCCGGATTTTTTGATTTTGGAATATTTACAGATTATATAGCACAAATGCGCGTTCAAGAACCTGCAGCATATGAAAACTGGAAAGCTCAGGAGCAAAGTATTATTGGGGTAGCAAAACAGCGAATTTATTTAGACCTTATCAAGGCAAGTGGAGGAATGACAGAGGCAGAAGCCAAGGCTTTATACCATTTTGAATATGACAATATCAATATTGAATACGTTCAAGTTCCTTTTGATATCATCCCTGACAGCCTTGTTACTGTGACTGATGCTGAGGTCAAGCAGTACATCAAAAATCACGAGCAAGAATACGAAAGAGCTGCCAGTCGCAATTTGCAATATGTTTCATTTAATGAAGCTCCAACTGAAGATGACTTAGCTGCCATCAGACTCCGACTAGAGGGTCTAAAAGATGAGCGTATTGCTTACAATGATGTGTCTAAACTTACGGATACTATTGAAGGGTTTAGAATGACTAAAAACATCATTGATTTTGTGGACCGTTACTCTGAGATCCCTTTTGATTCTGTTTACCGACCTAGAGGAGAATACAACAACGAATATGCAGACATTCTTTTTGGATTGGATGTAGGAGAAGTTTTTGGTCCCTACAGAGACGGAAGATTTTTTAAAATTTCAAGATTACTTGATCGTAAAGAGAACGCATCACTTAGAGCAAGTCATATCTTAATTGCTTTTGAAGGTGCAACAAGGGCACCGGCAACGGTAACCAGAGCTAAAGAAGAAGCCCGAAGAGAGGCCAATCGCGTATTGCGTTTAGCGAGGAGAGGAAATGATAATTTTGAGGAGCTTGCCAGAGAGTATTCAGATGGACCAACCAAAAATAGAGGGGGTGATTTAGGCTTTTTCCAAGAAGGACAGATGGCAACCGAGTTATTTAATTTCGTAGATAAAAATAGAGTAGGAAGAATAGGATTAGTTGAAACTGAATTTGGATTCCATATCATTAAGGTCACTGATAAAGATGATTTAGCTCTGATCGCAGATGTTGCAAATGAAGCCATAGCCTCTGACCAAACTGCAAATGAAGTTTTTAGAAGCGCTACTAAATTTGAAATGGAAAGCAACGATTTGAACGATTTTATCGCTGTAGCAGAAAAAAACAATTATGAAGTTCGACCTGTCAAGCAAGTGACTGAACTCGAAGAAAATATGCCAGGCTTATTTAATCAACGTCAAATCGTACGTTGGGCTTTTGATGACGACACCAAGGTGGGTGATATCAAAAGATTTTCATTGACAGCTGGGGGCGGATATGCCGTGGTTCAACTTACTGCGGTCAATCAAAAAGGTTTGGCAACTGTAGATGAAGTTGGTTTTCAAGTAAGAAGAAAAATCATCCAAGATAAAAAGGCGGCCTTAATTAAAAAACAATTCCAGGATATTGATAGCTTGGAAACACTAGCAGAAAATGAAGATCTTACTTTAGAGACGGCCTCTGCGATCAACCAAAAGAATCCAACCTTAGTAGGTGCGGGAAATGAGCCTTACGTAGTAGGAGCAGCATTTGCTATGGAAGAGGGAGCAGTTTCAGAGTTGATTCAAGGTGAACTCGGCCTCTACAAGGTTAAGCTTTTGAAAAAAAATACAGAAGAAACACTAGATGACTATCAACAATACAGTAAGGAATATTTACGAGATGCTAGCTTTACGTTACCCGAAAATGTTTTTCTTGCCTTGGAATCTTATGCAGATATAGATGACAATAGATCTTTGTATTATTAAACACTTTCAATAAATTTACCCTAAAACCTCTTGATTTTCAAGGGGTTTTTTGTTTTGGCACGAATTTTGTTTAAATTTTAAGGAAAAAAGCTAAAAATGAGATTTTTCCAAAGTAGTTCAAAATCAAAGTCCAATAAAGAATTGACAAATTCTGAATGGATCTGTGAAGCTACGGGAGATGTTTCGGCCTCTTTTTACAAACTTCGATTTACCACAAAAAACACTGTAGAGGGTTGGGTAAAATATATTGACCAAGAGGATGAAGTCAATGTTTTTTCTGCTTCTTTTGAAAAGGAAAAAAATCTCTTAAAGTTTCATAAAGAAGATGATTTATTTGTAGCTGTATATTCTAAAAGTAAAATAGCAGCAGTAATTGACGGTCAGACAATGAATTTTTTACGTTCATCTTAAAGATTCATTACAAGATCATTTCCCTAAAGGGAATTATTGTTTCATAACCTTTTGCCCTAAAATAATTTGGGCTATGTCGGTCACCAGAGACTAAGACAAAGTCTCCACCCCATGCGCCTAAGCTTTTTACAATACCCTTAAAATCTGAGAAATAAGTGTCTTGTACATTCAGTTGATTTAACAGGCTTCCAATTAAAGCTTCATGCTCTTTTAAGCAGGAGTCAAAACTGTTCTGGTCTGTGCAGGCGATGATGCGATCCGTTAGTTTACTTATGGCATCTATACTTGATTGATTGACCTTATTGAGGTCAAAGGCTGCTACAGCGTCTTGACTGTTTCTTTTTTTGTTGAGATGGACAAAAAATAGATTAGCTTCAAAAGGATAAGACAATTCAGCAGTTTGAATTATTGGATTGTATTGATTTCTAATGAAGGTGATCGGACCTTCAGCTTGAGCACAGCCGATATCATAACCGCTTCCTCCAAAGCTGTTCTCTAACAACTGATAGGGATTGCAATTTGCCCATAGGGCGATATTTGCCACTAAGGTGGAGGAGCTGCCCAGACCCCAACTGCGATCAAACTCTAAATGACATTTTACCTCGCCTCCCTTGCTTAAAAAGCTTGGGTTCATTTTTTTAGTTGTAGCAAGAAGTTTTTGAAGCCTTATACCAATCTCAACATCTGAGGATGAAACGAGTTTTAGAGTATTGACATTGAATTCTGCTTCAAACCAAGCATTCTTTTTTGAATCAAAACTCTCCCAGTTTAGTACAGCTCTTTCACTTGGCAAGTAAGTCAAACTTTGTCCCATTTTACAGGGAACTGCTAATGCTTTTGCATTTTTGAGAACTGCGTATTCGCCTGTGATTAGAAGTTTTCCATTAGTGCGAAAGGAGACCATTTATGAATTGTTATTTTGTAAAAACTGAGCCACGGCTTTAACACTTACCGTATGATTTTTAAAATGAGTTATGGCCTTTTCTTTTTGGATTTGTGTAGCCCCCATTTGATTAAGTATATTCAGTAGATGCATTTGCATATGACCTTTTTGAATACCTGAGGTGACTAAAGAACGCAAGGCAGCAAAATTTTGTGCTAGTCCTGCCGCAGCAACAATTTTCATTAAGGTTTTTGCATCAGGATTACCCAAAAGTTCCATACTCCATTGAACCATGGGATGCAATTTTGTTAAACCACCTACTGTTCCTAAAGCCAGGGGAAGGGTAAGTTCCATATAAAACACTTCTTCTTTAATGTAGGCATTGCTCAAGGAGGTATAATGTCCATCTTTTGAAGCATAGGCATGAACTCCAGCTTCTATAGCTCTAAAATCATTTCCAGTTGCTACCACCAAGGCATCAACACCATTCATAATGCCTTTATTATGAGTGACTGCTCTATAGGGTTCCCGTTTGGCAATTTCAACCGCTTGGACCATTTTTTTTGCAAAGGTCTCCCCAGGCCAATCTTTTGAAGGTGAGAGTTTTGACACTGGACATTTAACTGAAGCACGAACTAAGCATTCAGGGACATAATTGGAAAGTATACTCATGACAACCTCAAGTTGAACACCGTCATTAGCTTTAAACTCATTTTGAGCAAGTTTTTCAAGTTCGGTTGCAATGCATTCGAGACAGGAGTTAATATAATTTGCCCCCATTGCATCGGCTGTTTTAAAACGTAAATGCAATTGAAAATAATCAGGAATCAAATCACTTTTATCCACCAGTTCCATGGATTGAATTCCTCCACCTCGAGCTTTCATATTTTTAGATAGTGGTGCAGTCGACTCAAGAAGTTGAGTTTTATTTTTATTAAAAAACGAATGAAGTAGTTGTACATCGCCACTATATGAGAAATGTATTTGTCCAACTTTAATAGTGTCCAATACCTCGGCTTTAAAACCTCCGCGTGTTTGCCAGAATTTCGCAGCATTTCCCGCAGCGGCTACTACAGAACTTTCCTCAATGACCATGGGCAGGGTGTAGGATTCTCCATTAATTAAAAAATTAGGCGCTACCCCTAATGGCATATAAAAATTGGTGAGGGTGTTTTCTATAAACTCATCGTGCTTATTTTGCAGATCCGAATCGGAGTTCCAATAATCGGATAATTGAGATTCTGCAGTGGTTGGATTTTTAAAATGAGCTTGGGTAATCCAATCTATCTTTTCAGCTTTTGTTAATTTGGAAAAGCCTTCAATCCTTTTGTCCATTCTTTTTTTTATAAAGATACTGATTTTGAAACCCCATAAAAATGATGAATCCTTGCATTTTTTTATAAATTGCCGTTTAATCCAAGCTTAACACTTTGAAACATTATAAACACCCCCAAATTTACCGGTACTTTTTTTCGGCTTTAGCCCTTCAAAAAAATCGCATTTGGTCTGTGCTTTTTCTCCTACTCGGATGCTTTCCTCTGAAAGCTCAAAAAACTTTATCTCTAGATAGTCTTTGGAATGGAGCCTATGATGCGAGTCGAATGGAGTCCATTCGCTCCATGAAAGACGGTACCTCCTATACCCTTTTAAAAGACACTGAAAATGAGCAAGCAAACCAGTTGGTTCAGTCTTATTATAAAAAGCCCAAGGAAGTATTGGTTTTAATTGACTCCAGAGATTATGAGCAGATTGAAAGGTTTACAGACTACAGCTTTTCTAAAAATGAAGAGAAAATACTATTAGAGTCTGATGACCTACCCATTTACCGAAGATCTAAAATTGCTGATTATTGGGTTTTTGACAGATTGACCAAGAAGCTACAAAGGGTTAGTGAACAAAAAATTCAAGAGCCACTACTTTCTCCTGATGGAAAAAAAGTTGCTTATGTTTTTCAAAGAAATATTTACATCAAAGATTTAATCAATGAACGAACTAAACAACTCACCTTTGACGGAAATTATGAAACGCTTAACGGAATAACAGACTGGGTGTATGAAGAGGAGTTTGGTTTTGTAAGAGCCTTTGATTGGAGTCTGGACTCAAAACAACTCGTTTTTATGCGTTTTGACGAATCTAAGGTCCCAATTTTTTCAATGGACATTTACGGCTCTGATCTATATCAGTTTCCTTATATGTTTCGATATCCAAAGGCAGGTGAAGAAAATTCAACTATTGAGTTATTTGTAGTCAACTTGGATACCAACCAAAAAAGTAAAGTTCTGTTTGGAGATGAAAAGCCTGTTTACATTCCAAGAATTAAATTTGGAGGAGGACAGAATTCATTGATTATTCAGACCATTAACCGACATCAAAATCATCTGAAACTGTGGCGTTGGGATACCCAAAAGAAATCTCTTCAATTGGTATTAGAAGAGACAGACGATGCTTATGTCAGCATACACGACAACCTCAAATTTTTAGAGGACAATAGTTTTTTATGGACGAGCGAACGAGACGGCTTTAACCATATTTATCACTATGAGCAAAATGGAAAGTTAATCCGTCAATTGACCAAAGGCCCATGGGAAGTAACTTCTCTCTACCTAGTGAATCTAAAACAAAAAGAATTGTATTATCAATCGGTTGAGGGCGGAAGTACAGAAAGGAGGGTTTACGCGGTTAAATTAAACGGAAAAGGCAAACGCCTCATTCAAGGGGCCAAAGGAACCAATGGGGCCTCATTTAGCGCTGATGGGAGTTATTATATACATTCCTTTTCAGACGAGCAAACCCCACCAGAATTTAGCCTCTACCAAACAAAGAATAACCGACTTTTGAATTTGATTTTAGACAATAAAGGTTTAAAAGATAAAATCGACGAATTTGGATTTTCAGACCGTGAATTTTCTACAGTTACTATTAACGGCGAACAACTTAATACGTGGATGATCAAACCTGCAGACTTTGACCCTTCAAAAGAATACCCTCTTTTACTTTTTCAATATTCAGGACCCGGTTCACAGCAAGTGGCAAACAGATGGGGAGATCAACGTTTGCTATGGCACAAAATGCTTGCAAATCAAGGATATATTGTCGCTTGTGTTGATGGACGAGGAACAGGATTCAAGGGAGCAGCATTTAAAAAAGTGACCTATCTAAATTTAGTAAAATACGAGTCCTTGGACCAAATAGCTGCGGCTCAATACTTTGGGAATCTATCCTTTGTAGATAAAGATAGGATTGGGATATGGGGATGGAGTTTTGGTGGTCATATGGCAGCGCATTGTTTGCTTACAGGGAATGATGTTTTTTCAATGGCAATTGCTTTGGCACCAGTGACCAACTGGCGTTTTTACGACACTATTTACACCGAACGTTTTATGCGTACACCACAAGAAAACCCTGAAGGCTATGATTTAAACTCTCCTTTAAATTATGCGGATCAACTCCAAGGAAAGTTTTTAATCATACACGGATCTGCAGATGACAATGTTCATGTTCAAAATACCATGCGAATGGTAGAGGCTTTAATTCAAGCAGATAAACAATTTGAATGGATGATTTATCCAGATAAAAATCACGGAATTTTTGGTGGGAATACACGAAAACATCTCTATACCAAGATGACTAATTTTATTTACAACAATCTTTAATTTATGACACAGCCCAACGTTCACTCAGAAACAAAAACAATTTTCGGTCACCCCCCAGGGCTGTACGTACTTTTTTTTACAGAATTATGGGAACGCTTTTCATATTACGGAATGCGTGCTTTATTTACTCTTTTTCTAGTTGCTAAAACCCAAGGAGATAATCCCGGATTTGGCTGGACCAACACAGAGGCTATTGCACTGTATGGATGGTATACTATGCTTGTTTATTTGGCATCTGTTCCAGGGGGATGGATTGCAGATAATATTTTAGGACAGAAGAAAACAGTGCTCTTAGGAGGGGCATTGCTGTGTATCGGTCATACCATTTTGGCTTTTGACACTGAATTTAGTTTTTATCTGGGTTGTTTTTTTGTTATTCTCGGAGTTGGAGGACTAAAACCCAACATTTCTTCTATGGTTGGAGGGCTCTACCCAGCAGGCGATGAACGCAGAGATTTAGGGTTTTATATTTTTTATATGGGAATCAATATTGGTGGTTTTACTGCACCCTTACTTTGTGGATGGATAGGTGAAACCTACAATTGGCATTACGGATTTGGACTTGCTGCCATTGGAATGTTAATTGGTCAAATCACCTATATGTATGGACAAAAGTACTTGGTTGGTGTAGGTGATTTTATAGGAAAGGCTTCCCATCCCGAAAATGAACTTCGTACTAGAAAGCTAACTGCAATTGAAAAGGATCGGGTCAAGGTACTGTTGATTTCATTTTTATTGATTATTGTTTTTTGGGGAGCATTTGAACAAGCAGGAGGATTGATGAATTTATATGCTAAGCAAAAAACAGATCGAATGTTGATGGGGATCGAAATACCAGCTTCATGGTTTCAATCTCTAAATTCCTTTTTTATTATAACCCTCGCAGTAGGGGTAGGTGCTTTTTGGATGAAAATGAAACTAAAAGGAAAAGAGGCCTCTTCTTTATACAAGATCGCCATAGGTATTCTCATTATGGGTTGGGGATTCCTCTTTATGCGATTTGCAGCTGCTGACTACGAGCTCTTTGGTAAATCTGCAATGTACTGGCTGGTCTTGGCTTATTTATTTCATACCATAGGCGAATTATGTGCTTCACCAGTTTCACTTTCTTATATTACCAAACTGGCGCCAGTCAAATATGCTGCTTCCATCATGGGACTTTATTGGGCCGCTACAGGACTTGGAAATAAACTGGCAGCAAGCATAGGAGGCTTTGCAGAAACAGCAGGAGAAAAACAGATTTTTACAGGAATTTTTATTTTTTGCACAGTAGTTGGAGTTTTGGTATTGCTTTTGCTGAAACCATTAAAACGATTAGCCCACGGAGCAGAAGATTTAGTAGAAGTAAAATAAAACGTAATTTTGTAAAAAAACTTTTACCCCAGAGATAAAGCTTATGAAAAAATCATTTTTCTTATTACTCATATTTCTTGCAAGTTTCAATCTTGTCCAGGCTCAAAAAATTGAGTGGATGACCTTAGCGGAAGCTATGGAAGCTCAAAAGGCAGAGCCCAAGAAAATCTTTATGGATGTTTATACCGACTGGTGCGGTCCTTGTAAATTATTGGATAAAAACACCTTTCAAAATCCAGATGTATCCAACTATATAAGTGAACATTATTACGCAGTAAAGTTCAATGCAGAAGGGCAGGAAGAAATCAATTTTTTTGATCAAACTTTTACAAATCCCAATTATGATCCAAATCGCAAAGGCAGAAACGCAACCCATCAATTCACCCAATTTCTGGGAGTCAAGGGTTATCCTACCATGGTATTCTTTAGCGAAAATGGAGATCCCATCATGCCTGTCGTGGGTTATCAAAAACCACAACAACTAGAATTGTTTTTAAAAATGATCAAACAAGGGGATTATCAGGTATTTTCCAAACCGGAAGATTTCGAAAACTACAGAAAGACATTTAGACCAAAATTCAGAGGCTAATTCGCAAAGCGCCTTTTTCTCTTGTATTGTAAAATTCTACACCCTGTTCAGTGCAAGTTTTTTCCCATAGTGCTAAATTCCACTGTCCATTACTTCCATCAGCAATGAGTTTAGCGGGTTTGTAACGGTTTAAAAGCCTTTCGATATTCACTTTAGGATTCGCTCTAAGGAGAATGTAATTGGGATCAAAATCAGGTAAATCAAAAGGAGCATCGCTATCGATAATCAGTAACCTTAAGTCATCTTGGATATAAATATTACTCAATTCAACTGGGATCATTTTTGTAAGTGGTCTAGAATTTGAAAAATCTGTAAGTAGCGAATGGGTAGTTTCAGAGTCTGAAGAACAGTAGTAAAAGTATGAATTTTTTAGGTGCCCGATCAAGCTTGCATTATAACGGTGAAAAACCCAAAATGAATTTTCAGAGGAAGTGATTTTCCGCTCATGAGTGAGGTTAAAAAATAGTCCAGCCAATGTAAGACCTATAGGAATTAACATCAATAGCTTTTTCCGATATCCCCATAGAACCAAGCAAACCAGTAAGCAATAGAGTAATAAGGTTGTCGTAATACTGTGGAACATTCCCTCAAAAAGAAAGGCTTCTTGTTGAGCGACCCAACCTACACTTTTATTGAGGAGCCTCACAGTTTCTTCAAAAACGTTAACTACAATCATTGGAATGGGGGCGAAAAGAAATATAAAAAAAAACAAGCATACAAAAGATTAAAAACAGTCCAAAAAAAGGAATGATTAATAGATTGCTAACTAGAAAAAGACTGGGGAATTGATGAAAATAATGAATACTGACTGGACTTACCGCCGTTTGGGCTGCCAAGCAGACAGTAGTCCATTCCCAATACCTTTTTAGGAACAAATTTTGTGGATTCCACAATCTTTGAAGTAGAGGATGAATCAAAAGTATTCCAAATACCGCCAAATAACTCAGTTGAAATCCAATCGGTTTTAGGTAAGGCGGATGGAAGAGTAACAAAACAAAAAAAGAGAGTAGTGTATAGTGAAAAGTTGATTTTCCAAAGTGTAAAGCACGACCTATGACAATAAAACTGAACATGCATACAGCACGTGTTACAGAGGGAGGGAAACCTATAAAAAAGGCAAACAACCATAAAAATAAAATCACACTAATTGATCGTAATAAATATCCATATTTGAGTTTTTCTAAGGGTTTTAAAACAATCAATAGTAATACGACAATTAAGCCAATATGGAGTCCTGAAAGAGCGAGTAGATGAATGACCCCAGCCTTAGCATAGTCGTTTTTGATCTTCTCATCAAGTGCATTTCTATCTGCAAATAAGAGTGCTTTTAACATCCCTTGACTTGAGGAAGAAAGTGACGTCTGTTCAATTTTTTCAAAAGCTTTTCGCTCTAAATTTTCACAGTATGAACGGAGTGTTTTTGATTTACTGGAAAGTACAATGCAGTTCGTTGAATTGAGATTCAATTGATGAGTTATTTTTTTATTGGCGAGGTAATCCTTATAAGAAAACTGTCCTGGATTCAGCGATTTTTTAATCGGTACTATTATTTTATTTGTAAGAATTTTCTGACCTGACGACCAAACTTTTGTGGTACTGTCTTTGTCTTGTCGAATGAGAATACTTCCTGTTGTTTTATGATTCCCCCAACTGATAATTTTCCCTCTGTAATTATTTGAAAAAGTATAGCTACCTAATAGCGATTGAATTTCAACTTGCTTTAAGTCATGAGCATTCTTTTTTAAATGAAGAAAATGATTTTGAGCTGGAGTATAATATCCTTTAAAATAAATCAGTCCCAAAAAAAGAAAGCAGCTATATAAAAAAGCAGTTTTGATAGGTTTGAGGTTCTCTACTAATTGTATTAGAAGTGTGAGTATTAGAAAAACCAAGCCCAATTTTAGACTTTTTTGAAATGAAAATGGGAGAATAAAAGATAGGACACCCCCAAAGGTAAATAGAGTTATAGGTATGAATAGTGGAGATTGAGGCAGTTTCATGACCTAAACTTACAAGGAATCTGCAAAAAGTAAAAGGTATTTTTTTAACGGATGGCTTTGTGAATGAGAGCAGCTGTTTTATCACTTACCCCTCCACTTCCTAATAAAGAAGCCAATTGCTGATATTGTTCTTGTTGAGAACTATCTTTTGAATTCAATAAATGATTCAGTTCTTTTTCAAGTCTGTTTAGATTGCATTGCCCTTGGATCAACTCCAATACAACTTCACGATCTAAGATTAGATTGACCAGAGAGATGTACTTTAATTTGAGTATTTTCCTTGCAATCCAGTAACTGAGGTAACTACTCTTGTAGCAAACGAGTTGGGGAACTTGAAACAGTGCAGTTTCTAGAGTGGCAGTACCACTTGTGACTAATGCTGCTGAGCTGTGTTGCAGTAAATCATAAGTTGCATCATATACAATTTTTACCGTTGTATTTTCTGTAAATAGTTTATAGTAAGCTGGTGAAATACTCGGAGCAGCAGCTATAGCAAACTGATAGTCTTTAAACTTGGCGGCTAATTGGACATATAGAGGAAGCATTTTCCTGATTTCCTGGACACGACTACCAGGGAGTAAGGCGATTATGGGCTTATTTTCTTCTAAATGATGAGATGAAATAAAGTCTTTCTTTTTGGGGTGATTTGGGATATAATCCATCAAAGGGTGACCTACATAGTCAACCTTAAACTGATGCTTTTCCTCAAAAAATGGCTTTTCAAAGGGGAGTATCACGTAGAGAGCATCAATGCATTGCTTTATTTTTTGAACTCTGTTTTCCTTCCATGCCCAAACTTGTGGACTGATGTAGTAGTGGTTTTTAAAATTTTGAGTCTTTGCCCATTCTGCAATACGCAAATTAAATCCTGGATAGTCAATATAAATGATGACGTCTGGTTGGAATAGAAGAATATCTTGTTTACAGTAGCGTATATTATTTAATATTGTGGGTAGGTGTCGAACAACTTCCCAAAAACCCATAAAGGCCAAATCTTTAAAATGCTTGACTAACATAGCACCTTCTTTTTCCATTAGGTCTCCACCCCAGGCTCTAAATTCAGCTTTTGGATCTAGCTTTTTTAATGCAGCAATAAGATAAGAACCGTGCAAATCACCAGATGCTTCCCCAGAAATAAGGTAGTATTTCACGAGTAAAAAAGATTAATTAATTTTTAAAAGCGCTATAAAAAGAACAGTCAGCATCGATATAGCAACTATCCCAGCAGCAAAGGGGGCCTTGTTTTTCCTTAAAGCAATAAAGAATAAAGGAAGGTTGATTAAAGCGGCAATTGAAATCAAGCCACCCAGCCTTTTTTGTTCATATAAATAGATGAAAGAATCTTCCAATGAAGCGTCAGACAGGAAAAAAATCAGCATGATGACACCAAAACTGGTCCATAATAAGCCAGTTAAAATGCCCCAAAAGAAGTACTTATCTTTTATAAATTCCATGTGTTCAGTTGCTGAATGCTGTGATGAGCAGTTAAATCAAATTGGGTGGGTACTATGGACACATATCCCTCTTTTAATGCCCACTCATCTGTATCTTCTCCTTTGTCTTCATTGACAAATGAACCTGTCAGCCAATAGTATTCTCTACCCATAGGATTGGTTCTTTTATCAAATTTCTCAACCCAGTTGGCCTTGGCTTGTCTGCAAATTTTAATTCCTTTAATTTCTTCTTCTTTGAGTTTTGGGAAATTGACATTCAATACTACATCTTTAGGGATTCCATTTGTTAGGGCTTCGGTAGTTATTTGTTTTATAAACTTTTTTATAGGGCTAAAGTCTGCATTCCAATTATAATCCAAAAGTGAAAAGCCAATAGCGGGAATACCCTCAATGCCAGCCTCCATGGCAGCACTCATGGTTCCCGAATAAATAACATTAATGGAAGAATTGGAGCCGTGGTTAATACCAGAAACACAAAGGTCTGGTTTCCGGCCTAAGATTTCGTTTACCGCTAATTTTACGCAATCGGCAGGAGTTCCCGAACAACTGTACTCTAACTGAGGGCCATCGGTAACGGTAATTTTTTCACAATGAAGGGTAGAATTTATAGTAATGGCATGTCCCATGGCAGATTGCGGGCTGTCTGGTGCTACTACAACCACCTCTCCAATTTCATTCATAATCTCAATCAAGGAGCGAATCCCTGGGGCTGTTATACCGTCGTCATTGGTTACTAAAATTAAAGCTCTTTTTTCCATACGCGTCTTAGCATGCTAAGGTAAGGAATCTTTTCAGCCTGTCCATTTAATTGCTACAGCAAGATTTTACGCCCTTTTTAATTTAATGGAATACATTCCCAAGTATTTGAATAACCCGCAAATATTCCATGTCCATTTTCAACATTACTTGTGACAAAGACAGGTTGAGCGAATGGATCTCCTCGACAGATATTGTATACGATTATACCAGTAATAAATAATACTAAAATAAGTGCTGAGAAAAGGGGCTTTTTCATAACATTTGAAGTAAATGACCTTCATTTTCTAAACGCATTTAGTACTGTGATATTGTCGATTTAAAAATGATTCAAATACTAAGGAGACTCATTTCTTTTGGTTTTAAAAGAATATTAACATAACTAATTTCAATTATGATTATATTTAGGGGCTATGAAATTAATACAAACACCTATGAGATCTTTTATCTGGCTTTTTACGCTTATACTGGTCAGCGGATTCCTTTTTGGGTTTAATTTAAAAAATGAAGACCCCAATAAAGACAAACTTTTACTAGAAATCATTTCTTATGTACTCGAACGAGGGCATTACAGTCCCAAAGAAATAAATGATGCTTTTTCAGAAAATGTCTTTATGGATTATTTGAACAATCTTGATGGACAGCATCGTTTTTTTCTTCAATCAGACATTAATTCTTTTGAATCCTACAAGTATAAAATTGATGATCAAATAAAAAATACCGAGCTCACCTTTTTTGATTTGACTTTTAAAAAATTCATTGAGAGAGTGAATCAAGTGCAGGGTTTCTACAAAGAAATTTTAGAAAAGCCTTTTGATTTTACTCAAAAGGAAGAAATTGATTTAGATTTTGAAACAGCACCCTATGCTTCAAATATTTCCGATTTAAAAAAACTTTGGAGAAAGCGGTTTAAACTCAATGCACTGCAAAACTTTACTTCCAAAAAAGAAGACGAAAGCAAACGAGCGGAAAAAGACTCCACCTTCACAGTTTCTACTGATGCAGAACTCGAAATTCAAGCTAGAGAGGACATCAAAGAGAATATTGGTTTTTTATTTGAAAACTATGCTGAACTAAAAAGAAAAGATTGGTTTTCAATCTATGTAAATTCTATAGTAGTCCAGTTTGATCCACATACATCTTATTTGGCTCCTAGTGATAAAGATCGATTTGACACCAGTATGTCTGGAAAATTTGAAGGAATAGGTGCGCGTTTAAGCAAAAGAAATCAGCAGGTTAAAATCGTTGAAATTATTTCTGGAGGACCCGTATGGAGAGATGAACTTATTGAGGTTGGAGATGTTATACTGAAGGTTGGTCAAGAGGGCGAAGAGCCAGTTGATATCTCAGGGATGGTGTTAAATGATGCGGTAAAACTTATTAAAGGTCCCAAGGGAACAAAAGTGTATTTGACAGTGAAGAGAGTAGATGGGACCGTTGAAGTTGTTCCGGTTACTCGCGATGTAGTAGTTCTTGAGGAAACATATGCGCGATCGTCATTAATCAAAGATTCAACAGGGACTTACGGTTTGATTGAACTTCCAAAATTTTATATCAATTTTCAAGATTACAACGAACGAAATGCAGCTAAGGATGTAAAGAAAGAATTGGAACAACTCAAGGAGAACAATGTAAAAGGGATTATACTAGACCTAAGAAACAATGGAGGGGGCTCGTTAAAAACAGTAGTTGATATGACGGGTTATTTTATTGAAGAAGGTCCCGTAGTTCAAGTAAAAAGTACAGGAGGAAGAAAAGAAGTATTGAAAGATACTGATCCTAGTGTTGTTTGGGACGGACCCTTAGTAATTCTAGTGAATGAGTTTTCGGCTTCAGCTTCTGAAATTTTAGCAGCAGCATTACAGGATTATAACCGAGCAATCGTTTTGGGTAGTCAACAAACTTTTGGAAAAGGAACTGTTCAAAATATTATCGACCTCAACAGGATGATATCTGGAGGGACTTATGGAGACCTAGGTGCGCTGAAGGTGACGACAGATAAGTTTTACAGAATTAGTGGATTATCAACTCAACTCGAAGGGGTAAAAAGTGATATCGTATTTCCTGATCGATTTGCTCAAGTTAATATGGGAGAAAAAGATCAAGACAATCCATTATCATGGGATAGGATTACACCAGCTTCCTTCAACCCACTTCCTGAATTTAATAATTACGACTTTTCTGTAGAACGGAGTAAACAAAGACTAGAGGAAAATCCATTTGTTACCTTAATTGAGGATCAGGCAGCTTGGATTAAAGAGCAACAAGATGATTCACACTATTATTTAGATTACGATTCTTATGAGAATGAAAGGCAGTCTGATAAAAATTATTCTGATCGTTTTAAGAAGATCTCAGAATTTGAATCAAATCTTGAATTTCAGTGGTTACCTGAAGCTGCTTCAGCTCAGAGTCCAAATGAGGATTTGATTGAAAAAAGAGAACGCTGGCAAAAATCGCTTAAGAAAGACCTTTACATTTCCGAAGCGGTTGAGATTCTCAAGGACCTGTCCAATACAATCAATACTGGTAAGCCCATAGCCCAGGTAAAAGATTAATATCAGCTGCTTTGGAAATCAAACGCTTTTTAGAGGGTTTTAAAAGCGATGGTTGGGCGGTAGGAAGTACACTCTTTATACTTTTGATATCCTTTTGTGCAATTTTTGCCTATGTTTTGGCACCGGACAAAACAAAATTTGCAAATCAAATGCATTTGTCTATTCATTCCAAACCTCCTGGATTTTCCTGCCTAATGCTAGTGATCCCCAGGTCGAGTCAAGATAGTCAATCCTCAGTTTTTTACGGTAAGATTAATGCAAATGAAGAAATTCCTGTAAGTGAAATTCGTTGGTCAGACTCTAGCCTTGAATACAAGAGGTATGGAAATGCAACCAACTATTTTGAAAAGATTTCATTTGATCAGTTTCAAGGCTCATCAAATAAAAACGAAATAGCAGAAAGGTATCTGAGTGAAAAACGTTTTTTATTAGGGACTGATAAGTACGGGCGGGATCTGTTAAGCAGACTACTTGTGGGATCACGTATTTCAATATCCATTGGTTTTGTAGTGGTCTTTATTTCTTTGGTAGTTGGAGTATTTTTTGGTGCAATAGCAGGCTACTTTGGAGGTTGGATAGATCGTTTAATTTTATGGCTGATCAATGTGGTTTGGTCTATTCCGACTTTGTTGATGGTAATCGCTATTACCTTAGCCCTTGGCAGAGGATATTGGCAGGTTTTTGTAGCAGTAGGGCTAACCATGTGGGTTGAGGTAGCGCGCTTGGTAAGAGGTCAAGTAAAGTCTATAAAAGAAGAACTTTACATCCAGGCAAGTAATGCCTTAGGGTTTTCTAAAACAAGGATATTAATAGGACATATTTTACCCATGGTTGTGGCCCCATTAATTGTCATATCTGCAGCTAATTTTGCCAGTGCAATATTGATGGAGAGTGGATTGAGTTTTTTAGGTATAGGTGCACAGCCACCAATGCCAAGCTGGGGAGGTATGGTAAAGGATCATTTTAGATATTTACTTTTGGGCAAGCCTTATCTAGCGCTTCTTCCGGGTCTGGCGATTATGAGTTTAGTGCTTGCTTTTATGACACTTGGTAATAGTTTAAGAGATATCCTGGATGTAAGGAACTAGCTTAGGACAAGCGGTTATAATCGAAATTGAGGTAGATAAAGAGCATTAGACTAAATGCCATTAAACTGGATCCCCCATAGCTGATAAACGGCAAAGGAATGCCTACAGTAGGAACCAGACCTAAAGTCATTCCGATATTGACAAAAAAATGAACAAACAGTATACTCGCAAAGGCATAAGAAAACATTCTTCTAAAAGCACTACTTTGCTTTTCAGCACGGTAAATAATCCGAAAAATTAGAAGTGTAAAAAGTAAAATTATAAAACTACTGCCCAAAAATCCCCATTCCTCACCAACTGTACTGAAAATATAATCGGTATGTTGTGCGGGAACAAAATCACCCTTGGTCTGAGTTCCGTTTAAATAGCCCTTTCCTGAAAAGCCTCCTGAACCAATAGCAATCTTTGATTGATTAATATTATACCCAATCCCCCGAGTATCAGTTTCCAAACCTAAAATGATGTTGAAACGATCACGATGACGTTGTTCGAAAACAGAATTAAAAATGAAGTCAACAGAATACGAGAAGACTATGAAGACACCAAGGGTATATAAAAATGGATTTAGTTTGATATTCGATTTTTTAAATGAACCAAATACAATTAGGGTAACTAGCGCAATACCTATGCTTACAATTAATGGTTTGAAAATTAAAGTAGCAATAAAAACAACAATCAGTCCAAGACTAAAAAACAACCAACGCATATCCAGTCCTTCTCGGATAAATACAAAGAAAAGCCCAAAAAATACTAAGGCAGATCCTGCATCTGGTTGAAGGATAATTAACACTACAGGAATCAAGATAAAAAGTAAAGCTATTATAAGGTCATTTCTTTTTCTAATATCTCTTTGGATACCATTTAAAAACTCTGCAACTACTAGAGCGGTTGTAATTTTAGTGAATTCAGCAGGTTGCAAATTGAATCCACCGATACTATACCATGATGTAGCTCCTGAAATTGTTTGTCCAAAAATAAATAACCCAATCAAACTCAAAATTGACAGCCCATAAAAAATATAGGAAAAATGTTCAAAAAAATTTGATTTGATATAGAGGATAAAGGGCATAGCAATTAGGCAGGCTCCAAAAATCCAGAATTGTTTACCCGAAATACTGGCAGGATTCCAGATGCTTAATGCACTATCACTAAAAGTAGTGGAGTAGATGTTGATTATGCCAAAGCTTACCAAAGCGATATAGGTCAGTAAACTCAACCAATCTAGCCGAAAAAGAAGACTGTTATTCATTGATCTCGAAAGGCTTACCGGATAAGGGTTTTAAGTACTCGTTTTGTAAACTGCCTTTAAGCATTCTGTTTTCAAGCCAAGTTCTTTTAACCTTTCCTTTTAAATACTTTTCAATCATTAAACTGGCGATAGGTGCAGCCCAGCGTCCACCCCAATAGCCATTTTCTACAAATACAGCAAGGGCAATTTTTGGGTTTTCCTTTGGAGCAAAGGCGACAAAAATAGAATGGTCGGTGAGTTGGGTTTTTTCACCATTGAGTCGAATAAAGTTTTCTGCAGTACCCGTTTTTCCACAGACTTCTATTCCTGGAATTTTTGCTATCCTAGCCGTTCCTCTTTCCACCACCTGATGCATTCCTTCGATGACTGTTTCGAAATGACGCGCTTCAATTAAAGTGTAATTTTTGGTATATAAAGAATCTTTAATAGCTTGATCTTTGGATATGGTAAAATGGGGTTTTACATAAAATCCTCTGTTTGCAATTGCAGCTGTAAAGTTTGCCATTTGAATCGGTGTGGTCAGAATCTCACCTTGCCCAATTGCATTGGAAATTACCGTAGTTGGACCCCAATTCCCTTTCGAATACCACCGATCGTAATAGGAGCTACTTGGGATAAAGCCTCTTTTGCCTATTGGTAAATCATAGCCGAGATAATTTCCCAAACCAAATTTTTCCAAATGGGTTCTCCAGCGGTCTAGTCCAGCAGCAGCAGCAGAGTCTTTCTCAATAATTCTCCTGTAAGTTTTGGCGAAAAAACTATTACATGAATTATAGATTCCTTTGAGTAAATTGTTAGAGGTACCTATTGGACAATGACACTTCATAAATGCCCCTCTAGCATAAAAGTGTCCTTGGTTACAGGAAAATTGTGTAGAAGGAGAAATCACATTTTCTTGAAGAGCGATGAGTGCATTAAGTGTTTTAAAGGGAGATCCTGGAGAATATTCTGCCTGCAAACCCCTGTCGAATAATGGTTTTGCCAGAGTATCATTGGCTAAGGCTCTAAAGTTTTCAGACCGCCCACTACCAAGCAGTAAATTAGGGTCATAACTAGGTGCTGTTACCAGTGCCAATACTTCACCACTGGAGGGTTCAATGGCAACTATCCCTCCTCTTTTATTTTGCATAAGAGAGGCGCCATAACTTTGAAGCTCGGCATCAATGGTTAAAGTCAGGTTGTTAGCAGCCTCAGGGGCAGTATCAAATGACCCCTCTTCATACGATCCAATGATTCTGTTAAAACGATCTTTTTGAAAAAACTGAAACCCTTTTCTCCCTCTAAGCACATCCTCATAAGCTTTTTCAATTCCTTGCCGACCAATCATTTCACCTAAATCATAATCTGTTTTATTTTTTAATTCAGTTGGATTTATCTCACTAGTATATCCTAAAATATTTGATGCGATAGGGAATGAATAATCTCGAATCGTTTTTTTCTGAAAATAGAAGCCTGTGTATTTCCAAATTTTCTCTTTAAACAAAGCCTGCTTCTCTTTACTTATTTGACGGGAAACTACCGAAGGTCTTTTAGAGGAAAAGCGTCTGGCCTTATACAAACTGCCGATAAGTTCTTCTTTGGAAATTTCTAAAAAAGAAATCAATTCTAGCGTATCAAAAGAAATGGTATTTTCGGGAATTACCATCAAATCATATACTGGTTGATTGGCGACCAGAAGGGTTCCATTCCTGTCGTAAATGAGTCCTCGGGTTGGATAAACAGGTCTTTTTTCTAAGGCGTTGTTGAGTGAAAGTTCACTGTAATTTTGATTGAAAATTTGCAAAGAGACCAATTGAATAAGGAACAACAAAGAACTCCCTAAAGTAAAACTCAATAAAACGAATTTTCTGATCATTTTTTATTTGGGTAAAAGCTTAAAGTTATACCTATTAAAATTAATGAAAATATCGAAGTAAGTATGGTGTTTTTAGCAATAAGGAAAAGGGCTTCCCAACTAAAATATACCAAAGTGAAATACAAGCCGTGGTGAAGTAAAACTAAAAGCAGAAGGTATATCAGCTTGTTAAGAGTTCTAGTATCGCTAAAATAGCTTTGAGGAGTTTCCATAGTGACTCCAAACGCATAACGAATAATTAGTGGTCTTAAAAACCCTATGGTTAAGGTAGCAATTGCATGTGCACCCCCAGATTGAGACAGAAAATCGATGGAAAAACCAAGTAGAAAAGCTAGGACAATGAGTACAGTTTGATTGCTTTCGAATCGGTAAACAAAGAAAAAAAGTAAATAGAGCATTGGATTAATCCCCCCCAAAATGTGAAGGTGATTAAAAACCATAACTTGAGCTAAAACTAGAAGGATAAAAGAAAGAGCCGGAACTAAAGAAATTGTTTTCATTGAGGCAGTTTCTTTTGAAGGGATTGTAATTCCTGAAAATCAATATTTTCTAAGACATACACATAATAGATTTGAGAAGGATCGTCAAAAAGCTCAGCATTAATTGAATAGTAGCCACTCCCTTCAATTTTATCGAGTTTGGTAATTTTTCCTACGGGAATACCCAATGGGAAATAAGAGGACATTCCACCTGTAATTAGAGTGTCGCCAATTTTGATATTGGCATTTGAAACAACATCTTCAACTCTAAATTCTTGTGGTTTTTTTCCAGACCATACTAATGATCCAAAAGCGGGACTTTTAGTTGCTCTTACATTGATTTTCAAGTCCTGATGTAATATGGAAATTACATTGGCATAATGGTCAGTTACTGAATGCACAACTCCAACAATTCCGCTGTTAGAAATAACACCCATTTCAGGCTCAACACCATCTATTGAACCGATATCTATGGTCAAATAGTTACGCTGATTTTGAAAACTGTTTTTAAGAACATGAGCTTTTTTTACTCTAAAAGGGAAACGCTTGGGTTTTTTTAATGCGTCTGGATATAGTGGGATTTCGCTCGAAATCAATTCATCAACTTTAAGTCGTTCATTTTCTTCGAGCAACTGTTGATTTACTTGCCTCAGCTTAAAATATTGACTTATTCCATCTCTGACAGCGTAGAGCTTTGAGGAAAAGAAAAAGCCATATTTTTCGATATTGTATTCATGAAAAGGACTACGATTATAGGCAAATGAAATCGCAAGGCCGAGTAGGAAAAAATAGAGGATGGGATTTCTAAATTGGAGAAGCGCATTGAGAATTCGCTGCATACCAAACTTATTTGATCAAAACGGTTTTAAATCGCTCAATATTTTTTAATGCAATTCCAGTACCTCTAACTACTGCTTGAAGAGGATCTTCAGCAACGTAGATGGGCAGATCTGTTTTTTGAGATAGACGTTTGTCTAATCCTCTTAAGAGTGCTCCTCCTCCAGCTAGGTAAATCCCTGTGTTGTAAATGTCAGCAGCTAATTCAGGAGGAGTTTGTGAGAGGGCTTCCATAATGGCATCCTCTATGCGTAAAATAGACTTATCCAAAGCCTTTGCAATCTCTGCATGGTTAATTACAACTTGTTTAGGTTTACCGGACAAAAGATCCCTTCCTTGGACGGACATTTCTTCTGGTGGGTTATCTAGGTCTTCAATGACACTACCAATGATAATTTTAATTTTTTCAGCAGTTCGCTCACCTACGTAAAGATTGTGCTTGCTACGCATATAGTTAATGATATCGCTGGTAAAAACATCACCAGCAATTTTGATTGACTTATCACATACAATACCTGATAGTGCAATAATTGCAATTTCTGTAGTTCCACCACCGATATCAACGATCATATTTCCTTTGGGTTGCATGATGTCAATTCCAATTCCAATAGCCGCAGCCATGGGTTCGTGAATGAGATAGACTTCTTTACCGTTTACTCTCTCGGCAGATTCTTTTACAGCGCGCATTTCTACTTCTGTAATCCCTGAAGGTATACAGATGACCATTCGAAGAGAAGGAGAAAAAAACTTCCGGTTTAAGCTGGGTATGCTTTTGATCAAACGATTGATCATTTGCTCTGAAGCATTAAAATCTGCAATTACTCCGTCTTTTAAGGGTCTTACAGTACGAATATTTTCGTGGGTTTTTCCTTGCATCATATTTGCTTCTTGACCAATAGCAATTACTTTATTGGTTGTTCGGTCAATTGCAACAATGGAAGGACTGTTCACAACCACTTTGCCGTTATGAATGATAAGGGTGTTTGCTGTGCCTAAATCAATAGCAATTTCGTCTGTAAAAAATCCCATTTATCCTTAAAGTATTTTATAAAATTATGAATTAATGTTTAAAGTGGCGTGTTCCTGTGAAAACCATTGCCATTTTGTGTTCGTCACAATAGGAAATCGAGTCTTTATCTTTAATGGACCCCCCCGGTTGAATCACTGCTTTAATACCTTCTTTATCAGCAATTTCTACACAGTCAGGAAAAGGGAAAAAAGCATCGCTTGCCATTACAGCCCCATCCAAATTAAAACCAAAGCTTTTGGCCTTATTGATTGATTGATGCAAGGCATCTACTCTTGATGTTTGTCCAGTGCCCGATGCGAGTAACTGCTGTCCTTTAGCTAAAATGATAGTGTTAGATTTGGTGTGTTTACAGATTTTTGAAGCAAAAATTAAATCATCGACCTCAGAGAAAGTAGGCTCCACTATAGTAACCTTTGTCAAGTCTTCTTTTTGATCTGTTTTAGTGTCTTTGTCTTGAACGAGATATCCGTTTAGACAAGTTCGAATGGTTTGACTTGACATAGCGGTCTCTTTTTGGATGAGGAGGATTCTGTTTTTCTTTTGTTTTAATAATTCAAGAGCCTCAGTTTCAAATTCAGGAGCAATTACAACTTCACAGAATAACTCATGAACAGCTTGGGCGGTTTCCAGGTCTAAAGGTTTATTGGAAATCAACACCCCTCCAAAAGCAGATACAGGGTCTGCTGCAAGTGCATCTGCATAAGCCTTAGACAATTTATCTCGTACAGCAAAGCCACAAGCATTGTTGTGTTTTAAAATACCAAATGCTGGTTTTCCATCGTAAAACTCAAGCATTAAGTTCACAGATGCATCTATATCCAATAAGTTGTTATATGAAATCGCCTTACCATGTACTTGCTCTAATAAATCCTCTAAAACACCAAAGAAACGCCCGTTTTGATGAGGGTTTTCACCATAGCGTAAAATTTGAGATTCCCCTACGCTTAGTTTTAAACGATCGTTTTTATTATCGAAATGATTGAAAATTGCCGAATCATAGTGTGAGGAAGTGTGAAAGGCTTTTACAGCAAATTCTTTCCTAGTCTCTAGGTCTGGTGCTCCATTAAATGATTTAAAAATTTCTATAAAAGAAGCATAATCTTCTTTGTTTGAAATACAAAAAACATCGTTAAAATTTTTAGCTGCTGCACGAATCAATGCGATACCTCCAATGTCAATCTTCTCAATTATTTCACTTTCAGAAGCATTGTCAGCTACAGTTTTTTCAAAAGGATAAAGGTCAACCACGATTAAGTCTAAAGCTGGAATTTCATAAGTTTCCAATTCAGTTTGATCACTTGGGAGCTGACTTCGATTTAGGATACCTCCAAAAACTTTAGGATGTAAGGTTTTTACTCGTCCTCCAAGTATTGAAGGATAACCTGTTAAATCTTCAACAGCATTCACCTCGTGTCCTAAGTTCCGAATAAAGGTTTCTGTTCCACCCGTAGAGTAGAGTTCAACACCTTGATCCACCAAAAGATTGATCAAAGGTTCTAATCCAGTTTTGTCAAAGACAGAGATCAATGCCGATTTTATTTTCTTTTGACTCATAGCTTAAAGTTGTTTTAATGATTTGCCGTAGGTTGAAGACACAAGTGAACACAGTTCAGTTAAGAAGGCCTCATCTTCTTTTGTGAATGGATTTAGGGTTTTAGAATCGATATCAATTTGTCCGATATTTTCACCATCTAAAAAGAGGGGCACTACCAGCTCAGAGCGAACGTCTACACTACAAGCAATATAGTTGTCTTGAGATGTTACATCAGGGACTAAAAAATTTTCATTTGACAAGGCAACTTGCCCACAAATTCCTTTTCCAAAAGGAATTGAAGTGTGTTCAGTCGGAGTTCCTGAATAGGCTTTCAGATGAAGCATTTTATCTTTAAAATCAGAAAAATAAAACCCTACCCAATGATAAGCCTCTAGTTTTTTGTTGAGTGTTTCGCATACGGCATTTAAGCCTTCAACAACAGATAAATCTTCCATGTTTAACTGCTGTTTGACTTGCTGCATAACCATCATGTGATTGGGTGTCATCATAGCCCACAAAAGTAAGTATTAAATCGCTCAAATTGAGGAATTTGTTTTAGATTTCTATTGTAGATAAGCGTTTAACTAACATTTAACGAAGTAGGTCTTCTAAACTAAAATTATTTTAAGATTTTTGTAAAAAAAATGAAGCAGCAAATTTATATTCAAGGAATGACCTGCGATAACTGCAGGAAGGGAGTTACAGAAAAAATGAGTTCCATCCCCGGGATTACTGAAGTTGAAGTTTCATTAGAAACAGGCAAAGCAGTTTTTGAAACGAAAGAAGAAGTTGCTTTAAGTAAAATTGAGGGAGTTTTAGGGGAAAAATACACAGCAATCAAAGATAAAATGACTGCTGTATTTCAAGAAGAATCAGAGTCTAAGTTAAAAGCATTATTTCCACTATTTCTCATTTTTGGATACATGATTGCAGCAACTGTCTTCCTGACTTATCTAACTGAAGGAGATGTAAATCAAGCCATGCTCTATTTTATGGGTTTGTTTTTTATCACATTTAGCTTTTTTAAGTTTTTGGATTACCAAGGTTTTCCTCCTTCTTTTGCACGTTATGATCCTTTGGCAAAAAAGAGTCTTTTTTATGCCAAACTATACCCCTTTATTGAAACTGTTTTAGGGGTTGCTTTTCTTTTGTCTTGGCAAATACCAGTAGCCTTAGGATTGACTTTGGTGCTTTTATCCATCACAACCTATGGTGTAATGCAAACGATCTTAAGTAAAACTGCAATTCAATGTGCGTGTTTAGGAACAGCCTTAAACCTCCCTATGACCGAAGCCACTCTCATAGAGAATGGAATCATGATAGTGATGTCTTGTATTATGATTCTAGGTTTTATACTCTAAATAAGGCCTCAGTGAAAATCTAAAAAAGATTTAATAAAAATAAGGTCGGTTTCACCAGAAACCGACCTTATTTTTTCATCCAATTTTTCCATTCACATAAGCGATAAAGCCTCCAGTAATACCAGTCATTAATCCCCCGATTACTATTTCTTCCACTAAGCCCCTAAGAATAAATTCATTGGAAACGAAAAAATACCAAGTCAAGGCATAGAGAATACCGATAACTATACCCGAACTAAATCCGGTTTTAAAGCTTGAAATTTGACCCAACTTGCAATAGATATAGGCTAGTAAAAATGCAAAAAACAAACATCCTAAGAAGATAAACAACATGGATTCCTCACCTGTAGATTTGTCTGTTAGGATCAGTCCATAAACCAGCCATCCTAAAAGATAATAGACAACTGTACCCACAATACCTGAAAGTAAAATTTTTTTTGTCATGATATAAAGATTTGGTTCACTTAAAGGTATTAAATTTTAATTATATCAAAAAAGGCTGTCCATTGGGCAGCCTTTGCAAATAAAAAAGGGTTTAAACCTTACATCATTCCGGGCATTACACCGCCTCCACCCATAGGTGATCCTGCAGGGGCCTCTTCTTTAATGTCAACAAGTGCACATTCTGTAGTGAGTATCATTCCAGAAACAGAGGCAGCATTTTCAAGTGCTACGCGTGTTACTTTTTTAGGGTCAATGATTCCCTCTTTGAGCATGTCAACGTAAGTGCCTTCTTTGGCATTATAGCCAAAGTTGTCTTTACCTTCATCCACTTTAGAGACTACTACAGATCCTTCTCCTCCAGAGTTTTCTACTATAATTCTCAGTGGTGCTTCAACAGCCTTGTTGATGATTTGAATTCCAGTAGCTTCATCAGCATTTTCTGATTTGATTTTGTCTAGAGCTTTTTTGGCATTTAACAATGCAACGCCACCTCCAGCAACGATTCCTTCTTCAACAGCAGCTCGAGTTGCATGCAGTGCGTCATCTACGCGATCTTTCTTTTCTTTCATTTCAACTTCAGAAGGAGCTCCCACGTATAAAACAGCCACACCTCCAGAGAGTTTTGCAAGACGTTCTTGTAGTTTTTCTTTATCGTAGTCAGAAGTAGTTGATTCTATCTGAGCTTTGATTTGATTTACTCTTGCTTGGATATCGTCACTTGATCCGTTTCCGTTTACAACAGTAGTATTGTCTTTGTCGATGGTAACTTTTTCAGCTGTACCTAACATTTCAATTGTTGTATTTTCAAGTGTAAATCCGCGTTCTTCGGAAATTACAGTACCTCCAGTCAATATGGCGATATCTTCTAGCATGGCTTTTCTACGATCACCAAATCCTGGTGCTTTTACCGCAGCAATTTTCAATGCACCTCGGAGTTTATTTACCACCAAAGTTGCTAAAGCTTCACCATCGACATCTTCTGCGATAATTACTAATGGTTTTCCTGTTTGAGCTACAGGCTCTAAAACGGGAAGTAAATCCTTCATAGTCGATATTTTTTTATCGTATAATAGAATGTAAGGAGTTTCAAGATCAGCTTCCATTTTTTCAGAGTCTGTCACAAAATAAGGAGAAAGGTATCCACGATCAAATTGCATCCCTTCAACGACATCCACATAGGTGTCAGTTCCTTTTGCTTCTTCCACGGTAATAACACCTTCTTTTCCAACTTTTTCGAATGCCTCTGTGATCAAGGCACCGATCGTTGCATCGTTATTTGCCGAGATACTAGCGACTTGATTGATTTTTTCAGATGAGTCTCCAACGGCAACAGTTTGTTTGCCCAAAGTCTCAACAATCGCTTCAACAGCTTTGTCAATTCCTCTTTTCAGGTCTAGTGGATTTGCACCCGCAGCAACATTTTTCAAGCCTTCTTTTACGATGGCTTGAGCAAGTATTGTTGCGGTAGTTGTCCCGTCTCCTGCTAAATCGTTGGTTTTAGAAGCTACTTCTTTAACCATTTGTGCTCCCATATTTTCTAGGGCATCTTCTAGTTCAATTTCTTTAGCTACAGTTACCCCATCCTTGGTCACTTGTGGAGCTCCAAAAGCTTTACCGATGATCACATTGCGCCCTTTAGGACCCAAGGTTACTTTTACAGCGTTTGCAAGTGCATCAACACCGCGTTTGATGCCATCTCTTGCTTCTATATCAAATTCTATTTTTTTTGCCATTGTGATTTAATTTAAGTGGATTTAAACAATTGCGAGTATATCACTTTCTTTCATGATCAGGTAGTCTTTTCCTTCGTGCTGTAATTCAGTGCCAGCGTATTTTCCATACAAAACACTATCTCCTACAGCAACTGTGATAGGATTATCCTTAGTTCCCTTTCCGACAGCAACTACAGTTCCTTTTTGAGGTTTTTCTTTGGCTGTGTCTGGAATTATGATTCCAGATGAAGTTTTGGTCTCGGCAGCAGCAGGTTCAACTAGAACGCGATCTGCTAAAGGCTTGATACTTATTTTACTCATGATTGATTTTTTATTTTGTAAACGTATTTTCAGAAATCATGCCATACAAAATTACCATGACAACTTGTGCTGATAAATGTCAGCATGTCAGTCGTATGCTCGGCAATAATGACTTTAATTCTCTTCAGAAAATGGAATCTCTGGTATCTCAGGGATTTCCTCTGGAATTACTTCTTGACTCTCAGGAATAGTTTCTGGAATTGTTTGCTGGGTAGCCCCCTCTTGAAGTAATTTAGAATCTTGAGAAGTACTTCCTGGAGTTAGGGTCACGTTGGAGATTAAGATTAAGATTAACAACAAACTTGCTAGAATCCACGTGCTTCGATCTAAAAAGTCAGAAGTTTTTTGAACTCCACCAACTTGCTGTGATCCACCTCCGAAAGAAGAAGACAAGCCTCCACCTTTAGGATTCTGAACCATAACAACTAAAACGAGTAAGAAACACACTACTATAATAAGGGCAATAAAAATTGAAAATGTACTCATGCGTTTATTCTTTCAGTTTTTGTAATCGTTTTATCTCTTTAATTTGGTCTGCAAAGAAACTATTTTTTTCTGGATATTTCAAACTCAAAATTTGATAGGCTTGAAGGGCATTCTCAAACTTTTTCTGTTTGACAAATACCTTGGCTAAAGTTTCAGTCATTAATTCGTCAGTGGATGCCAAACTTTTTACACTTAAATCGTCTTTATTTACGGAGTCTTTTTGGGGTTTGAGCTTTCTTTTCTTCTCTAAAAAGCTGTCAAATAATTCAAACTTATCTTCTATTTTAACGGGTTGATCGGCTGTATTGGAGTTTCTTAAGTAAGTTGCCCAATCAGAGAAGGAAAGCTCTTTAGGGAGTTTTTTTAAATTCGAGCTCTTTTTTTCAAGAGTAGTCGGTTTCTTTTTTCTCTTCTTTTTCCCTTTTTCTTGTACAACTTTTACTTTGGGTTCTTCAATGGTTGTTTTAGGTAGCGGCTCGCTTTTCTGGGTTTCTAAAAATTCATAAAGAACTTGCCGATCAAAAGTAGCTATTGCTGTATGAGACAATATTTCGTCATAGCGTTCCGGCTGATTTTGTTCAACTCCTTTTAAAAAGTAGGGCTTTATCAAATGAAAATGAGGGTACTGTTCAACAAGATCGCTTAAGATTTTATGATGATTTTTTTCAGAGGAATCAAACTCCTCTAAAAATGAAATCAAACGAGAAGCATTGTCAATTACCATTTTGCTAAAGTATCATTAAATATGTCTTGAGTAATTCTATCAAAAATCTCCTTGTGTGCAGCATCTTTTACATCGTAAACTTGAAGCTCTGCCGGGAAATCATAAAAAAATGAATAGGTTTTTGAAAAGTCATCTTCCTCCAATTTAGTATTGACAAACCGAAAGGCAACAGACATTTTTAATCTGTTTTGAGCTGCAGTAATCTCTGCTGTTGCAGACATGGGTGTAACACTGTATTCTGTAATTTCACCTTCGTATATCAACTGCCCGTCAGAGGTTACTAAATCAAGGTTGGTTTGATTCATAATAAGATCTTGAAGTGCATTAGTAAATTCATTATCCAATCCTGGTTCTACGGTTGAACCGGGTCTATTTCCTGCTTGATTTTCAAAAAAGTTTACCTGGAAAGTAGTCACACCAGGGGGTATGGAGGCACCTGTAAACGAATAGATCCCACAGCCTTGAAAAACAAAGATGCTCAAAGCAAAAATCCAATTGAAAAACTTATTTTGATTCGACTTCATGGAGATCGTATTGTTTAATTTTTCTGTACAAGGTTCGCTCTGAAATGCCCAATTCTTTTGCAGCCAGCTTTCGTTTCCCGTTGCATCTTATCAAAGCTTGTTTAATCATCTCCAATTCTTTAGCTTGAAGTGAGAGCGGTTCTTCTTCCTCTATGGTTTCAGCATAAGCGTATTTATCAACGGGCTCTGCTTTAGTTATTTGTGGAACTTCAGGTTCATAGGTTGCCATGCTTAATGCCTCAGTTTCGCTTTCAGGAGCATCGCTAGACTCCTTCCCATAAATCTTTTCAATCAGCCCTTGATTTTTTTCTTGGACACCTTCGGAAGTTCCATTATTCATCAAGTCTAAGGTTAGTTTTTTTAGATCGTTTAAATCATTTTTCATATCGAAAAGAACCTTGTATAAAATCTCTCGTTCCGATGAAAAATCACTCTCTTTTTCTTTTTTACCTACAACGGCTGGAAGCTGTTTTCCTCTATCGGGAAGGTAAGTCCTCATTGTCGCTGCATTTATCTTCCTCTCTTTCTCTAAAACAGATAATTGTTCTGCCACATTGCGAAGTTGCCGTATATTTCCACTCCAACGGTATTCAGTAAGTAATGCTTGTGCATGTTCGTCTAATTGCAATGGAGGCATATGGTACTTTTGAGCAAAATCCGAAGCAAACTTTCTAAAAAGTAAGACGATATCTTCTTTTCTTTCCCGTAGAGGAGGTAGGGTTATTTCTACAGTACTTAGACGGTAGTATAAATCTTCTCTAAACTTTCCCTTTTCGATAGCTTCCAACATATTTACATTGGTAGCAGCTACAATACGGGCATTGGTTTTTTGCACTTTAGAAGATCCAACTTTAATAAATTCACCCGTTTCCAATACACGGAGCAATCGGACTTGGGTTGGAAGCGGAAGTTCTCCAACTTCATCGAGGAAGATAGTCCCACCATCAGCAACTTCAAAATAACCAGAACGAGTTTGAGTCGCTCCAGTAAAGGCTCCTTTTTCATGGCCAAATAGTTCACTGTCGATCGTTCCTTCTGGTATGGCTCCGCAATTAACTGCAATATATTTTGAGTGCTTTCGATGAGAAAACTGATGGATAATTTTGGGAATATTTTCTTTTCCAACGCCACTTTCACCTATAACTAATACTGAAATATCGGTACTTGCAACTTGCAGGGCTTTTTCTAATGCTCTGTTTAAACCAATGTTGTTTCCAATTATACCGAAACGTTGTTTGACACTTTGTAATGAATCCATAATTAAACTCTTTTAGAAAGTTCTACTGCTTCTCCAATTAATGTGGCAGATGTACAATCAGTAATTTTCACTTCTACAAAATCTCCTACTTTAAATTCTTTTTTCGGAAAGACAACCACGGTGTTTTGAGTGGTTCTTCCGCTCCATTGTTCTTTAGAACGTTTGGATTCTTTTTCAATCAACACACAAACCGTTTGGCCAAGGAAGGCTTGAGTACGGATCTTAGAGTGGGCTTGTTGTTTTTCAATAATTTGACTCAAACGTCTTTTCTTGATTTCATCAGGGACATCATCTTCTATTTTTCGCGCAGCCAAGGTTCCTGGTCTTTCAGAATAGGCAAACATAAATCCAAAATCGTATTGTACGTAATCCATTAGATCCAGAGTGTCTTGATGATCTCGCTCATTTTCCGAAGGGAAACCAGCGATCATATCATGTGAAATACCACAGTTAGGAATCAGCTGACGAATGGTATCGATAAGCGCCATATATTCCTCTCGGGTATGCTGGCGGTTCATTTTCTTCAAGATTGCGTTACTACCAGATTGGACAGGTAGGTGGATGTACTTGCAAATATTGTCATACCGCTTCATTACCTTCAATACGTCCACGGACATGTCTTGTGGATTGGAAGTCGAAAATCGAATTCTGATTCCAGGCTGAGCATCTGCAACTAAAGCTAGAAGATTTTCAAAGCGTAAGGCTGTTTTTTGTTGAAGTGCAGTGGCTTTTATAAAGTCTTTTTTAAGCCCTCCTCCATACCAGAGGTAACTGTCTACATTTTGACCGAGTAAGGTAATTTCTTTATAGCCCTTTTGCGCCAAATCGTTGACCTCTTCCAATATACTTTTAGGATCTCTGCTACGCTCCCTTCCCCGAGTAAAGGGAACTACACAAAATGTACACATATTATCGCATCCTCTTGTAATGGACACAAATGCTGAAACTCCATTTGAATTTAATCGAATGGGAGCAATATCTCCATAAGTCTCTTCTTTTGACAAGAGGACATTAACTGCTTCTCTGTCTTGTGCCACTTCCTCAAGGAGGTTTGGGATGTCTTTGTAGGCATCAGGACCTACGACTAAATCCACAATTTTTTCTTCTTCTAAAAACTGGTGTTTTAAGCGCTCTGCCATGCAGCCTAATACTCCTACCGTCATCTCAGTTTTATCTTTTTTTATGGAGTTAAAATACTCCAAACGCTTTCTAACGGTTTGCTCTGCTTTTTCCCTTATAGAACACGTATTGACTAAAACTAAAGATGCATCATTTAAGCTTTGGGTAATTTGATACCCTTCATCTGTCAATATTGAGGCAACCACCTCGCTATCGGCAAAGTTCATCTGACATCCATAGCTTTCGATATAAGCAAGCTTTGGACTTGACGATTGCTTTGTTTGCGAAGCTTCAGTCAGTGTTCCATTGTGAAGGCTCGGATTTTTTTCAATTTCTTTGACGGGCATAGAGTAAACGCTAGATTTTAGTTGTAATGCAATGCAAAATTACAAAAAATCCAATGGATATTGCCATTTTGTCAGTCTCGTGTGGTTTATTTAGGTATTAAACAAGAACTAAGTTTATTTTTTGGGAATCAATGAGGAAGTTTCTTGGCAATTAATCCATACACCCAAGTTCCCAATATTGCAAAAACCAAAACGACCAGTATGGGGTAAAAGCCTGCTCCAATAAGAGTAAATATTGGTCCAGGGCAAGCCCCAGCTAATCCCCAACCTAAACCAAAGATAATCCCACCATAGGCGTATCTTGAAAAGCTCATAGCTTTATCAGGAATTACAATAGGTTCTCCGTAGGCCGATTTTATCTTATAGCGTTTGATTATTTGAATCATTAGTACCCCTAAAGCTAAAGCAGATCCAATGATACCATACATGTGAAACGAATTAAATTGAAACATCTCATAGATACGAAACCAGGATGCAGCTTCTGACTTAAACATGGTTATTCCAAATAGAATTCCGGTTAAAAAAAATATAAATAGTCTCATGCTTAAAGTATATAGGGAAGTAATAGGTGATTCATAAAAAGGCCTCCGATAAAGAAACCGATGACTGCATAAAGAGAAACCAATTGAAGATTGCTCAGACCAGAAATAGCATGTCCAGAAGTACAACCTCCCGCATAGCGAGCTCCAAAGCCAACTAAAAAACCTCCAATTGACAAGATGAGGAGTACCTTAGGTTGCATTAAAGCTTGCATACTGAAAAGTTCTTCAGGAAGATAGGACACACCCGCACTGTTAATATTTAAGTCCTGAAGTTTAGTGATAGTATCAGGATGGATGGCTACACTGGAATCAGTACTTAGGAAATGGGCAGCAAGTGCACCTCCAATTATTGCTCCTGCTGAGACCATCAAATTCCATTGTTGAGTTTTCCAATCGAAATTGAAGAATTCATTTGATTTTCCCGCACCACAGATGGTACAAAACGTTCTTAAAGTTGAAGACATTCCAAAATTTTTAACAAAATAGAGTAGTAAAAACATGATTAGGGCAATCATGGGACCACCGATATACCAAGGCCAAGGGTTAAAAATCCATTCCATATTGTTGTAATATTAAATAATTATAGTGTTGAAGGGCAAACGTAATCTGAAATTTCAATACCAGACTCCTTTATTTTCCCAAAACCTCCTTTGACATCGATTAAATTGTGAATTCCTCTACTCTTGAGAATGGACGCTGCTATCATACTGCGATAGCCACCTGCACAGTGTATATAAAAGGGTTTATTTGATGGGAATTCGCTCATGTGATCGTTTATAAAATCAAGTGGGGTGTTATCGGCTTCAGTTATGTGCTCTGAAAGGTATTCCCCTGGTTTTCGAACATCGAAAATTTCAATTTTATTTTTTTCAATGATGTTCTTAAGTTCATCAGCATCGATTCCTTCAACAACATCAACTTGCTTATCTGCATTTTTCCAAGCCTCAATTCCACCTTTTAAAAAGCCTAGAGTATTGTCAAATCCAACCCGCGCTAAACGGGTCACGGTTTCCTCTTCTCTTCCTTCAGGTGTGACTAATAAAATGGGTTGAGCTACATTTCCAACCATAGCACCTACCCAAGGAGCAAATCCACCATCAATTCCGATAAAAATAGATTGGGGTATATGACCTTTTGCGAAATCGTCTTGGTGTCTTACATCTAGAACTATGGCAGCTGTTTCGTTGGCAGCAACTTCAAAGGCCTCTGCAGAAAGCGGTTTTGTTCCAGATTCTAAAACAGTTTGAATATCCTCATATCCTTCTTTATTCATTTTTACATTTAAAGGGAAATATTGAGGAGGCGGAAGAAGACCATCAGTGACTTCCTTGATGAATTCTTCCTTTGTCATATCCGCTCTTAAAGCATAATTTGTTTTTTTTTGCTCGCCTAATGGACCAACAGTTTCCTTGCTCAAGTTTTTACCACAAGCAGAACCAGCTCCATGGGCAGGATATACAAGTACATCATCTGCCAAGGGCATGATTTTTTTTCTAAGACTTTCATACAGTATTCCAGCCAAATCTTCTTGGGTGAGGTCTGCCGCTTTTTGAGCCAAATCTGGACGGCCAACATCCCCTAAGAAAAGGGTGTCACCACTAAAAATAGCGATGTCTTTTTCGTTTTCATCTCGGAGCAAATAGGTTGTACTTTCCATAGTGTGCCCCGGAGTGTGAAGAACAGTAAGGCTTATCGCTCCAATTTTAAATTCCTGTTGATCTTTTGCTATAAGTGCATCAAATCCTGTGGTTGCTTGAGGTCCATAAACAATAGTTGCTCCAGTTTCTTTAGCTAAGGTTACATGACCACTAACAAAGTCTGCATGAAAGTGAGTCTCAAATATATATTTTATGGAAGCATTGTTTTTTTTAGCTTTTTCAATATAGGGGGCAACCTCTCTTAAAGGATCGATAATGGCAGCTTCTCCATTGCTTTCAATATAATAGGCGCCCTGAGACAAGCATCCAGTATAGATTTGTTCAATTTTCATTTGATAATTTTTATATAGTTCAAAATTAATAAAGTTCTGATAGTCTAGTGTTATTTGAGTTACATAGTTCTATGGATTACTCTGACGGCTGAGTTTTTTTTGCAAGGCGGTTTTTTTGGCAACTCCATCAAAGTCATCAGTGGCATCACCTGAGGTAATGAATAAATTTTGTTTTTTTAAGATTTGGATGATTTTACTTTTAATTAATAAATCTCTTGCTGGACCTATAGCTCCTACTACCATCACTCGGATTCCTTTTTGTTGAAGACTGAGAATCAATTCATAAAGTTGTTCCGAAGCAGTACTGTCTATGTAATTTATCGCACGAGCATTAATAATAAAACCTTTAACCGTATTTTCTTTTTCTTCAATAGCCTTAGAAACGAGTTCTTTAAAATATTGAATATTACCAAAAAAGAGTTGCGCGTCAAAGCGAAGTATGACAAGATCATTTCGTTGAACCACTTCATCTGGGAAACGATTGATATTTTTAAAATAATTGGTTGTTCCAATTCTTCCTAAAAATGCGTGATGTGGTTTTGAAGCTCTGTAAACTAACAATAAAAGAGAGATGACTATACCCAATACGATACCTTCAGTAATTCCTAAAAATAGGGTAGCCAAAAATGTTACAACCAGTATAGCGAATTCATCTTTTCTCTTTTTGTAGAGGCGAATAGCAAATTTAAGATCGATTAAATTCACTACAGCAACTATGATGATGGATGCTAGCACTGCTTTTGGCAAATAATAAAACCAGTGGGTAAAAAACATTAAGGTTAAGCCAACCATAAGAGCAGTAATCAATGCTGCCATCCCAGTTTTAGCTCCTGCTTGATCATTTACAGCAGTCCTGGAAAATCCTCCTGTGGCAGGATAAGACTGAAAAAAGGAACCCACGATATTCGAACTCCCCAAGGCAATAAGTTCTTGGTTGGGATCTACCGTATACTCTTTGTGTTTTTCTTCTATGGCCTTTGCTACGGAAATAGCTTCCATAAATGCAACTAAAGCCAAGGTAAGGGCTGTTGGGAAGAGTTGTTTAATAGTATCAATTTCGAAAACTGGGGTTTGAAATGAGGGTAATCCTTGCGGTATTAAACCAACTACAGCCACACCTTGTTTATCTAACCCGTTAAAATATACCCACGAGATTCCCAATACTACAGCAATTAAAGCTGAGGGGATTTTACGATTCCAATTTTTAATCACAAGAATCAGAACAGCACTCAGTACACCAATGATTAAGGTTGCGAAATGGACCGGTACATTAGATTGGAGAATGGATTCAATAACAATGTGGAGTTGGTTGCTTTGAGAGAGTTGAATTCCTAATAAATGCTTTAATTGACTAAAGTATATAATAATTGCAGCTGCTGAGGTAAAACCACTGATCACAGGTTTAGACAAAAAGGAGACAATAAACCCCATACGAAACAAGCCCAAAAGTAGTTGAATAGCACCCATAAGCAGGGCCAAAAGGATGGCCATTTGTATGTATTGTGAAGGCTCAACTATTGCAAGGGCGCTCAATCCTGCAGCTACTAATAAGGAGTCCATGGCTACAGGGCCTACAGCCAGTTGTCTGGAAGTCCCCAAAAAAGCATATACAATTTGTGGAGTCAGTGCAGCATACAAACCATAAATGGGGGGGAGTCCAGCAATTAGCGCATATGCCATTCCCTGTGGAATCAGTAATACAGCCACAGTAATACCTGCTAACAAGTCGCGTTTAAAGTAATCCGAACGGTAGTTCGAGATCCATTCTAAAAAAGGAAAATATTTTTTCAGCACCTGTAATTTTCATCAAATGTAATACAGATGAATAGAATAGGTGTAACTGAAGTTACATCAGACCGCTAATTTTAATTAATAATTGATTGAAATTGTGTTTCTACCCAAACGGACTTTTTCTTGATTTTCCATTTTTTTGAGCAGTCTTGAAATGACCACTCTTGAGGAATTTAAGTCCATTGCAATTTCAAGATGTGTAATTTTTATCGACTTGCTCTTGGTCACTTTACTTTTATCTTTTAAATATTTTTCTAAACGTTCATCTAACTTTAAAAAAGTAAGTGCATCAATAGCTTTGAGCATTTCATTTAATCGATTTTGATAGTTTTCAAAAATAAAATTCCTCCATGATCTGTATTGAGTGAGCCATTCGTCCATATAGGCTACAGGAACCATAATCAAAGTAGTATCGGATTCGCAAATTGCTCTGATTTCACTAGAGGTGTCTTCTAAACAACAATTCAAAGTCATTGCACAGGTACTGCCAAATTCTACAAAATACAAGAGCAGTTCTTCGCCAGAATCGTCTTCGCGAACAACTTTAATGGCACCTTCTAACAGCAGAGGTATGAATTTGACATGCTCACCTAGATCAATCATGATTTCCCCTTTGGGGACTTGTTTGACTGTACTTACTTTTTGAATCTCTTCAAGCAATTCTTTTTCAAAAAGAAACTGTATGGGTTGAATGTTTTCCTCGTTGATCAAAAACTTGAGTTTAGGTGAATTTTTAGTTGAAAAATAGTTGTTCCAAATTAGGGATTTATATTTTTAAAACAGAGAAGCTCACTTTAAAATTTGAAAGTTCCAAAAAAACTTACCTACTTTTGCAACCTAATCATAACCTTATGGCTCAGAATTTAGTTATCGTAGAATCACCCGCAAAAGCAAAGACTATAGAAAAATTTTTGGGTAAGGATTTTAAAGTTGCGTCGAGTTTTGGTCATATTGCTGATCTTCCTTCCAAAGAATTAGGAGTTGATGTTGAGGGGGATTTTTCTGCGAAATATATTGTCAGTAGTGACAAAAAGAAATTGGTTAGCGAACTTAAGAGCTTGGCTAAAAAATCAGAAACAGTTTGGCTAGCAAGTGATGAAGACCGTGAAGGAGAAGCCATAGCTTGGCACTTAGCAAATACATTAGAATTGAATGAAAACAACTCAAAGCGAATTGTTTTTTCAGAGATCACGAAAAACGCCATTCTTAAGGCGATAGAAAAACCTCGTTCCATCGACTATAATTTAGTGAACGCGCAACAGGCAAGGAGAATTTTAGATCGCCTTGTTGGATACGAATTATCTCCTGTTTTGTGGAGGAAAGTAAAAGGGGGGTTATCTGCGGGTAGAGTTCAATCTGTAGCTGTCCGATTGATTGTAGAGCGAGAGCGAGCGATTAGGAATTTTACTCCTGCGCAAAGTTACAAGACCCAAGCAACTTTTTTGACTACTGGAGAAAAATCGATACCCTCCCAACTTCAAAAGACTTATCCTGAAAGTGACGCAGCTCAAGACTTTTTATCCCGAAATATCAATGCGGAGTTTAGTGTTCAGGAGGTGAGTAAGAAACCAGCAAAAAAGAGTCCAACAGCACCTTTTACAACTTCTACTTTGCAGCAGGAAGCATCCAGAAAATTATTTTTCTCGGTTTCTAAAACCATGACACTAGCGCAAAGATTGTATGAGGCGGGTCACATCACCTATATGAGAACTGACAGTGTAAACCTCTCAGCTGAGGCTCAAAAGCAAATAGCTTCTCAAATTAAAACAAATTACGGCGAGGAATACCTACAAGTAAGAAACTTTAAGACCAAGAATAAAGGAGCTCAAGAGGCTCACGAAGCCATTCGCCCAACAAATTTTTCAAATACAAGGCTTGATATTGACAGAGACCAAAGCCGTCTCTACGATTTGATATGGAGGAGGACAGTAGCCTCTCAAATGAGTGAAGCACAATTGGAAAGAACCCAAATTCATATTGGAACCCCCGCACACGGAGAGTCTTTTATTGCCAAAGGTGAGGTAGTGACATTTGATGGGTTTTTAAAACTGTATTTAGAGGGAATGGACGACCAAGAAGAGGAAGAAAGCGGAATGCTTCCAAAGGTTAGTGTCGGTGATCTTTTGACACTTCAACAAATGATCACTACACAGCGTTTTTCTAGACCCCCTTACCGCTATTCGGAAGCTTCTTTAGTCAAGAAAATGGAAGAATTAGGGATTGGAAGACCGTCTACTTATGCACCTACTATATCAACGATTCAGAACAGAAAATACGTAGAAAAAGGCGCATCTGAAGGGGAACTAAGAAAATACGAACAACTCATCCTTGCAGAGAACAGCATAGCCAAAAAAGAACTCTCTGAAAAAGTTGGAGCGGATAAGGGTAAACTTATTCCAACGGATATTGGAATGATTGTGAATGATTTTCTTGTAGAAAATTTTCAGAATATCTTGGATTTTAACTTTACTGCTGAGGTTGAGCAGAGTTTCGACGATATTGCTAAAGGAGGAAAAGATTGGACTGATATGCTCAAGCGTTTTTACAACCAATTTCACTCAACAGTTGAACATGTCAAAGAAAATGCACAGCGAGAGTCTGGCGAACGCGTTTTAGGTGTTGATCCTAAATCAGGCAGACCCGTAAAAGTTCGTTTGGGAAAATTCGGTCCTATGGCTCAAATAGGAGATACCGAAGAAGAAGAAAAGCCTGTTTATGCAAGTCTAGGCCCCAATCAACAACTCGAAAATATCAGTTTTGAGGAAGTGATGCAGCTTTTTGAAATGCCCAAAACTTTAGGATCTTTTGAAGATGAAGAAATTGTTGTAAACAACGGCCGCTTCGGGCCTTATATCAAACACAACAGCATTTTTATTTCACTTCCGAAAGGAATGCTTCCTACTGAGGCAGACTTACCCACTGCAATTGAGCTAATTAAAGAAAAGCAAATCGCAGATGCCCCGATATTTGTGTATAATGAATTACCGGTTACCAAAGGGGTTGGCCGATTTGGACCTTTTCTCAAATGGAGTGGAATGTTTATCAATGTCAACAAAAAATACGATTTTGACAATTTAAGTGATACAGACATCGTCACCCTAATAGAGGAAAAAATCCAAAAAGAAAAAGACAAGGTCATACACGATTGGAGTGACGCAGGAATCCGTGTTGAAAAAGCACGTTGGGGAAGGCACCATATCATACGGGGAAAGCAAAAAGTTGAAATTGGCAAGGAGGTAGATGCCCTCAAGCTCAGCCTTGAAGATGCTGAGAAATATCTGGGAAAACCAAAAGCCAAGGCTAAAAAGAAAGCCGCTAAAAAACGATGAGTCTTGAGCTACTTGTTCCGATAGAAAACGAAGCCTTAATTGGAATGACCCTTTTGCCAAAACAGGTTTTAGGTAAAAGCATCAAATTACATACTGAATCGTCTGGATTGCCCGAATTGCAGGGCTTAAACATTGCGATCGTCGGATTGCATGAATACCGCAATAGTTTTTTTGCAAATACCCAGTACGAGCTCAATGCCTTTAGAAAAGAATTTTACGGTCTATATCCTGGCAATTGGTCATTGAATATAGCTGACTTAGGAGACTTGCCTAACGGTTCAAATGTTGAAGACACCTATTTTGCGATTAAGGAAATAGGTTACCATTTGAAGCAAATGAATATTATCCCAATCTTTATTGGCGGTAGTCACGATATGATTTTTCCGCTTTATCAGATCTTTCAAGATTTTAATCAATTGGTCAATATGGTATCAGTTGATCGCTCTTTTGATTTTTCTCAGGAGGACGAGTTGATCTCAGGGCGATCCTATATGAGTAGAATTATAATGGATAAACCCAATGTGCTTTTTAATTATACCAACTTAGGGTTTCAAAATTATTATTGTGCAACCGAAGAAAAAGATTTGATGAGCAAGTTGTTTTTTGACAGCGTTCGCTTAGGTGAAGTTTTGGATTCGGTTTCCATTTCAGAGCCTGTTTTAAGAGATGCGGACATAGTCAGTATGGACATGAAATGCTTGTCTTGGCGAGCCACAGCTGATCCTTTAAAAGGGAATCCTAATGGAATTGATTCAAGAGTCATTTGTGCCCTCACTAGATATGCAGGGATAAGTGATCGTGTTAGTTTTTTGGGAATACATGAATTGCCTTCCACACCCATGATGGACCAATTACTCGCCCAGATGGTTTGGTATTTTATTGAAGGGTATTCTTTGCGTTTTGACGAATATCCAATAGCCGTCAATCAAGGGTTTATCAAATACAGTGTTCAGTTGTCAGATCAAACTATGGTTTTTTATAAAAGTGAAAAAAGCCAACGTTGGTGGCTAGAATTAACAAATGATTCACATTTGAATAATAAAACAAAAAAAGCTGCGTTATTAGCATGCACAGAAAAAGATTACGAGTCTGCTTTACATGATCACATCCCTGAAAGGTGGTATAATGCAGTAAGAAGAATGAATTAAATGCTGTAGATTCGCGTTTTTTTAATAAATAGTATAGTAAAGGCAGAGATGTTTTATATATAGTGAAAAAATAACTAGTTTTATATCCCATTAGACATAAGCACTGGTTCTAATTAAAATATTAATGAAAAGACATTTAGTTCTGTTGACGCTTTTCCTGATCGTAGCTTCATGCGGGAGTAATAATAGGGGAGAACTTATCGGTGTCAAACAAAAGAAGTGGTTCGGTGAGAAGCCTTACGGAATGACACTCGTTGAAGGTGGTGCATACATCATGGGTAAATCCGATGAGGACATCGCTCAACTCCAAAACGCACCCGCACGAACAGTTACCGTTCCATCATTTTACATGGATGAAACTGAAATCACTAACAGTGAATATCGCCAATTTGTCTATTGGGTTAAAGATTCAATTGCACTTGCCATGCTAGCTAGAAAGGCTGATGAATTAGAGCTAGGAGAAGATGGCGATGGAATTGGAGAATTTGCATTTCAGGATGCCGATACTACTGACCTCAATGAATTCCAAAAATATATGCGTTCTAACTACTACGATGTAAGTGAAGATTTATATGCAGGTAGAGCTTTAAATTGGGATGCAGACTTGACATGGGATACAGAGGATTACGTAGATCAGAATTATGCTGAAGTAATGGATTCTTTATATCTACCTCCAGAACAGTGGTACAACGGGGAGATTAAACTCGATGTTGCAAAACTGGTTTATGCTTATACTTGGTTCGATGCAGAAGCCGCTGCCGCAGAATCCAAAAGAACAAAGCGACAATTTATAGATAGAACTCCATTCATCAAGAAGGAAGAGGTTCAAATTTATCCTGATACTACCGTTTGGATTAAAGACTTTGTGTACTCTTACAATGAGCCCATGCACAATGATTATTTTTCGCATCCTGCTTACCAAGATTATCCAGTAGTAGGAGTTTCTTGGAATCAAGCTGTTGCTTTTTGTAACTGGAGAACCAATTTTAAAAATGGCTATCAAAGAGACAAAGGAGATCCAAATGTAAGCCGTTTCAGATTACCTAATGAAGGAGAATGGGAATACGCTGCTAGAGGAGGAATCCCTTCTGGAACCTACCCTTGGGGGTCACCTTATTTATTGAATGATCGAGCGTGTTTCCTAGCCAATTTTAAACCTTTAAGAGGTGATTATGCGGTTGACCAAGCAGTATATACTGTAGAGGCAAAATCATATTTACCCAATGACTACAATCTGTACAACATGGCTGGAAATGTAGCTGAATGGACGAACTCCTCTTACAACAGTGCTTCATACGAATACGTATCCTCACTCAATCCAAATATGTCCTTTCCTGATGAACCGAAGAAGGTTGTTCGTGGAGGTTCATGGAAAGATGTTGCATACTATCTAAGGGTAAGTTCAAGAGATTACGAATACTCGGATACTGCTAGAAGTTATATTGGATTTAGAACCGTTCAAGATTATTTAGGTTCACAAAAGGTTAAGATTAAATAATTGATTGTTAATTCAAAACATCATATATTTAGTAAATAAAAATCAAACAAAATGACAGATAAAGCTTTAAACAAACGGTTAAGAAGTAAAGTAGCAATGCACATGCTCTTCGGATTGGGAGGTGCAGTTGTAATTGTAGGTGCACTTTTTAAAATTCTACATTTAGAAATTGGACCAATTACAGGAGGCTTGGTTCTTGGACTTGGTCTTGGAACTGAAGCACTAATTTTTACAGTTTCAGCATTGAATACGGGTGAAATAAAGGAAGAGCATCAAGACTATGTAAAGAAAGTTAAAGGAGCTCCTAAGAAAGCTGCATCAGGAGGCGGAGAAGAAGGACTTTCTTCAAAAATTGATGCCTTAATGCAGGAAGCGAAAATAGATGTAAGCTTAATGAACTCTTTGGCAAGTAGTATTAAAGATTTAGAAAACTCAGCAAAAGCATTATCACCTGCATCAGAGGCGGTATCGGCTTCACAAAACTACAGTCAAGAACTGGCTAAAGCTGCCACTCAGCTTGAGCAATTGAACGCGAATTATCAAAAGCAAATCCAAGATGCTGAAGGCAATGCAGAGTTTAACGACAAAGTGAATCAAAACGCAGAACAACTTAGAGCTCAAATGGAGAGTTTATCTGCAAATTTAGCAGCCCTGAACAATGTTTACGGTGGTATGCTGAACGCAATGACTAAAAAATAGGCAAGCATGGCTGGAGCAAAAGAAACCCCCAGGCAGAAACTGATCAGTCTGATGTACTTGGTATTCATTACCATGCTCGCATTAAATGTGAGTAAAGAGGTACTCGATGGATTTGGTCAGATGTTTGTCAAGATAAGCGACGCCAATGAGCGTATATCTGAAAGTAATAATCTACTTCTTGAAAACATAGCCGTAAATGCTACTGAAAAAGGAGGGAAGTGGATCGGTCATAAAAGAACTGCTGATGAAATCAAAAAAGAGTCTGATGCGTTTTTTAATGAAATAGAAAAAATTAAGTCTACAATCACTGAAAAGCAAAAAGAAAAAGATCCTGACTTAAAGGAGTATGCTCAAATGGATAAAGGTGAAGCATTAGACGTACTCTGGTTTAAAGAGGGTTCGGATAAAGCTAAAACCGATTTTATCGATATGATTCAGAACTATAGAGGTCGTGTCATACAGGTATTTGGAAGTCAGTATCCAGAATATATCGAAATGGTTGAGGCTCGATTTTTTACTGGTGATATGAACAACAATGTAAAAAACAGAGATAATGTTGACGAGCCTTGGTTGGATTCAAGTTTTAAGGGTTTTCCACTTATTTCTTCGCTTGCAAAACTCACCATGATGCAGAATGATATTCGTCAAACGGAACACGATGTACTCACTACATTGATGGGTAAAGAGTTGAAAATGTCGTCTAAGGTAAATTCCAACAACTACACCAGTTTATTACTTACAGAAAAAGGTGCTTATTATCAAGGGGAGACTTTTGATGGAAGTGTAATCCTCGGAAGAAAGGGTGGTGCTCAGAATCCCAATTCAGTAGAATTGACAATCGATGGACGAAAACTTACAGAAAACGATTACGACCTTATACCTGGGGGGATAAAACTTAAAATTAGTGCTGGAAACCCAGGTGATCATACCATAGCAGGAGATCTTGTGTTTTTGAATGAAGGTGAAGAATCTAGAATAAAAGTAGAGCAGATGTATTCAGTTATTTCTAAACCAAATTCTGCAGTTATTTCAGCGGATAAAATGAACGTGGTTTACCGCGGGGTTCAAAATCCCATAACGATTTCTATACCGGGTATTCAGGATGAGAAAGTAAGAGCTTCAGCTCCAGGACTTAAACGTGTAAGAGGGAGTAAATACAATTTATTTCCAGGTAAAGGAAGAGAAGTTAAAATCAATGTCTCAGGAACCCTACCTGATGGTAATAATGTCTCTTCTGTTTCGACATTTCGAATAAAAGACATACCCAAACCAGCAGGTTATTTTAGAGGTCAGTCTGGTTCTTTTACGCTTCCAAAGTCAAGTTTAGAGCGAGGTTCAGTTGAAGCACGTTTAGAAGATTTTGATTTTGATTTGCCTTTAGAAACCAAATCTTTTAGATTTAGAGCTCCAGGGCAACCGAGTATGGTTATCCAAGGAAACAAATTAGACAGAAAAGCAATTAACAGCTTAAGTCGTATCAAAAATGGTCAGACGGTAATTATTTCTGATATTGAAGTAATAATTCCTTCAAACCCGAGTTATAAGTTGAAACAAACGTCGCCAATTTCGATTACGATAAATTAATCAACCCGAAGATGAAAAAAGGAATTTTTATTTTACTCTTGGTAATTGCGTTGCATTCCAACTCCAGTTGGTCTCAAGCAAACCTACTCAATGCTAAAGTACCTCAGGAAGTAGGTATGCAAGTAGTAGAGGATCAAAGTCCTATTGCATACGGTTATATAGATGACCGTGATGTTTTATGGTCAAAAACCATATGGGAAATTATCGATCTCAATGAGCGAATTAATTTTCCCTACTACTACCCAACAATCAATAACGGGCTGTTGTCTAACAATCGAAAGTCCTTGTTCAGAATTTTATACGACAATATTGCTTCTGGTGATATTACAGAAATTTATTCTACCTCTTATTTTATTGAAGGCGAAAAATTGACTTTTGAAGATTTGACAGATATTTTGGTTTCTAGAAGTTTATCTCCAGAAGGAATCTCAAAGTCTAATGCAGGCGAGCAAGTCACAGAAGACGATTACGATACGTATAAAATCGAATCAGATAAAATAGTTCAATATCGTATTAAAGGAACTTGGTTTTTTAACAAGCGTTTAGGGGAATTAAAGTACAGACTTTTAGGTATTGCACCTGTAGCACCAGATGTTTCTACTCTAAGCCAGGGGCCAGAGGCAATGAAAAATGCTTTAGTGCCTTTGTTCTGGATTTGGTTTCCAGATGCACGAGAAGCTCTTGCAAATAACGGTGTATTCAATACTAGAAATTCTTCCCAACCGATTACTTACGACCATATGTTAAACTCTCGACGCTTTAACGCCACTATTTACAGAGAGGAAAATATATATGAAGACCGCAAAGTAAATGAATATATATACGAGGATGCTTTACGTCAGCTTCTAGAGTCAGAACGGATCAAGTCTGAGATTAGAGATTTTGAGCAAGATATGTGGAGTAACTAAAAAGCATAAAACAAATGAAAAACGCTATTGGAAACAGTAGCGTTTTTTTTTGGGTACTTTTGAAATTATGATTGACTCTATTATAGTAGGATACGGTTTAGCAGGCTTCAATATTGCTTGGCAAATGAGTCAGCATCAAAAAGAATTTTTGATTATTTCAGACCCTACCTTTAAAGGCGCAAGCACCAACGCAGCAGGAGTTTGTAACCCTACTGTTCTCAAAAGGTATACGATGGCATGGAATGGGATTGATTTTCTCAATTATGCAAAAGCTTATTACAAAAACATTGAGCCTGAGCTTGACAATCAGTTTTTTTATCCACTGCCTATTCATCGTATTTTTTACAAAGAGGTAGAACATAACGACTGGATCGTTGCCTCACAAAGAGAGGGTTTGACTTCCTTTTTAAAGTCCGAACTAGTTCGCAAAACAACAACAACTCTAAAAAATAAAGCAGGATATGGTATCGTGGAGGGGCTTGGTAAATTGGAAATAAATACCCTCCTAAAACGTTATAAAGAAACTCGAGATCCCAATCAATTTTTGAATGAATCCTTTGATCATTCAGCCCTTATAATTTCAAAGAACAGCATAGAGTACAAAGGCATTATTGCTAAAAGAATTATTTTTTGTGAAGGTTTCGGTTTAAAACAAAACCCTTGGTTCGATTACTTGCCCTTGGTAGGTTCAAAGGGAGAATATTTAATTATCAAGGCTCCAAAATTGTCTAGAAACCAAATCATCAAAGGGTCTGTTTTTATATCGCCTATGGGCAAAGATTTGTTTTGGGTAGGTGCTAGTTTTTCTAGGAATGATAAAACAAATACACCTACAGTTGAAGGGAATTCTTGGCTGGTCGAAAAGCTTAATACCTTGCTAAACACTCCTCATGAAATTGTTAAACATGAGGCAGCCGTAAGACCCACAGTTATTGGTCGAAAGCCTCTCTTGGGAGTTCATCCTTTACATTCCAATATGTTCATTTTAAATGGACTAGGAACAAGAGGTGTGCTTATGGCTCCACTACTGTCCAAATGGCTAATGAAATATATAGATGAGGGAAAACAAATCCCAAATGAAGTAGCAATTAACCGTTTTGAAAGCTATTTTAGCAATCCAAAATAAAACATGCTCAACGCTCATCAAATTACAGTTAGTTTTGGAGGAGAAACCCTCTTCGATGGCATTTCTTTTCGTCTTGGTAAAGGAGATCGAGTTGGACTGATCGGGAAAAATGGGGCAGGAAAATCCACATTGTTGCGATTGATGTCACAAGAAAACACACCGACCTCAGGAACCTTTGCTTTTGAGAAAAACTGCAAAATTGGTTATTTACCCCAAGACTTAGACTTTGAACATGGCAGAACAGTTTTAGAAGAAGCCTATCTCGCTTTTGAGGAGATCAAATCCATTGAGCAACGACAAGAAGCGATTCATCAATTTATGGAAACAACTCAGGATTTTGAAAGTCAATCCTATTTTGATCAATTAGATGAATTGAATGAGCTTAATACACGCTATGAAATGATCGGGGGTTATCATTATCAAGCACAAACAGAAAAAATATTATTGGGTTTAGGGTTTAGTATGCGCGATTTAAACGCTCCTACAGACACCTTTTCTGGAGGGTGGAGGATGCGTATTGAGTTAGCAAAATTACTCCTTAGAGACAACGATATATTGCTTTTGGACGAACCAACCAATCACCTTGACATTGAATCCATTATTTGGTTGGAACAATTTTTAAAGAAATTTAAAGGCGCCTTGGTTTTAGTTTCTCACGATAGAATGTTTTTAGATCAGGTTACCAATCGCACCATTGAAATTGTCCAACAACGGATTTTTGACTTTAAAAAGTCATATTCTAAATACATGATTTTTAGAGAGGAGTTGAGAACTCAACAGTTGGCTGCTCAAAAAAATCAAGAAAAAGAAATTCAGCAAACTGAAAAATTAATTGAGCGTTTTCGAGCAAAAGCATCAAAAGCGAGTATGGCGCAATCATTAATTAAAAAGCTGGACAAGATTGACCGTATAGAAATTGATCCAGAAGAAAATAAAAGAATAAAATTTGAGTTTGCTATTTCACATCAGCCAGGTAAAATCATCCTACAAACCCATAATGTTTCAAAGGCTTATGAGGATAAGCAAGTCCTTAGTGATGTTAATCTCGAGATTGAACGGGGTGAAAAAATTGCTTTTGTAGGGCAGAATGGACAGGGTAAATCTACTCTAGCGAAAATCATAGTTTCTGAAATTCAATACCAAGGAGAAGTCAAATTAGGACATAATGTTCAATTGGGTTATTTTGCTCAAAACCAATCGACCTACCTCAATGGAGATCAAACCGTACTTGAATCTGCTGAAGATTCAGCTACTCCTGAAAACCGAACCAAAGTAAGAGATTTATTGGGCGCTTTTCTCTTTCCCGGTGAGGCGGTAGATAAAAAGGTTAAGGTTCTATCAGGGGGAGAACGAAATCGTCTTGCACTCTGTAAACTTTTATTACAGCCGTTTAATGTGTTGATTATGGATGAGCCTACCAACCATTTAGACATTGCCTCAAAAAATGTTTTAAAAGAAGCCCTACTAAAATTTAAAGGAACCTTAATTTTAGTTTCACACGATCGAGATTTTGTTCAAGGGCTGTGCGAAAAAGTTATTTCATTTAGAAATCAAGAGGTTAAGCCGTTTTTGGCAGACATTAATGCCTATTTGGAGGACAAGCAACTGGCCTCATTAAAGGAGCTAGAAAAAGGACCAGAGCAAGGCAAGTCTTCTTCAAAATCAACTGGTGGAGATTACAAAAAGCAAAAAAAGGCGCGCTCAAACGAGCAAAAAATTATTAAAGTTGAAAAGCAAATTAGCCGCTTAGAAAAACAAATCAAAGAGATTGATTTTGAGTTAGAGATCAATTATGAGCAAACCATAGCACAACCCAATTTCTTTGATTCCTATCAGCAGAAGAAACAAGACCTAGAGCGTTTGATGCAAGAATGGGAGGACCTACAAGTTTAACTTTCTATCTCTTGAAGGTAGCGTTCTGCATCTAATGCTGCCATACACCCAGTACCTGCAGCGGTAACAGCCTGCCGGTATTCTTTGTCTTGTACATCACCTGATGCAAAAACACCTGGAAGGTTTGTTTTGGTTGTTTTTCCTTGAGTAATCAAATAGCCTGCTTCGTCCATATCAAGCTGACCTTTAAAAATCTCCGTATTTGGTTTATGACCGATTGCTATAAAGAGTCCTGTGATCGCAATCTCTTCAGTTTCTTGCGTTTGATTATTTTTCATTCGCAGTCCCTCGACTACTTGATTACCGAGTACTTCATCAATTTCAGTATTGTATCTCAGGTCAATATTGGATGTATTAGTCACTCGATGTTGCATGGCCTTGGAAGCACGCATTTTGTCTTTACGAACGAGCATGGTGACTTTAGAACAAATCTTGGCGAGATAGGTTGCTTCTTCTGCAGCAGTATCTCCACCTCCAACAATCGCAACATCTTGGCCTTTATAGAAAAATCCATCACAAACAGCACAGGCAGAAACTCCACCGCCTCGAAGTCGTTGTTCACTGGGAAGGCCTAAATATTTTGCAGTAGCTCCTGTACTGATTATTATTGTCTGCGCGTGGATTTCAGTTCCTCCAGCGGTAAAGGCTTTGTGGATTCCTCCTGTTGATGTGGCCAGTTCTACTCTTTCAATCATCTCAATTCGAACCTCAGTCCCAAACCGTTCTGCCTGCTGTTGCAATTGAACCATCATGGTTGGTCCGTCAACACCTTCGGGATAACCAGGAAAATTATCAACTTCTGTGGTAGTCGTCAATTGACCACCAGGTTCCATACCAGTGTAAAGCACAGGTTTTAAATCTGCCCTTGCTGCATAAATTGCCGCCGTATAACCAGCTGGTCCGCTTCCAATAATTAATGTTTTGAGTACTTCCATGAGGTTTTTGTTTGCATCAAAAATAAAGCATATCTTTTAGTTGTATCTTCGTTTTAGATTAGAATTATTAATAAACTTATCAATGATTTCTTTGCCCAAAAATTTGCTCTTTTTCCTTTTGCTATTCACTGCCTGCCAACCCCCCAAATCAAATACAGTAGAAGAAATAATCAAACAATCAAATGCAGTTTACGGCTTTGATAATCAAGCTTATCAAATTGACTTTGACTTTAGAGATTATCATTATTCACTAGAGCGAAGCCAGGGGTTTTATTCGTATTCCAGACAAACGTTTAAGGAAGAAAAGAAAATTGTTGACCTCATGACTACTGTTGATAAATTAAAGCGCTTTGAAAATGATAGTTTGATTGTTCTGCAGGACACTATTCGAAAGCTGTATTCCAATTCATTGAATTCCGTAATGTATTTTTTTCAGCTGCCAAGACCACTTCAAGATCCTGCCGTAAACGCCGAACTATTAAATTCAGTTGTAATTGAAGGGAATCCCTATTGGACTTTAAAAATAACTTTCGATCAAGAAGGTGGAGGTGAGGATTTTCAAGATGAATTCAGGTATTGGTTTAGTAAAAAAAATTATCAAATTGATTTTTTGGCATACAACTATCTTACCGATAGTGGAGGGACTCGATTTAGAAAAGCCAAAAATAAAAGAATGCTGGAAGGATTTTTATTTCAAGATTATGTCAATTACAAGCCAGATTCAAAATTCACACCCTTGGATAGCCTTCCCTTATTTTTTGAGCAAGGAAAACTCAAAGAGTTATCCCAAATTGAAAACAAGAAAATTAAGGTGAAGCACCCTTAAATTTTCCAATACCCCCTTTTTGATTTATGTAAAAGGGGGTGTTGAATGATGCCAGCTTGGATTAGGCTGTGATTTTAGCCTGTTCGTCAATTATAAATTCTCTACAATCTGCAAAGCGATCAAAGATTCTCTCCTCAGGAATAGGCTCTGCTATGATTCCAATCATTTTCATCAAATATTTTGGTTGTGATTGGATACCTACCATTAGAATTTCAATTTCTTTTTGATATAGATCTAGGAGGACATCTTCCAGAGCAAAAAGACCAGACTGGTCAATAAAGGGAACCTTATCCATTCTGATAATTAAAATACTGGCTGTTTTAGGTATTTGTTTGGAAATTTTTACAAATTCTGAGGTAAATCCAAAAAATAATGGACCGCTTAGATGTTTGATAAAATCATTTTCTTTAAAAGAATCGCTCAGCTTGGTTTCGTCCTTCCAGGCTTTTTCCTTTGAAATTGTGGAAACCCTCGCATCATCTTTTGAGATATCCCCCATCTTTTTCATAAAGAAAAGCGAAGCTAAAACAAGTCCGATACCTACAGCATAGACCAAATTCCAAAAAACAGATAGTATCAAAACAACAACCATAACGGTTACCTCAGTACGAGGTATTTTGGAAAGTGTATTCAGTCCTTTATAGTCCATGACGCCTATACTACTGTAACTAAAATCCCTGCCAATACAGCTGCCGGAATTTGAGAAGCAAGTGGACTTACCGCTAATAAAATTATTAATAGTACCAGGGATGCGACCATACCTGAGACTCGTGTTTTCCCTCCAGAGTGGATGTTGACTACAGTTCGTATTGTAGCGCCTGCTCCAGGAATTCCTCCAAAAATGGCACCTATAGAATTCCCAATTCCCTGCCCGATCAGTTCTTTATTAGGAAGGTGTCTTGTTTTGGTTAGGTTGTCAGCGACGATGGATGTAAGTAAAGAGTCAATCGCTCCAAGTAAAGACAAGGTCAAAGCTGTAAGGATATAGGGAATTAAGTGTAAAAAACTAAATTCAGTAAAAATGGTCCATTGTATTTTGGGGAAGCCATCTGGAATTTGCTGAATGGAGATATAGTTTACCCCAAAGCCAATCGCAGCGGCTGATACAATTAAAAGTGCTACTAAAGTACTCGGGATGGCGGTAGTGATTTTTTTAAATCCGTAAATAATAATAATGGTACTGATCGCTATGATTACTTCGATCCAATTGATTCCTCCCAAAGCTCTCGGTAAAGTTTTAATTGTTCCCACAACTCCTGACGAATTATTTTTTGCAAGATTTACAGCCTCCTCGTGAATAGAGTTTTCATTTACCTCTCCAGCTCTACGAATCGTTTCTTCGAAATCTTCTAAAACCAAAAGCCCTTCCTTAGATTCATCAACTAGAATTTTTTCTAGTATGCGTTCCTCAGCTAGAGGTTTGAACTGCTCTATATATTCCGTATCATTCTTTACATCATAACCTAAAACAGGTAGAATTTGGGTAATTAGAATAATGACACCTATGGCTGTCATAAATCCAGAAACTACAGGATAGGGAATGTACTTAATGTATTTTCCAACGCCCAAAACACCAAGTGCAATTTGAAAGAGACCACTGAGTAAAAACACTCCTAGTATATAGGGAAGTGCTTGTTCAAGAGATCCATTATGAGCACCTAAAATAGAAGCGATAACGACCATACTAACAGCCGTCATCGGGGCAGTTGGTCCTGAAATTTGAGTTGGTGTTCCACCAAACAAAGCGGCAAAGAAACTTAAAAAGATTGCTCCGTAAAGACCAGCACTAGGTCCTAATCCTGAGCTTACTCCAAAGGCCAAAGCCAGTGGAAGCGCAACGATGCCAGCGGTTAAACCGCCTAGAACATCTCCTTTAATATGTGTAAATAGATTTTTCAATTGAAGTAGGTTTTTGCTTTCCCATTAGGGGAAATGAGAAAGATTTTTTAAGATTATGAGGGACTAAACTACATTTTGGGGAGGGGGAGTGCCCCCTTTAGATAAATGTCTTGATAGTGATGATTAAACCTAAATGTGAGACTAAAGAGAGTGTTTTTTTTACCTTCCTTTAATTGAGGCTCAAAGAAAAAAACAGTCTCATCCAGTTCTTCCTCTTCCATTTCAATATCTTTTTCAATATTAACCAGAACAACACCCTCTTCAAGTGAATGATCGTTTAGGGCAACGATAGTAGGGGCAACTATTCCTAGGCAAATTTTAAAAAGTAGAATTAAAACTACACTTTTTTTCATGGGGCTAATTTGAACTAAAAATAAGAATTTTAATATTCAAAAAAAGTCAAAAAAGAAAAACTATTGTTAACTAGAAATCTTAAATTTGAAATTCACTGCAATAGTTACATATCATGCAATCATCAAATACCAAGCGCTTAGTTTATAAAGCACCAGGTAGTTTTGAGGAAACTCGTTACGAAAAACTTCACAATGTAATCTGCGAAAGTCCCAACGAAGGCTCAAAATTAATTGCCCAGGAAATAGCTTATTTGATCACCGAAAAACAGAAGCAAAACAAAATGTGTGTTTTGGGTTTGGCCACAGGTTCCAGCCCTATAAGTGTTTATAGAGAATTGGTTCGGATGCACCAAGAAGAAGGCTTGAGTTTTAAAAATGTGATCAGCTTTAACCTAGACGAATATTATCCGCTTTCTAAAGAAGACGTCCAGAGTTATCACTACTTTATGCATACTCATTTATTTAATTATGTTGATATTAAACCTGAGAATATCAATATTCCAAATGGTGAAATACCAATGGATGAGGTCAGGAATTTATGTATAGGCTACGAGGAAAAAATTCAGGAAGTAGGAGGGATTGATCTTCAAATTCTGGGAATTGGTAGAACAGGACATATTGGTTTTAATGAGCCAGGGTCGCACAGGAATTCACGGACACGAACAATTACCTTAGATCATCTTACGCGTTATGACGCAGCACCATCTTTTCAAGGTATAGAATACGTTCCTCGTAAGGCGATTACTATGGGAATTCAAACCATACTTTCAGCCAAAAGAGTTTTGCTCATGGCATGGGGGACGAATAAGGCGGAGATTATTCAAAAAGCAATAGAAGGAGCGATATCGCCCATGATACCTACTACCTATCTTCAATTGCATAAAAACATGACCCTTGTTCTTGATCATGAAGCAGCCTCAGAACTCACTAGAATAAAAACTCCTTGGCTAGTAAGTCACTGTAAATGGGATGAGGCCTTACGCTCTAAAGCAATTGCATGGCTTTGTTCTACTACTGCAAAATCAATTTTAAAACTGACCGATGAAGATTACAATCAATATGGGATGTCAGACCTATTAGCCTCTCACGGTTCGGCATACGATTTAAATATCGAGATGTTTAACAGATTACAGCGATCCATTACCGGTTGGCCAGGAGGAAAGCCAGATGCTGACAATACCTACCGTCCAGAACGCGCATTGCCCAAAAAGAAAAGGGTTTTAATATTCAGTCCTCATCCTGATGATGATGTCATCTCCATGGGAGGTACCTTTGATCGTTTGGTAGCCCAAGGTCATGAAGTGCATGTTGCCTATCAAACTTCTGGGAATATTGCGGTTTCAAATGAAGACGCCATTCGATTTTTAGAAGTAACTCAAGACTTGTTACAATCTGATAAAAGTAAAAAGGTAGAGAACCTAAAACAGGAGTTTAACGAAATGAATCCTCAACACCCTACACCAAGAGGAATTTGTGAGTTAAAAGGGAGTATTCGGAAAAGGGAATCTCTCGGGGCAACACGCTTTATAGGTATAGCTGACAGTCAGGTTCATTTTATGAATTTACCTTTTTATGAAACGGGTTTAATCGATAAAAACCCCATGTCTGATAAAGACATAGATCAGACCAAAGCGTTGATAGAGGAATTAAAACCGCATCAAATATACGCAGCTGGAGATTTAGCTGATCCCCATGGAACACATAGGGTTTGTTTGGATATTATTTTTGCCGCTTTAAAAGCTTTAAAAGCCAAGTCTTTTATGAAAGACTGTTGGGTATGGCTTTATCGAGGAGCTTGGCATGAATGGGAAATTCACGAAATTGAAATGGCTGTTCCTATGAGTCCAGATCAAGTTTTAAGAAAACGGAAGGCTATTTTTTATCACCAATCACAAAAAGATGGAGTCATGTTTCAAGGCAATGATCATCGAGAATTTTGGATTCGTGCTGAAGATCGAAATGCAGACACTGCAAAAAAATACAAAGACATGGGACTTTCAGAATATGCCGCAATAGAAGCCTTTAAACGTTATCATTTCTGATTTAACTCTATTGATTCGATCCCATATCGATAGGCAGCTTTTAAGTAGTCGATATGGCCGAGTGTATCTAAGAAAAAACTTCTTCTGGTTTTGTTCAAAGATAAGCCTGTTTGAGTTTCATAGCTGTCGTTTAAAATCAAACTCGTACGCCTGCTGTGTATTACTTTTACAGCTCTAATCTTATAATTCTTTGGATGGAAGTAATAAAACCAAAGATCAGCTTCAGGGTCATCAGTGTATGAGACTTTTAAAGTTAAAACCTCAATAGAATCTAGAATTGTTTGCTTCCCCAAATAGACTTTTTTTGCTGAAGGATCAGTGAGCTTAAAAGGCTGCCAAAAAACATAAAGTGCCGCATCTAAATTTGTAGCTGCTCGAATTAGTTCTAAGGAGTCCTTTACCATTTCTCCATCTTTAAATAAACTCACTTTATTAGATTTTTTTTCAGCAAAAAATGCACTCTCTTTATTTTTCCAAGCAATTGAGGTCTGGTCTGGATTCCACTGGTGGGTGATATATTGATCAACTGTTTTTTCTAATTCTCCAGATTTAGTGTAAAGGGAGGTTGATTTACTGTATTGAATGGATTTGATTGTCTTGAGCAAATCCAATCCACCATGTGCTGCGATACTTTTTTGAATAAGGGTTTCCGAGTTCATTGAAGACTGGGAGCAATTATTGTGTGATAGAAATACACCAATTAGGATAAGCTTGGGGATTACTGTTTTTTTTAATAAATAGGAAAGCATCAATTAATTCGTATTTTAGGTAAAAATATTGTTTTCATGGCACATTACAGCACACTTCAATTTAAAGCCCTAATATTCTTAATACTCATTCAATTTAATTTTTTAACAGCACAGCAAAAATTTTCTAAAAGACAGATTCAAAAAATCAAAACAGCAACGTTAGAAGCTGTTGACAGTCGTCATAAAAACACCCAGGTGATGATTGATAAAGTTTTTAGTTTTGCTGAGTTGGGTTTCCAAGAGTACGAGTCTTCAGCTTATTTAGTAAGTATACTCGAAGCTGCAGGCTTTGAGGTTGAAAAAGGAATTTCTGGTATTCCAACTGCTTGGATGGCTAAATGGAGTTATGGAGAAGGTCCTACCATAGCATTGGGGAGTGATGTAGACTGCATCCCTAAAGCTTCTCAATATCCAGGAGTAGCCTATCATAAACCAATGGTTGAGGGTGCCCCAGGACATGGAGAAGGTCATAATTCGGGTATACCGGTTATAGTCACTGCGGCCTTGACTCTACAAGAACAAATGAAAAACAACAATCTTGGCGGTACTTTGGTGGTTTGGCCAGGAATAGCAGAAGAATTGGTTGCTTCAAAGGCATGGTATGTAAGAGACGGTTATTTCGATAAAATTGACATGTGTATTTTTACTCATGTAAGCAGCAATCTATCAGTATCATACGGTCAGGCAAGAGGAACAGGTTTAATCTCAGTTGAGTATACTTTTGAAGGTGAGGCGGCACATTCCGCAGGCTCACCGTGGAGAGGCAGAAGTGCTTTAGACGCTGCTGAACTGATGAATGTAGGGTGGAACTACAAAAGAGAGCATTTACATCCTCTAAAACGTTCACACTCAATCTTTACAGACGCAGGTGATCAGCCTAATGTAGTTCCTTCCAAAGCTTCTATTTGGTTTTATTTAAGAGATATTACTTATGATGGGATCATGAAAATGTATAATGATGCCAATAATATAGCAGAAGGAGCAGCGCTAATGACGGACACTAAGGTGAGTTCTAAGATTGTGGGTACTGCTTGGCCTCGTCATTTTAATAAAGTAATTGCTGAAACCATGTATGCCAACATTCAAACTGTAGGACTACCTGAATGGTCAGAAGCCGATCAAACACTAGCCAAAGCTGTTCAGCAAGAGGTGGAGTCCAAAAATACAGATGGCCTCGCGCTAGAACTTTCCAACCTTGGAAAGCCTCTTAAAAATCCAAGAAGTGGAGGGTCTGATGATATCGGTGATATTTCATGGACGATTCCAACGGTAACGCTTCGTTTCCCATCTAATATTCCAGGACTTCAAGGGCATCACTGGTCAAATGCTATCGCCATGGCAACTCCTATAGCTCATAAGGGAGGGACAGCAGGAGCAAAAGTTGTGGCAACGACGGTAATTGACTTTTTGACACAGCCAATACTTCTCAAGCAGGCAAAAGATTATTTTGAAAATGTTCAAAGCAAAGAGACAAAATACCAACCGATGATTTCGGAAAAAGACCCACCTCCAATTTATTTGAATAAAGGGATCATGGATCAATATCGACCAGCCTTGGAAAAGTTTTATTTCGACGAGTCTAAATACGACACTTATCTAGAGCAATTAAATATCGAGTATCCAACCCTAAAGTAAGCTTGATGAGGCTATATTTTTTAACCCTATTTTTTATTGTTAGCGGATTTCTTTTTTCTCAGCAAGCCGTCTCCAAAAAAGATTCATTAGCTGTTGTCAAGGTTTTGTTTGAGCAACAAGACCATTGGAACAAAGGTGATATAGACGCCTTTATGGAGGGCTATTTAAAGTCGGATGAGTTGGTTTTCTCCGGAGCCTCTGGACCGATTTACGGATGGGAGGCCACGCGAGATCGCTATAAGAGAACATATTCAGATCGTGAAAAAATGGGAGAATTAAAATTTGATGTTCTTCACCTTTTAGCTCTTAGTCCCACGGTAATCCAACTTCAGGGAAAATTCTATTTAACTCGAACCATAGGGGATGCACAAGGTTTTTTTACGTTAAATTGGGTTCATGTAAAAGATAAGTGGTACATCATTTCTGACCATACTTCAGCCTCAACTTTATAGATTATGCAGCGAAAAATTGCCCTTGTATTGGGTCCCTTACTTTTTATACTTATTCAATTTTTAAAGCCTTTTGAAGGCTTGTCTGATCAGGGTCACGCAGTTTTGGCAACTACCCTTTGGATAGCCGTTTGGTGGGTAGTTGAAGCAATTCCTATAGCAGCTACCGCTCTTTTGCCCATTGTACTCTTTCCCCTGAGTGGCGGGATGGAGCTAGCTACGACTACCGCTTCATTTGGGCATCGATATGTTTTTCTTTATTTGGGAGGTTTTTTGATTGCAATAGGTATAGAAAAATGGAATTTACACCGACGGATTGCCCTCAATATCATAGCTTTTATTGGCTCTGATATTCGTAAAATTATTTTGGGGTTTATGCTTGCTACCGCATTTCTATCCATGTGGATTTCAAATACAGCAACATCAGTGATGATGCTTCCAATTGGAATTGCGATCATCAAACAGTTAAAAGATAATCCAGATACGGTAGAAGATGAAAATCTTATTTTCGGTAAAGCCTTAATGTTGGGAATTGCATACAGCGCCTCAATCGGTGGGATTGCAACACTTATAGGAACACCGCCAAATTTAGTATTGGCAGGGGTCGTTCAATCTACCTATGGATATGAAATTTCCTTTTTGGAATGGTTTAGTTTTGGATTTCCAATTTCAATTGTACTCTTGGCTTTTTGTTGGGTCTACCTTACGCGTAAAGCTTTTAAGTTTAAACAGACTGAATTTCCAGGAGGAAAAAAGGAAATTTTACGTTTAAAAAACGATTTAGGACCCATTAGTTATGAAGAACGCTGGGTAGCTGTAGTTTTTTCGTTGGCTGCTTTTTGTTGGATTACCCGTTCATTTCTTTTGCAGCCTTTATTTCCAAAAATTGACGATACCTTAATTGCTATTTTATTTGGTTTAGCGCTATTTGTCATTCCCTCAAAAAGACAAGGTCAGCCGTTATTGAATTGGAAGGATACCATCAACCTTCCTTGGGGGATCATCTTGTTGTTTGGTGGAGGAATGGCTTTGGCAAAAGCTTTTGAAGAAAGTGGACTAGCAATTTGGTTGGGTCAATTGATGACCGAATTTGGAGGACTTTCACTATTCTTATTGTTACTTCTCTTGATTGCTGCGATCAATTTCCTAACTGAAATCACTTCGAATTTAGCAACTACAGCAATGCTGCTTCCCGTATTGGCTCCACTAGCTCTGGAAATAGATGTACACCCTTTTGGGCTTATGGTTGGAGCGGCGGTTGCGGCTTCCTGTGCCTATATGCTTCCAGTGGCTACACCCCCAAATGCAGTAGTTTTTGGATCGGGATATTTGAGAATACCCGATATGGTTTCTAAGGGAATAGTCATGAATATTGTTTCAATATTGTTTATAAGCCTTATGGTCTATTTCCTTTTACCCTTGCTTTGGGGGATCAACCTTGAATCCTTTCCTGCAGCATTAATTCCTTAGGGGAATTCAATTGGAAAGTCAAAATAGGTTTGTGGAAAGGGTTCTTGATTTAAAGTAAAGTGCCACCACTCCTTGTCATAGGATTTAAAACCGTTTGCTAGCATCAGTTCTCTAAGTAAATTTCTATTGGCTTTTTGCTTTTCTGAAATCGTAGGGTAACTGAAATTTGAAAGTTCACCAAAAAAGTCCCATGAACCCCCCATGTCGACTTCTTTCCCTTTGTTTTCCCCCTTTAAATAAATCAAGCTTAGGTCAACTGTACTTCCTCTGCTGTGTCCACTTTTAGATGCGATAAAGCCTAAATCAAAAAGTCTATTTTTTGCAAGTGTAGGATAATAAATGTGTTTAGTCAGTGTGTCACTAGAGATTTTGGACCAGCGAATAAAGTCATTGACTGCGGTTTGAGGGCGGTAAGCATCGTAGATTTTTAGGCCCAAGCCCATAAGTTTTAATTCGGCTTGAACTTTTTTCAAATGATGAGCTAAAGCTGAGGTCCCTATTCCAATACTGTCATTATAGCCAGCCACAGGGCGCCCCATAAAATTATTTGCCCCTGCATAACGCAATTCAATTAGTAAATCTGGAATAGAATCTGTTAGTGCAGTAAAACCTTCTGGCAGCTGAGCATTTAAAAATTGAGAAGTAATCACCCCTATCAATACAAGGTTAATTTTGTAACGCATAGTCCAATAGTTTTCCTCTTATACCTAGTTCGTAGAGTGCACGTTGTTCTCTTGAAGGATACACTCGATTGCTCAAGAAAATAATAAAACAAGCTTCCGAAGGATCTACCCATACAAATGTCCCTGTAAATCCACTGTGACCAAAACTTGAGGGTGAAGCTAAATTAGAAGGATAAGCATCTTGATCTTCTGAAACACTCGGTTTGTCAAACCCCAAACCTCTACGATTGGTGCTTTCAGGATAGGCTCTTTGGGTAAATAGTTTAACAGTTTCAGGTTTGAGCAGTAATTTTCCATTGTAGGATCCCTTATTGAGCAGTAATTCTAAAAGCGGAGCAATAGAGCTAGCGTTTGCAAATAGACCCGCATTTCCATTAATTCCTCCCATCAGTGCTGCAGCTTCATCGTGAACCCACCCTTGGACTAACTGTTTCCTGAAGAGGTTGTCGTATTCTGTGGGTACAATTTCATTCTTGGGGAAGTATCTGGTGGGTAAAAACGATAAGCGTTGTAGTTGTAGTGGGTTGTAAAAATGCAATTTTAAAAAGGATTCAAAAGACAGACCACTTAATTGTTTGGTCAGTTCAGGAACTAAAAAAAACCAAAGTCCAGAATATAAGTATTGACCAACAGTCTTAATCTCTGTCTTGCGGATACGTCGAATGATTTTTTTAGGATAATTTTTGAACACAAATAAGGAGTCACTAATTTGAGTTGGATATCTTTTGGTCTGATTTGTTTTTAAGGTTCTAGACTTAAACTTTCCATTTTTTTTACGAACAAAATTTTGATGAGCGATGTAGGGGATCCATCCTGAACTGTGACTCAAAACCTGTTTAAAACTAGATTTTTTTTTATTGCTTCTTTTAAGATAAGGGAGGTACTCGGAAACCCTTTCATTTAGATCAATATCGTACAGTTCATAGAGCTTCATAAAAGCAAGGGTGCCTGCGAGTATTTTAGTAACAGAAGCCAGATCGTAGAGGTCTGTATTTTTTACTTTTACAATAGAGTCATAGGTGTGATATCCATAAGATTTTAATAGTTGGACACTGTCTTTTTTGTAAATGAGCAGTTGAGCCCCTGGGAAGGCTTTATTTTGGATACCCATTTCAACTAAGCTATCGGCAATAAAATGAAGATCCTTATTTTTCTCTTGTGCATTCAGCCTTAAGTTAAGACCAAAGAAAACAACAATTAAGACACAAATAATTTTATACATACCGTGATTAATGCGTAATTTGGATTATGCTTATTTTTATAAATTTAAACCAAATAAAGAAAGTAGCGTCTAAAACTGGCTAATCTTGAAACATCTCCAGAAACTAATTCATAAACTCCCTTCTATATTCTTTACGGTAAGTTGCTTTGTATCTTCTTTTACTCTTTATGCTCAAGAAGAAGAGGAGCCCGGCGAATTGCTTCCCTTTGATGCGGTTATTCAGTCCGAGATGGGTGGTAAGCGTATGAAGTTTTATGGGAATACTCGTTTTAATTTTAATCAGGCGTATTTTTCAAATTGGATTTCTGGAGGAGAAAGTGCCTTAACTCTTTTATATGGGCTGGATTACAACTTTAACTATTCGGATCGAAATGGCCTTGTATGGGATTCCAATTTATTACTCTCTTTAGGCACTACGTATGTTTCGGGGAGTAAATACTTAAAAAAAGCTGACGACCGATTTGAAATTAACTCCCTCGTAGGAAAGCAAATCAATACTTACTGGAATTATTCTGGCTTTTTAAACTTTAAAACTCAATTGTTGCCTGGTTTTAAGTTTTTCAATCAAGACGGAGAAGAGCTTAGAGAAAGGGTTTCACAATTTTTATCGCCTGCTATACTCCAGGCAGGGTTAGGATTTTACTATAAAAAAAATCAAGATTTCTGGGTGAATATGTCTCCGGTTTCAGCCCGTATGATTATTGTTTCTAAAAAGTTTACTCAAGAGTTAGAAGCTGAGAGTAAATATTTTGGGGTTGACTTTAACAAACGCTCTAAGTTCTTTTTTGGAGCATTAATTTCGGGTTTTTATAAAAAAGAAATCATGGAAAATATCATCTGGGAAAATAAATTCAGCGTCTATGTAAACTACCTAGAAAAGACGGAAAACGTTGATTTCGATTGGAATTCTAATATGCGGTTTAAGGTCAACAGTAAAATCTCTGGAAATTTTATTTTACATCTTCTTTACGATGATGATTTGATTGGAAAGCTCCAAGTAAGAGAACTTTTAGGTTTGGGAATTAACATTGATTTATAAATTATTCTTCTCCATTAGCTTTTCTTAAAAACCAATCGTAATTATAAAACGTAATAAACACATTGTACACACTTCCCTGTCCTCTTGGGTCCATCTCAATGACCACCCTTTTATCTGGATCGACAAAACGAATACAGGGTAGATTTTTTTTCACTAGCACTGGGTCAGACCAATTTTCTTGCGCGTAAACTGTTTTGTGATCAATAGACTCAAAATACTTTCTTGTTTTTTTTAAGTAGGCAGTTGCTTGAGACAAGCTTAGATTTTTTTTACTCCAAATATTGATACTCACCAAACGACCATCGTGATCAACTAGAGATCTTTTGCGGAACGCATAAGAAGTTCCATTTCCAAAGTTGATATTTTTAAGTGTTTTGGAATTTTCTTGAAGAATCTCTTTGGCTTGATCAATAGGCATGTCATAAATAAATTCTTTGTAGAGGACTTGACCGCCAACCAGGTTTGGCACTGAAAAAATAAAAAGAAGAATCCCAAAAAACTTCATTGTACTCATTTGCAACAAAAATATTCTATAAAAGACCAATAATGTAAGAAAACACTAAAAAACTTTCAATTTTTTTTCAAATGGATATATTGAAAATATAGCTTTACTTTGATGAAAGCATAAAAAAGGAAATTTGAAAAATACAGCCTTAATTACGGGAGCCTCATCTGGAATTGGATTTGAAATTGCTAAATGCCTTGCAATTAGGGGATTTGATTTAGTTCTAACGTCCAGAAATTCGGATAAATTAGAAGCTGCTGCTACAAGCTTATCCTCTCATGGGGAGGGGAAAATTGATGTAATTGTTGCCGATCTTCACAACCCTCTAGCTCCGCAACAAATTTATGATTATTGTAGAAATAAGGGTCATAAAATTAATCTACTGGTCAATAATGCGGGGTATGCTATTGCGGGTTCTTTTGATCAGACCTCAATGGAAGACGAGGAAAAGTTTATCCGCGTTTTAGGGATAGCCGTAATTGCCTTGAGCAAGTTGTTTATAAAAGATATGCTTGAAACAGCTGATGGAAAAATCATGATGATATCCTCTGTTGCGTCATTTGCACCACCTTCAACTATACAGACGCTTTACGGACCGATTAAGACATTCGTCAATAGGTTTAGTGAGGGTTTAAATATCAATTACAATCACAGGGGAATAACCTCTACGGCTGTTTGTCCGGGCTATACGGTTACGAATTTTCATACCGCTAGTGGTGTACAAGAAGAGATGGATCGCGTACCCTCATTTATGAAAAAAGAAGCAAGTCGTGTAGCAAAAGAAGCCGTTGAGGCGACATTAAAAGGCAAGAAAGTATGTGTTCCTTCTAAGACGTTTAAACTGATTGTATTCTTATTGAAGGTACTGCCTCATTCACTCTTCCATCTGTTTAGTAAACGCCTTGCTCCTGGACGTTACGACCAAAAATAAGCTATTTAACACCTGTAACGATAAGCGTACCTGACCAGTTTTCTTTTGCGCCGAAACGCCAATTTTCAATGGATTTAAATGCAGCAGCTTTAAAAAAGTCAACCCATTCATTTTCACTATAAAGCTCCATATTAGAAATACCACAACTGTCGGACCAATCGTGGGACACCGTATTTTCAAAATAAAAATCCAATCCGATAATCAGTCGCCCTTCAGGATTTAACCACTTATTGCTAATTTTTTGGATGAGTTCTTTTGGATTTTCCAGGTAGTAAAAAACCTCCATAGAGTGAACTAGATCCACTTTCTCAATGGGATTCCAGGTCATTAAGTCAGCACAACTATAGTGGTGCGTAGGGTTTATTGATTTGGCTTTTTCTATCATTTTATCTGAACCGTCTATCCCTTCGGCTTTTATGCACATCGAATTTTGTGATACTGTACGAACAACCCATCCGTTTCCACAGCCGGCATCAATAAATGAAAATGGTTTTTGCTGCTTTGTAGCAAAGGAGATCATATTTTCAACAGACTCTTTATGGTTTTTTTCCATACCGTAGTCTTTGTCTAAATCGGCCCATTCACTAAAAACTTCTATAGGACTGCGTTTCATATCAATTGTTTAAAAGCTTTACTAAAATAAGGAAATTCCCAAAAGGGTTAAGAACCCCCATAGGAGATAGCGGACTACTTTCCCTATTAGCATCCAAATAGCAACAGTATTTAGAGATACTCTAAAGAACCCTAACCCAACAGCTAAAACATCACCAATTAGTGGTAACCAGCAGAGAAAAGCAAGTGGGCTACCCCATTGATCTATTTTATTTTTTAGAGCCTCAACTTTTATTTGCTCAATACCAAAATACCTGCTAATTAAATTCCAGTTTCCAAGGCGACCAAGAGCATAGCTGCTCAGCCCTCCTAACCAGTTACCTAGTGTTGCTACGGATAAAGATGTGATAAAATTATAGTCGTTTGTAAGCAGTATACTCAGGACGATTTCAGAACTCAAAGGAATTATTGTTGCTGCCAAAAAACTAGTAACAAAAAGCCCCAAATACCCCCATTCAACATAATGCTCCATAAATACTTTTTTGAAACTAGAAAAGATAGGATGAAATAACCTAAATCATAAATTAGGATGTTAATATATGTGTTATTTAATCAATCTTTAGAAGGCAAAATAAAAATTAATAAATTATAATTGTATTCTTATATTTAAGAAAAATCAATCTACCAATGAAAAAATCAATTTTAATAGCAGGAAGTATCCTTGTAGGCTCTTTAATTTTAGGTCTTTTAATTGCTGATGGGATGGCCACAGATCGATATGAATATGTTGAAAGTAATGTTGTGTTTGACAAAAAAACAGGTTTAACCTATTTTACGGACAAAAAAGAATATATCGATACCAAGGGAGACTTGTATCGATATGAGTGAGTTTATCTGATATAGCAGAGGTTCAGTCTTAATCATTTTAGAGAATTTTCTAGAGTTTTTTGTTCTCTTGGATTATTTTTTGGATAAATAGCGTAAAAGGTTTTCATCGTATTGATTTACATCTAAAAACAACATAAAATCAATAAGATATTTTCTGTTTTTATCAATTGATTTTCTAAAAAACCTATTTGTGTAGCATTTGGTATGATTCGATGGATTTTAAGTATATTTATAGAGTTTAAAATCAATTCTCAATTCATATAAGTATCTGAATAATCATAAATTGATGATAGATAGAAAATCAAGCATTTTTTCATTAAACTTTCTATTTATATAAGTGTAAAATCATGAAAAGAAATTTCCTGCTAGGACTAGTTGTATTTTATGTTATGATTTCATTTGGCTGTTCAATGGATGACAATCTTGAAGTCACCGACACCTCAACCTCAACACAGCTTCCTATTATTGATTTAGAAAATGGAACACTTGAAATTAGTGATTTTATATGGAAAGGGTTAAATGAATATTATTATTGGCAAGAGGAAGTGGAACTACTTTCCGACGATGTTGCTCAATTTGGAGATGCTTATTCCGAATTTATAAGCTCAAACTCAAATCCTGATGAGTTTTTTTCAAAGTTAAAACATCCTGAAGACCGATTCAGTTACATATATGATAATTACAGGGAACTAGAAAATACTTTGGATGGGATATTTAGTACCACAGGTGTTGAATTTGGTTTATTGTATGCATGTCAAAATTGTAATCAATTAATAGGTTATATTAAATATATCCTAGAAGGATCTAATGCAATAGAAAAAGATATAAAAAGAGGGGATCTTTTTACAGGTGTAGGCGGGACAATTTTAACAACTTCAAATTATCAAGCCCTCCTTTATGGAAATCAGCCTTCAATTACCCTCAACATGGCTTCAATAGAAAATGGAAGAATTGCTAGAAATTTTAAAGAGGTTGATCTTGTCAAGGAAGAAGATTTCAAAATAAATCCAATACAAGTTGCAAAAGTTTTGAACTGGTCATCAGGGGATGCAACTTTTAACAAAAAAATTGGTTATTTAATGTACAATCAGTTTGTATCTGATAGAGGAAATGATTTAAATCAAGTTTTTAAGGAGTATAAAACACAAGAAATTGATGATTTAATTCTCGACCTTAGATACAATGGAGGTGGATCAATTCAAAATTGCGTGGAACTTTCAAGTATGATTACCGGTCAGTTTAAGAATCAAATTTTCGCTAAAGAAAACTGGAATACAAAACTTGAACCTTTAATAATTAACCAATATGGAAAAGATAAAATCATCAATCGATTTGTATCATTCCTTTCTGACGGCCAAGCAATAAACTCTTTAGAATTAAACCGTGTTTTTGTTATTACCTCACCAGAAACTGCTTCGGCAAGCGAATTATTAATTAATGGATTAGCTCCCTACATTGAAGTTATACATGTTGGTGAGCAAACCGTAGGGAAAAATGTTGGCTCCATTACTATATATGATTATATCAATGAAGGACAAACCATCAATCCAAACCATTCATATGCTATGCAGCCTATAGTTTTTAAGATTGAAAACAGCGAAGGATTTGTAGATTACCCTTCTGGCCTTGTTCCTGATTATTTTATTAAGGAAAATTTACAAAATATGGGTACACTTGGAAACGAAGAAGAACCTATTCTTGACATGGTTTTAGGTATAATTAATGGAACCAATAAGCTAGATGAATCTGATGTGAACCAAAATTCATCAAAAATGTTGCGTTTTGATAATCCGATGCTTCTTAAAAAACGGAAAATGTACTCGAGTAAGGTTATAAATTTTTAAAAAAATTATATAAATCAGATATTATTTATTTGAAGTAAATGTTATTTAATGTCACCACAATCACATAGGACTTTTCCGAGATTCTTGGCGTCTTGTTCTTTCATCTTATACATTTTACCTCTATAAACGTTACATTTTTGAATTAAATTGTCGCAATTCTTCAAAACATAACATTTAACTTCACTATTTGTGCAGGTATAGACTATTCTTTGAAATTCTGACGACATTTTAAATGAAGACAAAACAAGCATAAAGGCAATAACTACAATGTTTCTTAAGTAAATCATACCATAAAGATAATAAAATTTTAAAAGTCTACAAAAAAATATACGTTTCTAAGCTTTGCTTGTTATCCACCTGCAATTTGTTTTATTTAATATGTTTTTGAACTTATGAATTAAAAATTGGATATCTAAGATTGAAATACTAATCTTAAGTTGATTTAAAGAAACAAAAGCCTTAAAATCCAATGTAAATCATAAACTTATGTTTATTTTTGTTAAAACTATTCATTCAATTCTAAATGAGCTCTTGCGTTTTTTTTGGATTTTTTAGATCATTTTTAATCATTACATTGATGCTTCCGATCTATGGTCTTAAGGCACAAATTTACGAAAAGGGCCAATTTGATTATGGTTTTACTGGCATTCAAACAAATTTTACTATTAATTATGATCGTTCTAAATCTGAGATAAGATCTGAGCGTGTTAAAATTGCAATTGAGATAAATAAAAGTCGAAAATTACTAATTGATGGTAAAGTAGAATTTTATTTTGGTCAGAATCCAAATAATTTGTCAAAATCAGAAATAGGTTCAGTTACTAGTGGTGATGACTTTAACCTAAAAACATTTTACTTTAAACAAGATGGATTAGTGCCTAATACGAAGTATTATTTTAGGTGGTCTTTTGTTTCTAACTCAATTAACTCTGGCCAGGGGATTGTTGAAATTCAAACTCCCAGAAGTTTTTCTGTATTACCGGATCAATTATTTGATATACCAGAAACAGGGACCAAGGTTGGTGATACGCTTGGTAGGATTAAATATGATGACACTGACAATAAGTGGAAGAAAATTCAAACATTTTATAAAACATCTGTTGGTTTAAAACAAGATGGAACGCTTCAAGTTTGGGGGAATAATGCCTATTCATTAATTCCTGATAAATCATTTACGGATAAAAGTGTTGTATATGAGCCAGTAACTGCCACATCTGTTAGTATAACGATTGACTTAGATTCTGATAATGATGGTTATTTAGATAGAGATGAGGATTTATATGTAAACGGTGAACCACAATCTGACAAAAACGATCCTAATAGTAAACCTGTAGATTCAGATAATAATAAATTCTTTAATCCAAATAATAACGATTCATGGTATTTCAATTGGGTAGATGGATCGTATACACCTTCTGGTCAATTAACTAGTACTTTAAGGCCAATCATGTACTCAGATATTTTAGAATTACAATTGGGTATGGATCCTAATAATATGGATCCACGAAATTATGATTTATTTCAAAGCATCAGAAATTTTAGGGATGCTCCTAGAAAAATTCCAGATACATATCTTGATTTTGCACTAACAAAAACCTCAGTATATGCTATCAAAGAAAATGGTGAATTATGGCATTGGGGCAATGGTTCAGGAGGGAATGATTTGTGGGGAGCAAGAAGTGATTTAAATGGAGATTTACCTGGAGGTGAAATTGATGATTCAATGATTGAAAAAAACAAGCAATATCAGTACTTTTTAGAACCTTGGAATATTGGATCTCGATTCAATGAATTATCAAAAGTAAAGGTCATTAGTTCTTCGGATAATTTTTTGACACCAAAATACCCAAATATTTTTGGTAAAGAAAATTGGTATGATGCCATAGTTGCAGCGATTAACGAAGATGGTGATTTATTTGCTTGGGGTCAGATAAACGGTGTAGTTATAAATTCCCCCCTTAGTTTAGGTAGTGGTAGAAGGTGGAAAGATGTAAAAATTTCTGATGGAATTTTGGCACTATCAGAAGATGGTACTATTCACCAATTAGCAATTGAATTATACGAGAAAGTTCCATCCTCTACAATAGATACTGATAATGATGGAGTTCCTGATAGTCAAGATGCGTTTAAATACAATTCCCGATATCAATATGATAGTGATGATGATGGTCTTCCCAATAAGGAAGAAATATTAATCGGAACAGACTATGTAAATTCGAGTACTGATTGGGATACAGACAGAGATGGTGTTTCAGACTCTGAGGATTCATTTCCCTTAGATTCAAGATATGACACAGATGAAGATGAAGATGGTGTTCCTTATAAACTAGATTTTAAAATCAATCAAAATGGCCAAAAAATCTTCACTGACAATAATTGGGATAGAGATGGAGATAATATACCGGATGGTCAAGACGCAGAGCCAGATGTTTATGGCCAAGATGATTGGGACTACGATGGTGATGGTATTTCAAATGTCGAAGAGTGGAATAGACACTTAGATGCTTGGAATGAAGATACTGATGGAGATGGTTTTAAAGATAATGAAGACGAATTTCCCAATTCTTATTTTTATCATCTTGATTCTGATAATGATGGCCTGCCTGATGCTTTGGAAATAGAAAATGAAACAAAATATTTAGATCCAGATACTGATTGGGATTCAGATGGCGATGGAGTTAAAGACGGTATTGATATTTCTAAATTTGATTCCTTCAGAAGAAATGCAGATGATTTATGGAAAAATTGTAGTGGTCAGAATTGGAGAGAATGTAATGGATATGAATATTTTTGGAAATTTTGGGATTTAAAACATGATTGTAATGGGGATGGAAGAGTTTCTAGAGAAGAATGGGAAAAGACTGATCTATCTTGTAATTCAATCACATTAAGAGATGATTTTCCTACAGATAATAACAGATCATTAGATTCAGATAGAGATGGCGAAGATGATAGTGTAGATGAAGATGATGATAATGATGGTTACAAAGATATTTTTGAAGAATTCGAAGTAATAGATGAAAATGGCAACCTTTTAAAGGTTGGTACAAATCCAAAATCTTGGTGGGACAGTCCTGAAAGAGCAGGAAAAGATTCTGATTATGATAGAGTACCAGATCTAGTGGAAATTTACGGTTTGACTATCTCTAATACAATTATTTATCCGGCTAATACAAATCCAGATGATGTAAATAGTGATGGTGATTGGGCATGGGATGGATGGGATGATTGGCCATTAGATCCTAATATTCAACATGATAAAGATCTTGATAAGTTAGAGGATTGGGTAGAAAGTCGCTTAGGAACCTTGCCCTATTTAGCAGATACAGATGGTGATGGAGTTGATGATGGTGAGGATGATTTTCCAACGAAAAATTGGAATACGGAGCCTGGTAAATTTTCTGGAACAAAAGACACTGATAAGGATGGACTATCAGATGAATATGAAATGGCCAATAGTCATATTTATGATTACACTAAAGCAGATACTGATGGAGATGGTTTTTGGGATTGTAGATGTGAAGAAAGTAAATTTGTTTATTATACTGATTTTTATGGCAATTCTTACTGGACAGATAACTGGAGATGGTGTAATCAAGAAAAAGAAAATGAAAATCTAACTTCCTCAAATTTAACTTCGGACACCCTAGATCCTGATTTAAAAAACAAATTCATTGATGAGGGCTATAAAACTGTAAGAGAAATATTAGATTTAAATGACCAAAAAATCATTACAATTGCAGGGTTTATTGATCAAAATATCAATAATGGCTCTTGCAATAATTATAGTAGTTCTTGGGATCAAGCACGGAGATTCAGAAGAAAATTGGAGATTTTCTTATGGGGTTCATGGTCATTCGATATAAATAAAAATATATGGGTTAACTCAAAAAGAATTAAAGAGGATAAATTTCCAAATAATCCAAACGAATCATTAGATTTTGATAATGACAATATAGGGGATAATTCCGATCCAGATATAGATAATGATGGATTTCTTAATGAGGTTGATGATTTAGATTTTGATCGAACTGAACATCTCAATACTGATGCTCCTACTATTCTTAATGGGGGATTAAGAGATGATAATTGTAACGGAATTTATGGTGAGGATGCAGACGGCGATGGTTGGTATGAAGAAGTAGATCTTTGGAATTTTGATTACATAGGAAATAATAAAGACATGGATGATGATGGAGATAAATTTTTAGATGTAGATGAAATAGCCTCTAGAACAGATCCCTTAGATCCAACCTCTTTTCCTGGCTCAGGTTTTGGTGATTCAGATTATGATGGACTTTCAAATAATTATGAAATAGCAAACGGATCGGATCCAAATGATTGGGATTCTGATAATGATGGAATTAGTGATGGATGGAGATATCCCCATATTCCAAATCGCGAACAAAACCCGATAAATTGGAAAATAATCTGGCAATTTCCATCATACACCTCTACAACAACTACAGATATTGGAGATGAGTTCTGGTTCAGGTTTGAGCCTGACGGAGGTATGAGCTGGATAACTAAGTCTTTAACCACTACTTATACAATGTCAGTCCCTGAGGTCCTAAATTATTTTAAGAATGAATTTTTGAATACCCACATAGATCCAACTATGGGTATGATAAATTTTAAAGACGGAAATAACCAAATAAGTTCTGAATATTTTTCAGTAACTGTCTCTGGAACTGCCCTAATTCTTGAGGGAAGAAATTTTGATATTAATGACATTACAATTAACGCTGATAAAAATTTCTTTTACCGGGCCTCTGTAATTGTTAAATCTGAAAACAATAAGATTAGTGCAATAGATAACGGGACAGATACATGGAGATTTCATAACTGGAAGGAAGACATTTATGACACAAGAAGAGGTTCAAGAGATGGAAAAATTGAAAAATGTTGTGCTAATTGGTATGGATTTTATAAAGGATATCTTGAACCTGATTTAACAATTTCAAGTTATTTCATAGATCAATTCCCAAATGATCCAGATGAATTTTGGGATACTGATGGAGATGGAATTGGAGATAATTCTGATCCTGATATAGATGGTGATGGAATTGATAATTCTGTGGATAAATCACCTTATGATCCATTAGGAGCATTAGATACGGATGGAGATGGAAATCCCGATTACAAGGATTTTGATGACGATGACGATGGTTATCTTGATATAGATGAAATTTACAATAACACCAATACAAAGGACTCAAATGATCGACCAGTAGCTGACTCTGATAATGACGGTTTTTCAGATACTTTTGAAACTTCAAGAGGAAGTAATCCTAACTTGAGAGACACAGATGGTGATGGAGTTAGTGATGGATATTATTTTATTCCTCCAGACAGGTCTACTTGGAAAGTGTTTATACAAATCCCGTCTGGTGACCTAGTTGCAAAATATGAATCGGAATTTAAATTGAGATTACATAATCTAAATTGGGGTGGTAATGATTGGGAAGAAAAAGTAATTTCAATAACAAATTCTGTTACTACCGGCGCCCAAATATTGGAAGAATTTAAAAATTTTGTTAATGGGATAGGACCTAATAATAATGAAAATTTCTCCGCAACTGTTTCGGATACCAGAGGAACTGGTGATTTAAATACGTTAATTATTTCCGGTTCTCAAGGGGATGAAGATAGAAATTTATATTATGAAGCTTCAATATTTTTAGTTGAAAACGGCAAGTTAATTGTAGGAAAAGAACTTGATCATGAATTCCACCAATTCAAGGGGCAATTTTTATATCCAAGAAAAACAAACGAATGTTGTTGGAGATTTGCCTACAATGGATATAAACAAACTAATTGGGATGAGTCATCTACTGTACTTTATGATATGTTCCCAAATGATGCAAATGAATATTGGGATATAGATAATGACGGGTTTGGAGATAACTCCGATTCAGATATCGATGGAGATGGAACCTCAAATAATATTGATGCCGCACCATTTGACCCTAATGATATTTATGACACTGATGGTGATGGTGTATCCAATAGTTATGATCCAAATGATGATGATGATAACTTTTTAGATATTGATGATCCTGACCCTTTAAATTATTCACCAACTGATGGGGGTGCTGATGCAGATGGGGATGGATTTTCTGATACGTATGAAACAAATGATTTAAAAACTGATCCAAACAATTGGGATTCAGATAATGATGGGGTCTCTGATGGTTGGAAATTCCCACAACATGATTACAATCAAAATTGGCGTTTTGTCATAACTACTGTTAACTCTCCAACCAGTTATGAGGTTAGAAAAGGTCAAGTATTCGAATTTAGGATGTGGGATCATAATAATTGGGAAGCCGGAATAGACATAAGAGTACTTTCTGAAGAAGGAGATACGGCATATGATGTGCTGATTGATTTAAAAAATAAGATAAATAGACATGGTAGCATTCCTACAAATAATGGTGATGAAATTTTTACTGCCTCTGTTGATGGAAATAAATTGATAATCCAAGGGAATGATCAAAATAGAAATATTGGAATTGAAGGATCTGAATCAGTAATTAATCTAGAGGGTAAAGTAATTTTTACAAGGCGATCATGGAAATGGGATTCAATTAATGAAATTTTTTATAAACCTAGAAAACAGACAATTACTGAAAATAATTACGATAAATATTTCTACAGGGATGGACGGATTCATTGGCTAGACGCAGGAGGACAGCTTTTAATTGACATGTTCCCAAATGATCCAAATGAATTTTGGGATACAGATGGTGATGGTGATGGTGATAATTTAGATGATGATGATGATGGTGACACTTTGAGCGATTCTTATGAACTTACTCCAAAAGGAGAATGGAGAAGAACATCAAATCCACTGATGAAGGATACGGATGGTGATGGTTTGGAAGACAATGATGACCCTATTCCTTTTAGAAAAGAAGAAACCAAAGATACAGATGAAGATTGGTTAGGAGATGAAATTGAAGACTGGGATGATGATAATGATGGATTAGATGATGGGCTTGAAATTTCAACAAGTTCAGTAAATCCAGATTCTGATGGGGATGGCTATTCTGATGGAGAGAGGGGATTATTCAAAAAGTATGATTCTGATGGAAATTGGCAAACAGTAATAAAATTATTACCTACATACACTACAACACCTACAACTGGTCTATACGAGCGGTATGTTATTCATATTAACGGGTGGAATTCGGAAAATAAAATCACAATTGAATTAAATACAGGAAATACCAGATATTCTTTAAATGAGCTAATTACTTTTTTTCAAGATGAGATAAATCAAAAATATTCAACAATTAGTTACACCCTTTGCTGCCCTGAAATAGATAATCAAATAGAAGAAATTTCAGCAACGATATCAGGAACTGATCAGCTAATAATAAAAGGTTTTGATCAGCAGAAAAATCTTGACATTTGGTTAGATTGGGATTGGAATCATAACTACATAAGGGCACTTACTAGTGATTGGTGGTATTTAAATAAAGATCAATTCCCTAATGATCCAACCGAATATCATGATAGTGATAGAGATAAAATAGGAGACAACGCTGATCCAAATGATGATTGGGATTCACTTACTGATGAAGAAGAATTATTATTAGGTACAAATCCTTTTAATGGTGATAGTGATGGTGATTGGGTGAATGATTTTGATGATGAAATGCCCCTTGATCCTTCATCTAGGCAAGATTCGGATGGTGATCGTATCCCTGATTTTAGATGGAATGACAATAATGGGGATGGAAGATTTTCTTTATGTTGGGGTTGTGATGATGGAGACCCTTATGAGGTTGATACAGACAGAGACGGTGATGGGATTTTAAATGTTAACGAAAATCCAGATAACGGAGGTACACATCCTGACAAATATGACACAGATGATGATGGTTATCATGATGGTATAGATTTATATCCATTTAACCCAAATGCTCATTCTGATTTTGATTTAGACGGACAAGCTGATGTATATGATATCGATGATGACAATGATGGATTTTCTGATAAAGATGAAATTTACAGTAAAACTAATCCAAATGATCCAAATGATTATCCTTTAGATGATACTGATCAGGATTTTATGTCAGACCTTTTTGAGACCTATACGGGAACTAGGTTAACAGAAAATGACTCTGATGGAGATGGTATATTAGATGGAGCTGATGCTTTCCCTACTGATAAATATGAATGGATTGATTCTGATGCGGATGGGGCGGGAGATTTTGGTGATGATAACGATGATAATGATGAAATGCCAGATTTCTGGGAAGAAATTGGCATAAAATATGGCTTTTATGCTGGTCATGTTTCTACTACAACATGGGATAGGTATGAAGACTTAATTGGTGCCGAAGATGAATTTTTAAAGGATAGTGATTGGGATCAGGTACCAGATGTGATCGAAAGGAAAGCAGCAGAATTATTTAAACAAATGTTTTATAATGGGACAGATCAATATAAAAGGGCTGTTTGGAGAAGCCATGAAGGTATAAGTCCATGGGATGATAGAGATAATGATGGCAATTATAGTGAGATAATTTATTCAGAGTACGATTGCTGTGATGATAATGGCCAAAATTATAGGGTCGAAAGGTATGATGATTGGGATGCAGATGGTGATGATATTGACGATAAAGATAACGCAATAAAATCCATTGATTTTGAAGATTGGGATGATGATGGTAGTAAAAACTGGGAAGACGATCATACCGACAATAATGGCCACGATCATTATGACCAAGCACCATTTGATCAGAGAGAACACCGAGATAGAGATAGAGATTTCATTGGAGATAACAACGACTTAGACAGAGATGGTGATACAATAGAAAATTTTAAAGAGTCTGATAAAGGAAGTGATGAAAATTTAATCGATACTGATCGAGATGGAGTAAACGATGCTATAGATTTTTATGCTCACGACCCTAGATATTCTGTTGAAGATGAATTTGAAAATTCAGAGAAATTTAGACTAAAACAAATTGGAAATTCTAATAATTGGAAAGAAATTTCAACTTGGAATCTAGGTCAAGTTGGATCCTCCTCAGCTTTTATTAACAATAATGGAGAACTTTTTGTATTAGGCATGAACTATGGTTCATTACCTTTCAATGCATCGAAACAGAATCAATATCAAGGATTACCATTAGAAAGGGTCTATGAAAATTGGAATAATGGTATTAGTGATGCATTTAGTATTACAACACCTCAAAAGGTTAGAGGTGAAATTACCTGGAATAAAATTTCACTAGGTAAAGGATTTGGAATAGGAACTGATATTAATAACGATATTTATTCTTGGGGGGTAAATCTTAGTAGTCAATTAGGCATAGGAAAACCATCAACCTTTGTCAATTTTACAAGTCCTAAATTATATTTGGGGGATATAAATATTATCTCTGCAGGTGATCAGCAAGTAGGTATAATTAATGAAGACGGAAAGCTTAGAATGATTGGATCTAATGACCAGGGCCAATTAGGAACCGGAGCATCTCCTTTTAATTACCCTAGAGAATTAGATTGGAGTGAAATAGAAGCAGATATTGAAAAAGTAAAAGTAACTTTTACTGAAACCCAGATCTTAGATTCTCAAGGATATTTGTGGGCCTATGGTGATAATGATTTTGGTCAATTAGGTAGAGGCATTGCTAATACAGCAGCCGAAAATTTTGTTGCAGAAAAGGTTGTTGATCAAATTTTACCTACAGTTCAAATTTCAAATAATTGGACCGATATTTATGCATACTCTCGGCAAACTTATGCATTTAAGAGTGAAGGAAACGAAGAATATTTATATGCATGGGGTAATAATGAGAATTATGCTCTTGGAGTAAATAAAAATAAAAGTGACTATAATAACCAAATTCCTTTTGAACCGAATCCTGTTAAGATTGAGGGTATTATAAAAAGCGAAATTTTAGTTACAGAAAATGAACTTCAGTTCACACCAATAAATGGTGGTTTTATATTTATTAAGGAAATAAATAACAGTGGTAAAGGAGAACTTTGGGGAGTAGGGGAAAATTTCTACACTGGTAGATTTAATAGATTTAAAACACCATCGAGAATTGGAAAGATAAATGATTGGGTAAAAATACATGACTTAAAAGGTGCAATTAAAAATATTATTTTAAAAAGAGCAGATGGTTCCACATGGGGTGCAGGAGATAATAGCAACTTTATTCTAACAAGTACCCCTTGTCCAGATCCACAATCTGCAATTAGTACGATTTATCTAACTACAAAAAGACAAAAACAAATTTTTGAATTTGAATTAAGTTCACAATTTACTGGTACAGCAAGTATTTCTTTAGATTTAGGAGGGTTTGAATTAAGCACATCAATTGGATCTATTACTACTTCACAAATTGGCTCAACTACCTTGATAACTAGGGTTTCTACTGTGACTACCAGCGTTATGAGTATTGTTTCCCAGTTTGATTCTCAAATTGCAAATAATAACGAAATAACAAACTCATTTACAATTTCAAAAACTCAATTGACTAATGGTAATTATCGTTACAGGTTTGAGGCAATTAATTTTAAAAATTATAATCCAAAAAAATCAATTACTGATAAATCTCAAATATTTACAGGTACTGTAACTTTAACAAAACTTATAAAAAATATATCAGGAATTACCACTTTTTCCGTAATAGTTAATGGTATTGAAATTTCTAAAGAAATTGGCGCAGCTAATTCAAAAAACGAAAATCAATTAAGAAGCGAATTCTATAATTATGTAAAGAGTGAGTTAAATGATAAAAATAAATTCCCATATCCAATTACAGCAACAGCTTTTAATGACAGTGATGATGGAAATAAGTATAAATTAAAAATTGAAAGAACTGATTTTCAAGATTTAAACTTAACTGTATCTCTAAAGTTATCTGGATTATCAAGTTCCACTATAATTACTAATGAAATTCAAAAAAACTATGGATACGATGATGAGTGTAATAACTGGCTATCGTTCCATAATAAATTGGTTAAAATTTTCACTAAAGAGGAATTTGATTGGAAAAAATTATCTGTCTCAAAAAATCATGTAGTTGGGTTGACTGTAACAGGGACTATTTATACATGGGGTGGAAGAAATAATGAGGGTCAATTAGGCTATGGTAGTAGAAATTCAAACCCAACTAGAGGCGTGCCTAAATTGGTAGCATCTATTTCCTCTATGTCATTCAAGGATATATCAGCTTCAGAAGGCATGAGCTTTGGTATCACTACCTCTGGGACTCTCTACGCATGGGGAGATAATGATCTAGGTTCATTGGGAGATGGAAGTAACCTCGATGCATACCAACCGGTAACGGTTTCTTCAACATTAAAATTCAAGAAAATTTTGGGAGGGCATAAATTTCAAATTGCTATAGCTGAAAACAACAAAGTTTATGGATGGGGATATCAAAAATATGGAGATCTGGGGGCTTTAGGTAAAGTAAAATCAGATATAGTTTCAATAACCTCAGATTTATCTGAAACAGATGAAATAATAAAAACTACACCAGATGGTGAATATTTATTGATGTCACAAATGATGAAAAACTACATTGACACCAAATTAAATTTTGAAGTAGCTTATTCAAAAGGAAATTTTGGAAATGGTTCTTCATTTAAAAGAAGTAATAGTTCAAAATCAAATTTATCTGGGAAATCTTCTAAATCCCAAGTTAACTCAAGTAAGATGATGAGTGTGGGTAAATGGAAAGTAAAGAAGAAGGCACCTGCATTTAAAGGTAAGTCAGCAGTTTCGAAAGAAAATCAATTTGGGGGTGTCGAAATGCCATATAACTTTGATTTAGTTGATGTAAATGAAAAACCATCAAATATTATTTTAAGTGATCTAAATAATAAACTATCAAGAAAAAGTAAGGAAACATTTATTTCCTCAATTACAATGGAAGATCCAGATAAAGAATACGGTGATATATTAACTGCTAGTATACCATCAAATTCTCCAAATTCTAATAGATTTTTTATTAGAAATGAGAAATTATATTTTGACTCTATAACTAGCAAAGTACTTGTTCCATATGAAGTTACTATTAGAGCTACCGATTGGGAAGGATTAGTTTTAGAAAAGGTTTTTGAGATACTTGTTGATGATGAAGGACAAATTATAATTGAGGAAGTAAATTCTGAAGCTGGAGTCACTATCTATGACCAAAGATTTATAGATACTGACGGGGACGGGTTTGTCGATGCTGATGAATTCTTGATTGGGACTGATCCATTTGATTTTAGAAGCTTCCCTACAGATATTGACAGAGATGGAATTCTGGATTTTTACGATGGAGATATTGATAATGATGGATACTTAAATGAAGATGATCAATTCCCATTAAATCCAGATGAGTGGATTGATGCTGATCAAGATGGCATAGGAGATAATCTTGATTCTGATGATGATAATGATGGAATACCAGATATAGATGTAAATTGGGCTGAAAACTATATTATTCAGGATTTATTTCCCAATGACCCAAATGAATCAACAGATTTTGATAGAGACGGGATAGGAGATAATAGTGATCCAGATGATGATAATGACGGATATACCGATAGTGAAGATGCATTTCCTTATAATCCTTATGAGTGGTTAGATTCCGATAATGATTCTATAGGTAATAACGAGGATTTAGATAATGATAATGATGGTTTCTCGGACTTTGATGAGATTGCTATTGGTACAAATCCACTGGATCCAAATGACTTCCCTTCTGATTTGGATGGGGACTTTGTTCCTGATGTTATTGATTTTGATAGGGATGGTGACGGAATAAATAATGATTTTGATAATGCACCTGATTTCTATAACCCGAATCAAGAGTTTGTTGACGATGAAAATCACATCAAACTCATTTTTCAAGAATTTTTCTCTCCAAATGGTGATGGAATTAATGATAATTTTGAAATTGGTGAAATTCAACGATATCCTAACAACATGATATGGATTTACGATAGTGTTGGGAATTTAGTTTTTGAGTCTAAGGGTTATGACAACAGTTGGCAAGGAACATTAAATGGAAATCCCCTGCCAAAAGGGAGTTATTTATATCGTGTGGATGCTGATGGTAATGGAATAACTGAATACCAAGGCTGGATTTATTTGACACGTTAATATATGCGTAAACTAACGCTGATTATTTTTTTGTTTTCGTTGGGAAGTAAGGCGCAGCAAGAGCCATTTCTTTCGAATTACAGATTTCATATGAGCCTATTGAATCCCGCTTATGCAGGTGCTGAGTTTAAAAACTTAGCAACATTTAACACAAGAAATCAATGGGTCTCAGTTGAGAATTCACCTAGTACACAACTAATGACCTTTTCATCAGAGAGGAAAAAAAATATTGGAATAGGGGTTTCTTTTATTTCAAATAATTTTTATGTTGAGAAGAATACTGCTTCATATATTGATATTTCTTATCGATTAAAAGTAACAGAAAACTCAAACTTATTTCTTGGATTAAAAACTGGCGCAACGTTTTTCAGGTCAAACCTATTAGGCTTGACAAGTTTAAGTCTTGAATATGATCCAGCACAAAATTCATTATCACGTTTTAATCCAAATGTAGGAGTGGGAGCTTATTTTAAAGCATCTTCTTTTTGGTTTAGTTTTTCTATTCCTCGACTATTTAATTCAGTTGATAAATTTGAATTTTCTCAATCTAGTACAGATCGTATTCATACCTATTTGGCAAGTGGTTTTGCTTTTAACATCAATGATAACCTAGAATTAAAACCAAGTATACTATTAAGGTCAGTACTAAATCTTGGAACTACATTTGATTTAATGACCACCCTAGAATTTAAAAATAATTTTAGCATTGGAGCTTCCTTCAGATCAACAAATTCTGTAGGCTTTATTGCTTTCGTACCTATAATCAATTCCCTGGATATTGGATATGCTTACGAAACACCATTAGATGTGGGATTGTCTTCCTTAAAGATTAATACTCATGAGATTTCATTAAGATTTAAATTTGATTCAGGAGGAAACGAAGTTAAACCTGAAGAATCTGAAAGCCAATAAATCTTGGCTTAACCATCTTTACAGCTGCATTCTGTTCTCTTCATTTGAATTGTTCTAGAAAGAGGAACTTTAAATAGCTTACCATAGGCCTTGTTACATGTTTTTTTTAGAATCTCACATGGAATCATATAGTAACATTTTTTTCCTGGCTTATTGCATAGGTAAACAAATTCCTCATTCGTTTTTTCAGTAGATTTAAGTTATCCAAAAAGAAAAAAACAATAACGTTACAGTTAGTAAAGTAATTTGATTTATTTTTTTCATAATCCAAGGAAATTATTTTTATTATTTTTTGGGCATAGCATATATTTGAATGAATTTTTACGTTAAAAAAATAAAAAGACAGATAAAGTTGTTAATCTTCCTGTGCACAGTCAAATGTGGTTCAATGATGAAGGAATGATTGTCAGAGAAGACGTTTACTACAACGCAAATATTTTAAATTAATAAAAAAAAACCCTCACTAGTAGAGGGTTTTTTTGTACTGGAAATCACTAATAGCAAAAATTTATGACCCTAGAATTAATACAGATTTTATTGTTAAATTAACCTGAAGTTTTATTTAGTTTTTGACAAAATGAAATCTTAATATTAAAAAATGATATTGAAGATCCAAACAAAGTATAGATCATGAAAAAACTTGTTATAGCCTTATTGTTAGGGTTTAATCTCAATGCTCAAATTGATAGCTTAGCTCTTCAAGATTCACAAAAGAAAATTGAATTAGACACCAAAGTTGAGATGAGTAGGAATTACTTTCTAGTATCGGCTACGATCCTTGTTGGAGGTGTGCTACTCAAAGAGATTGACAATGATTTAGAAATTCTGGGTGCTGGGGGAAGTTTAGCAGCTACGTTTACTACCACCTATTATCTTGCAAAACACTTGGTTTATGTCATTAGGCGAAACCTATTTTACAAATGTCACAACCTAGTTTTAAAACGAAAGAATAAAAAACGAAAGAAACATAAAGATTCAGGGTTATTAAAAACATCAAATTAAAAATTAATTTTAATACCGAATCTCTTTATATTTATTGTTAATCATAAATCAATTCAAATGGAAATTCTCATTGTTGCAATTTAAATTTCATCTATCTGCATTTACGATGCAATTACACTTAGAAGGTTTTACTTTCTGTTGGGCTATTTTCTCTTTTCATTACTTGCTATTTTTTCACTTATACCAACATTTAATGAAGATCCATCACTTAGTATTACTTCCTTAGCCCTATTTGTGGTTTTAGGGATTATATCATTTCCGGCAAGAAAAAACATTGCTGATTACAATATTAACAGTGAAGCTGCACCTCTTGTAAAATCTTTAGTTTTAAAAATTTAACTCCCTTTAAGTGTTATAAATTTATTAGCGATTTTACTTGTAAAATACGACCAAAATATACCTGAGGGAATTACTGAAAGTTTGAGAATTTACCCCATGGTAATCCACGCTGTACTTGGTATATTACCATTAATTGTACTATTTAGAATATCCAGAAACAAATAGTCAATTAAAATTACTCTTAAGTTTTTTGGATTTATTTTTTAATTACTTAAAATAAATTGTAATAGAAATAAAGTATACTTGATGATAGTACAGTTTTGTATATTGTATCAGCTAATTAACATTATTTTATTTATTTAAGTCTTACAGCCATGAAAATTAAACTGATACCGATCTATTTTTTATTAGGCATTCTTTTCCTTAATGGTTCATGCCAAAATAATAGCGCCACACCTCAATCCGTAGGAATATCTGAAGATTCTTTAAATATAGCTACACAACGTCTACATAAGTATGTTGATGAGGGTAAATTACCAGGCACTTATGTAAAAATAATTAAAGATGGTAAAGTGGTCTATGATGATAAATATGGCTTTATTGATATTGACGAAAAGAAGCCAATAGAGGAAAACTCCTTATATCGAATTTTTTCAATGACCAAACCCATTACTGCGGTTGCAATCATGAGTCTTTATGATCAGGGGAAATTAGATTTAGACGATGAAGTTTCACAATACATTCCAGAGTTTTCTGATACCCCTGTTTACAAAGAAGTAGCAGGAGTTCACTCTTTCGAACCACAAAAAAATCCGCTGACCATTCGTCACCTATTGACTCATACCTCAGGCATACCGTATGGATGGGAAACAAGTTATACGGATTCCATTTACAATGCACGACAACATATGAGAAGAGATTGGTCCATAGAGGAAATGACAAAAGATATTGCAACGATTCCCCTTAAATTTCAACCTGGCACCAAGTATAATTATGGATTAGGGATTGATGTAGCTGGCTATATTGTAGAGCTAGTCTCTGGAAAGAAGCTAAATAATTATTTTAAGACGGTCATCTTTGATCCATTGAAAATGAACGACACTCGCTTTTACGTTCCGAAAGGAAAAAGAGAACAGCTCTCGGAGCTTTACACCATGGATGAAAACGGGGAACTAATTGTAGTTTCAGATCCCAATATTGAGAAAAATTTTGCTGCCCCAGCTCCACCAAAACTTTTGCTTGGAGGCGCAGGATTGATTTCTACATTGAATGACTATGAAACTTTTTGCCGGATGCTTCTCAATAAAGGAGAATTAAACGGGAAACGTATTTTATCTGAAAAAGCTGCTGAAATAATAATGACAAATCAATACCCAGAGGAAATGAAAACTAACGCACAAATGGGACATGGTCTTTCGGGAATGGTTAATCTTGAAACTGGCGAATACAATTGGGGAGGTGCTGCTGCCACTTCCTTTTGGATCAATCCAACAGATAACCTTATCGTAATCTGTTATACGCAATTGTTTTCCTCTCCAACTTCCTATGCTAGTGAATTTAAAACAACCGTAGATCAAGCCCTTTTGGATAGGACTGGGGAATAAATTGTCTAGTATAGCTTTAAGCTTTAGATCATGTTTAGGACTCGTGTTTTATTTGTTGGTTTTATTATCTTTTTTCAATGTAAAAAAGCACAGAATCCAATTCAGTTAGGTTTACATTCTCATAATGACTACGAACAAAGTATCCCGTTTTGGACTGCATACGAGAGTGGCCTTAATTCTATTGAAGTAGATGTATTTCTAAAGAATGATTCATTATACGTAACTCACAGTGAATCAGAAATTATTAAAGATCGAACCATTGAAAGTTTGTATTTAACCCCACTGTCTAAAGTTATTTCTAGTCAATCTGAAAGTATAAAAAAACTACAGATTTTGGTTGATATTAAGTCTGAATCACAGCTCACTTTAAACAAGCTTGAAAAAACGCTAAACTACTATCCTGAAATTATTGATAAAGAAAATATCTCAATTGTAATTTCTGGCAACCGTCCTGATCCAAAAAAATATGTGGACTACCCAGATTTTATAGTCTTTGACTATCAAAGTCTTGATCCTCTCGAAAATGATAAAATTTGGTCTAAAATAGCTTTGATTAGTCTTAATTTTAAAAATTACTCTTCATGGAATGGAGTGGGAAATATATCGGCAGAAGATTTTATTAAATTAGATTCAATAATTAGATTGGCTCACAGTTATGGTAAACCTTTCAGGTTTTGGGGCACCCCAGATAGTGAAATAGCATGGGAAGTATTTCGCAAATTAAGAGTCGATTATATTAATACAGATAAACCTGTTCAATTAGCAGCTTACTTCAATAAAGTAACTGACTAGTATTCTAAGCAATCAAGATTTGCTATGTAATCTTTTCTCTATACCTTGGAAGGATGAAAAAAGGTATACGTTTACTACTTACCCCCCTGTTTTTATTGTGTTTTTTGTTTATTGTTACTGTTTCTTATGGGCAAGAAGTGACGACTTACTACCTTATACGCCATGCAGAAAAAGATCTGAGTGATAAAAGCAATCGAGATCCCCATTTAACAGAAATTGGAAAAGCGCGTGCACTTGTATGGAAAGCAATTTTTAAAGAAGTAGTATTTGACAGGATTTATTCTACAGCTTATTATAGAACCCAAGAAACAGCATCACCAATTGCAGAAGATCATCAGCTTAATGTTGAGAAATATGATCCAAGAAATCTTTACAGTCCTGACTTTAAACAAGCTACTCAAGGGAAAACTGTTTTGGTAGTAGGGCACAGTAATACCACTCCTCATTTAGCCAATAAGATTATTGGAAAAAAAATGTATGCCAATATAGATGAGCGTATCCATGGAAATCTGTACATCATTCAATGTACAGGAGATACCGTAACCGCTCAACTTCTCTCTTTAGAGTAATAAATTATAATATCAAAATCAAATAATTATGAATATCAAAATACTTTTCACTGCACTTTTAACTTTTAGCGCACTCGTTTCTGCTCAAGACAAAAAAGAACAGGACAGTCTTCCGTTAGAAGCTAGTCGTGAGGTTACCATCAGTACTAACGAAGGAACTTGGATGGCCATAGATGTTCACCCAAGTGGACAAAAAATAGTTTTTGATCTTTTGGGAGACTTGTATGAATTATCCATTCAAGGAGGAAAAGCTACGCGTATTACTGAAGGTTTAGCCTTTGATTCTCAACCCAAATACGCTCCAGATGGAAATTCAATATTATTTTTATCTGACAGAAGCGGTGGAAACAATGTGTGGATCATTGACCGAAATGAAAAAGATACGCTTCAAATAACAAAAGGGAATACCTCAAAGATGCAATCGGCAGATTGGTCTCCTGATGGCGACTATATTGTTGTAAGTCAAGGGACTCGAAATTTTAAACTCCATCTATATCACAAAGACGGTGGGGGGGGAAGTCAATTGATTAGTGAGCCCGAACGTCTTAAAATCTCTGAACCTACTTTTAGTAAAGATGGACGTTTGATATGGTTTTCTGAACGTATGGGGGCATGGCAATACAACGCCAAACTTCCCCAATACCAACTGGGCACCTATGATCGTGAAGACGGTAAAAAAGAAGTGATGACTTCTCGTTACGGATCGGCTTTTACTCCTACCCTTTCTCCAGATGGGAAGTGGCTGGTTTATGGAAGTCGTTTTAATGATCAAACTGGATTGATAAAACGAAACCTTTTGACCCAAGAAGAAGATTGGTTAGCCTATCCAGTTCAACGTGACGAACAAGAATCCATAGCGCCTTTAGGTGTACTTCCCGCAATGTCTTTTACTCCTGATAGCAAAGCCATAGTGGCTTCTTATGGTGGGAAAATTTATCGTATTCCTATTAATGGTGATCAAGCTACCAATATTCCCTTTGAAGTAAACGAAACCATAACTATGGCACCTCAGCTTAAATTTGATTATCCCATTGATGATAGCGCTACTTTTTCTGTGAATCAAATTCGAGATGCTCAAATTTCACCAGACGGATCGTCTATGGTATTTACTGCTTTAAACCAACTCTACCATATGTCCTTTAAGGATAAAAAGCCAAGACGTTTAACAGAGCATTCTATTATGGAAGCTATGCCTACATGGCATCCTAATGGAAAAGAAGTTGCCTTTGTCACTTGGGACCAAAAACAAGGCGGAAATGTTTATAAAATAAGAACTGATAAAAAGGCCAAACCTGTACAGCTGACACAGGAAATAGGCGTTTATACCCAACCAGTCTGGAGTGCTGATAATAGAATTATTGTGTTTAAAGGTTCTGCGCAACAATTTATGGATGCTGATGGACCCCGTGCCTTTCAACAAAAGTCAAATTTGGTCTGGCTTAGCGGGAATGGTCCTGGAAAATCCAATTTGATTACAAAAGCTGCAGGATTATCAAACCCACATTTTGCACAAAACGACAACCGAATTTATCTAAATACCACTGAAGGTTTGGTTTCCATAAAATGGGATGGTACAGATCAAAAACAACACTTACAGGTAGATGGTATTACAGTTTATGGTTCTTCCTATAATGAAAACCATCTTTTGGCAGATACACCTTCCGCACCCAAAAAAAAGCCTTCAAAAGCTTCTATACTGTTGCGAGCACCAAAAGGATCTTATGCTTTGGCTCAAATAAACAATGATATTTATGTGGTTACATTGCCCTACCTGGGTAATAAAGGTGCTAAAATTAATGTAAAAGATGCTTCAAAAGCCGCTTTCCCCTCAAGAAAACTGACCAAATTTGGTGGACAATTTCCCAGTTGGGGCCCTAGTGGTGAAGTAGTGTATTGGACCCTAGGGAAAACCTTATTCCGTTACGATATAGCCAAGGCTGAACTTGAAGAGAAAGCTCAAAAAGAAGAAGCTGAAACCAAGAAAAAGGCAAAAGAAGAAAAAGAAGAAACTGAAGAGGAGGTTGCAGCTACAGAAGAAGATGAAGAAGAGGACGTAGAGGAGTATCAAGCAAAAGAGTTGGACGTGATAGTAAAAGCAAAAAGAGCCATGGCTAAAGGTTTATTCGCTATGACCAACGCTACCATAATCACCATGGAAGGGGAACAAATCATCGAAAACGGAACCGTATTGATTCGCGATAATAGGATAGAATCTATAGGAACTATTTCCGATGTTAGCATCCCTGAAAATGCTAAAATTATTGATCTGGAAGGAAAATATTTACTCCCTGGATTTGTAGACACCCACGCTCATATGTGGCCGGCATGGGGCTTGCACAAAAAGCATGTTTGGGTATACGCAGCTAACTTGGCCTACGGAGTAACAACAACCCGAGATCCACAAACTGCAACTACAGATGTACTCACTTATGCTGATATGGTAGAAGCAGGAATGATTCCTGGACCTCGTATCTATTCTACTGGACCAGGTGTAGGGTATTGGGGATATAATATAAAAAGTTTAGATCACGCCCGAGATGTTTTAACACAATATTCTAAATACTACAATACCAAGACAATAAAAATGTATTTGACAGGAAATAGACAACACCGCCAGTGGATTATTCAGGCGGCAAAAGAACAAAAATTGATGCCCACTACGGAGGGAGGTCTTGATTTTAAGCTAAATCTAACACAAATATTAGACGGTTACCCTGGACACGAACATTCATTCCCAGTATATCCGCTTTACAAAGATTTTATCGATTTCGTTTCTGCTTCCCAAACTGCCTATACACCTACACTTTTAGTGTCCTATGGAGGGCCTTGGGCGGAAAACTATTTTTATGCTACTGAAGATGTCCAGGGCGATCCTAAGATCAATCGCTTTACTCCAAAATCAGAATTAGATGCAAAGTCTAGAAGGCGTAATGCAGGATGGTTTTTGGAAGAAGAGCATGTGTTTGAGGATCATGCAGTATTTGTCAAAGATCTTGTAGAAGCTGGGGGAATAGCTGGAGTAGGTTCTCATGGGCAATTGCAAGGGCTTGGCTATCACTGGGAATTGTGGAGTATGCATTCGGGAGGAATTTCCAATCACGATATGCTAAAAGTAGCTACCCTTTTGGGGGCAAAAGCTTTAGGCTTATCCAAAGATTTGGGAAGTATCGCTAAGGGTAAAATTGCTGATTTAGTTGTGCTGGAGAAAAACCCCTTGAAAAATATTCGCCATACCAATACAGTAACACATGTTGTTAAAAATGGGTTCGTTTATGATGCTGAAACCTTAGATAAGGTACATCCTACAAATGAAAAACAAGATTACCCTTGGAAACAAGCGGCTCCATCAGAGCAATTGCCAGGGATTAAAAAATAATTACACAAATAGGTATAATTCAAATCTCGTCTAATTTAATTCGAGCAGGACTATTGAATAAAATTTCGCTCTAAGCATTTAATAGGGGGTTTTTTAAGTTGATCAGTGGATAGTTGATAAAACCTTTCAGGCCCTTCTAACCTAAACCTAAACCCAAACACAAGGGGATGGTTTTAAAAAGGGTTATTCTATTTGAACAGGGGGGAGGAAATTGTTATGTAATCTAAAATTTCTAACTTGAAGGTATTAACCATAAATCAATTAAAACGAAAAAAGCTTTACTTGTATTTGTTATTCTATTTATATCCTGTGGTCAGCCTCAGCAAGACAAATCCGTTGAATCAAAAAAAGTAGATTATATCTATGAAGCTACCTATCTCGATGACTTTAAAATTGGAAATCCTGAGTTAGTTCTCAAAGTTCAAGAAATGCACCAGTACATAATTAATAAGGATTATGAAATGTCAGGAAGTAATCTGTCAGATGATGTTGTTTTTGCATTGGAAGATGGTTCGAGATTAGAGGGTAAAGAAAAATGTATGCAGTTTATGATTGAAGTTTATTCTTCAATTGAAATACAAGATTATCAGATTGCCGTAAATCTTGCTGTAAAGGGCTAATGGACATGAATGGATTCTTTTGTGGGACAATGCTAATATCGTATCCAAAGATGGGACGCCCTCTGGCTTTAATTGGATGGAAACTTTTAGATTTGAAGGTGGAAAAATTATCACAATGAATCAATTTTCTAAACCAAGAAATTGATATGTGAATATCATCAATATTGAGGGGTATTCTTAAAATTTGTTAGCTGATCAAAGTTTTGGTTTTTATTTTTCAAGAGATTTTGATTTAATATTTTTTACTTGAAAATATAGGGGTATAACTTTTCCCAGTCAACCCACTCTATACAATTCTTTATCAAATTATTCAGGAAGCTGAAATAGGTCCTCTACTTTACAACTTAAGGTTTTCGAAATTTTAAGTGCTAAGACTGTAGAGGGAACATAAACTCCATTTTCAATAGCATTGATACTCTTTCGAGAGACCTCAGCTTTAACTGATAATTCTTGCTGGGTTAACCCTATAGACTTTCGTCTCTCTTCTAAATTATTTGAAAGTTTTTTGTGGTTTTTACCCATTAATTATTTTTTCTCAAATTCTTCAACTGCATCTGTTAATTCCTCTCCTGTATTAGGATATAAGTATCCAGCTATTAATACACCAATGCCTATTAGTCCTACCAAAGCCCCAACACCCCTTAAAATATTTCCCAGGAAAAAGTATCCCAGAGAAAAGAGCCCTAAGCCTACAAAAAGTGTAATTATCCCTCCTCTTCTGTAATCAATAGGTTGTTTTTTGCGTTCTTCAAAAATGGATAATAACTCTTCTACTTTTGAAGGATCATCCAAATTTTTAGAGATTTCAATCACTGCTTCTCTTTTTCCTTTAGCATCTTTATACTGCCAGATAAATACTGATACAGGGAGAATGATGCCCGTCAGCATACCAATAATAGGGATTATAATTTCTATTTCCATGGTGTTGTTTTATTTGTCTATGTAACGCAAACGTAACATTTTTTACTTTGAGAAGCAAACGTTACATTTGTTTTTTACTTTTTCCATTCAACTTCCACGATATATTATTCTGTTTCTTGGTATAAAAAAAACTGTTCGATTGGATATCCAAAAAGTTTTGACATTTTAAACGCGGTTGGTAAACTAGGATCAAATTTTTCTTTTTCGATAGCGTTAATTGTCTGTCTGGATACTCCGATGAGCTCCGCTAATTGTTCTTGAGTTAACCCTTGGAGTTTTCGCAATTCACGCACCTTATTTTTCATGAGTACCTTTTTCTATTGACCATTAAGCTAATCATATATGTAATGCTAATAAAGCCAACAAGAAATCCTATTTCTGCATCAGAATGGATTAGATTTTTTTGATCCAATAAGGAATAAGTAAGTCCAATAATCACTGCAAGCCCAAGGGTTAACCCCATAGATTCCAAATGAATTTTCCGTTCCAATTCATCATAGTGGTTAAATAATTTTCTATTCGCCAAAACCATTAAAATACCGATAGCAAGGTTAACGACTATTGCCACTATTGTGAGTGCTGATTTTTCCTCCCAAAAAAATTCCGGTCCAAACGTAGCGATTGCCAAAGTAAGTACCCAAGACCATGTCCAAAAGGCTAGGTGGATGAGGTGTTTTTTTCTCTCTTTTTTATTCATTTTGTAAAGTTTATCTGACAAAAATAGATTCTTTCATCAAAATGTCAAGTTTTATTTACAAAAAACCACTTATATTTTGTAATCACCTGATATTTAGATTGATAAATTATCTTACATAACAATAGATCCTTAAAGAGCAAGCGAATATAAAAAGAGAAGGTGCTAGTTTCTATAATATGTTATATTCGTTTTATGGAAAAGAATGTATTTGGCGAACCTCTTGAGCCTTGTTGTAAAAGCCCAATGACTGGTTATTTCAGAGATGGTTTTTGTAGAACAGTATCACAAGACACAGGCACTCATACTGTATGTGCAATTATGACAGATGAATTTTTAATATTTTCAGCATCTAAAGGGAATAATTTAATCACACCCATACCTTATTATCAATTTCCTGGTCTAAAAGCTGGCGATAAGTGGTGTTTGTGTGTAACGAGGTGGTTACAGGCAGAAAGATCAGGTAAAGCTCCTAAATTAATATTAGAAGCAACTCATGAAAAAACACTTGACTACGCTCCTTTAGCTCTTTTAATTGAACACGCTTTTAGAGTAGAGGATTAAAACCAATTCTTAACTAGACTTAATTTATCTTTCTTTATTTTCCATTCTTATCTCCTTGTAAACCAGAGTTAACATTACAGTAGAAACCATTACATGTAAAAAAGCAAAAGAAAAAGAGGTAAGCGGATCCATTTGACCAGAGATGGAAGATAGGGTGTACATGACTATAGCAAATAAATTAAACCCAGCTACTACATAAGCATAGGCAAGGCGAAACCTTGGCTTGTGCCACACCATCTTTAGAATTAAAAAAGTAATTAACCAAAAAAGGAATTCATACAAATACTGAATATCATTCAAGCCCAACATAATCTACCTCATTAAATTCATCATAAAGTTATAAAAAAACATTTAGAAGAATTTAAAGTTTTTATATTAACTCTTTCTCTGTATATTAGATGTATTATTAACCATAAATCAATTAAAATGAAAAAATTATTATTATCAATTTTATTATTGGGTACAATATCATTAAATGCTCAATATTGTTTGTTTTTAGACATTAAGGCAGAGAATCCCGAAATGGTAGTATCAGCGCTTTCTACTGCAATGAATACTGAATGGGGTAAGAATATTCAAGGAACAAAGTCATTATTTGCATATGCTATTAATGGATCGACTGATTCTACACATTCACTTCAAATATGCTTTCCTAATGAAGCGGCTTTTGAACAAGCTTTTATGTCATATGGGCAATCACTTGAGGCACAATTACTCTTAGATGGTAAACTTGCAGATTTTTCTGTTGCTGTTTCTCAGTCGTTAAATACTCCTATTTGGTACAATGGGGAAGATTGGGCGGAAGACAATGTTTTCATGCTATACCAAATGGAAGTAACAAACCCAAGCTTATACTTAAAGGAATTTAAAAGTTTCTCTCAAAAAATGGCTAAAAAGTTGGGATATGAAGATAGTTCCTACGGCTTAGCATATCCAATAGTAGGTAAAAATTCAGACTTTACTCATTTTGTATGGATTGGAGCTCCTGATATCAAAACTGCACTTTCAAACACTAAAAAAATGTTTTCTGACCCTGCATTTGCAGAATTTTCTAAGAAAGTATCAGGTGTGAGAAAAGTCGTTAATACTGTAATGTCAGTCCGTGTTATGGACTTTTAAATTTATTTTTATATAAAATTAAACCCTCCCGATGTGGAGGGTTTTTCTTTTACACCTATTCTCTATATCTTAGAGATATTATAAACCATAAATCAATTAAAATGAGAAATATTCTATTTTCAATTATGTTAATTTCATTTATAATTTCTTGTCAAAATCAACCTCAAAAAAGTGAAAAGGAATTAAAATCAGAAGCAAATCTAAAAATGGCTCAATCATTTTTTGATAATCTTTTTACAAATCCTGAAGTTTCAAAAAGTTTACTTCATAATGATTTTACTTTTTCTTGGATGGGCATAATTGAACAAGGAGGGGTATTATGGAATAGAGATAATTTATTTGATGAATATTTTAAAAACATAATTCCTGAAATCTTACCTAATGGTATCATCTTGAATACAGTTGATACTATTTACGATGAAAATGGTGTGGCAATAATTCAAGAGGGAGATGCTGAAGGTAAAAATGGTGAATATGACAATAAATATGTGTGGATTTTCAAAATGAAAGATGGTTTAATTTATTCATTGAGAGAATATAATAGTGATATATTGGTTGCAACACAATTGTATGATTACAAGCTAACCCCCATTGATAACTAAATCATCGGCATATCCTCTTCATTAAGTTCAGGGATTTCTAATCTCCGAATGCCTTTAACATTGCTTCATCAAGATTTTCAGTAGATAAGTGACCATAACTATCTTAAGTGGTTCTTGCATTAGTATGACCTAATAATTTTGACACTGTGTAAAGTGGCGTGTTATTTACACTTAACATCCAAAATGCAAATGTATGTCTTGCCGTGTGTGGCGTGATGTGTTTTTTAACTCCTGATTTATACGCCCACATTCTTAATCTTTCATTGGTGTCTGAATCAAAGTTTAAATTTGGAAATACTTTATCCGCATCACCCATTCGTTTGGGTAATAAATCTAATGCGACTTTAGGTAGCTTAAAATAAATATCTGTTTTTGCCTTTTGTGTCTTTACATTCAATTTGGTCACGCCATCTATATTAGGCAAATCACCCCAAATAAGATTACAACAATCACCTTGTCTTATACCTGTATGACACATAAACAGGAATGCATTTTTAATATGCTTGTATTTAAATGGCGTGTATTTCATTTTCTGAACTTCTTCACCTGTCAAATAAACCATTTTAGCTTCTGACTTTTTTGGATATTCAACATCACCATCGTAAGGATTATTATATAATCTTCCGTAACTCTTTGCCTTTTTTAATGTACTTCCGAATAATGAAAAATATTTATGTGCCGTATCACCTTTATATCCTTCTTCATTGACTAACCATAAACGGTACTTGTCAACGAACTGAAGATTAATGCGGTTTAAATCCATCGTAAAACTGTATCCGTGAGCCTCACAGAACCTTTCTAACGCCCTTTTTAAGTTATGATACCCCCTAATAGTGTTTTTGCTTTTATCAGCTTTTAAATCAATCATTTCTTCTAAATGCTTTTTTAATGAAATCGACTGTTATACACCATCCTGATATTCTGCACCTGCGTATTGTTTCTGCAATTCTTTTATTACTGCATCGAGTAATTGATTACTTTTTTTATTCTGTAATTGCTTTTCTTTTGTATTAGCACGCCTAAAGAATAATATATTCTTGTATGTGGGCTTAATTGCCTTGTCCCAATTAGTGGATTTTGATATACATTCTCGGATACCATTGTCCTTTGTGTTTTGCACTTTGAGACTGTACTTTCGTGTAACTAATTTTTACCATTTAATTTGACAAATTTTGACAGATAAATTTATTCTGTCTTAATTCCGTCATTAAATATACAAATTATATGTCAAATAATATATAACGAAAAGAATGTAAAGTATTATATTTAATGATGTTAAGAAGTGAAAATAAGTCAATGGATTATAACTCTATATATTCCACAACAATCTGTCCTAGATTCCAACTAGGAATATAATAGGTATAGGGAGAATCGTTTAAAATTTCATCAAAAATGCGTTGCTGTAAGACGGTAGAATTGCCTGTGATAATGGTTAAAGAAAAGGAACCTTTATGCTGCTGTTCAGCAAGGGTATCTTTTACTTTTTCCATAGCTTCCTTATGTCGAATCAGATGAAGATCAATTGAGTTTATAATTTCTGAATTTAAATTAAATAGTTTTAGTTGTTTCTTGACGAAAGATAGCGTTCGATATGCATTTGATCCAATGAGTCTGAGTCACCGTATTGATCCCTTAACTCAGAAAGTCGTTGATGCAGTCTTTTTTGAACTTCTTCATAGGCAGGATTGTCGTATAAATTATTCATTTCAGAAGGATCTTCCTGCAGATCGTATAGTTCCCATTCATCAATGTCGTAATAAAAATGCATCAATTTATAGCGATCGGTACGCACACCGTAATGGCGTTTTACCATATGGACAGAAGGGTATTCGTAATAGGTATAATAAATTGCATCTCTCCATTCACCTCCTTTTTGATTGACAATATTTCTAAAGGAAGCTCCTTGCATGTTTTGAGGAATTTCAACTCCTGCATAGTCTAAAAAAGTAGGGGCAAAATCCAAATTTTGAATCATTTTATCAACCACTGATCCAGCAGGAATTTCTTTAGGATAACGCATCAACATCGGAGTTTTAAGTGATTCCTCATACATAAAGCGCTTGTCAAACCAGCCGTGCTCACCAAGATAAAAACCTTGGTCAGAAGTATACACTACTATGGTGTTCTCTGTCAATCCTTCTTGATCAAGATAGTTTAATACTTCTCCAACGCCATCATCAACAGATTGAATGGTTCTTAAGTAGTCTTTAATATAGCGGTTGAATTTCCAAAGCGCAAGTTCTTTTCCTTCTAATTTTTGGGTTTTCATGGCTTGGTTTTTAGGTGTGTAAGCATTTAGCCAAGCTTGTTTTTGTATGGGGTTGAAGCGTTGAAGCTCACGATCAAAACCGGTATCATTTCCGTAAGGGTCAGTTAGCATTTTAAAATCATGTCCCCATCGACCATGTCCTCCATTTCCATGTGCCTTTGCAATTTGCTCTTCTGAAGCTGCAATAAGCATTTCTTGGGTTTTAGCTGCAGTACCTCTGTTGGAATAATCGTCAAAAAAATTCGCAGGAGGGTCAAAGGTTTTATCGTCAAAAAGTGTAAGATATTTTTCCTCGGGTTGCCAATTTCTGTGAGGAGCTTTTTGATGGTATAAAAGTAAAAATGGCTGTTCTTGTTTGCGTTTGGTTTTAAGCCAGTCCAATGCCAAATCTGTAGTAATTGAAGTTACATATCCTTCAATACGTTCTTTGATTCCATCAATAATAAAGTCTGGATTGTAGTAATGACCCTGACCAGGAAGTACTGCCGAATAGTCAAATCCTTGAGGAAGACCCCTGAGATGAATCTTACCTATCAAAGCGGTTTGGTATCCTGCTTTTTGCAAATGCTTGGCAAAGTTGTCTTGATCCCAATTAAAGTCTTGTATGTTATCCACTTTACCGTTGACAAAACTGTGTTTACCTGTAAGCATTACAGCTCTACTGGGTGCACAAATAGAATTGGTTACAAATCCTTTTTGAAACAGCGCTCCTTCAGTCGCAATTCTGTCGATATTCGGAGTATTATTTAGTCCGTAGCCATAAGCACTTACAGCCTGATAGGCATGGTCATCAGACATGATAAAGACGATATTTGGTGGATTCTGAACCTTTTGTTGGCAAGAAAATAAAACCAGTGAAAGCCATCCTAAAACAATAATTTTTTTAATCATTGGTGTGGGTTTTCTCTAAAGTTAAAAAAAAAGAAAAGATTTAAGAATTGTTGTACCCAAATCGCTTTAATTGTTGTGTACTCGAACGCCAATTTTTGGAGACTTTGACATACAATTCCAAATGGATTTTTTTACCAAAAAACTGTTGAAGTGATTTTCGAGCTCCAATACCTACACGTTTTAAAGCACTTCCCTTGTCGCCTATAATTATTCCTTTTTGTGTTTCTCTTTCCACCATTATAATGGCACGTATTCTGATGATTTTGGGATCCTCGAGAAATTCTTCGGTCACCACTTCCACTGCATAAGGAATTTCTTTGCTGTAATGTGCCAAAATTTGTTCGCGTATGGCTTCATTGACAAAAAACCGTTCAGGCTTGTCGGTCAACTGATCTTTTGGAAAATAGGCGGGTGAAGTGGGGAGTTCTGAAATAAGTATTTGCAGCAATTCCGGTATATAAAAACCTGTCAAGGCTGAAATAGGTAAAACCTTGGCTTTTGGGAATTGTGTTTCCCAATGATAAACTGCTTTTTCAAGTGTTTCTTGACTGATTTGGTCAATTTTATTTATCAGTATATAAAGTGGAGCTTTGGTTTTTTTTATTTTTTCAAAAAACTGTTCCTGCTTTAACTCTTTTTCTTCTGGGGTTACCATGTAAATAAGGACATCTGCATCTACAAGGGCTTCCTTTACAAAATTCATCATAGAAGCCTGCATTTCATAAGCCGGTTTGATTACACCTGGAGTGTCTGAAAGCACCATTTGAAAATCTTCTCCATTTACAATTCCCAGAATTCTGTGCCGGGTTGTTTGTGCTTTATGAGTGATAATAGACAACTCTTTACCCACTAGGGCATTCATCAAGGTTGATTTTCCCACGTTGGGGTTTCCGATAATGCTGACAAAGCCAGATTTGTGATCTTTTGATTCCAATCAAAAATTTTGTTTAAAGGTAGTGATTATTACTGCGATACTTTGTCAGTAAAACTAAGCATGGGAATTCAAAGTCAGTATTCTAAATTCACTTTCTTTTATGATTTTGGAGTACGATTAATTTTTAGGTAGAGTTTGTTGATCTGACGGGATACATAGGTTTTAAAGGTAAAGGGTAGCAACGCGTGAATAAGGGCGATAAAGCCCCATAAAATCAACTTTATACCCACTCCTAGGGCAAATACTAAATGCTGGAAATAGCTTTCACCTACAGATTTTGGATGCTCTGTAAAGATATTTTTCAATGATAATTATTAAAGATGATTACGGAAGGGACTACGAAGTTCAAGATATAGAAGCCTTTAAAAGCCATATAAAAAAATATCATTCGAAAAACGGAAGGGGAGATGGAAGTTTACATGAAGAAAATGGTTATTGGTTTAAAGTTACTTACAGTTTCTACGAGCAAATTATGTCTCTTTAAACCGGAACAAAGAGTTTTTAAAAAACAGTTTTTTAGCTTTTTCCATCAATTTTTTATCATTTTGAACCAAAAAACACTCTTTTTTAGCCTTATTTGGTCAATTTTGATATTTTTAATTGAATTATAATTCTATTTTCTAGTGATAAAGAATTGCTTAAAATATAGAATTGAATAAAGCGCAATTATTTATTCTTAACTTAAAGGGAATTTTAATTATTACCACAATGTTTATACCATTTCGTTATCTACTCCTATTGACCTGTCTTTTTTTGGTCTTCTCTTGCAAAAATGAAATGAGTACCATTGATGCTACTCAAAAGCCGAATGTACTTTTTATAATTGCCGATGATTTGAATTGTGATTTAGGCACCTATGGACATCCAATGGTTCAGAGTCCATATATGGATAAATTAGCGGCAGCAGGTTTGGTATTTGAAAATGCTCATTGTCAATATCCACTTTGTGGACCTTCCCGTGCATCTTTGATGACAGGACTCTATGCTGATCAAACCAAAATCAAACAAAACCGTATTTATGTTCGCCAAACCGTACCTGATGTAGTCACCTTGGGGCAAAAATTTAGAGAAGTAGGATACAATGCTGTTCGTATCGGCAAGATTTACCATTATGACAATCCCGGTTCTATAGGTACTTCAAGCTTTGACGATGTTTATACTTGGGATTATGTGTTTAATCCTTACGGTAAAGACAAGGAAGAAGAACACAAAATTGAAGGGATAGTCAAAAACTGGAATGGGGGAGATTTAAGTTGGCATGCAACGGATGCTACTGATTCAGAATTAACGGATGGTATTGGTGCTCAACTTGCTGTAGACGAATTGAAAAAATTCGCCAAAAATGGAGAAAATTTCTTTTTAGCCGTTGGGCTTTACAGACCCCACGTTCCTTTTGTTGCACCTAAAAAGTATTTTGATCTCTACAATAAAGAAGAAGTTACGGTTCCTGATTATGACGATGCTTACTTAAAGACTATCCCGAGAAAAGCAGCGCAAACGCTTCGGGATAAAAAAAATCAGATCAATCTTCCGGACTCTATTGCTCGGATAGTTCTACAAGCTTATTACGCAAGCAATTCATTTGCTGATGCTCAACTTGGAACCATTTTGAATGCCTTAAAAGAAACAGGTTTGGATAAAAACACCTATGTCGTTTTTACTTCGGATCACGGTTATCATATGGGAGAAAGAGGACACTATCAAAAGCGAACATTATTTGATAATGCTACTCGGGTACCCTTAATTATTTCGGGGCCTAATATTCCAAGTAGCACTCGTAACAAGACTCCTGTTGAGTTGATAGATCTTTACCCTACATTAATGGATTTAACCCAAAACAGCACTCCTTCATTTGTGCAGGGTCAAAGTTTAAAATCCCTTTTTGATCCATCAGCAATAAATAGCTATAAAAGTGAGGGAGCACTTACACAACTCTATGATGGTTATACATTGAAAACCCCTGAATTCAGAATTACGCGTTGGCCAGAAGATCAGGCCTATGCCTACGAACTATACGATCTCCAAAATGATCCAGAGGAAATGATAAACCTCGCACAACAGTCAGCTTATAGTTCACTTTTAGATTCACTAAAAAATCATTTGGAATCTAAAATTGCTTTTGCAAATAAAAAACCTCAGGGAATTGGACTACAAGTAGAGGGTATAAAAGCAATGCGAAAACCTAAAATGAAGCGCTTTTTAACCCCTAAAAACGGTCAGGAATAGGAGTGAAGTTTGAACTCTTTATGAAGAGTCAATCATACTCACTTTCTTATAGTAATACAGGGGCTTTCTAGGCCAGCCCTAAAATTTTTAAGAATATTTTTTTTGAGACCAAGCAATTACAGCTCCCCCTATAAGACCAAGAACAGTTGAAATTACAACATCAACTACTAAGAAATCATAATTAAAAATAGAGGTTAATGAAACCATTTGAAGATCAATCATCAACCATAACAAGCCTGAAAATACTGCACCTAAAACGGCACCATTTTTAATGCTATCTATTTTTAGTTTATCCAAAAGGACAACTAAAACAATCAGCTGTATTATTCCTAAAAGTATACCTGAGACAGGTTCTGGATTTTCATTTACTGCACTTGGATATGCATTGTGCAAGGCGGCAAATTCAGGAAGATAAAAAAGGAAGGCTGCTACACTGCCAATTATGGAGAACGTTAGAAAGCCTAAAAAAAATGAGATGGTTAATTTTTTCATTTTGAATGATTTATGGTTACAACCTTACCAATATAATTTTTTTTTAGTAATAAAAAAAATCAATTTAACATTCTGTAAAAAAAGTCTTGAATATTATTGATGCCTTGAATGTCCAGTATCCAGCAAACCTCTGATAGATCGGAAAAATCTAAACCACCCGCAGCGATAGCCTCGTTTAAATAGCGATCGTCTTTTCCATTGTATTGGTTAGATAATGCAATAGCGTGATCCCATATATCCAATAATTCAGCATCCTTCACCTGCTTTTTTAAATCTTTATAGTTTGGATCTCTAAACCCAGGTGTACCGTTATTTAAAGCATTACCATCTGGAATTTTATTATAATCAGTATGTGTTTTAACGTAATTAAGTGCTTTTTCAGCGGTAACGGATTCATTCCAATCGCTGTGTTGAACGACATGAAATCGTATTTTAGAATTTATATTTTTCATTTCCGTCTTAACAGCTGCTATTAGTTTGGCTGAAAAATCGGATTGTCCAGCATCGGCTATCCACACATCTCCATTTTGTGATAAAGTAATTTTGACTTTTTGTAAAACCTCCTTTACTGCTTTGTCAATATCTGTATGAGCATCTGACCAATGTCCTTTAAATGCTCTTTCTAGTAATGTATTGGGAGGAACATAGGGGTCCCTCTTGGATACCATAGGTTCCAGTTACTGCGTGATAATTTAAGTTTTGATAGGTTTTATTTTTAAGCAGTGTGCTCAAACCCGCCATGGTTTGGACATCGTCTACATCTGTTTTACAGTCAAAATGAACCAATAAAAGATCTTTGTCAAGATTGAATTTCTTGCTTTGTGCTAGGGGGTTTCCAAAAAAGGTAAAAAATAAGAATACAGAAGTGCTTAAAAGGAGTTTTGTTTTCATCTATTACAATTGATTTTTTCTAAATACCATTATTACTATTCACCTGAAACTATTCTAATAGAGCAAGTTTTGGGCTTAAATTTTAGCGTTGGAAATTTAAAGTATAGCAGATAAAGGGCCTGTGCTATCTGAGAAACTTACGGTTTCAACATCTAATTTATTCAACATACTGACAAAGAGGTTGGACAATCGTTCCTTTTTTTCATCAAATTGAGTATAGGCTCCGTGCTCAACACCTAACTCAGAACCTCCAGCGAGTATGAGTGGACAATTTCTAGCATTATGGGTAGTGCTGCATGCACTTCCGTAAAGAATCAAAGTATTATCTAGGAGGGAACCATAAACATCTTTGGTGTTTTTCATCTTATTGAGGAAGTAGTTAAATTGTTTGGCATACCAACGGTCCAGACGTCCCCAATCGTCCCAATGCCCGGTTGCTCTGTCATGCGATATGGTATGATGTCCTTGAAGCCCAAGTGCTATTTTAGGGAAATTGTCACCAAAGCCCATTCCATCTTCACGAGCCATCATATAGCTCATTACTCTTGTATTATCAGTTTGAAAACCAAGAACCATAATATCTAACATGGAGCGAACATAGTCTTCTGGAGCTGAGGTAGGATCTACATCCATATTGATCAAGCTGGCATCAAAATTTTTTAAAGGTACATCCAGCCACTTTTCGTTTCTATTCAATTGTTTTTCAACCTCATTCAATGAACTTAAATATTCATCAAGTTTTACTTTATCGTTTGCTCCCAGGCGCTTTTTAAAGCCTTTACTGTCCTCAAGGACTAAATCGACGATCTTTTTACCCTGATTCAGACTTTTTCTTCTTTCCTGAGTGGTGTTACCACCGTTAGGGGAAAAGTAACGTTCAAATATTTCTCGCTGTCGATGTTCAGAAGGAATCGGTTTTCCTGCAGAATTAAAGGATAAGGTTGAAGTTCGAGACTTATAGCCTACCCCACCGTCAGTCGACAAGGTTAATGATCGAAAACGGGTGTACTTACTTAGTTTTTCTGCCGCAACTTGGTCTACTGAAATACTATTTTTATACTCTCCCCTTAGATCACCACCCGTTAAAAAAGAATCTCCTGCCATATGCCCCAAAACATTACGACTGAATGGGTGGCTTAATCCACCAAGGATTGACATTTCATTTCGATGTCCCTTGAGGGGTTCAAGAGAGTGGGTGAGTTGATAATTTTTTCCCTCTCCTATGGGAAACCAATTCCATTTTTTATGATAAGGACTTTCCTCAGGAGGTAAAGCAACACCGTTGGGAAAGTAAAGAAAGCATAGCCTTTTAGGAGGAAGAGGTTCTGTTAATTTTGAAAAACTGGTCATTGCCATACCCTCAAAATAGGGGAGCATACAGCTAACCCCCAATCCCCTGAGGAAGGTTCGTCTGTCTAAATGCCAAGATTTTTTACTCATGATCAGAATATTTTATCAAACCAACTGGGTTCCTTTTTACTAAAAGAAGGGCTTAAAACAATTTGCTCAATAACCGTTCTAAAACGGTAATCATCTTCAATTACTTCCTCCACAATATAATTAATTTCTTTCTCATCCTCAAAACCAACGTCTCTGCCAAGTGCGTATGCAAATAGATTTTCCACAAGAGCTTTAGTGAAATTGTCTTTTTTCAACTTTAAAATATATTCTTTAATTCCTTCAACTCCTTCAATTTCTGTTCCATCGGGGAGTATTGATTTTGAATCAATGGACTTGTCTTTTGCTGATAACTGATACCTTCCTACTGCGTCGTAATTTTCAAAGACAACACCATAGGGATCGATTTTTTGATGGCAATCCATACAGGACGCTTTGTTGCGATGTAAAAACAATTGTTCTTTGAGTGTCAGCTTTTCAAAGCCTGGTGTGTCTGGATCGAGTTCGGGTACGTTTGGAGGTGGTGGAGGTGGATGATCTCCCAGTATTTTTTCTTTTAACCAGACCGCTCTTTTGATGGGATGTGCTTGAACTCCATCCGAATGACCACTCAAAAAAGACCCTTGCGAGAGTAAGCCGCCTCTATTTTGATTGTCTTTAAGGGGAACAGGTCTAAATTCATTTCCTTTTACCCCTTCCACACCATAAAATTCAGCAAGGTTTTGATTTAATAGGGCAAAATCAGAATCAATAAAGTTGAGGATACTTAAATCTTGTTCTAAAACGTAGGCAACAAATGCATAAGTTTCTTTAAGCATGTCCTCCTTTACAAAGCGAGTATAGTCTTCGTATTTTTGAACATTTATATCCATGGTTTGGTGGCGATCCAATCGGAGCCATTCGTAGCTAAAAGAATGAATCATTTCTTTGATCTTGGGACTTTCAATCATACGGCCAATTTGTTGGTCTAACGTGCGTCGTAAAGTCCCCTTGGATGCCAATTGCATCAGCGTTTCATCTGGTGGAGAATTCCAAAGAAAATAAGATAACTGAGAAGCTAAATAAAACTGATCAATAGCTGCATCGGGATCTGCTTTTTCAGGTTCAGCGATGTAGATAAAATTGGGTGAACACAAAATAGCAACCAAAACTTCTTTAACACTGTCTTCAAAACGATCAAAATCGTTGCGAATAGAACTCCAAAAATCCAGATATCGATTTAATTCTGAGGGTTCGATCTGTCTTCTAAAAGCACGTTTCATAAAACGGCCAATAACTTCTTTGGCATAAAGCTCAGTATCTGTCTTATTAGGAGAATCAAAGAAAATAGCAGTGTGACTTTTAGGTGGCCAAACTGGGAAATAGGGTGCCTCAAACTCAACTGATTTTACAAGTAAAGGAGGTCCTCTGAGACTGCTTTCTTTTACCAGATGATTGTTCCAAAGACCAACAGTGAGTATGTTTGCAAGTTCGCCACTGACCTCGTTGCTTCCAAATGGTATTGGGAAATTTTCTAATCGTCCTGTAAATACATAGGTTTTAAATTCACCAGCTTTCCCTGTAATTTCCTGGGGAGTTCCAAAGGTGTCGTAATCCATCCCATCATCTGTTCTAGAGCCAATAAAGACTTGAAGAGATGGATTTTCAGAAGCAAACTTTTGATCGTCTCTCTCTGCTTCTAATTGTAGGATTTTTGGGAGTGGATCATCTTCTGGAATCGGAGTAAAGATCAAATCGCTAAAGCCAACAAAAAACTTTCCTCCTATGGAAGCTTTGTGTTCTCCAGCCGTTAAGTATGCTAAAGTGACTGGACTTATTATTGTATCTTTCTCACTTAATGACGGATCTAAGTTGAGTCGTTTACTGATGATTCCTTCTTCATTGGATCCCAGTAGGTTGATATGATAGGAAGGTGTTGCATCTTCTTGAACGTAGGGATGCACCAAATCTATTTGATAAATACCAGATTTTGGGATGGTATAGCTAAAGTTGGTTTTGACGTTATTGGCTACTTCTTTAGGCATCAACCAGCGGTTATTTTTTAGCACAAAACCGTCTTTATTTTCAATTTCTTTTGCAAGTATGTGAATTGCCTTAGGAGACTGTTCGGCAGGGACATTTTTTCTCAAATCGATAAGACGTTCGATTGACATGGAGTTGTAACCTCTAGAGGCGACTACTCTAAAAGCAAAATCACCTGCTCTTGTGAAATCTTCACGGATCAGTAGTTTTAGGTTTGGTGAGGGTCCTTGCCACGATTTTGGGGTAACTTCTTTATGTGGGAGTGCTGAATTGAGCATCATACCCTCATCAACTATAGTATATCTATTGCTTGCTGAGCCTCTCATCCCAATTCCGATACTGTTTTTTATTTTCAACAAACTGTCATTTTCTTTACTTAAGGGTTTACCGTTTTCGTCTAAAATTTCGACTACTAAATCCTCATTGTCAACAGGAGCCGTTTGGTAACCTCCAAATTCAGCTCCTGCTATTCCGTCTCCTAATTGCTTACCTAAGGAAACTTTATAGCGTTTGGATTTGGATTTATTTCCGTAAACGATTGCCTTGTCCAGTGCTTCTCGTGCAATCTTCTGATAATAATCGATATGAAGTGCAGAGGTTTGAAGAATATTGCCGTTGTTACTAAAGCCCATTTTTGATTTACCATCATCAGGCAATACATCCCCAAAGTTAACTGATACCCTCAGTAATTCATTTAGGGTATTGGTATATTGGGTTTTGGTTAACCTTCGGATAACATTTTGGTTGTCTTTTTGTTTGATTTTAGCTGCTTTATCCAAGTTTTCAGAAATCCAACTTACAACAGTACGTCGCTCGGTATCATTCAGTTGTTTTTTCTTTTTGGGAGGCATTTCACCCAAATTAATTACGTTTAGAGCAGCGTGCCATATTTCTGCATCAGGACCATTTATCATGTCCCAATTCAGTACATCTAAACGCATTTCACCTTTTTGTTTTTTTTCTCCATGACATTCGTAGCAATAGGTTTGGAGTATGGGTTGAATTTGGTTTTGATAATGTATAGCCTCTTTTGAACTAACATCTTTTTCTGTGGTGATGACCATATATTCTGGAGCTTTCTCAATATTCAAAACCGCTTTCATTGAGGAGGGCATGTACTTGGTTAGAAAATTTTCTCCATGGGTTAAATAACTTCCATAATGCCCAGCCAAAGACAAGATGCAAACATTTACAAAAAGGAAAATTTTATAAAAAGGGCTAACCGTTGAAGTGTTTTCAATAGTTTTTTTAGTGCGAATTGCTACCAACCAGATGCATACCAAGGCAGTAAACCAACCCAGCCATTTATGGGTATTGAGTAGTTCGTCATCATAACTTCCACTTGAAGCCAGCATAAATCCTAAAAGTGTAGTGGGTAGTATAGTGATTACTGAAAACCAAAGCAATATTTTACATGCGGCGGCTAAATTCAGCTTAGGGAAAAAAGCATTAAATAGCTCCATAAAAAATAGAGCCACCAAAGTACCTATAGGAAGATGGAGAATTAGTGGATGGAATCTCCCTACAAAAAAGACAAAGGTGTTTTCAATCCCTCCATCCAGAGGAATTAAAAGGAGTCCCATCAGTATTAAAGTAGAAAAAACTGCAAAGAGTAAGTTACGCTTCATAACGACTTTCATGGTAAACTTTACCTTTTAATGGTCTTATTCTTATAAAATTACAAAAAAATAATCACTAATCTTCTTCGCCTTTATGAAAGAGCTTCAGTCGGCTTTAGGGTAATTAGCACTTATAAATTATAGCCAAAAAAGGGTATAAATGACCAATCAACTATAATTTTTGTAATTTTGCAATATGATGCAAAGCAGTTTTAGAAAAGTATTTTCACTGTTAATGGCTTTTGTGGTATTGTTCTCAACAATGTCATTTACTGTCAATATGCATTATTGTGGTGACACTTTAGTGGAGACTGCAATTTTAAAAGAGGCTGAGGGCTGTGGTATGAAAGCACAGAATCCTTCCACTGAAAGCTGTGCTTTTACCAAAAAAAGTTGCTGTAGTGACAAGCAATTGATCGTTAACGGTCTGGATGAATTGCAAATTTCATTTGACAAATCATCGCTTGAGAAACAGCCGTTAGTTGCAATCCATACTTTTACTTTCATCGACCTTAACAAAGAGTTCAAGAAAAAACACACTTTAAGACCCTACGTACCGCCCTTGGTGGTCAGGCAGCTTTTCAAGCTCCATTCGACCTATTTAATTTGATTTTTTAACAGCTAGTTATTATTGCCCTTTGGCTTATTGTCATTGGACCAATAGCTTATCCGGTGTTCTGATTGCACCAATTTCTAATTGTTTAATTGTCAAACGTTATGCTAAATAAAAGCATTAAATTTTTAATAGAAAATAAACTAGTCGCTGTACTACTTCTTGTACTTTTTGTGGGATGGGGTTCAGTGCATGTACCCTTCAATTGGGATTTAGGAATTTTACCAAGTGACCCTGTTGCAGTTAATGCCCTACCTGATTTAGGTGAAAATCAGCAGATTGTATTTACCAAATGGGAGGGTCATTCACCTCAGGATATAGAAGACCAAATTACCTACCCCTTGACTACTTCTCTATTGGGAATTTCAGGGGTAAAAACTATTCGTAGTTCCTCTATGTTTGGATTTTCGAGTATCTATATCATTTTTGAAGAAGAGGTAGATTTTTATTGGAGTAGAAGCCGAATACTTGAAAAACTAAGCTCATTACCCAATAATTTATTACCTGAAAATATCAAGCCCTCACTAGGTCCAGATGCTACAGGATTGGGACAAATATTCTGGTACACCTTAGAAGGGAGAGATGCGCAAGGAAAGGTTACTGGAGGCTGGGACTTGCATGAATTGAGAAGTATTCAGGACTACTATGTCAAATATGCATTATCCTCTGCAAGTGGTGTTTCTGAGGTAGCTTCGATCGGTGGATACGTTCAGGAATACCAAATAGATGTCAATCCCGAATTGATGAGACAATACGCTATTGAATTACATCAAATTGTAAAAGCAGTTAAAGAGAGCAATCAGGATATTGGAGCACAGACCGTTGAAATTAATCAAGCTGAATATTTAGTAAGAGGATTGGGTTATATCAAATCGATCTCTGATATTGAAAATGCAGTAGTAACATCTAAAGACTTCACTGCCATTAAAATAAAGGATGTTGCTACGATTTCTCTAGCTCCAAAAGCAAGAAGGGGTATTTTAGATAAGGAAGGAGCTGAGGTTGTAGGAGGGGTTGTAGTATCGAGATTTGGAGCAAACCCTTTGGAAGTAATCAACAATGTAAAGTCAAAGATTAATGATATAAGTGCTGGTTTACCATCAAAAGAGTTGGCCGATGGAAGCACCTCACAATTAACAATTGTTCCATTTTACGACCGTACGGAATTAATCAAGGAAACTATAGGAACACTTAATGATGCATTAACTCTGGAAATCTTGATCACCATTTTAGTAATCATTGTAATGGTGTTCAACCTCCGCGCATCCATTTTGATATCAGGCTTACTTCCGGTTGCAGTATTGATGGTTTTTATTGCAATGAAACTCTTTGGGGTTGATGCGAATATTCTTGCCTTATCTGGAATTGCTATTGCCATAGGAACGATGGTGGATGTGGGTGTGATACTTTCAGAAAATATTATTCGGCATTTGGAAGATAATAAAGACAAACTTCCGATCAATACAGTAGTTTACAATGCCACAACCGAAGTTTCAGGGGCAATAATTACGGCAGTTCTAACCACCATCATCAGTTTTATTCCTGTTTTTACAATGATCGGTGCAGAAGGGAAACTATTCAGGCCTTTAGCTTTTACCAAAACTTTTGCCTTGGCTGCATCTATTTTAGTGGTCTTATTTTTAATTCCACCTTTTGCAGCCTATTTATTTAGAAAGAAAAATATCAAGCAAAATTTCAACTATGGATTGAATGGGCTTTTAATTTTATTAGGAATCACAGCGATCATTTTTGGATATTGGCTCGGACTTATTCTTGTTGCCTTTGGAACAGTTTCTATTTTAAAACTTCAAAATAGAATAGAAGAGCAACAGGCGAATTTAGCCACTATCCTCAGTTCAGTTTTAGCGATAGTGTTCTTGTTGGCAGCGTATTGGAGGCCCTTGGGCGTTGATAGGAGTTTTGTCATGAACCTCATTTTTGTAGGAGTCATCTGCTTTGGTTTACTGGGTATTTTTACCTTATTTAAAAGGAGTTATACCCAAATCTTAAATTGGGCTTTGGCAAATAAATTACTTTTCTTGTCCGTTCCTGCAGTGATAGTCGTATTTGGATTTTTAATTATGAAAAATACGGGTAAAGAATTTATGCCCTCATTAAACGAAGGTTCATTTTTACTGATGCCCACCTCTTTGCCCCATTCTGGAGTAGATGAAAATAAGCGAGTTTTACGGCAGTTGGATATGGCAGTAGCCAGTATTCCTGAGATCGAAACCGTAGTAGGTAAGGCAGGTCGAGTAGAATCCTCTTTAGATCCAGCGCCTTTGTCAATGTACGAAAACTTAATTCAGTATAAAGCTGAATATATGCTTAACACTAAAGGTAAACGTCAACGATTTAAGGTAAATCAAAAAGGTGCGTTTATGCTTAAAAATGGTTCCTCAGTTGTCAATCCAAATCGGTCAGATAAAAAGGTAAATATGCCAGATGTCGATTCCAGCGAATTGATCGAAGATACGGATGGAGCGTTTTATAGAAATTGGCGTCCAGAAATCAATTCTCCTGATGATATATGGCAGGAGATAGTCCGTGTCACTAAATTACCCGGAGTAACCTCAGCTCCAAAATTACAACCTATAGAGACCCGTTTGGTAATGCTTCAAACTGGAATGCGAGCACCCATGGGAATCAAGGTAAAAGGTCAAGATCTAAAACAAATTGAGGATTTTGGAGTTCAGTTGGAAAGTATATTGAAACAAGCTGAAGGGGTTAAAAAAGAAGCTGTTTTTGCCGACAGAATAGTTGGAAAGCCTTATTTGTTAATTGACATTGACAGAGATAAAATTGGGCGTTATGGAATTTCAATACAGGATGTCCAAGACGTTTTAAAAGTAGCTGTTGGAGGCATGGAAATTACCCAAACGGTGCAAGGAAGAGAGCGTTATGGAGTTCGTGTTCGGTATCCGAGAGAATTAAGAGCAAACCCAACAGATTTGAAACAGATCTATATTCCAGTTGGCAAAGGAAGTTCAATACCATTGAGCGAAGTAGCAAGTATTGAATATGAACAGGGAGCCCAGGTTATCAAAAGCGAGGACACCTTTTTAATCGGATATGTTTTATTTGATAAACTCAATGATTTTGCAGAGGTAACTGTAGTAGAAAATGCCCAAGCTTTAATTGAATCTAAAATTGAATCAGGAGAATTGGTAGTTCCCAAGGGAATCAATTATCAATTTACTGGAACCTATGAAAACCAATTAAGAGCAGAAAAGACTTTGACAGTGGTAGTTCCTTTAGCATTACTCATCATCTTTTTGATATTGTATTTCCAATTTCGATCTGTGACAACATCCTTAATGGTATTTACAGGGATAGCAGTGGCATTTGCTGGAGGTTTTTTAATGATATGGTTGTACGGTCAAGATTGGTTTTTAAACATCAACTTTTTAGGTGAGAATTTGAGAGACCTATTCCAAATGCACCCAATAAATTTGAGCGTAGCCGTTTGGGTTGGTTTTATCGCTTTGTTTGGAATAGCTACTGATGACGGAGTTGTTATGGCTACCTATTTGACTCAAACATTTGACAGAAACACTCCGGAGACTAAAGAAGAAGTTAGAGCTTCGGTTGTGGAAGCAGGGAGTAAACGTATTCGTCCTTGTTTGATGACTACAGCTACGACCTTATTGGCGTTATTGCCCATTTTAACCTCCACGGGGCGTGGGAGTGACATCATGATCCCAATGGCAATCCCAAGTTTTGGTGGAATGCTAATCGCACTGATTACACTCTTTGTAGTTCCAGTTTTATACAGCTGGAGACAAGAATTAAAATTAAAAAATACTTAGGATGAAAAGACTTTATATTTTTCTTCTAACGGTTTTAATATTTGGCACTTCAAATGCACAAAAATTAGATCTTTTGATTGAAGAAGCACTGATAAAAAATCCTGAAATTCAAGCTTTTGAATTAAAGTATCAGGTAGCAACTGAAAAAGTAAATGAGGCAAATACGCTTCCGAATACACAATTAGGTGTTGGCTATTTTGCGAGTGAGCCAGAGACGAGAACAGGTCCACAACGCTTTAAAATTTCAGCAAAACAAATGCTGCCTTCCTTTGGTGCAATCACCGCAAGAGAGAATTATTTAAATTCTTTAGCAGATGCCCTGTATGAAGATATTGCTATTGCAAAACAAAGGCTGGTGGCTTCTGTTTCTCGATCGTACTATAACCTTTATGCATTGAATGAAAAACAAGTTGTATTAGCTCAGAATTTTCAATTACTAAAAACCCATGAAGCCTTAGCTCTTAGTGCTGTAGAGGTAGGTAAGGCCTCTGCAGTTGACGTTTTGAGGATACAGATGCGACAAAATGAATTAGAGCAAATGAAGCAGGTTTTAGGGCAAGATTATTTAGCGGAACGCACCAACTTTAACAAGCTACTTAACAGAGATAAAGCAACTACAGTAATTATTGAAAGCGAATTTCTTATGCCTACAGATGATGAGTTTATTAATTCATCCAATCTGGTTTTACACCCCGAATTATTGAAATACGACAAGCTTTACAATTCTGTAAGCCAATCGGAATTATTAAACCAAAAAGAAAGTAATCCAATGTTGGGTTTTGGTCTAGATTACATAGGCGTTTCAGAGCGAACAGATGCGGATTTTATTGATAATGGCAAAAATATTATCATGCCCATGCTGAGTCTATCCATTCCTATTTTTAACAAGAAGTATAAATCGAAATCAAAGCAAAACGAACTGATCCAACAAGAAATTTTAGCACAGAAGGAAGGCCGTCTAAATAAATTAGAATCCTTGTTGGACAAAGCTGTTAAATCGAGTAACTCAGCTCAAATAAGCTACAACACTCAGACAAAGAATCTGAAACAAGCCAAAGATGCAGAGGCGATTTTACTCAAAAACTACGAAACAGGCACAATTGATTTTGAAGATATTCTAGACATACAGGAATTAGAACTCAAATTTCAAATGAATCAAATAGAATCGATAAAAAACTACTACTTACAACAAACAATAATTAATTATTTAACGAATTAAGTTATGAAAGAATCAAAACATAAAAAATACAGCACAAAAGAAATTAAATCAAACCTTAAAATACAATTTGAAATGAAAACAGTTAAAACAATTATGGGGGTTCTAGTATTGAGTCTAATCTTGACAACCGTATCCTGCAAAGGAGGAGCAAAGGCAGAGTCAAGTACTCAAACAGAACAGCAAGAGATGGATGAGTATACTTCAGCCTATGTGTGTCCAATGCATTGTGAAGGAAGTGGGAGTGCTACCGAAGGCTCTTGTCCTAAATGTGGGATGACGTATGTCAAAAACGAGGATCACAATGCAAACGGTCACAAACACTAAACAGTAAAGTTTCCCATCTTCATTAAAAACAAACAGAGATGAAAAAATATATAATTTATTCAGGAATATTAGTTGTAGGGCTGCTTTTGGGGTGGTTGTTTTTTGGCAATTCTTCTGCTGCTGATACGATGCATAAACATTCAGAAATGTCATCTGAAACAGAAATGTGGACCTGTTCTATGCATCCGCAAATTATGCAACAAGAAGCGGGAGCTTGTCCTATTTGTGGAATGGATTTGATTCCAGCAGAGGTTGGGGTAACAGGTTTAAATCCTGATGAGTTTAAATTATCTGAAAATGCAACAGCCTTGGCGAATATTCAAACCGCTATTGTTGGAGGTGAGTCTGAAAATAAGAGTTCAATAAAATTATCTGGAATCATAAGTGAGAATGAAGATTCCAATGTAGTACAGGCGAGTTATTTTTCAGGAAGAATTGAGGAGTTGCATATTAGTTCTGTGGGAGATGATGTAAAAAAAGGAGAACTATTAGCTACTATTTATTCTCCTGAATTATTTTCAGCTCAGCAGGAGTTGATTACCGCTTCAGCTTTAAAAGAATCTCAAGCAGAATTATATAAAGCTGTTCGAAATAAATTAAAATTCTTAAAACTCACCGACAGTCAGATCAACCAGATTGAAGCTTCTGGAGCAGCGAAACAATACTATCCCATTTACGCAAATGTTGCAGGTACAGTTTCAGAAAAGTTGATAGAGCAAGGCGATTTTGTAAAGCAAGGCCAGCCCCTACTCAAAATAGCAAACCTAAATACGGTCTGGGCTTTGTTTGATGTTTATGAAAATCAAATAGAGCAATTTAAACAAGGACAGCAAATTGAGGTAACTACCAAGGTGTATCCAAATAAAGTATTTAAAAAGAAAGTTGACTTTATCGACCATGTAATGAATCCTCAAACACGAACTGTAAAACTGCGTGTGGTTTTAAATAATAAGGAAGGTGAATTTAAAACAGGAATGTTTGTTGAAGGAGACGTTCAGCGAGGGGTATCCGAGGAAGAACAAATCTTAATGATCCCTTCATCTGCAGTTTTATGGACGGGAAAACGCTCTTTAGTGTATCTAAAAACAAATCCTGAACAGCCAATTTTTAAAATGCAAGAAATTACTATTGGGCAACAAATCGGTGAACAATATGAAGTTTTGGATGGACTTGAAAGAGGAGACGAAATAGTAACTAATGGAACATTTACAGTTGATGCCTCCGCACAATTAAAAGGTAAAAAGTCAATGATGAATAAAAAGGGGGGGAAAACAAGCACTGGTCACGAAGGCCACACCATGGAAATGGGACATACAACTGAAAAAATTGAATTTGACGGCACTTTTGAAAAATCATTTCGACCAGTAGTCAATGCCTATATCGGATTAAAAGATGCACTTATCCAGTCTGATGTTGAGATGGCTTCAAACAAGACAAGAGTATTTAGAACCGCACTAGAAGCTATACCAGAAAATCAAAGACAAGAGCCAGCTAACTATTGGTCTTTTTTATATAAAGCATCCGAAGAAATTATTGGGAATACAAATTTAGAGGATCAACGCAAACAGTTTCAACTGGTTTCAGCCAAGCTGATAGAAATGATTAAAAATTTTGATGAGCTTGAAACTATATTTTACGTTCAGTATTGTCCGATGGCAGACAATAATCGTGGCGCTTCATGGATAAGTAAAGAGCAACAAATTTTAAACCCTTATTTTGGAGATGTTATGCTTAAATGTGGTAGGGTAGAAGAAATCATTCAATAAGGGTTGATTCCGAATGATTCAAAACAGATTTATTTTGATTAAATGTAATTGTTGTAATTTATAGATGTAAATAGAAAATCAAATTACTTTGTTCAAATATTCTTTTCAAGGTAAAGTAGCTGTCATTACAGGAGCCGCAGTTGGCATAGGATATGAAATAGCAAGTCAACTATCACTTGCGGGAGCGTCTGTTATTTTAAACGATATCGATAAGTCGCTTGCAGATCAAGCAGCAAATAATATTAGTGCTACTGGGGGACAGTGCATTGCTGTAGAAGGAGATGCAGGGGAAGTTCAAACAGTAGAAAAAATGATTGCGCTTGCTTACGAGCATTTTGGCAGGCTGGATTTCGCAATTGCAAACGCAGGGATTACGACATTCGGTTCTTTTTTAAACTATAAGGAAGAAGATTTTCAAAAAATTTTAAAAGTCAATTTGAAAGGTTCTTTTTTTTTAGCACAAAAAGCTGCACAAAAAATGATAGAGACAGGGCAAAAAGGACGTATCCTTTTGATGTCCTCGGTCACAGGATTTACCTTTCATCCTGATCTAACTGCTTATGGAATGTCAAAGGCGGCTTTAGCTTTTTTAGCAAAAAACTCAGGGGTTGAGTTAGCCACACATCAAATTACTGTAAACGCAATTGCTCCTGGTGCTACAAATACTAATAGGACAGCTGATTTAGAACAAGGAAATTATGTTGAGACTTGGGAAAAAATTACCCCCAACGGGCGCTGTGCGACTACCGAAGATATTGCACATACTGCCCTATTTCTTCTCAGTGATGAAGCCCAACACATAACTGGTCAGACACTAATTGTAGATGGAGGATGGACCTCAACCAGTCCACCACCCTAGATTTGTGATTAATAATGCCTTTGAGATAGAGAGAATGGATGTAAAAGAAAATTCATCAGAAACTCCTAGTGTTCTTTTTTTCAGAAATCAACAAAACATTCCATAAAACAAAAGTAAATAAGAAAGTTATTGGAACTAAAAAATAATAGGAATCTTGAATAAAGTTTATAATGTTAAATTGGTGGAGAAAGTGAATAATACCAATTAAAAAATTTAAGTATAAAATTTTTGCTTTATTGTTTGTATAATTTTTCATTGAACCTTATTATTTTTATTAGGCATGCTTTGCTCTAGATTGGGTAGATTTTTATGTATTTCAGATAGATTTGTGCCTTGTATATCATAAATATCACCAGTCCAAGAATCAATTACAAAAGATTCATTGATTGGAGATGGCTGATATCTATTTGAAAAAGATACTATTAAGGCCGAAATAATTATTGAGGCAGCAATTATCAGTGTAGATGAGTTATTCATGGCGCAAAAATAACAAAAAAACAACCAAATCGTTTTCCATAACTAATACTATTTAAATATTGTGTGGGCGTGTGACAAATGAGTGCACCCCGTCTTGTCTGAATACTATCTTCGATAAGGTTAGTTATAGCCATGGATTGGAAGGGATTTGGATTGTTCTCGTTTGTGTAAAAGAAAAACCCTCCGTTTGGGAGGGTTTTATAAGATTAAAAGCCAAATATAATTATTCTGGCATGACAACAGTGTCAATTACGTGAATAACACCGTTAGATCCCATTACATCTGTGGCAACAATTTCGCTATAAGTTCCATTGCTATCCATCAACCAAATTTTACCATCTTTCTGCATCACAGTTAAAGATTGATTGTTGAGTGCTTTTACGACCACTTTACCTCCGCCATCGTTAAGAGCTTTAACGACATCAGCAGCGTTTAACTGTCCTGATACTACGTGGTAAGTTAATATATTTGCTAAAGCTCCTTTGCTAGCTGGTTCAAGTAATGAACTCAAAACCTTTGAATCGATCTTTGAAAAAGCACTATTTGTTGGAGCAAAAACAGTAAAAGGGCCTTCTGACTGAAGAGCCGCTACTAAATCTGCAGCTTTTAAAGCAGTTACTAAAGTTGAGAAATTTTCATTACCCACGGCAACGTCTACAATTGTGCCTTGAGCAAGTGTTTTATTACTTATGAATAAACACAGTAATAACAATAAAAGTGAATTAATTTTTTTCATGCTTGTTTTTTAAATTAGATACAATAGTACAAAAGGGATTCCATTTTGTTTAATTTATTATGTTAAATATTAAACAAATTAAATTTGATGTGCAAAAGTCCCCAAAAATAGGATTGAGAAATATTTAGTTAAAAAAATGGTTTACAGAGTAATAAGAGAGGATTTGGGATGTCTTCATTGATTTAAAGGAAAAGCCCTCCCACTTGTGGGAGGGCTTTATTTCTTATACTAAATTATTTAAGTTTGATTCTATAAACTTTTGGGTTTGATAAAAATCCTGTGGCATAAAGATATTTTTCATCTTTATCAAAAGCACAATTTGTAATATGTCCAAAATCAATTTTTGCTTTCAGCTTTCCCGATGGAGAAATAACGAGTAAGCCTCCTGGACCTGATGTAAAAACATGTCCGCTTGAATGAACTTTCATGCCATCAAAGTTTCCTCCCACTTTGCCGAAAAGATCTTTACCATCAAAAAAAGTTTTTACTTCATTGGTCTCTAAATTAATTTTTTTAATAGCTGGACTATTATCTAAAATCCCCATTTTATTTACATATAATGATTTTTCGTCCTCTGAAAGAGCAATGCCATTTGGAACATCAATATCTTTAGTTATTAATGATATGGTCTTATCATCAGGATTATATTTAAATACGCCATTAAAGTTTAACTTTCTCATTTCTGTTTCTACAAAAGAAAAAGTTGCTGCATCGAAAAAAGCAAAAGGAGGATCAGTAAAATACATGGTCCCATCTTTTGATAAAGTTATATCATTGGGACTGTTTAGTGTTTTCCCTTCAAAATTATCGACTATTGTTTCAAACTTAGGGACGTCAGATTCCATATTTTTCAACATAGCTATTCTTCTATCTCCATGTTGACACAAAATGAGATTCCCCTTCATATCTAAAGCAAGACCATTAGCTCCTAAAATTCCCTCACCTAAGTTTGGTGCGTATCCAGTATTTCCACTTGGAACAATAAATTCGGAAGTTCCATTTACTTCATTCCATCTGAAAATTTTGTTGCTTATTACATCACTAAAATAAAGTGAATTTGATTTTTCATCCCAGACAGGTCCTTCGGGCAATGCAATTGAATCAGCAATAATCTCAATTTCAGCTGAAATATCAATTATTGATTCTATTGAATTATCATAGATTTCGATTTTGGAATTTGGCTCTTTTTTTTCAGAATTACAGAAAGTAAAAACCAAAAGACTAAAAGCCAATGATAATTTTTTCATTTTAATTGATTTATGGTTAATAATACCTCTAAGATAGAGAGAATAGATTTCATATCAAATCCTATCCCCTTATTCCAATAGAAATACCGTTTTTTAAACCGATGTTTCTGTGTTTTTTAGGAGTGCCTGAGAAAAATTTTAAGTCTAGAAAGGGTATATTAATTTTAAATTTTTAATTTTCAAATTAACCTTATGGAAAGACTTAATTCACAAGATAATCTTCAAGTGCTTTCTGAACATCATCCACTCGTAATTGAAGACATGGGTGCATATGACAGCAGAGATCCTATATCGATTGCAAGTACAATCTATGACAATTTGCAAAAGCGTTGGAACAAAAAACCACCACAAAAACCTCTCATTCTTGTAACACAAGGAGATCCTTATGAAGAGAGAGGTATCTCTGCAATAACACTTTGTTTGAGTGACCGCCTAGGAATTTCTAGGATTCTTGTTTTCCTCGATCCTTCTATCGCGTCTTACCACTTTTCAAATGCAGATCGATACAAGGTTACTCACGAGATTCCAATGTCTCTTCTAATAAGTAAATTAAATGAAGAGGATGATAGTGTTATTCCGTCAATCAGCAGTTTGATTGATGCGTTTTTGCAAAACAAGATCGAAAAAAGACAAGGCGAGGGTAAGCAGCCTTTACCTGAATACTACCGAGACTTTGCAATGCTTCAGGAAGTTACCAAAGTTGCATGTAAAGTTATCTGTGGTGCTTTGACTGTTGCACACACCAGTATTGATTTTAATGAATACTCAGTATCTAGCTTTTTTCGTGTTGGGATTGAATTAGGGATGATTGATCATTCCGACATCGTAGGTTTTTCATCTGAGAGATGATGCTACCCGTGTGTTTGAATAAGAGAAGCTTTAGGTTCCCCATAATGCATTAAAAAATTCCCATAGTGAAGTACCCTCATAA
>CACCLB010000002.1 GCA_902546725.1 uncultured Bacteroidota bacterium | reverse complement strand
AAAAAATGTTATCCATAAAACCCAATAATATTTCGGTTTTAGCATAAAAGTAACTAGATTACTGTTCACGAATGTATATTTGTATTTGTGATTTTTTTAATTTTGATTTATAAACCGTAAACAAAAATTAATTTGAGTAAGCTTAAAAATATTGATATTGAGGATTTTTGGAATATAATCAATTACAATTATAGCCAAATCCAATTTGCAGAAGTAAAAGCTACAGCTGTAATTTCTATTTATAGTATAATATTCGGCTTAGGATATACACTAGATATAATAGACGAGGAAAATGTATATTCATTTAGCTTTGACTTTGGAGATGCCATTCATATAATTTTATTAGGTATTTCTTCATTTTTTGTAATCGCTTCTCTTAGAAGATGCATAATATGCATTTTACCAAGATTTAACTTTACAGTAAAAAAATCTCCACTTTTTTTTGGTGATGTAAATAAATATAAAGACTTCGACACTTTTTTTGAATCTCTTGAAGAAGTTTTAAATGATGAAAAAAAATATAGAAAGCATCTTACTCAATCAGTTTATGCAACGGCTAATATAGCTTCAATTAAATTCTTTAATGTAAATAAAGGTTTAAGTCACTTACTAAAGTCTATTATTTTTTTAACACTCTTTTTTATAAGTATATACACTTTTTAAAATTGATGTTTGTATTTCCAATTTTTTACAGGCTTTGCTTTTCCTTTTAAAATCAAATCATCATTATTATTAAACCCATTTTTATTTTTCAATGAATTATAAACGCTGTCTGATATTATAATTTCTCCTGGTTTAGCAGCAGAACATAATCTTGAAGCCAAGTTGACAGTATCTCCAATTACTGTGTAATTCATTTGCTGCTCGGAACCAATGTTTCCACAAATAACTTTACCGTAGTTTATCCCAATACCAATATTCAATTTTGGAAAACCATCATCATTCATTTTTTTATTGAAATTATCGAGAGAGGAAAACATCTCTTTAGCAGTATTTACTGCATTAAGAATATCATCTGTTTTTTTTAATGGAGCTCCATATAAAACCATTAATTCGTCACCAATAATTTTATCCAATGTACCATTGTGTTTAAATACAACATCAATCATTTTATCAAAAAAACAATTTAACAAAGTAACTACTCTTGAAGCTTCTAAACGTTCAGACATAGAGGTAAATCCTCTTATATCAGAAAATAAAACACATACTTCTTGTTGAATTCCACCTAACTCTAAAGACTCCTCATTTAACAATAATTCATCAACAATATTTTCTGAAACATACTTTTTAAAAGTTGATTTAACTTTATTTATGTCTGATAGATCTTCTATTGAAATAACAGACCCAGAATTTATGCCTTCGTCAAACACAGGTGAAATTGTTAAATTTATATGTGTCTCTTTTTGATCTTGTTTTTTAATTTTTAAGTTTTCTTCATATAAAACATGATTTCTACTTTCAGCAAATTCAATTAACTCTACCAACTTAGGATTCTCAATTAAAACTATTGCATAGTGATTATTTAATAATGATTGTTCTTCAAAATTAAATATTTCAATAGCAGAATCATTTATGTACTCTATTTCACCCATTAAGTTAACTTTAATGATTCCTGTTGAAATAGAAGACATAATATTATCAATCAATTTTTTTGATTTTTTAACATTATCTAGTAATAATATATTGTTATAAGACAAGGATATTTTTTTTACTAAAGAATTAAAGAATCTTAAATCATATTGATTGAAATCAATAAAACCATTTCTACTTTCTTTATCATAAAGAATTATGCAACCATTTAAATTTTCATCACTCATAAAAGGTCCTAAAACGCAGTTTTTTTCTGAATGTGACAATAAACTTAGATCTTTATTAGTTTTTTTTATTAAAGATTCTTTTCTTTTTTTTAATAATGCTAAAACACCTTTATTTTCTCTAAAAATCTTTTTCGAAAGATCATCATTAATCCCAAGAGATGCCTTTAAATCATATATCCCAGAATTTGGATCTTTTGATAAAATTATTCCTTTACTAGCGTTCATGGTAAACACTAAGTATTCTAAAAGGTTTTGAAATAATATTTCAGATTCACTATTACTACTAAGTAATTCTGAAATATCTAAAAAGGATTCAAATTCTAATTTTTTATTTCTTAAATCTAAAGAGCGTTTTTTTGATTTATTACCTAATACTATTTCATTAAAATTTGACTGAACTAATTGCTTAAAGTATTCGAGTAAGTTTTCAATATATTCTTTTTTAGATTTTGAATGTTGCAAATAAAAGGCACCTAGGTAAACAGATTTGAGTTTTATCCCTATTAAATGACCTGATAAATCAACGAGAGGATTTTGATTTTCTTGAAAAAGATTTGCTTTGAAGTGTTTTGATATACTTATAAATGGAACCAATTCTTTTTTTGAAAATAGTGAAGAATAATCAATATTTTCAGTTTTAAAAAGATTTATTTTTTTTGATTTTGGTAAATAATCTTTTTCATTTAAAAAAAAAAGTACCTTGAAGTTCTCTTTTTCTAAATAATCAATTATAAATTCAATTTTTTTCCTTGGAAGACTTTCTTTATCATACGATTTAGAGAAAGAAGAAAAATTAAATTTCATTTTATGATAACTTTTCTAGGGCTACTTCTTCATTATCAAAGCTTTCACAATACTTAGTAAGACCCATTATCTTAAATGTTTTTGCTATTATGGGAGCAAGATTACAAAAATTTAAAGAGCCTTCAACGGTTTGTAATTCTTCAATTATTTCTATAAGAATCGAAGCCCCTATACTATTTACAATTTTTGATTGATCAAGATTAATTAAAAAGCTTTTGTGCCCTTCCTTTATTTCTTGATCCGTAATTTCTTTAAGTGCTTCTCCTAAATCTTTATTAAAATAGCCTTCAGTTGATACAATAACAACTCCGTTCTTTATGTTTTTATCAATTATTTTACTCATTTGATTCTTTATTTTTTGTCATAGTTAATGTTGTTCCTGAATTGTCTGACTCGTAATCTACTTTATCCATTAACTCTTGAATTAACATCAACCCCCATCCTCTTTTTCTTTCTGATGAGCCAAGCTTATCTTCAATGTTTGGTAATTTGATTGAAGAAGAATCAAATCCAACTCCCTTATCAATTACTTTAATTGTAAGGTTATCATCGCTAATAATGAAATGAATAAATATATCTTCTTTGGTTTCGGAATGTTCAAAAGCATTTATACAAGCCTCAATTAAGGCCATTGAAATCTCTGCTGATTTATCTTCAGGCAGGTTCATATGCTTAGAAACAACATCAGATGTATGAGTTGCAACTAACTCCATATTTTTTATTACTGGGAGTTTTAATTCGACGGTTGGATTTTTTTTCATTATTTAAAATTGGTTTATGAAAACTTGGTTCCAAGTTAAATAAAATTTATCTTTATTTAAAAATTATCATAAATCAAATCATAAGCCAATATGAAATCAATTCACTTAATATTAAGTTTAGTAATAGCTTTTATTATTTCTTGTTCTGATTCAACCTCAAAAAATAAAGGTAGTCTAGACTCCTCAAGTACTTCTAAGCTCGACGGCTTTTGGGAAAGAAAGGGAACCATTCAATTTGTGAATGGCAAGCCTATTGACACAATTATTTTTGGAATAGATGAAATTGGTTTTAGAAATTATAAGGCTTTTGGTGATGGAAGTATTTTTTGGATCAATAATTCTAAAAGTCAAAACACCCCTTGGAAAGGAGGAGCTGGCGGATATGGTAAATTTAAAATTACAAATGACACTTTAATAGAACATATGTCTCATGGATCAGGAGGATTTGGTGCATTTTTACATTACTTGAATGATTCATTAAAAACAAGTTTTCAAGAGTATAAATTTGGTTTTAATCTAACTGAAAAAAATTATACTCAACTAGGGGGAAACGTTCCCAACTCTGATGATGTAGATATTACTTTTGGAGAGTATTATGAAAAGAAACCTTCTCTTAGGAAATCTAAAATGGATGGAGTTTGGAAAAGAGCTTACGAAATTACTTATCTAAATGGTGTAGCAATTGATACTACTACTGTCCCAAGTGATGCAATTTTAGATGTCAAAATAATAAATGATGGTTACGTTATAGTTCAAGTAGATCAAACCAGAATGATAAATGATTCATCAAAATCAGAATATGGTGGAGGCGGAGCTTTCGGTCAAATTGATTACGATGACAATGGGAACATGACCGAGTATTTTGAGTTTTTTAGTGGTCAATGGCCTGGAGGAGATAACCCTACAAGAGACCCAAAAACAGCACATTATGCTAGAGTATCCTTTTATGATAACGATATGTATTTACAAATTACAAAAGATACTTTGAATCAAAACGCTGCTGGAAGAGGAGTTGTTTATAAAAGAATTCAATAAATGAAAAGGATTAAGAAAATTATAATTTTATTGTTTGTTTCTTTACTACATTATTCATGTACTAATGCTAATGCAGTTGTCAACAAATCAAAATCCAGTGCATTCGATAAAATTGATAAACGCGATAAAAAACTCTTTACGAAGCAAGAAAGAATTGAATCATACAATAATTCAAGGAATAAATTAACAAATGTAAAAGCAGCTTTAAAGACTAATTCAAGTTATAGTGGATACGGAACAAAAAAAGTTGAAAAAAAATTAACAAATAAAAAAGGAGCAAATACAAAAAAAATTTCTAGGCCAAAATTATCGAATGCTGAATTTTCAGCTTACTCAACTAATTAAATTTTAATTATGAAAAATAAGTTATTAATTTTTATTCCTTTAATTATAATCTCGTGTGCTCAAAACCAATCTAGTAAAAAAGAGTCTACATACGAAGAAGATATTTTGGGTTTTTGGAATAGAGTTGGAACAATTCAATTAATGAATGGTATTGCAGTAGATACCCTTGCTTTCAAAAATTCTCAAAATCCAAACAATAAACAAATTAAAGTTTATTTGAATGATAGAGTAATGTGGGTAAACAACTTTTGGAAAGATTCTACAGCTCCTTGGAAAGGAGGATCTGGAGGATATGGTAAATTCAACATATATTCTAGAGATTCATTAACTGAACTAATGACAAATGGTACTGGACTTATGGGTGCTAGTGTAAAGGAGTATAAAGATAAAAACAATTTAGATGCACAAACTTGGAACATGAGTATTAACTTGGGAGATAATGCATATTCTCAAAAAAATCAACCTAATAGTAAATATGCTGAATACTACGAAAAACTTTCAGATCTTGAACCAAAATCGCGTATTGATGGTGTTTGGAAACGAGTATATGAAATTGCATATGTGAATGAAATTCCTGTTGATACCACAGCACTTCCTAGTGATGTAATTCTAGACATCAAGGTGATGCATAGAGGCAGATATATGTATCAGGTAGACCAAACTGGTTTGGCTGATTCTGATGAACCAGGATATGGTGGATTTGGTGGTTATGGTACTTTTGAACTAGATCAGGAGAATAATAAACTTTATGAATATGGAGAATGGGGAAGTGGAACCTGGACAGAAGAATCTGAACCAAAATCTTTAAAAACAACACATGAAATAACTTTTTACAATGACGATCTATTTTTACAAGTAGATAAATCATATAATGCTAATAACCAAAATAGTAATAGAACGGGAAGAGGATTGGTTTATAAAAGAATAAAATAAAATGTATAAAAATCTTTTTTTTCCACTATTGATAATTTTATTCGTTTTTTCCTGTGAAGAACCAATAAATAAAAATGATTCTAATGAAGAGGCATTAAAGGCTTTTTCAAAAATAGATGATAAAAGTGCAAACCTTTTTACTCAGGAAGACAGAAAAAATAAATATAAAAATTCTGTTGTAAGAAATTTAGATAAAAAAGAATCATTGAATGAAAACATCTCTTACAATGGCTATGGTTCAATTAATGTAAATAAAGTTGATAATAATACCACTACAAAAAATAAAACTAACAAGCCAAAATCAAAGAAAAAAACATATTCCTACAAAACTGGTAGTTCTCCTCAGGCATTTTCAGCTTATTCTACTAATTAAAGACTTCAATTAAAAATTTACGCTACTTTTTTAACAATAACTAATGTTACGTCATCATCTGGAACACCGCCATTAATCCAAAGATTTAAGCTGTCAAATAATTGTTTTTTAATCTCTTTTGGCTCCTTTGTATGATTTTTAGATATTAATTCTTTTATTCTATCATAATCATACATCTCCTGCTTTTCATTTGAAGCTTCAGGTAATCCATCTGAAAGCATAACTAAGACATCACCTTTTTGAAAAGGCATCTTGAGCATTGAAAATTTTTCATTTTTTAATCCTCCTAATGGGAGTCCCTCAATCATTATTTCTTCACATTTATTTGTTTTTGCTTTGTATAAATATGTTGGAGGCATTGCAGCAGCGCTAATTTCAATTTCACTATTTGATATTTTTGCCACATTCAAACTCATCCTTAACCTCCCCAAATTTATTTTTTTAACAATATTATTAAGGCGTTCTAAGATTTGATTAACAGGTAGCTCTGGCAATCCATTAAGTGCAGATTTAATAATAGATACCATCATTCCAGCTGCAGTTCCGTGTCCAGTAGCATCTCCACAAATTACAAGTATACTCTTGTTTTTATCAGTACTTTCAAAAAAATCATAATAATCACCTCCAACCTCTGTTGAGGTAATTAATCCAGCAGTGATATCTAATCCCTTAATTTTAGGGAAAGATTTAGGAAGCATACTTTCCTGAATTTGTTTAGCTTCTTCTAAATCCTTTTCTCTTCTTTCATTTTCTGCTTTACTCAAAGAACGCTTTGCTTGGATTTTACCGAAGAACCAAACCGATAATCCTGCAATAATTATATAAATTAAATAAGCAAAAAATGAACGATACCAAGGTGGACTTATGATAAAGCTGTGAGTAATAATTTCACTTTCATTTAGGTTAGCGTCTAACGCTTGGACTTCAAAAACATATTCACCTTCAAATAAATTCGTAAATATAGCTTCAACATTTTTACCCCATTCTGTCCAATTTTCGTTTAGCCCCTTTAGACGATATCGGAATAAATTATTTTCTTCTTTATCAAACGAGGGAAAACTAAAATTAATTTTTAAGTTTCTTGAGGAATTATAATCATAACTGTTGATTCTCAGATTAGAAATTTGATCATTTAGAGTTACTCTATTAATTATAGGTAAAACATCAATCATTTGTTCTGAAGCATACTTCTTTGGTAAATAACTTATTAATTTTGAGTCTTTCGACCCAAGCCATAAAAGATCATCATCACCATAATTATCTGCAAAAATTGCCCCTGATAGTTCATTTGGATCAATAATCCCAAATGGATATTCTTCTTTAACTTCGAATTCTCCATTTTCCTTGAAACCTACTTCCAGAAAACCAGATGAAGTCAAAAACCAATTATTTTTTGTCTCAGGATTGACAGAAGAAAATTTTTGTCTCCCCGTTAGATTAGCATACCTTGAAATAGGGTCATAATTTAAGAGGTTTTTTTCAAAAATTGGAAACAAATTTTGACCAGTATAAACCAATTTATTTCTTTTAGATAATTTAAAGAGGTCAAGATTTTGATCGAAAATAAACACTCCATAAGCTGTTTCTAATAGATTTAATTCTATTGGTTCATATCCCTCTAGATTAATTTGAGAATTAAACATTTGATCACTTTTCAATGCTTCTTTTGAAAGAATCTTCTGATTTTCTGGTGTTAGTAATCTTGTGAAAGAAATATTCCCTTTATTATTATACTTGGCAATAAATGATCCTTCATTATTTACAGATTCAACAAAAAGAATCCCTTTTTTAATTTCCTTTATTCCTAATACACCAATTTGATTCCCAATTTTGACACTAGCAATTTTTCTTATTATTCCTGAATTAGAAACTCTAAAGAAAACTATCCCATCAATTGGATGAGCCATTAGAATTAAATTTTTATCTATTTTACTTTGAATTGGTGATTCTAAAAGACGATCATTTGAAAAAAGAACTTTATTTTTCCCATTAAGCAAAACAGAGTTGAGATTATTTACAGATAAAATACTACTGCCTATGGAAATAAAGTCTTTTGGAATATCATTGAATTCAAGATCTTTAATTTTACTATTATTTAATGCGGAATAACTACTTTCAACACTAAATACATCCTGAGTTGTGCTAAAATATATTTTATTATTTATTTTTTTGATTCTTTGGACTAGACCTTTAATTCCATTAGACTCTCCAAAACTTGTTATGGTATTACTTAATCTAACTTTTGAGGCAGATAATAAACTTGTAGTGTACAGGTCATCATTTTTGTCTATGAATATAGAAGTTATTGTATTTGACAATAAACCATCGCTTAAGTCTACAAGATTTACTATGTTGAGATTGGTGTCTAAAATTAATATTCCTCCCTCAAAAGAAATTAGTGAAAAATGACCATTTGATAATTTTTTTACCTCAGAGGTGTTATAAATTTGCTTTTCTTTTATCCATGAATTTAACCTCTGGTTTTTATGAGGTATAAATTGATTCCCGTCATATATGAATGTGCCTAATTTGCTACTAAAGATTGCTATTTTCTCATTATCAATTGCAACCATTGACTCTATTCTGTTGCTTGAGAATATTTCTGATTTTTCAATCTTCATGAATCGATCATTTTTTAGTTCATAAAGACCTAGTCCCCAAATCCTAACAAAAATTCTATCTTCTACTTTAATTAAGGTTTGAATTGTCCCTTTACCTTCTATCCCTTCCTCCCTATCAGAGAGCTTCCATATTTTATCAAAGGAATCACCTTTATATCTAAAGACGAGTTCCCTACTATACAGATATATTTCATTTTCTTTATTCACACCTCCCCAAAAGACTTGATTAAAGGGATTTATAGAATCTGGAAGTTTTTCCATTAATGAAGAATATTCTGAATTACCGTAAGAATTTCTTGAGATTTTACCGAAAAAACCACTACCTGCAGCATAAATATTCATTTCAGAATCCTCAAGAAGAGTCCTGGTAAAAGAGGGAACAATTTCATTTTCAATTTCACCTTGTATAGAAATTGACTTGATTTCATTCCCATCGTATTCAAGAACACCTCCATAAGTCCCGTAATATATTTTTTTTGATTTGCTTGACCTTAAAACAGACCAAACAGATTCGGGCCTATCTAAAAATTTATTCGAAAAGTTATTAATTTCAAGATTGCCAAGTTGAGAATCACCATTTAAAATCTCTTGCCCATTTGAGCTTGAGAGAAATAATAAAAAGAATATTACAATGAACTGATTTATGGTTGTTTTCATTTTACGTTATTTTGTAAAGGTTAATATATAAATATAATAAAATGCTTTTTAATGGCTATTGATTAAATTAAAAGCAAAATTCGTTTGTTTGATTCATTATAAAAAAATGTCTAATAACCAAATAATCAAACTGCTCCAGATTGCCCTACAGTATACCCTACCTAGACTAGAAGCTACTCTAGTCAAAGAATAATGAGAAGATCAGCCACTATTTTTAGAAGAAATAGAGCCCCAAATAGATTGGAAAGTTGCATCTGGGGAAAGGGAAACTATAACAACTTATATAAAGAAGAATTAAATTTTGGAAGATGTAAACTTCACAAATACAAAGTCCAGATACGTATTCGGAGCGGATTTATATTTCTTGCAGAGTAAAAACATTTTTATAGAGTGTAAACTCTTTACAGTTTACAGTTTTAATTTATATTTGCTGTTGTTAAAAATGGGAGGTAAAAAAGTATCGAACTATTTAGATTTATTCAAATATTTATGCAAATGACCACTTTAAATTAGTTGTAGGAATTTAAAAAGCGTGTTAAGCCATATTATAATTGAATTGGTCGCGTAGCTCAGCTGGATAGAGCATCTGCCTTCTAAGCAGACGGTCATAGGTTCGAATCCTATCGCGATCACTACAAAACTCCGTTTTAAACGGAGTTTTTTGTATCATTTAATTTTTTAAGTTCTTGTAGAATAGCCTCTAGTAATTCAGACTGGCGATTCAGATTTCGAAGTACTTCTCGGTCAGTTACTTTTTGCTCTATGGTACGGGTTTTGTTAAAGTATTTCATAGTTTGTGATTTGGATTATTAAAATTACCAAATAGTTTAATTTCTACGAAATGATTAAGGTATAATTCATCTACAAATTTCTATCTTCGGATGGTAGTTCAATTAATTATTATCTATGAGGATAGGAGTACCAAAAGAAATCAAGCCCCAAGAGGCAAGAGTTGGATTGACGCCAGCTGGAGCGTTGACGCTAATTCGTTCGGGACATAAAGTAAGTATTCAAAAAGGAGCAGGTTTACTGAGTGGTATATCCGATAAGGCATACTTTCAAGTAGGTTGTGAATTAGTCGATGATATCGAATCCATTTATCACAATTCGGAAATGATCATCAAAGTCAAAGAGCCTATTCAAGAGGAATATGCTTTGATTCAAAAAGGACAGTTACTATTTACCTATTTTCACTTTGCTTCAAGTGAAGAATTGACTAACGCCATGATCAAAAGTGAAGCGATTTGTTTAGCCTATGAGACCGTAGAGGACAAGGGTAAATTGCCTTTATTAATTCCTATGTCTGAGGTTGCGGGGAGAATGGCAACACAAGAGGGTGCAAAATATTTAGAAAAACCCTTTGGTGGATTTGGAATTTTACTCGGTGGAGTTACTGGTGTCCAGCCAGCAAATGTGATGGTAATTGGAGGAGGAGTCTCTGGCGCAGAAGCTGCTCGTATGGCTGCTGGACTGGGTGCAAATGTGACAATTTTAGATACTAATTTAGATCGATTAAGAGAATTGGAGAGTATTATGCCTGCAAATGTAACTCCTGTTTATTCAAACTCTTATACCATAGAAGAAGAACTCAAACGCTCTCATTTAATTATCGGTACAGTACTTATTCCAGGCTCAAAAGCTCCTAAACTGATTCGAAAGGAAATGTTGTCTAAAATGATGCCAGGGACAGTTTTGGTTGATGTTGCAATTGACCAGGGAGGCTGTTTTGAAACCAGTGAGCCTACTACACATGATGCTCCCATCAAAATTAAAGAGGGAATAATTCACTATGCGGTAACCAATATGCCGGGTGCAGTGCCCAATACTTCAACTACTGCACTAACCAACGCTACTTTAAGTTATGCACTACAACTTGCAAATAAGGGTTGGAAAACAGCTTGTGATGAAAACACAGCCCTTGCAAAAGGTTTGAACATTGTACAAGGTAAAGTTGTGTATAAAGAAGTTGCTGAAGCTTTTGATTTAGAGTATATTGAGGCTTCTACTTTGATACGCTGAGATGAATTTTACACCCTTTAGACTCAACTTTTTTACTTTTTTTAAATTGCCATCAGCTTGGTGGTGCGGTGTTCGTGTAACAAAAATTGAAGAGCGTTACTGTGAAACTAAAGTGGTGCATCGTTGGATCAATCAAAATCCTTTTAACTCCATGTTTTGGGCGGTTCAGGGGATGGCTGCAGAGTTGGCTACAGGTGTCTTAGTAATGAAAGCCATCAAACAGCACAATCGCAAGGTTTCCATGTTGGTTTTAAACAACCGTGCAAATTTTTCAAAAAAAGCACGCGGTAAATTAGCTTTTACTTGTGATGCAGATACTGCAATTGATGAGGCTTTTAAAAAGCTTATAGATTCAAAAGAACCCCAAACTTTTTGGTTAACTTCCAAAGGTATTGACCAAGAAGAGCGTGTAGTTTCTACCTTTGAATTTGAATGGACTGTACTCCTTAAAAAATAAATTATGAATATCCCTTTTGAAGATCGATTGAGTTTGCCAGCAGTTGCAGCTCCTATGTTTTTAATTTCTGGCCCACAGCTGGTCATTGAATGTTGTAAAAACGGTGTAGTAGGAACTTTTCCGGCCCTTAATCAGCGGACAACTGAAGGTTTTGAAGAGTGGGTTATTAAAATCAAAGAAGCGCTTAGTACATTTGAAGAAGAAACGGGTAAAAAAGCAGCACCTTTTGGAGTAAACCTTATTGTTCACCCCACAAATCCAAGGGTCATGCCCGATCTTGAAATTTGTGTAAAGCATCAAGTTCCACTCATCATTACGTCTTTGGGAGCGGTGTCTGATTTGGTCAGTGCAGTTCACAGTTACGGTGGTCTAGTTTATCACGACATCATTAAAAAGCGTCATGCTGAAAAGGCCGCTGAAGCAGGTGTTGATGGCTTGATACTTGTAGCAGCAGGGGCAGGGGGGCACGCGGGTGCATTAAGCCCTCTAGCTCTGGTCAATGAAATCAAAAGCTTTTTTGATAAAACAATTTTACTTTCTGGCTGTATCAGTACGGGTAGAGACATTGCTTCAGTCCTTCAAATGGGTGCTGATCTCGCCTATATGGGAACGCGTTTTATCAATGTAAAAGAAAGTATGGCAGATCCCAAATATCAGGAAATGATCATCAATAGTAGAGCTGAGGACATTGTTTATACAGCAGCAGTCTCTGGGGTTAATGCTAATTTTTTAAGACCCAGTCTGGAGGCCATGGGCATTACAGAAGAGCTCTGGGGGCAAAGTAAAAAAATTGACTTTGGAAGCGAGTTGGATGCAGCAAAGGCAGAGGCAGAGGCATGGAAAACCATCTGGTCTGCTGGGCAGGGAGTAACCTCTATAGCAGATGTTAAGCCGACTGCAGCGCTAATCGATCAACTAAAAAAAGAGTTTAAAGTAGCTCTGGAGGAACAGCACAATAACTATAAAAAATATTGCTAGTCATTTTAACTCAATGGCAATGAATGCAAATTTTTAAAAGATAGATTTAACGTGATAAACGATAGATCAATACAGCAGCACGTTGGATCAGCGCATTCATGGTTTTAAGATTCACGGTTTCCTGAGGAGTATGCGCGCCATTCCCCATGGTTCCTAATCCGTCAAGTCCATCGATATAATCAGCCACAAATGAAATATCGGCGGCACCTCTGCGACTGGGATCGTAGCCTGTTACCGGGCCAAATCCTAAATCTTGACTGACATCGCTTAAAACTTCCAATACGGCTTGATTCCCAGCTGTTGGGCCCATAGCAGGATAACTATCCGCAAAACGAATACTGGCTGAAGTTTGAGGCAGATTTTGACTTACAATTGCTCTCATTTTAGCTCGTGCATTTTCTTTTTGTTCCTCAGAAATAAAGCGAAGACCACCGTTAACTACCGCCGTTTGTGCTACTACATTGGTCTTTCCAAAGACCTCACCACTGCTGGTTTGTTTGTCGTAGTCAACAAAAGTTCCTCCTAATAGTGTACCGGGATTAAAGGTGAGGTATTCCTCACCGCGTACTTCTTCGTAAAAAGCATTCAGGATACGGCTCATTTCAAAAATAGCTCCAGCACCTATATTTTCGTTAAACACCCCTGAGGAATGGGCTCGTTTCCCCTTGGTTTCAACCCTCCATCCCGAAGCACCTCGCCTGGCAATAGTAGCATTTTCAAAGCTGGTAGCGGTTTCGAAGCCTAAGGCAATGTCTGCTTTTTTTCCCGCTTCAATTAGTGATTGACGGGAAATTGATAGGGGTTTACCCGTACTTTCTTCGTCACCCGTAAAGGCAACAGTAATATTGGCTCTTAAAAGTAAGTTTAGATCCGCCAGTGCTTTTAGTGCATAAAGAACGATTACATCACCTCCTTTCATGTCATTTGCTCCAGGGCCATAAGCCATACTGTCGTTGAACCGTTCAAAGGTTTGAAAAGGACTGTTTTCTTCAAATACAGTGTCTAAATGCCCTATGAGTAACAGCTTTTTTCCTTTGTCGCCATCTACAGAGGCGAAAAGATGTCCTGCGCGATTCATCTCTGCGGGCATGTCAATCCATTCAGTTTCAAAACCAATTTCTTTAAAGGCAGTGCCAAAAACCTCACCGACCTTTTTCACACCCTCTTGATTTAAAGTACCACTGTTGATGTTGACTACTTTTTCCAAAAAAGAAATACTTTCCTGATCGAGGCTTTTTACCTTTTCGACAATTTTACGTTCTATTCGATTCAGCTTTTGGGAATGGAGGCTCGTTGAAACAAATAAAATTATCAAAAGTGAGCCTAAGGACTTGTGCATAAACATGGTTTTAAAAATTTTTGGTCAGTGATTTTACAATTTTATTCTCAGCCATAAACTCCTGAGCAATCACTTTAATAGTCGTGTAGAGTGGTATAGCAATAATCATCCCCACTGGTCCGAGTAGCGTTCCAGAAGCAAGAATAACGATAAAGATTTCTAAGGGATGCGACTTGACACTGTTTGAAAAGATGAATGGTTGACTGAAAAAATTATCTACCAATTGTCCTATGACAAAACCGATCATTACATAGCCTGTTTTTGGAAGTATGACCGTACTAAAATCGGCTCCTATAAAACTACTCATGGTTAGAAGTAACATTAAAACTCCACCAATGATGGGGCCTAAATAGGGGATGAGGTTTAGCAATGCACAAAGAAAGGCAATGATAAAGGCATTTTCAACATCAAAAATGGCTAAAACTATACTGTAGATAATCAGCAGTATACTAATTTGGAGGAGTAACCCTAAAAAATATCGAGAGAGTAGGCCTTTTGTTTTTTCAATGGATTTTTCAACACGATCAGTTACTTCATCGTTTACAAGGGCTAAGATGATTCGCTCCTGTAAATGACTGTCTTTTAAGAAAAAGAAGAGAATAAAAACTACAGAAAACAATCCAATTGTAAAGCCACCCAATAGTTCTAGAGTCTGATTGAGCAATTCTGGTAAAAGTCCAAAGTTGACATTTTGAAAGAGGTTGTCTACAGAAAATTGTTGTTGCCAAAAACTGTTGTCGAGGTTGAAATAGGTTCCAATTTCTTGGATGAGAGTCTCAATATTACCCTTGAGTTCATTAACCTCTAAAAGAGACAGGTTTTCTCCTTGCTGAACAAGCAGCGGAACAAAAAGCGAAAAAATACTAACCAATATCCACATAAGAAAAACGATGGTAATTGAGGATGCGAGGATATTTTTTAATTTTAAACGCTTAGTTAAAAGCTGATTAATGGGCCTACCAATTAAACTGACAATCCCAGCGATAAGCATATAAATAAGAAGTGTTTTGACTTGGAGGAGTAACCATACAAGAATACAGATACCGGTCAACTGAAGTACGGCTCGAACGATTCCGCTAGAAATTTCTTTTGCATTCATAGGTTAAATATAGGAAAGTTTAAAGCGTCAATTAATCTGTTGTTGAAGAAATACAGTGTGGCACGCCAATAGTCCTGCCGTTTCTGTTCGAAAGCGTTGACTGCCAATACTCACTGAGCGAAGTCCTGCTTTTTCAGCGGCATCGATTTCTTCTCGACTAAAGTCTCCTTCGGGACCAATAAGCAGGGTCACATTATTTTGATTTAGAGCACAATCAGTCAAATTGAGCTTGGGACTTTTTTGACAATGAGCGATGTAGGCATTTTGTATATTGTTTTTGAGAAAATCAGTAAAGGATATTAGCGGACGAATCTCTGGTAGATAAAATTGTTGAGATTGCTTAAGTGCAGCGATGGCAATTTTTTCAAATCGCAACGCTTTAGTAACTTTCCTTTCAGAGTGTTGGCATAGCAATGGGGTAATAGATGCAACACCTAATTCTGTTAATTTTTCAATCAACCACTCCATGCGGTTATTGTTTTTCGTAGGTGCTATAGCAAGATGAATTTGTTTTTTTGGCAGGCTGTGCTGATGAGATTCAGTTTTTTTTGCTCTGGCTGAGTTAGATGCTACATGGGTTAATTCTCCATTCCATTCCAGCCCTTTTCCATTTGTAATGGTGATTGGGTCTCCCGCTTTTTTTCTGAGAACTTTGGACAAATGTTTGCTCTCTTCTTTAGAAAAAGAAAAGTCTGATAGCGAATCCTCTAAATGAATATCATAAAATAAGATCATAATCAATAGTTTAATCGAGATAAAGACGCATCACTAAGGGATCCAAACTCTTGGTTTTGAAGCTTAAAATAGGCAGCAATTCCAATCATTGCAGCATTATCAGTTGTGTACTTTAAAGGAGGTAAAAAGACTTGCCATTGTTCACTTTCCGCTCTTGCAGCTAATTGATTCCTCAATTCGGAGTTTGCAGCAACCCCACCGCCAATTACGATTTGATTCAATTCATAGGCTTTGACTACTTCTTCAATTTTATTGAGAATGATTTGTACCAAAGTGTATTGTAAACTAGCGCAGAGATCATTTAAGTTATCGCTTATAAAACTTTTATTTTTACTGCTTTGCTTGTGAATAAAATTGGTAAATGCAGTTTTTACTCCACTGTAGCTGACATCATAGCCTTTCATATTGGGTATCGGAAACTGAAATTTATAGGGATTGCCTTCTTTTGCAAGCTTGTCAATTTGTGTTCCTGAGGGGTAGTCTAAACCCATGCGCTTTCCACATTTATCAAAAGCTTCGCCAATGGCATCGTCGAGGGTAGTACCAAGAACTTCCATCTCAAAATGATTTTTTACCAATACGAGTTGGGTATGGCCACCTGAAACGGTTACTCCTAAAAAAGGAAATTTAGGGGTTTGGATTCCTTCCTCTTCGATAAAATGAACCAATAGATGCCCCTGCATATGATTGATCGGGATCAAGGGCAGTTCTAAAGAAAGTGCAAAAGATTTGGCAAAGGCACTCCCTACAAGCAACGAGCCCAGAAGACCAGGTCCTTGGGTGTAAGCAATTGCAGTTAGGTCATTTTTGTCGATATTTGCTTGAGCCAAAGCTTGATGGACAACAGGAATAATTTTGGATTGATGCGCACGAGAAGCAAGTTCGGGCACCACTCCGCCATAAGCTTTGTGTATCGTCTGATTGGCTATGCAGTTTGAAAGTACTTTACGACCCCTGAGTACAGCAGCAGCAGTGTCATCACAAGAAGATTCAATAGCTAGAATAAGTTCCGAATTGGACAACATAGTGTTTTATAAAGCGTTACAAAAATAAACGATTCATATCAAAAAGAGGAATAAAATAATCGCAATCCTTCTGGGAAGTATCTTGCTCATATTTGGGACAGGATTGCTGTTGATTTCTACCTCATGGGTTCAATCTGGGATTTTAAAACAGTTTACTCAAAATTTTAAAGAGGCCACTAATCAAGAAATTACTTTTGATAAAATCAGACTGCAGTGGAACGGTAAACTCGAATTGACAGATATTTTTATCGGTGATCACCATAGCGATACGCTTGCATTTATTCAAAAAATTCAAACCTCTTTTCAAGACTTTAAAAAACTTCAACAAAATGATTTTAATCTCAACCGTCTAGATATTACAGGTGTTTATTTAAACATTAAAAAATATACTGACGAAGAAGCCCATTCGTTAAAAGTACTTGTTGAAAAACTAAAACGAGAAAGTGAAAATCAGAATAAAGCGATTTTAAATGTAGGTCAGGTGGATCTGCATGACGCCAAATTTAGTTACAATGACCTCAACACCAGCCGTAAACCCATACTTGTCGATTCCCTAGATATTTCAGCCGAATACCTCAATTTTACAGCCGACAGCCTTACACTTCAATTGAACGCCTTAGAAGGCAAACTCCAATCGCCTTTCCAAAAGCAAATCAATACCAATGCAGCCGTAGTTTACAGCCCTGGAAATCTTCATTTAGAAGAATGGAGTTTGTCTTTCGATAAGAGTCGAATAAACGGAGCATTAAGTTTAAAAGGAGAGGACAATAGTCTTCGAAATTTTAACGATAAAGGACAATTTGATTTTGACCTTAAGAGCAGTCTGATTGATCCAAAACTATTTGGCGATACTCCTTTATTGTCGACTGATTCAAGTCCAATCAATGCTCAATTTGTGGCCCAAGGAAGCCTTAATGCATTTGAAGTCAAGGGTATAAAAGTCAACCATAAAGAATTTGATTTTAATGGTGATTTAGAGGTGCAAAACATTTTGAATTCAAAAAGTAGGTCCTGGCAGCTTGACATGTTTGATGCGCATTTGAATACAGAACCTCTATTTGAGGAATTAGATGAGCTCCAAAGATTCAAGCCCTATTTTGCTGGAGACACCATTCAGCTTCAAGGAGTATTAACTGCTCAAAATAAATCAATCGCTTTTGAGTTGAACTCTGAGAATGCATGGGGAAGCATAGTCAGCCAGGGAACACTTGGTCAGGGTTTGATTGATAAAGAATTCGACAATAAAACTTTAGAGCTTAGAGCGTCTTTAAAATCCATACAGTTTTTATTGCCTTCTCTTTCCAGAAGTGCCATGAGCATGGGAGCAAATATTCAATTAGATGGCAACTTAGAAAATAAAGAAAATCCAAACCTCAGTTGGGAGGTTCAAGATTTAAACCTTAAGACCCCAAAATTTTCTTTAGATAAAATCAATCTAGAAGGTAATTATAAGGATCAGCAATTACTGAATACGCTAAATGTCTCAAATGAACTCGTACAATTAAAAAGCGATCTGCGATTTGATTTTACAGATTCAATCCCCCAGTACATTTCTGCGACAAATATTTCTAAATGGGATATAAATCGTCTTGGACTCCAATTGGGTGCAGGAAAGCGGGAATTCAAAGGTGTGATTTTAGGAGGTTTTAAAGGAAACAAGCTCGATGATATTGAAGGAGAGTTCAAAATATCAGCTGCTCAAATCACCAATGAAAAGGGGGTAGTAAGCTTAAATCCTATTACTGTAGCTCAACAGTTTGATCAAGGTGAGACAAAACTCAGTATACTGAATACTGACTGTATCTCAGGAGTTGCCAATGGGGTCTTTAAAACCTCTGAACTAGTCAATCTATTTCAGCAAACACTTCACCAAGCCTATCCGTTTTTGCCTCAAAAGCAGCCAGAAAAAGGGCAGGAGTTGAGTTTTAAGCTTAAGATTTACAAAAAACTTTTAGATGCCCTTTATCCAGAGTTTTCAATTTCTGAAAACATAAGCCTTAAGGGGAATATTTCCTCTGACCTTAAAAGATCCAATGTAACTCTCGATACTCCTTTGCTAAGGTGGAATAGTTTGCAGTTGGAACAGCTTCATTTTCAAATTGATACCAAGAATCCCATTTACAATACTTTTCTTAGTGTAGACCGAATTACTCAAGAATATATTAAAGGAAGAACCTTTAATATGATTAGCACCAAACTTAAAGACACCTTATTCTTCCGAACTGAATTTACTAATGAAGCCAAAGAGCAGATTCCTTTTGAGTTGAATTTTTACCATACAATGGGTCAAGACGGAACCTCTTATTTTGGTTTTAAAAAATCAAAATTTCCCTTAGGTAAAGAAACTTGGATATTGAATCCAGACGATACACCCAATCAAAAAGTGAGCTTCAATTCAAAGACAAAGCAGACTGTTTTGACCGACCTTTTAGCAGTTACAGAAAATCAGTTGATTGAGGTCTCTGGAGCTTATTTGGATAAAAATCAATTTAATTTAAATTTGGATGTTGATAATGTTATACTCGAAAATTTACTCCCCAACAGTCCTGTCTTCAGGCAGTCAGGGAATGCAGATTTAATAGTTGCGATCACCCGATCTCAAAGTGAAAATCAGTTAGATATTTCAGCCGCTGTTGCTGATTGGAATATCAATGGACAACAGTTGGGACAATTTGAACTAAACTCTAATGGCAATACTCAGTTGAATACCTATGTAGTTGATTTTAACTTAAAAAAGGAATTTAACAATCAAATGTCTGGAAATGGAGTTTGGCAAGGTCTAGAGAACCCAACACTTAATCTAGACTTGGATTTTTATAATCTAAACCTTGATTTTTTATCCCCTTTAGGGAGAGGTGCTGTACAAAATATTAAAGGAGCTATAACCGGTAATGTAAATTTATGGGGACCATTAAATCAGCTAAAACACAATGGGATTCTTGACCTTAAAGATGCGCAAATTGGAATCCCTTATCTCAATTTGTTATACAAGGCCGATGCCACCCAAGTCGACCTAATTAATCAAGATTTTGTGTTTAGAGCGGTTAATCTAAAAGAACAAGCCGAGGGCACGTCTGCATTTATGGATGGAACTTTTTCTCATGTCAACTTTAGGGATTGGAGTTTAGACTTGCAAATTGAATCTGATAGAATGCTGCTGTTAAATACGATACAAAAACCTGAATCTCTATTTTTTGGACAAGGTTTTTTAAATGGAAATTTAAGCCTTACAGGACCTACTCGAAACTTGAGCATTTCGATGCAGGGAACTTCAGAGGAGGGAACTTCAATAAAGATTCCTTGGGCAGAGAGCTATGGTATATCCGATAATAGTTTTGTAAATTTTATTGATAAAAACGCTCAGCGAGTTGAAGATGTCAATACCGAATCCAAAGAATTAAAAGAAATTAGGGGTATTGAGATGGACTTTGAATTGGATGTTACCAACGATGCCTCAATTGAAATTGTTATCGATCAAGAAACAGGGAGCTATTTGAGTGGAAGAGGAGCGGGAAACCTTTTTATGGAAATCAACACCAATGGTAAATTCAACATGTGGGGTGATTTTATCACTTATGACGGGATTTATAATTTCAAAAACTTAAGTGTTATCGATAAAAAATTCAATGTAAAACCAGGAGGAACTATTGTTTGGGAAGGCAACCCCTTGGAAGCGCAAATGGATTTAGAAGCGGTTTACAATGTTCCTGGTGGTGCCAACCCCGCATTACTGTTGGATAACCCAAACTTTAATAAGAGTATCCCTACAGAAGTTTTAATTCGTCTGCAAGGAAATCTATTAAAACCTGATGACCCTGTTTTTGAGATTGACTTTCCCAACACCAGCGGCACAGTGGCTTCTGAGATCAATTACCGTCTGGCAGATCCTCAGCGAAGTCAGTTACAGGCTATTTCTCTACTTTCACAGGGAATCTTTATCAATGAAGTAAGTGTCTCCATGCAGGGAATTACAAACAACCTTTATCAAAAAGCATCGGATATCGTCAGCAATCTTATAGGTGAGGAAAACGACAAGTTGAAGGTTGGTATCGACTACCTCCAAGGCGATAAAAGTGCCCTATTGGATATTGCTACAGAGGATCGGTTGGGTTTTACTTTATCAACTCAAATTAGTGACCGTATTTTACTGAATGGAAAAATAGGTGTTCCTGTTGGAGGTGTTGAGCAAACTTTGATCGTAGGAAATATTCAAATTGATTTTATTCTTAATGATGAAGGTTCTCTTAGAGCCAAAGTGTTTAACAAAGAAAACGAATTCCGATACATTGGAGATGAGCTTGGATATACCCAAGGGGTAGGACTTTCTTATGATGTTGATTTCAATACATTTAAAGAACTTATTCAGAAGGTTGTAGCAAGTCAATCCGTCCAAAATAAAACTGAACAGAATGGGAAAAATCAAGCAGCTGAAAGCCCTGTTCGATTTGTCAAAAAAACTAAATTATAACATTCCATTTCAATTTTGTAAAATTTCTTCACTAGTTAGTCTGCTGTTGATATAATGTTTAAATTTAGCGTGAAATCAATTGAATGAGTACGAGTATTAAAAAAATCGGTGTATTGACCTCAGGGGGAGATGCCCCTGGAATGAACGCCGCCCTTAGAGCTGTGGTGAGAACTGCCGCCTACCACAAAATAGAATGTGTAGGTATCTATCAAGGTTATCAAGGACTTATCGATAATAAGGTAAAGGTGATGAACGCACGAAGCGTAAACAACATCATTAACAAAGGGGGAACAGTTTTAAAATCTGCACGCTGTTTAGAATTCAGAACTAAAGAAGGTAGACAAACTGCTTTTGAAACAATCCAGAAACACGGAATTGAGGCCCTAGTAGTTATCGGTGGTGACGGTTCTTTTACTGGAGCAATGATCTTTCAGTCGGAGTTCAATATTCCAGTAATAGGAATACCCGGTACGATTGATAATGATATTTTTGGAACTTCTCATACCATCGGTTACGATACAGCTCTAAATACCGTAATAGAAGCGATAGATAAAATCAGAGATACCGCAATTTCTCATAACCGACTCTTTTTTGTGGAGGTAATGGGAAGAGATGCAGGTCATATCGCTTTGAATACGGGTATTGGTGCTGGTGCCGAGGAAGTATTGATTCCGGAAGAGGACATGGGACTCGACCGCTTACTTGATTCATTAAAAAGAAGTGAAAAATCTGGTAAATCATCGAGTATTGTAGTAGTCGCTGAAGGAGACAAAACAGGCAAAAATGTTTTTGAAATTGCGGAATACGTAGAAAAAAATATGCCTTACTACGATGTCAGAGTTTCTGTTTTAGGACATATGCAACGAGGAGGCAGTCCATCTTGTTTTGATCGTGTACTCGCTTCTAGAATGGGTGTTTATGCAGTAGAAGCTTTGCTCGAAGGCAAGTCCAATATGATGGTTGGAATGAAAAGTGAGGAAATAATTTTTAGCCCCTTGGAAAAAGCGATTAAAGGAAAATCAGAAATTAATAAAGATTTAATCCGAGTCTCGGATATATTAACAATTTAACTAAACAAATAATAATCAACTAAACTAAAGTAAAATGGCAATTAGAATTGGAATCAATGGATTTGGAAGAATAGGAAGACTGGTATTTCGCTCTGCAATGAAGCAAGACGATGTTACCATAGTGGGAATCAATGATCTTTTGGATATCGAACACTTAGCTTATTTATTGAAATATGATTCTGTACACGGAAAATACGATGGAACAGTAGAAATAAACGGTAATAACTTGGTTGTTGACGGTCATGCTGTCCGTATTTCAGCTGAACGCGATCCTTCAGCCATTGGTTGGGGAACAATGAATACAGACCTGGTAGCTGAGTGTACGGGTATTTTTACCACCTTAGAAAAAGCACAAGCCCATATTGATGGAGGAGCTAAAAAGGTTGTGATTTCTGCACCCTCTGCAGACGCTCCAATGTTTGTCATGGGAGTTAATCACAACGAGGCTGTGGCTTCACAAACTATTGTTTCAAACGCCTCATGTACAACCAACTGCTTGGCTCCTGTAGCAAAAGTATTGAATGATAACTTTGGAATTGCCGAAGGCTTAATGACCACAGTTCACGCTACAACCGCAACCCAATTTACAGTTGACGGACCTTCTAAAAAAGACTTTAGAGGAGGTCGAAGTGCCTTAATTAATATCATGCCTGCATCAACAGGTGCTGCGAAAGCTGTAACTAAAGTAATTCCTTCTTTAGTAGGTAAGCTTACTGGTATGGCTTTTAGAGTTCCCACAGCAAACGTTTCTGTAGTAGATTTAACTGTTAGACTGGAAAAAGATACTTCTTATGAGGAAATCAAAAGCGTGATGAAAAAGCATGCAGATACTGATATGAAAAATATATTAGGTTATACAGAAGAAGGTGTAGTTTCTCAAGACTTTGTAGGTGATATCAGAACTTCGATTTTTGACGCTGGAGCAGGTATGGAATTAAATCCTCGCTTTTTCAAGATCATTTCTTGGTATGACAACGAGTGTGGTTATTCAAACAAGCTTATTGATTTAGCTAAATACGTCAATCAACTCTAATCTCATTTATTCATGATTTTAGTAGTTGACAGTGGTTCTACAAAAACAGATTGGATTGCTGTAGATGCAAATGGAGAGACCATTTTTTCTACACAAACCTTGGGTCTAAACCCCCAAGTACTATCAAGTGCCATTCTAAAAGAACGGATCATTAATAATTTCGATTTATATCAGAATCGAAAGAAGGTAAGTCACCTCTATTTTTACGGAGCTGGCTGTGGAGTTGATTCCCCTCAGAGAAGAATTCGTCGTGTTTTTGAAGAGATTTTTACCAGCAGTAAAATCATCATTAAAGAAGACACCTATGCAGCGGTCTATGCCGCTGCAGACATAGGTGAAAAGTCCATTGTCTGCATATTGGGGACTGGTTCAAATTGCACCTATTTTGACGGTAAAGATATAGAGCAAAGAGTAACTTCTTTGGGTTATATTTTGATGGATGAAGCCAGCGGAAATTTTTACGGTAAGCAGCTTATTCGCAGTTACTATTTTAATACAATGTCAGAAGATTTGGCTAAAGAATTTGAGCAAGAATACGACCTTACACCTGATACGATTAAAGAGAATATTTACAGACGTGAAAATCCCAATACCTACTTGGCTACTTTTTCAAGATTTTTAATAAAACACAAAAAGAATGAAGTGTTTCAAGATATCATTGCAAAGGGTCTTGAGCGATTTATCAATCATCAAATTCTACAATTCGATAATGCTAAGGATATCCCAATTCACTTTATAGGATCAATTTCATATTATTTAAAAGAAGAAATTGAAAAAGCACTCGCCTTAAAAGGACTCACTATGGGTAGAATCGTCCAACGTCCTATAGACGAATTGGTGAAATACCATAAAAATCGTATTGACACGGAGGCTTAGTCAACCGCAATCATTGATATTTCAATACGTACTGATTTTGGAAGTGTTTTCACTGCAACGGTTTCTCTAGCTGGTGCGGTATCATTGTCGAAATAGCTTCCATACACTTCATTGACCTGGCCAAAATTCTCCATATCATCTAAAAAAATGGATGCTTTTACCACCTGACTAAAATTCATTTCAGCTGCATCCAATATGGCTTCCAAATGTTGCATTACGAGTTGAGTTTCCTCTTTTATGGTTCCGCTAAACAATTCCATATTTTTCGCAATAATCGGTATTTGCCCAGAAATATAAAGGGTATTTCCAGCTTTAACTGCTTGATTGTAAGGCCCTAATGGTGGGGGTGCATTGAGTGTAGTAATGATCTTTTTTTTCACTTAGATATATTTATTACAAGTTAATAAAAATCATAGATGACAGCTACCTTCTGTTGGGTAAGCTTTGTTTTTCGTATTTAATGTCACTGAGCAAGTCTGATTTGATCCCTATAAAAAAGTTCCATGATGCCCTATCACTGAAAGGAACCCAACTAAAATTAAGACGCCAACTATTTAAATCCCTATTAAAACGCAATTGAGTATAAGTAAATCCTTGTCCTTTAAAATCATACCCAGAGGAAACCCCAACTTTCCATTTAGGAGTCAAATCAACATTTCCTGAGAACATCAACGAATTATTGCTAAAATCTCGTTGCCCTCTAGAATTATTATAGGTTAGTGAATAGGCAATCTTTAAATCCCAGGGTATTTTTGTGCGATAACTGGGGTAGGTAGGTGCGGGGTCAGTATTCTCGGCATCGTTCATACGCCGATCTGTAAAGTCTTCTGCCCGACCAAATAAATCATCATCTCGACCACCGCTAGAGGTTGCCTCTCTTTGATTTCTTTGTTCTAAATCTTCTTCTCCCTCCTCTCTATTGCCTTCCAATTGGGTACTAGAAAATGAATAATTCATATTGATATTGGCACTAGTCAAACGCAACAACCCTCCACCGTTAGCGATATTGAACTTATTGACACGGACTTTGTTTTCGTCCAAAGCATAAGGATCAAAGGTGCTACCAAAATTAATGCTCATTTTTCCTTGTAGAAGTGAAAAACCAGAAGACATTCGCAAAGGACTCCATCGAAGTGAATCAGCAGCAAAGTTATGTGAGGTCGATATATTTAGGTTATTGAGTAAAACTATCTTTTTTGGCCCTGTTGCAGTAGAGTCCTTGTCTCGAACTTTGGCTTCAAAATTATTTCCAATACTGATACCCATACTGTTGGATAATGCTTTGGATGGGATTCCGAATAAGCTATTCTGATAGCGTGTATATTCAGCTGAGTTTCCGTCCGCATCAACGATATAGGTATCGTAATATCTTTCAAAGCTGGGCTTGTTTGTATAGCTGATCGCTGGCCTAATGGTATGACGTATGGACTGAATTTTCTTATCCTCTCCAAAATTGAATGTTCCATAAACAGTAGTACCTAGGGAAGCACTTAAGCTGTATTGTCTAAAAGTACCAATATTATTGATGGTGTCTTTCACTGATCTTCCCAATTCAGGATCATAATCTGAAAAGCGAACTGTATTTTGTGTCCATACTTCATCGTAGTTTGCACTTGCAGACATGCTGAGGTATTTAAATAGTTTAAAGTTTGTGCTTAAAGGAATAGTGTGTTTCATCCCCATTTTTGAATTATCAAACATGCTGGGCCCAAAAAGTGCCTCTTCTGTGGTTATGATTCTATTTTCTGCTCTACTAGTATATTGGAAGTTGATGTTTTGAAAGAGTCCTTTTTTAGCCCCTACCTTTGGTGCAAAAGGGTAGATCCGCTCCATATTGGCTTGAAAAGTAGGGAGTGTTAAATTGACGGACTTCGATTGTGAGTTTTGCGACATCGCAGTAGTAAGGGATATATTAACTCGAGGGTATTCAGGAAATGACTTGGAATATGAAATGGAGGAGCTCAAATTGTTGTTTAGAAAGTTTGGAGAGTTTAACTGATTAATAGATTGCCTGTAATAATCACTACTCCCGAAGTTTACTGAGGCCGAAAAGGTTGAGTTAGGACTTGATTTCGGATCCTTACTATGGTTCCAACGGACGTTAAAAACGGTTGATTTAGAGTATTCTGGAAGCCCCCTCGCTTCATTGATGAGGTTTTCATACCTAAAGCTGAACGTCCCCCTGTATTTGTAGCGCACATTGTATTGAGAGTCTCCTCGAAAACCATAGCTCCCGTTGGTGTAATAATCCGCAATTATCGTAAGGTCAAAATAATCTGATAACCCCAAATAATAACCGCCATTTTGAATATAGTATCCTCTTAAATTACTTTCTCCTATGGAAGGAATGATAAAACCTGATTCTTTGGTTTGTGAAGATGGAAAATATGCAAATGGAAGCCCTACCGGTGTGGGTACGTCCGCTATAAACATATTGGTTAGTCCAGAAATAATTTTCCCACCAGGAATAATTTTACCCTTCCGAACTTTGAAATAGTAATCAATTCCCTCATCTTCACCTCCAATCAATTTACCTGCAGTACTGACTCGAGCATCTTTGATAAAATAGACCGAATCATTTTGTTTTTTTGTCAAAGCAGCGAAAATATCCATTCCATTTTGACCTGATTTGGAATTCCAGATCAAGGCTTTTTGGGTGTCAAAATTAAATCGAATTGAGTCTGGATTTACTTCGTTACTACCTTGTTTAAAAAAGGGATATTGTACAAGTGTAGAATCGAGCTCTATTCTACCAGCATTGACCTCATTGGTTTGATAATCTAATATGATAATCCCTGCACGAAGCTCTATATCTTGGTAGTAAAGTTCAGCTTCGTTATAGAGAATGAGTTTATTGTTTTTTCGATCAATTTGGACGCAATCTTTGGCTTTGTATTCCACTTCAGCCAAAAGCAAAGGTTTTTTTTCTACGGGTTTTGAGATACTGTCCAGTAACACTTCATCTGTTAGGGTAGTAGAGGCTGTAGTTTGGGCGCGAATAATTCCTAGTCCGAAGAAAAAGAGGAAATATGCTATATGATAAAACTTTGATTGCAAAGTGATAAGCCCTAAATTTGTTGTGCTTGGTTCAAACGACCAAAATTAATGATAATTTTAAGGATGCATCAAGATTTTTTGTCTATTTCTCTGTTTCGTCAGTCTATAAAATTGCGAAGTTTTATTTTCTGTTTAAGCTGCTGGACTACACTAGTGTTATTGCCTAGCCTTATTGCTAATGCCTCAGCGCAAGAGAAGCCTTTTGTTGTTGTTTTAGATGCTGGTCATGGAGGTCACGATTCAGGTAATAGAGGAAACGGCTATTACGAGAAAAAAATCGCACTCAATATCGCACTTAAGATTGGAGCTCAATTGGAAAAAAACCCTGCTATTAAAGTCATCTACACCCGAAAAAAAGATGTTTTTGTAGACCTTATTGAGCGTGCAAATATTGCTAATAAAGCAGATGCGGATTTGTTTATTTCCATTCACTGTGATGCCTTTACCTCCTCTAGAGCTTTTGGAGCTGGAACCTTTGTCTTAGGGCTGCATGAAAACGAACGCAACTTTAAAGTGGCACAAAAAGAAAATTCAGTAATTTTTCTGGAGGAGAATTACGAGCAAAAATACGACGGTTTTGATCCCAATGATCCCGAATCCGTAATTAGTTTGATTTTGATGCAAGAGACTTATTTAGACCAAAGTATCGCAGCTGCAAGTACCATTCAAAAGAGTTTTATAAATAATTTAAAACGCAAAGACAGAACTGTTAAACAAGCGGGTTTTGTCGTTTTAAAATATACTTATATGCCGAGTGTATTGGTTGAGACAGGATTTTTGACCAATAGCTCAGAAGGTGCTTTTTTAAATTCTTCCAAAGGACAAAACCAGATGGCAAATGCCATTTCCAAGGCAATCTTAAATTACAAAAACTTGCGTGAAGCAGGGGTTCAAGCAGAAGCAAGCTCAGTTGAAAGCAAACCAATTCGAAGCAAGCCTGTTGGTTTAAATCCAGATTTGATTTTTAAAGTTCAGATTGCTGCCAGCAAGAATAGCATTGCTGCAAAAGGTTATAATTTTAAAGGTTTGTCCCCCATTAGCAGAGAAAAATCAGGTAAATTGTATCGGTATTTTTACCAAAGTTCTATAAGCTATGAAGAAGCACAGCAGCATTTAAAAATAGCCAAAAATAAAGGATATACTAATGCTTTTGTTGTGGCTTATAATGGCGATAAAAAAATATCCATTAGCGAAGCACTAGAGTTGATAAAATGATGCTCTTCTGAAAATAATTTCTAAATTTGTAAAGCATTGTAAAACGCTTTATTTTGAAGATATCACGCGAAGTAAAAACTGCAATTCTCATCCTGGGTTGCGTTGCCATTTTTATTTTTGGATTCAATTACCTCAAAGGGGCTTCCCTCTTAGATAACAGTAAAGTTGTTTCGTCTATTTATCAAGACGTTGAGGGACTTGTTATCGGTGCTAATGTTACCATCAACGGTTTAAATGTCGGAAAAGTAAGAAATATTGATTTTGATGAAAACTACGATAAAATCAAAGTCACGTTCAGTTTGAGAAGCGATTTGAATTTTTCAAATCAAAGTACGGCTCAACTCTATGAGGCGGGTCTCATCGGTGGAAAAGCTATAGCGATTTTGCCTAAATACGATCAGGGAAGTGAAGTAAAGACAGGGGATGTGTTGCCTTCAGAGATTAAACCTGGTTTGACAGAACTGGTCAATCAACAAATTGCCCCTTTACAAGATAAAATTGAGGGACTTTTAACATCTGCCGATTCTCTCTTTGCCGGTGTGAGTAATGTGATGAATTACCAAACTCAAACGAATCTAAAATTTGCACTTGAAGGTTTAGCTGAAAGTGTAAATAATGTAGCAGAACTTACAGAAAACATGAATCGGGTAGTTGTGCAAAACGAAAAAAACTTTAAAGGGACTATGAATAATTTAGAGGATACCTCTAAAAATTTAAGTCAACTTACGGATTCTTTAAATCAAATGCCTCTAGGTGCTACGATTGAAAATTTTGAACAAACATCAGCTGACTTAAAAACGATTATCTCTCGTTTAAATTATGGAGAAGGCTCAGCCGGTAAGTTGCTCAATGATGATAACTTATACAATAAACTATTGGGCTCATCAGCTGCTTTGGAGGCCTTATTAAATGATCTAAAAGCGAATCCCAAAAATTACGTCCACTTCTCCATATTTGGAAGAAAAGCAAATACTTCAAGACCCAAAGAATAATCCTTATGGGCTATTTGCCAAATTTTATCTTTTTGTGTTTACTTATATTTGGAGGAGGTTTTTTTACGCGAAATATTTTGCGAATCAAGAGAAACATCCTACTCGGAAAAGAGGCAGGAAGAAATGATCAGAAGTCTGAACGTTGGAAGCACATGGTTCGGGTAGCCTTGGGTCAATCTAAAATGGGTGTGAAGCCTGTGGCAGCAGCACTTCATTTAGTTGTGTACATAGGTTTTATTCTAATTAACATCGAACTACTGGAAATCATACTTGATGGTCTGCTAGGTACTCACCGACTTTTTGCTCCTTTACTAGGGAGCATTTACGATTTTTTGATTGGAAGCTTTGAAATATTGGCTTTACTCGTTTTAATTGCGGTAATTTTCTTTTGGACTCGCAGGAATCTAGTCAAGATTGAGCGTTTTTGGAAATCAGAAATGAAGGGTTGGCCTAAACGGGATGCTGATTATATACTGTATTTTGAAGTTGTTCTTATGCTGCTCTTCCTTTCTATGAATGCAACAGATGCGCTGCTTCAACAGCAAGCTGCTGAGTCTTATATAAAAGCAGGAAGTTTTCCTGTATCTCAGTTTTTAACACCCCTTTTTGAGGGCTTAGGTCTCGAAGCTTTAATCCTTTTAGAGCGAAGTTTTTGGTGGGCTCATATAACCGGAATTATAATTTTTTTAAACTACCTCTATTATTCCAAGCATCTTCATATACTCTTAGCATTCCCCAACACCTTCTATGCCAATTTAGATTCTCAAGGTAAGTTCAGTATTGATACTGACATTAAAAGAGAAGTGATGCTAATGCTGTTTCCTGAAAAAGCTGCTACTGAGCCAGAGAGCAGTTCACCACCCGATAAATTTGGCGCCAGTGATGTATTCGACTTAAAGTGGACTCAGCTTATGAATGCCTACAGTTGCACTGAATGCGGTCGTTGTACTGAAGTTTGTCCAGCAAATCAAACTGGGAAGAAGTTATCTCCCCGAAAAATTATGATGGATACTAGAGACCGTTTGGAGGAAGTCGGTATTAACATCAATGTGAATAAAGGAGTCTTTGAAGACGACCAAAAACAGTTGCTAAATGACTATATTAGTCCCGAAGAATTATGGGCATGTACCTCATGCAATGCGTGTGTAGAAGCCTGTCCAGTTGCCATTGACCCTTTGTCAATTATCATGGATATGAGACAGTATTTGGTCATGGAACAATCGGCAGCTCCTCAAGAACTGAATGCAATGATGGGAAATATCGAAAATAATGGGGCTCCATGGCCTTTCAGTAATCAAGACCGTTTGCAATGGATAAACGAAAAATAAACTCAATTTAAATTTATGGAACGAGAAGAAGCAGAAAGTTATTTACACAAAAAAGTAGAATCGGGAGAAGTAGTAAGTCCTGTTTTACCTGAAGGTATCAAAAATTATCTTATTGATATTGACGGTACCATTTGCGATGATATCCCAAACGAAGAACCCGAACGTATGGCAACTGCGACATTGTATCCCGATGCTTTGGTTACGCTCAATAAATGGTATGATGAGGGTCATCTTATCTGCTTTTTTACTTCCAGAGTTGAGGCACACCGAGCCGTGACTGAAAAATGGCTAAAAGATAATGGATTTAAATACCACAGTTTACTCATGGGTAAACCTAGAGGTGGGAATTATCACTGGATTGACAATCACTTGGTAAAAGCGACCCGTTACAACGGGAAGTTTACTGATCTGATTGAAAAAGAAGTTACCATAGAGGTTTTTGACGACGGTCAATCACAATCCTAATCGATGAGTGTTGAGGTCCCAACATTAGCGTCACTTCAAGCACAGGGTAAAAAAGCAGCTGTAGTTTTTTGGGTGGGTTGCGCAGGTAGTTTTGACGATCGAGCAAAAAAAATTACCAAGGCGTTTGTTAAAATCCTAAACCATACCCAAACTTCATTTGCGGTATTGGGTACGGAGGAAAGTTGTACCGGTGATCCTGCAAAAAGAGCCGGCAATGAATTTTTATTTCAAATGCAAGCCTTGCAAAACATCAGTACCTTAGATAGCTATGGCGTTACTAAAATTGTAACCACTTGTCCTCACTGCTTCAATACCCTAAAAAACGAATATCCCGAACTAGGTGGCCATTATAAAGTAATGCATCACACGCAATTTTTAAAATCTTTAATCAAAGAGGGAAGCTTAAAGGTTGAAGGTGGCTCTTATAAAGGAAAACGCATTACCTATCACGACCCGTGCTATTTGGGTAGGGCGAATAAGATTTTTGAAGCACCTCGCGATTTGATTAAAAAATTGGATGCTGAACTCGTCGAAATGAAAGCTTGCAAAACTAAAGGTTTGTGTTGTGGAGCTGGAGGAGCCCAGATGTTTAAAGATGCGGAAGAGGGAGACAAGGAAATCAATATTGAACGTACTGAGCAAGCTCTAGATACCCAAGCTGAAATTATTGCTGCTGCTTGTCCTTTTTGCAATACGATGATGACAGATGGTATCAAAAATAAAAAGCAGGAGGACGAAGTTAAGATAATGGATGTCGCTGAGTTGATTGCCAATGCAAATAATTTATAAGACATGATTGTTCCATTTAAAAACTTACCTCCAGAATCTAGAGTTTGGGTTTTTCCTTCTGACAGGCCTTTTAGAGAAGAAGAACTCGGTAAACTCAAAGAAGCCCTTACTAATTTTCTTTCCAGTTGGACAGCTCACAATCAAGAATTGGAAGCTGGATTCGATTTGCCCTATAACCGTTTTATTATCCTTGGTTTAAACCAAGAAAAAGTCCAAGCCAGCGGATGTTCAATTGATGCTTCTGTCCATTTTATCCAAGAACTTGAAAAGGTATTTGAACTTTCTCTTTTAGATAAAATGAACGTTACTTTTAAGCAGGGGGACTATCTATCGCATAAGACTTTGGAAGACTTTAAGAAAATGGCTAAGGAACGCGCTATTTCAAAATCAACTATTGTTTTTAACAATCTAGTGGACACTGTGGATGCATATCATAACTTTTGGGAAGTTCCGGCTGTTGAAAGTTGGCACAATCGTTTTTTTAAATAAACTAATCGTTTTTTAGATGAAATATACCCTAAGCTTCCTCTTTGGATTTATTTTCCTAGCCCAGGGTCAAACAATTGACCCCTTATTAACACTAGATGAACAAGCTCAAAAAATTTGGGTTGACAGTTTGTACAACAGTCTTTCATTGGAGGAAAAAGTGGGTCAATTATTTATGCCCATGGTTTTTACGGAAAGGGATAGCGCACATTACCAGCACACATTAGAATTAGTCAAAAAACAAAAAGTTGGGGGTCTTATTTTTTCATTGGGAGGACCCATGGAGCAAAGCGAGTGGTTAAATCAATTTCAAGCAGCTGCACAAACCCCTTTATTGGTGGCTATGGATGCCGAATGGGGAGTAGCAATGCGTTTGGATTCTGTTCAGCCTTTTCCCTGGCCGATGACACTAGGAGCAGTTCAGGATACAGTTTTACTGCGCAAAATCGGTCGGCGTATGGGTGAGCAAGAAAAACGTCTTGGGATTCATTACAGCTTTAGTCCAGTTCTTGACATCAATACAAACCCTAAAAACCCTATCATTGGTAATCGGTCTTTTGGTGCTTCTAAAGAGCGCGTGATACGGCAAGCTATGGCGGTAATGAAAGGGCATCACGATGCTGGGATATTAACCTCAGGCAAGCACTTTCCCGGTCACGGCGATACAGCACAAGACTCCCATAAAACACTTCCCTCGGTTACGTTCTCTTCCGATCGTATTAAAGAGGTGGAACTCGCACCCTATAGAGAATTGATTCGAGCGGGCTTGTCGTCTGTGATGGTAGCACATCTTTCCGTACCGGCTTTAACCCAAAAAGGATTACCAACCTCCTTATCCAAAGATGTTATTCATTATCTATTGATTGAGGAAATGGAATTTAAAGGTTTGGTGGTAACCGATGCATTGAATATGAAGGGGGTATCGGAATACAACAAAGTAAAAAATATTGACCTGACAGCATTTAATGCTGGGCATGATATGTTGTTGATATCAAATGATATCTCTGGAGGAATTCAAGCCATAGCCAAAGCCTACAAAGCGAGTGAAATAACTGAAAGTAGGTTCAGCCATTCTGTAAAGAAAGTATTGAAAGCAAAATACAAAGTAGGATTGGCAAATTACCAGCCCATAAAGACTGAAAACCTGATCAAGGAATTAAATACACCTTTGGACACGTTGTTGTACACAGAAGCAATGGGAAAAGCGTTGACTCTTTTGAAAAATAAAAACAGCATTCTTCCATTGAAAAGTACAATGAAATTAGGGCATATTCCATTGGGCGATGCCTCATCAGCAGCTTTTAAGAACCACTTAAAAAAGTATGGATCAATACACACACTAAATGATGTCACGGCAGCAAATGCACTTGAAAAAACTGCAGGATTGGATACTCTAATCGTCAGTTTTCACCGCTCCAACGACACGCCTTGGAAAGCTTCTAATTTTAATAAGGAAGAACTGAATATCATTAAAAAGCTTGCAGCTAAGAAAACAGTAGTATTGGATGTCTTTGTCAAACCCTATGCTTTAGGTGCGCTTGAGAGAGTCAAGGGCATAGATGCGCTACTTTTGAGTTATCAAAATAGTGCCATATCACAAAAATTAAGTGTTGATGCCTTGTTTGGAGCGCATCCTGTAAGAGGCAGACTCCCCGTAAATGTTTCTGAATCATTAAAAGAAGGAGCAGGTTTGGACCTCGACGGAAGTTTTAGATTAGGGTTTTCAAGTCCAGCAGAAGTGGGCTTTGACACTACTTTATTATCCGCAGTTGATCAGCTAGCCTATCAAGCTATTGATTCCATGATGACCCCTGGAATGCGTATTTTAGCTGCGCGCAAGGGTAAAATTTTTTATAACAAAAGCTTCGGTTATCACACCTATGATAAAAAGCAACAAGTAAAATCATCTGATATTTACGATTTGGCCTCACTTACAAAGATATTGGGAACGCTACCTCTGGTGATTCAGTCCGTACAAAGAGGGAAACTGTCCCTTGAGACAACTATTGCAGAACTAATTCCTGAGTGGAGCAATTCAAATAAGGCTTCTATTTCACTGAGGGAAATGTTATCTCACTACGCGCGATTGACCCCTTGGATTCCATTTTATAAGGAAACCCTCAACAAAAAAGGCTATCCAAAAAAATCCATATATCAATCCAAGCCTTCGCCAAAGTTCTCTTTGACAGTGGCTAATGACCTTTATTTAAAATCAGATTTTGGAGAGGAATTGTACTCCCAAATCAAGGAGAGTGAATTGTTGGATACCCTGAGTTACAAATACTCAGATTTTCCCTATTACATTCTTAAAAAGTATTATGAAACTACCTCAGGTTTACCTTACAATAAACTAATTGAAGACAGTATTTTAAAGCCACTGGGGTTAAACAGAATAAATTTTAATCCACTTGAAAAGTTTGATGCCGACGAAATTGTACCCTCAGAGATTGACACCTATTTTCGTCATCAAGAGTTGGATGGCTACGTCCATGATATGGGTGCTGCGATGCAAAATGGAGTTGGTGGTCACGCAGGACTTTTTGGTGATGCGGAGTCAGTAGCAGCAATGATGCAAATGTATCTGCAAGGAGGTGCCTATAACGGAATACAGCTGCTGGATCCAGAGGCTATATCGACTTTTAATGTTTGCTCCTACTGCCCGGAAGAAAATAGGAGGGGTATTGGGTTTGACAAGCCACAGCTTGAGGGAGTCCATATTTCTACTTGTGGATGTATATCTATGAAAAGTTTTGGACATTCGGGATATACGGGTACTTATGCTTGGGCTGATCCAGAAAAAGAATTACTAATTGTTATCTTGGCAAACCGAACCTATCCTAATGATGATTTTACATACAGTAAAAGTAACATTAGAACACGTTTGCAAGAGCACTTTTACAATGCACTAATCGAATAAAAAAGAATAAAATTGAATATAGCTATAGTATGTTATCCAACCTTTGGGGGTAGTGGTGTTGTCGCCACAGAGCTGGGAATTGCCCTGTCTTCGAAGGGACACGAAATTCACTTTATAACCTATCACCAACCTGTTAGGCTAGAAGCTCTTCAGCACCCTAACATACATTTTCACGAGGTAAATGTCCCTGACTATCCGCTTTTTAAATATCAACCCTACGAACTCGCCTTATCCAGTCGTTTGGTGGATGTGATTCAAAATGCGCAAATTGATGTGCTTCACGTTCACTATGCCATTCCTCATGCCTATGCGGCCTATATGGCTAAAAAAATGCTTTTAGATATTGGAATACAAATCCCGATTGTCACCACTTTGCACGGGACAGATATTACCCTAGTCGGTAGTCATCCTTTTTATCGACCTGCTGTGACCTTTAGCATCAATCATTCTGATCGAGTGACAGCAGTTTCTGAGAGTTTAAAACAAGATACGCTTCGTCTTTTTGATATTAAAACTAAAATTGACGTTATTCCTAATTTTATAGATACAGAGAAAATCAATCGTGTGGGAAAGCCCTGCGAAAGGAGTTTACTTGCGCAAAAAGAAGAAAAAATTCTTACCCATATCAGTAATTTTAGACCTTTAAAGCGGGTGATGGATGTGATCAAGATTTTTGAAGGATTAAGCCCTGAAATTGACTGTAAACTCATGATGGTAGGTGAAGGTCCTGAAAAGGTAAAAGCTATAGAATATGTTGAAAATGCTGGTTTAGAAGATAAAATTCTATTTCTTGGAAACAGTAATGAGATTGATAAGATATTATGCTATTCAGATTTGTTTTTACTTCCCTCAGAAAAAGAGAGTTTTGGTCTATCAGCATTGGAAGCTATGGCGCACGGTGTTCCGGTAATTTCCTCTAATGCTGGTGGTATATCTGAAGTAAATATCGATGGTGTTTCAGGCTATTTAGCAGACATAGGAGATGTAGATACCATGGTTGTCCGAGCCAAAGAGTTACTGTCCAATGATGAGCTACACTCCCAGTTTAAAAAACAAGCCAAACAGCAAGCTAGTAAATTTTCTCTTGAAAAAATTATCGGTAAATACGAGACCATTTATTCGGATGCGGTAGCCTCCATACAATTTTAGTCAGCACCAATCACTCAGGATGGTAAATGCGTTTGGCTTTTGCGTAAACTTCATCCTTATCCAGACTCATTTTTTTAGTTTTAAACCTCGCGTACATTTCCATCTGATCATTGTAATGTGGTGATTCGGCATGATCTGAACTACCGTAAGAAATTACAGATTCAATTTCAGGTCCTTTTTCAGTAAAACGAACTAATTCTATATAAGACTCACCACTGACAACTTTAACTTTACCGTCCTTATAAGGTCTATTAGCCATGGCAGTAATGACATCTGGCAGACCAAAAATTGGAAGTTCTTTTGAACCACGGACTAGCTTTTGATAATCTCCAAGTTGAATTTGTGTTGTTTTAAAGTTTTTTAATAGGTAGCCTTTGGTATCTTTAAGCGTTTTAATTATAATTGAAGGTGGAACAATTTTGGGAGGAGGTAGTAAGCGGTAATACTTTCTCAATTGGTTGTAAAACACCGCAAAAACTCCTGCACCAACTGAATTCGCATCAGCTTTTCTATCCCAATTTTGGAGAATACCGATCAGCTCTTCTAATTCTGGATAAGCTGAAGGATTTAAGCCATCTAGATGATTGATGTCCATCCAGCTAAAAACAAAGGGTTTGGGGTATTGTCTATCGTATTTGATCCTTTTAAAATCCGCATAACTTACCCTGTCGTATTGATCTATCAATTCCCTAAGTCTGGTTGATCGATTGTTGTCATAGATCTCAAACCCCATATTTTTAGAAAATTGCTCTTGATCCGGATTGTCTAAGGAATCACTCGAACGAAATGGGGTGTGATTGGCGTTGTATATATAGCCTGATTCCGGCTGGATTACTTGAGGTAATTCCTCTATATCATAAGTTTCCGTCCACAAGGTCTTTTGAGTGTTTCCAGGAACGACTCCTTCCCAATCATAGCCTGGAGTTCTTTTGGGTAGTAGACCGTTTGAAATATAAAAAATAGTATCATTCTTATCGGCATAGCCAATATTATAGCCAGGTAGCGCTTTCATTTTAAGCGCAGTATAAAATTCGGTAAAGTTCGATGCCTTATTCATTCGCCACCACTGTTCCAAGGCTCTTATTTCAAATAGGGCAGGGGTACGAACAGCATACATTCCTGTTTTATTCTTCAAGGTAGGACCGTAGATGCTTTGATAATATTTCTTTTTTATTTTTAAGGGTATTCCTAGAATTTTTACAAGCAGTTCTGCTTTCTGTGGTATTAATTCTAAATATTTATCATCTACTCTGTATTTAAGCTTTTCTTTGGGGTGCATTTCTAATGCAAAAACATCTGTTTTATCGGGCTGGTTTACCGTATGCGCCCAACCTAAGTTTTCGTTAACTCCTATCAATATATTGGGACTTCCTGCAAACAGTGCGCCTAAAATATTGGTTCCTTCCTCGCTACATAAATGCGCCTCATACCAAGATACAGGTCCGTCTAAAGGTTGATGGGTGTTAATAGCCAAAAAAGTAGATCCATCAGTAGTTTTTGCACTGTTAAAGGCAAATGTATTGGAACCTTTAGGAATATCATCTGTGTTAAAATCAAAAGTCAGTTCATTTTGTGTGATCTGTCGTACCCATTGGTCCCCTTTGGAGGAAACAAACAACTGCAATTGGGCATAACGCATCATTTTTTTTGGTGTTATAGGGAATAATTTAGCATACAAAACCTCCTCAGGATGAGACGATGCATAACTGTTAAGTCCATCAGCATAAGCTTGGACAATTTTTTTATAATCAGGATGAATGTCCTTGTCATAACGCGTGTTGTATAACGCTTCAGAACCAATAAATTGTGCTATAAAGTCTGCTCCTAAGCCATTATTCCCGATGTGATTGGAAAGCATATTATTCCCCGCCAAATAGCCTAATTGAATAGTGTTGAAATCGTCTTCCGCATTTGCGTAAGCTAAGCCATAGGCAACTTCTGCATCAGTCGCTGCATAAATATGGGGCACTCCATACTCATCTCTTACAATATCAATTTTTGAAGGATCAATTTGTGAAAATGCAAGGCAAGAGCAAATCATTCCAAGTAAAAGGAGCTCAGATCTTCTCATAGATTTTTTCCTAATATATCAATTCTTTTCTACTTTTTAGCTTGAAATTGAATTAGGATTGACCAAAATATTTATCTTGTACTTTCAAAATTATATGTCCATGAAAATACAATATATCCTCCTTTTTTTAGTGTTCAATTTCTTTACAATCAAGGCTCAAGAATCACTTTTTAACGGCAAAAATCTCGACGGTTGGACCGTCCATGGAACTGAATTATGGTATGTAGAAGACAGTTTGCTCGTTTGCGAAAGTGGACCAGACAAGGCCTATGGATATCTTTCTACAGACAAGTATTACGATGACTTTGAATTGACCTTGGAGTTCAAACAAGAAGCCAATGGAAACAGTGGTGTTTTTATTCGATCTACTGTAGAGGGAACAAAAGTTAGCGGATGGCAGGTAGAAGTAGCGCCACCGGGAAGTGATACGGGTGGTGTGTACGAATCCTATGGTAGAGGATGGCTGATAAAACCTGATAAATCCAAAGACAGTGCTTTAAAAATGGGCGAGTGGAATGAAATGAAAATAAGAGTTGTAGGGGATAAAATTACAACCTGGCTTAACGGCACTCCTATGATCGAACTTGAAGATGAAAAAATTGGAAATGGCAAAGGTTCTGTTGCGCTTCAAATCCACGACGGTGGAGGAATTAAAGTGCGCTGGAGAAATTTAATGCTGACCTCACTCTAGTAGTATTTGATCAATAGCAGCCGCTAATTTAAAATCTTTATCAGTTAGGCTGTTGTCTGCATCATGAGTTGTGATATGTATTTCAACTTGTCCGTAATCTAATTTTATGCTTGGATGATGCTGTTGATGTTCTGCAAGTAATCCTACCGCATTAACAAAATCCAATGCCCCGAGATACTTTTTAAAGGAAAATTTACCAACTAAAGTATTTGCATTGTAAAACCAACCTTTACTTAATTGGGTCAGCTCCCTTTCAATCTCCTCTTGATTTAATACAGTCATCTTAACTGTACATAAATCCAGTAATGATCCTGTAGGCAAGGTATATCCCAGTTATTGTCCAAATCCACCATCTATTTTTAACGTACCATTCCATTGTTTTCAAATTTAATTTAGTTACAAGCCCCTTCTTCAAAGCTAAGGACCCCGTTATTAGTAGCTACACAATCGTTAGAGTAGGTCTCACCGTCACAACCACAAACTGGAGCATATATAAGATAGCAAGCGGCCTCGAGATTGATTAGTGATTCATCAATACAGTCGTTCTCAGATTCGGGGTCTGAACTTTTGGAGCAGGCTGTAACAACTAAGAGTATTGATAAATAAGCGTACTGTTTAATTTTCATTTTTTATGGGGTTTACACGGCAGATAATTTTTTCATTGCATTGATGAATTGATCTAATTCATCAGTCGTAGTAAAGACATTAGGAGTGATTCTACAACCCTTAACATTTGCATAGTCAATAGCAACGGTAAATATTTTATGCTCTTTATACAGTCGTTCGGCGAGTTTGGCGGGTGGCATATTGGTCAGGCCAACATTTCCTATACCGCAACTCCGATGACTCTCAAATGGGGTATTGATGAGAATATTGGGAACATTTTTTAATGCTTTTTGCCAATAGGTTTTAAGGAATCGCATTCTTTTTTCTTTTCGTTTTAACCCCATCCAGTCAAGATATTCTATCGCATCTGCTATAGCCAGATCTGTTGCTACGGGATGTGTCCCTGTGTGACTAAGTCGTCTGATGTTGTTCTTATCTTTTTCGTGATCAGCCAGCAATGGCCAAATTTTAGTAATATGGTCATTTTTTACATAAAGCAAACCAGCGCCGAGGGGAGTGGCAAGCCATTTGTGAAGACTGGATCCATAATAATCACAATTGAGTTCTTCAATTTTAAAATCGAAATGTCCAATACAATGTGCACCATCTACAAGTACTTCAACACCGTGGCGATGAGCCATATCACAGATTTTCTTGATCGGTAAGATCTGTCCTGTGATATTGATCATATGACATACCATGATCAATTTTGTTTTAGAAGTAATTTTTGATTCGTAAAGCTTAACGATTTCCTCATCGTCTTTGGGATGATTGGGAACAGACACTTTGGTTACCTCAACCGTATGACGCTCAGCAATTTGGGCAAACATATCTTGCATGGCACCATAATCCTGAATAGCATGTATGGCATGATCTCCTGCTTGCCATGGAAAACCACTAATAATCAAATCAAGCGATTCTGTGGTATTCCGCGTTATTACCAAGTTGGAGCCTTTACAACCAAAATAATCTCCAAGTTTTGCTGTAATTGTCGCTTTATCTTCAAAGCGATGGTTTCTCATGTAATAAGAACCCTCAAGATTCACTCTTATAATATGTCTGAGGTGCTTTTCCATAGTGGGTTTAGGTATAATATTGTAATACCCACTTTCTAGATTGACAAAATCAGGATGCAGTTCGTATTGTGAGCGAATCAATTGCCAAATTTGATCCTCTTCCAAAGGAAGGGGAGGGAGTTCATGTTGATTGGGGTAGTCAATTGAGGGCAGACCTACTACAGGACTTAACCCAACCCAACCCAATCGTTTAATAAAATCTCTTTTATTCAATTTTAATCTGTTTTAAAAACAGTCTTAATTTAATCATTTTATTTTAGTCTTTAATAGCCTCTCGATAGAGTTAAAATAAAAAACCGCCCTAAGGCGGTTTAAAAAAACAAATTGGTTTATGAGAAAGTTTTACTATCAATAAAACATTTAAATCTACTATAATTGTAGTAAGTTGCAAAATGCAAATACATTTTTTTATTTTTTTTGCAAAAAACTAAACATCGTTTAACTTTTTTTCTTTTTAATTAAACTCCAAAGCTTAAATGATTGGATACAAACAATAACTACATTTAGGAATATGATAGAAGGAGCAGCTGCTAAAACACCATAAATTAACCAACAAAATGCTCCGATTAGGTTGACTGCTCTAAGACGAAGCATGTCATTTATTAAGAAAGAGGAGATCACAAAGGTGGTGGCTATCCATCCAATAACTTCTAGTAAATTCATTAGTCAAAATTAAGGATAAAAGCTTGAATAAACAGTAATAATAGAAGTTAGTCTCTCTATTATATAAATTAAAGTTCTTTTTTAAATTAGGCTTTTGTGATACCGGAATCATTGTATAAAGAAACTAATTCCCAGCCTTGCTTTCCAAGTCTGTTGATGTTCTCCTCATTGATGATGGATTTTTTAAATAATTTGTTTTCAAGTATTTTATATTGAAACATTTTCATATCAAGTAGGTTTTAGATTAAGGTATAATTTTATAAAAAATTACTTACCGATACAAAATTGACTAAAGATTGTTCCAAGAACATCTTGATCTGTATCGATTACACCAGTAATTGTTCCAATATGCTCAATAGCTTCTTTGAGGTTAATACTTAATAAATCACCGGCTAAATCGCTCTGAATTCCTTTTTTTACATTTTCAATAGCTTTTAAAGCTTCACCCAGTGCGTGATAGTGGCGCGTGTTGTTTACGATTAAGCCGTTATTGTTGCCCAATGATTGAACGGTTTGAATTAATTCTTTTTTGAGTGGTTTTAATGTGTCAATTTCTTTTGTAGAGATTCCCAAACTTACATTCTCAATTTTTGAACTGAGCTGTTGCTGTAGTTTTCTACTAAAGTCTTTGTCGTACCCATTGCGTTCTAAATCAACTTTATTTTGAATTAAGAGTACCTTCAGATCTTCATGGTAGAGTGATTCGAGTTCATCAACTAAAATCGAATCAGCAGTAGTTTTATCATACAGATAGAGCAGTATTCTTGCTTGAGTCACTTTCTCCTTTGCTTTAGAAACCCCTATTGATTCTATAGCATCTTCTGTCTGCCTTAACCCAGCTGTATCAATAAATCGAAACTGAACACCTTCAATAATCAATGTGTCTTCAATGGAATCTCTAGTTGTTCCAGCGATAGGAGAAACAATGGCTTTTTCCTCATTAAAAAGCGCATTGAGCAATGAGGATTTACCCACATTAGGTTTGCCTGCAATGGCAACAGGAACACCTTTTTTGATGACGTTTCCGTAGGCAAAAGAGTCTTTTAGAGTTCGTATTTCTTTATCAAGCTCATTCAATAGAGACTCAAGTTGAGATTTATCTGCAAAATTGACTTCTTCTTCACTAAAATCCAATTCCAATTCAATAAGTGCCTTAAATTGAATTAGTTTTTGTCGTAGTTCTTCCATTCCCTTAGAAAATCCACCACGCATTTGTTGCATGGCTATTCGGTGTGCTTCAGCACTTTCAGAGGAAATCAAATCGGAGACAGCTTCAGCTTGACTCAAATCCATTTTTTTGTTCAGATAAGCCCTAAGAGTGAATTCTCCAGCCTGAGCTGGTAGGATCCCTTCTTCTAAATAAGATGAAATGATGCGTTGTAAAATATAAGGCGAACCGTGACAAGACAATTCGATTACATCTTCACCTGTATAGGAATGTGGCCCTTTAAAAAAGCTTACCAATACTTTATCTACAAGGTTGTTGTCATTTTTAAATGCGCCTAAGTAGATTTGGTTTGCCTGGAAATCTTCCCATTTTTTACTTCCCTTGGGGGTGAAAAAGAGTTGTGTTTTTTCAAAAGCGAGGGGACCTGACAACCGAATGACGCCTAGGGCACCGCTTCCTTGTGGGGTTGATAATGCTATGATAGTTCCATCGCTGAGCATAAATTGTATTTATAAATCTTTTGTAAAGGTAGCTCGCTTTTTGTGAAGTCTGTGTTCGTAGTTTTTCCAAAGCTTTTGTATGGCAGTATTTTCTTCTAACTCTGGATTGGTTTCCACGATATTGATTTTTCGTTTGTTAAACAGCTTTTGCATTTCATTGAATATGATTGCTGTGATGCCCTTATTTTGATATTCAGGATGGATACCAATCAAATAAAACGAAGCGCGATTGTTTTTTCTAAGTGCATTGACCAAATAGAAAAAATTGAATAAGTTGATTTTACCGTTAATCTTTTTAAGCGCATTGGTAAAAGAGGGCATGGTGATTGAAAAAGCAATTAATTTATCCTTGCTATCTACTATACACTTAATGAAATCTGGGTGTATAAATTTGATATAGCGCTTTTTGTAGTGTTGTATCTGATATTTTTGGATGGGAACATAGGTTTGGAGTTGATTATAGGTTTCACCTAAAAGATCAAACATTTCATCGATATAGGGAAGAATATCATTTTTGTTTTTAAACTCCAGTAATTTAAGTTGATAACGTTCCATGATCAATTTTGAAAAACGCTTCACTTTTTCTGGAGACTCTTCAAAGTCAGCAATTTTGATTTCATACTCAACCCATTTAGCATTGATACTGTAGCCTAGCGCTTCTAAATGCTCTCGGTAATAAGGGGCGTTGTATAAAGTAATCATGGTGTTTTGCTCTTCAAAGCCCTCAATAAGCAATCCTGCTTTGTCCAGGTTTGAAAAGCCCATAGGCCCTTCAATATTTTTTAGCTTGTGAACTTCTGCAAAATTTTCGACTTGTTGGAGCAATAATTTTGAAACCTCTACATCTTCAATCGTATCGTACCAACCAAAACGAACTTTATTTTTCCCAACCTCACTTACTTCAATCCAGTTGACCATGGCACCAATTCTACCCACAATTTCATTACCTCGATAGGCGAGATAGAAACAAGCATCTGCATTTTGATATACAGGATTGGCCTCAGGATTAATGGTTTCAATTTCTTCCTTGATCAAGGGCGGTACCCAGAAGGGGTTGTTCTTGTATATACTGAATGGGAAACGAACAAAAGCCTCGAAATCTTTTGAACTCTTCACAACTTTTATGGTTAATTGTTGATCCATGGTTAATTTCTTTTCGCTCTGCGATTTCGTGTTTTTTCTCCTTTAGTATTCTTTTTTAATGTTTTTTTAAGTAAACGTTCCTGTTTTTTCAATTCTTTTTCCTGTAGTTCTTCAGCAGAAGTAAAATCTTTGTGAAAGTCCAGTCTATATGAAACTCCAGCATTTAAAAAGAGTTGATGGGGAGTATTTTTTATTGAAGAGCCTAAAGTTGCTTCAATTTGAAAGTCATCATTCCAAAGATAGGCAGCTCCAAGTCGGAATAAGTATTCAGTAAACAAATCGCTCACGCGTCCTTGATGTTCAATGTATACTGACCATAAAGGATCAAGAGTATGAGTTAAAGTAAGGATATAGTCTTTTAAAGGATATTTTGATAAATAGCGGTCGTAAGAAAAGTTGGTAACAAACACCCAAGTTCCAAGAAAATGAGATTGAGTAGCTAGGGTACCTCTTAAATGTAGAAAGGGTTCCTCATCAGGACTAATACCTAGATTTTGAAATAAAACAGGTCTGTAAAGTGTACCAAATAAATTGCCGTAGGGGAAGGGGTTACTCTTTTCAAAGTTTACATTACTACCAAGAGTAATTGAAACTGCAGGTATTAATTCACGAAGCTTAAAGCCATTATTTGCTTTCCAACTATAGGTATTTACCTCGCGTTCTTTTTTAAAGGGATCGTAGATTAAGTATTTTATGCCGATAAAATTTTGCAAAAAACCTCTTTTGGGATATGGAGTTGGGTTACTCAGAATTTTCGAATTTAAGGTCCCACTAATGTATTGGCCTTGATAAGTTAATTCTAAGGTTTCCATCAGCAGTCCCCACCGCAGGGATAGAAATCCAGCACCAGCTCTAAAGGTAGAATTGTTGTAACCAGCATGAGTAGCATTTCTTAAAGCAAATCCAGCCTCAGCTTGAATGACATCCTTACCAACAGCAAAAGCACCCATAGAGGCACCTGGTCTGTTTGAATTGATTTGGTCAGTATACTGAGCTTTTAAAGAAAAAGATATTGTAAATATTAAAAGTATAGTTAACCGAAATTGCATACTGCAAATATAAGTGAGATTTGTCTGAAATTTAGAGGACAAAACTATTATTGAGTGATAATTTTTCTTCAATAGATGTGAATTGGTTATTTTTGAATTTAAACTACAGCTTTGGGAGCACTCTTCAAATTTTTACTCATTTTTCTAGGAGGTATTTACTTACTCAGATTAATCTCTCCTTTTTTATTCAAACTGATGCTGTCGAGCTTTGTTAAAAAAGCAAATACTCAGGCACAGAAAAAACAATCACCACCCCCAAAAAAAACAAAATCTCCTTCTGATTCCATGGGAGAATATATCGATTATGAAGAACTGGATTGATTCTTTTATAAGGAACAAAGCCTATATCCACGGTATTGTTGTTTTGGGTTTTGCTTTAGTGTCTTTATTGTTCTACTATCCCGTTCTTTCTGGTAAAACTTTATTGCAGTCTGACATTCTTCAATATGAGGGTATGTCCAGGCAGCTAAAAGAACATCGAGCCAAAACAGCTGAGGAAACTTATTGGATTGACAATGCCTATGGTGGAATGCCCACCTATCAGCTAGGTGCACAGTATCCGAACGATTTTTTAAGTCCTATTTACAGTTTTTTTAGAATTTTACCCCGCCCCGCACACATCCTTTTTTTGTATCTATTTGGAGCGTATTTGCTCCTTATAGTATTAAAAATACCCTGGCATACAGCTCTATTCGGTGCTTTAGCCTTTGGATTTTCCAGCTATTTACTAATCATACTTCAAGTAGGACACAATACTAAAGCTCTAGCAGTTAGTTTTTTTCCATTTGTTATTGCAGGTCTTCTCTTACTCTTTAGGCGAGAGTTTTTTTGGGGTGTAGTGTTGACGAGTCTTGCCTTAGGAATGCAAATTCGAGCAAATCACTATCAGATGACCTATTATCTATTGCTGCTTATAGGGTTTTTTGTCTTGGTTTGGGGAATTCAATCGTTTAAAAGAAAAGAGATTTCTTCTTTTTTTCGGGCTTTAGCCTTACTGACTATTTCAGGTTTTCTTGCTTTGGGTTTTAATGCAACTCCACTTTTAGCAACTGCAGAATATGCGGAGTTTAGTACCCGTGGAAAGAGTGAACTCCAATTAAACGCAGATGGAAGTCCTAAAGAGCAAAGCTCAGGTTTGGACTACGACTACATTACAGAGTACAGTTACGGCATTTTTGAAAGTTTAAACCTCATTGTTCCTCGAATTCAAGGAGGGGGATCAAGTGAGGATTTAGGAGAACAACACGGAGTATACGATTTCTTAATCAGCAATGGTGTCCGACCTGCTAAAGCCCGGCAATATTCCGAAAATATACCAACCTATTGGGGCTCTCAACCCATACTCGAAGCACCAGCATATATTGGAGTTTCTGTATTCTTTTTTGCTTTATTAGCGCTTTTTTATGTTCGTTCTCCTCTGCGAAATACCTTATTGGTTGGGGTGTTATTTTCCTTAATGCTCTCTTGGGGGAAAAACTTTTCCTTTTTAACTGATTTCTTTATTGATTACATCCCTTTTTACAATAAGTTTAGGGCCGTTTCTTCTATACAAGTGGTACTAGAGCTGTGCTTTCCTATATTAGCAGCCCTTGGACTTCAATGGGCGTTAACCCAACAAAATAAATTTGATTTTTCAAGATTTGCAAAGCGTGTAGGAATTCCGATTCTATTTCTAATCTGCCTATTGCTCTTTAAAGGAAGTCTTTCTTTCAGCGGACCGAACGATGGCTACTTTACCGAAATTTATGGGGCAGAGCTAGTAAATGTAATCAAAGAGGCAAGAGTGTCCATATTCCAAGTAGATCTAATTAGGGCAATACTGATCCTTTTGTTTCTCAGTGGATTGGTTGCTTACTATCAATTTAAAAAAGCAAACAAAAACCTGATTTTAATGGTATGTATAGGCGTATTGCTTTTTGACCTCCTTGGTGTTTCCTCGCGATACATCAGTAGAGATAATTTTGTATCACCCTCAAGAGCGTCAGTTCCCTTTCAAATAACTGGAGCAGATCGAGCCATCCAGCAGGATAGCAGTAGGTATCGTGTTTTTGAGCCTCAATTGGGGCTAACGGGTGCCAGAACAGCCTATTTTCATAACAGTTTGGGAGGCTATCACGGAGCCAAACCAAGGCGATTTGAAGAGTTAATTAATTATTACAATACCCATCAGATACCGGCTGTATTGGATTTTTTAAATGTAAAATACGTTTTAGTCAACGACGCTGAAGAAAATTCACTTCAGCCATTGAATAACCCCAATGCGCTAGGTGCTGCATGGGCTGTCGAAAAAATTAAAGTTCTCCCAACTGCTGATTCCTTATTAGAGGCCATGAAAACAACAGATTTCTCATCTCAAGCTTTGGTTCTTGAAAACAGCTTTCCCAACGATATTTCCCTAGAATACAAACGAGATTCCTTGACCACGGTAAATTTGGTTGAAGAAGCTCCTGACCGTCTGGTTTATCAGTTGCAAGCTGAATCAGATCAATTTATCGTTTTTTCTGAAATGTACTATCCCCAAGGATGGACTGCAACAGTAAATGGATTGCAAACCCCTATTGTAAATGTGAATTATGTTCTCAGAGGATTACAAGTGCCTGCCGGTAACTCTACTGTTGAATTTCGTTTTGAACCTGAGGTTGTAGCACAGGGAACAGCGATAAGGTGGGGGAGTTTGATCCTATTTGTATTACTTTTAGGAGGTGTTTATTTTGTTCAATCGCGTTCTCAAAATCAACGAGCCTAGTATATGGGGATCATAGCCAAACAGTCGATCTATAATGTTGTCAGCATCGGTTTTGCGTTTTTGATTGGAGCGATCAATATGGTCTTTTTGTATCCGACTTATCCAGGTAAAGAATTTCAAGGACTAGTCGTTGCATTGTTGGCAAATTCCAATCTAATACAGCCCTTTATTTCCTTTGGAGTTCAGCACACACTGATTAAATATTTTAGCGACTGTAAAACCAAAGTGGAGCGTGACCGTTTACTTTGGTTTGTATTGCTTTTTCCTCTAGTAATTTTAGCACTCATAATTCCACTCTACTCCCAATACAACAGTAGCATACTTGATTTTATTTCAGGGGATGAATCGGTAGGAAGCCGCTTTCCTTTTTTGATACTCTCTATAGCTATCGCAACTGCTTATTTTGAAATATTTTTCAGTTGGTTGCGAGTGCATTTACAATCTGTTTTTGGAAATTTTCTCAAAGAAGTGTATCCTAGATTGTTGACATTTAGCTTGTTGATAGCTTATATTTTTGAATGGATTGACCTCAATAACTTTATTAATTATTTGATTTTTGGCTACTACTTGCGTTTGTTCTGTATCGCTGCTTATAGTTTTTATGTTTACCTGCCTAAATTTCAGTTCCGTCTGCCATCAAATTTAATTTCAATGCTTCGTTACAGCGCATTGATTTTTCTTTCAGGTGCTGCAGCTAGTTTTATTTTGGATATAGACAAGTCCATGATTTTCGCCATTACCACAGACGAAAACGTAGCCTTTTATGCGGTCGCTCTGTATATAGCTGCAGTTGTTGAAGCTCCAGGTAGGGCGATGTTTCAAATTACCAGCCCTTTAGTCGCTACCGCATTGAATAGCAATGATTTGAATCGATTGGAAGCCTTGCTGAAAAAGAGTAGTACCAATTTAATGGTTGTCAGTGGTCTGGCTTTTTTAATCATCAACTTAAACCTATTAGATTTTTACGAGATCATTAACCAAGAAGGTTATGCTTCTGCATTTAGTGTCGTTATTATTGTTTCTCTAGGAAAATTTTTTAGCATGTCTATGGGTTGCTTGAATAACATCATTAGCAATTCAAAATATTACGCTTATGTGTTTTGGTTTTCTGTGAGTTCAGCGGTGCTGGCTGTAGTTTTAAACTATTACTTTATCAATGCTTACGGTATTATTGGTGCTGCTCTAGCTACATTAATCGTTATTGTATTCATCAATATTTGTAAAATTCTACTGATTTATGCAGTCTATAAAATTCATCCCTACAATAGTAAATCCCTAAGTATAGTGCTAAGTATATTTTTGATTTATGGCATTATTTATTCAATCCCAACATTAATACATCCTTTCCTTTCTATTGCGATTAGAAGTTTACTGATAGTTAGTCTTTTTATGATTCCTCTTTTCCTCTTTCGATGGTCCTCAGATATCCAAGCTTTGATTGAGCGATTTAAAAAAATATTTTAAAAATTTAAAAGGGATTTACGCGAGTTTTTTCGAGAGGTATTTTCCAGTATGTGAATTTTCTAAACGCGCAATATATTCTGGGGTTCCTTGCCCCACCAGATAGCCTCCTTGGTCTCCCGCTTCAGGGCCCAAATCAATAAGGTGATCTGCACATTTTATGAGTTCGAGATTGTGTTCTACTACAACTATAGAATGTCCGCGTTCAATCAGCGCATTAAATGAAGCAATTAATTTTTGTATGTCGTGGAAATGAAGTCCAGTGGTAGGTTCGTCAAAAATAAAGAGCACTTTTTCTTTGGTTGTACCCTGACTGATAAATGAGGCGAGTTTGATTCGCTGAGCTTCCCCACCAGAAAGTGTAGCAGAGGATTGTCCCAAGGTTACATAACCCAATCCTACATCTTGAAGCGGTTGTAATTTTTGGATGATTTTTTTTACTTGATGCTTTTCAAAAAAGGCAATGGCTGAATCAACTGTCATGTCCAACAATTGATCTATAGAGACGTCGTTAAATTTCACTTCTTGAATCTCCTTTTTAAATCGTTTGCCTTTACAGTGCTCACATTCTAAAACGACATCGGCCATGAATTGCATCTCAATGGTAATCGTTCCTTCTCCTTTGCAGTGTTCACAGCGACCACCATCGACATTAAAGGAGAAATGCTTGGGTAAATATCCTCGGTGCTTTGATAATTTGTTGGAAGCAAAAAGAGCTCTAATTTCGTCGTAGGCCTTAATATAGGTTACTGGATTGGATCTAGACGATCTACCAATGGGGTTCTGATCTACAAATTCCACACTTTTCAGAGTGTCTAAATCTCCTCCCAAGCTAGTGAATGAGCCAGGTTTATGGCTGTAGATATCGAATATTCGCAATAGGGCAGGATAGAGGATTTTTTTGACTAAACTCGTTTTACCACTTCCTGAGACCCCACTGACTACTGTTAAACACCCCAAAGGAATCTCAATATTGATGTTTTTTAAGTTGTGTTCTCGCGCTCCCTTGAGCTTTAATTTTTTACTGCTTTTCCTTCTTTTCTTTGGTAGCTCTATTTCTAGATTACCGTTGAGGTAATCTGAGGTAAGCCCTTTGCTTTTTAAAATCTTTTTAAACGGTCCTTGAGCAACAATTTCACCACCGAAGGTTCCTGCTTCAGGTCCGATATCTACGATATGATCTGCAGCCTCCATGATATCTTCGTCGTGTTCAACCACGATTACAGTATTGCCTAAGTTCCTTAAGTTTTTAATGACTTCAATCAGCTTTTGGTTGTCCCTGGAATGCAAACCTATCGAGGGTTCATCAAGTATATACATCGATCCAACCAAACTGCTGCCTAAGGAAGTGGCCAGTTGAATCCGTTGAGACTCACCGCCTGACAAACTGTTGGAACGACGATTGAGTGTCAGATATCCCAAACCAACTTCTTGCACAAAAGAAAGTCTACTGTTTATTTCTTTTAAAAGCCTACTTGCAATTTCAGTATCGTATCGATCCAATTTAAGTTTACTGAAAAACACTGCAAGTTCATCAATTGAGATTTGGAGTAATTCAGGTAAACTTTTACCGGCTATTTTGACATATTCCGCAGCTTCTTTAAGCCTGGACCCCTTGCAGAGATTACACGAAGTTTTCCCTCTGTAACGTGAGAGCAATACTCGGTTTTGAATCTTATAATTTTTAGCCTCAATTTTTTTGAAAAACCCGTGTATACCAGTGAAATAGGAGTTGCCATTCCAAACTAAGTCTTTTTGCTCCTTAGACAGTTCAAAATAGGGTTTGTGAATGGGAAAGTCGAAGCGATAGGCTTGATCAATGAGCTTAGAATAGAACTTACGCATCCCTGTTCCTCTCCATGGTACAATGGCATGATCGTAAATTGAGAGGCTGGTATCTGGGACTACCAGCTCTGGGTCTATGCCGATGACATCACCAAAGCCCTCACAGCTAGGACAGGCACCTAAAGGATTGTTAAAGCTAAAAAGATGGACATTGGGTTGAATAAAATCCATACCGTCCAATTCGAATTTATTTGAAAATTCAATTCGCTTTTCATCTTTTAAACGCAATAGGGAACAATAGCCTTTTCCTTCGTAGAATGCCATTTCTACTGCATCTGCAATTCTATTGTAAAAATCTTCTTCGTGTCGAACTACCAGACGATCGATCACTAAATCAAACCCTGCTTTTGGAGCTTCACTTAGACTGTCTAAAGAAAGTGTTTTGCCTTGATCGTAAATACGAGCAAAGCCTTGCTGTATAAATATTTTGATTTTATCTTCTATACTGCGATCGCCATCTTTTTTTACTGGGGAGAGCAACAGTAGTTTGTCACCTGTCTCTAGCTTTTTAATCTGCTTAACCACATCGGTAACGGTATCTTTTTTTACTTCTCTGTTTGAAACAGGGGAGTAGGTCTTCCCAATTCGTGCGTAGAGGAGTTTAATGTAATCGTAAATCTCTGTCTTGGTACCAACGGTAGATCTAGGATTTGAGGTGTTCACTTTTTGTTCAACGGCTATAGCTGGAGCCAGACCTTTGATAAAATCCACTTTAGGCTTACTCAATCTTCCCATAAACTGACGTGCATAGGATGAAAGACTTTCAACATATCTTCTTTGCCCTTCTGCATTCAGGGTATCAAAAGCTAAAGAGGATTTCCCCGAGCCAGACAAGCCAGTCATCACCGTTAATTTATTTCGGGGAATCACTAAATCTACATGTTTTAAGTTGTGTAGATGGGCTCCCTTGATGATGATGTTTTGTTTCGGATCGACATCCAAAATATTTTTCATAGCGCTTTTAAAAAGGGGACAATTTACAATTTTTAAGCTGTAACTCCTGCGAGATTGAGTATGGATCTACTGAAAATATTGATTTTTGGAGTGTTTGTTTTTTTTTGAAAAAAAGAGCTTAAAATGATAAATTAAATAAAAAATGTATATTTGTGTAGCAAACACTATGCGTATAAAATAAAATTACTCAAGGAAATTTCGATTTTTCAACGGCTACTGGCCCAAGTAATTTTATTTATGAAAACAAACTCAACTACCCTTCCTGATTCTCTATTAGTCAAACAGTACATTGATGGTTCTGAGTTGGCATTGGAAAACCTTATCAATCGACACCAGGCCCGAGTTTTTAATTTTATCAACTCCAAAGTGCAAGACCGCGATACTGCAGAGGATATTTTTCAAGATACCTTTATTAAAGTTATCAAAACAATTAAAAATGGTCAATACAATGAAGAGGGTAAATTTCTTCCTTGGATTATGCGTATAGCTCATAATTTAGTGATCGACTTTTTTAGAAAAAACAACCTTATGCCTAAAGTGAGAAACACCGAAGAGTTTGATATTTTTCAATTCATCTCGGACAATTCTCCAAATGCTGAACACAGCATGGTGCAAGATCAAGTAGTAAAAGATTTACAAAAACTGGTTCAGGAGTTACCAGATGACCAAAAAGAGGTTTTGATTATGCGTTTATACCGAGACATGAGCTTTAAGGAAATTGCAGAAAATACTAATGTCAGTATCAATACTGCGCTTGGGAGAATGCGTTATGCCATCATCAATCTCAGAAAGTTGATCGAACAAAATCAGATTATTTTAAATACCTAAGCAATTTTTTGTCTTTTTTGCCGTTTAAAGAAAAAATAAGCATTTAATGGCAAAAAATTACTCTTCTAATACATCATTGAAGCCTAAAACAAACCAACCACGAAAAATCGTTGTGGATCGTATTTTGGCCTTTTCAAAAGCATATACCAGAGCGCAAAAAAAGTCTTCTGCTTTAGATTTATTAAAAAATTAGTCTATTTATAGTAAGCTTTTAAAACAGACTTACGGCCTATAGTTTTTGTAATAATATCTTTTTCTATATCCCAGCCTCGAGCAGGACTGTACTCGCGTCCATACCAAATAATTTGTAAGTGAAGATCATTCCATTTTTCTTTTGGGAATAATCTTTTGGCATCCCGTTCAGTTTGTACCACATTTTTTCCGTTTGAAAAACCCCAGCGATACATCAGTCGTTGTATATGAGTATCTACAGGAAAGGCTGGAACGCCAAAAGCTTGAGCCATAACAACACTAGCTGTCTTATGGCCAACTGCAGGCAAGGCTTCCAAGGCTTCGAAATCCTGAGGAACTAAGCCTTGGTGTTTTTCTAGTAAAATTTTAGATAAGCCGTGTATCCCTTTAGATTTCATTGCTGACAATCCAACAGGGCGAATGATATCTCGAATTTCCTCCACCGTTAGTTTTACCATTTCAACTGGAGTAGATGCCCTTGCAAAAAGTAAAGGAGTAATTTGGTTTACCCTGACATCTGTACTTTGAGCAGAGAGCAGTACGGCTATTAGCAGCGTATAAGGATCCTTATGATCTAAGGGAATGGGAATCTCTGGATATAATTTTTCCAAAGTTTCCATGGCAAAAGCGACTTTTTCTTTTTTTGTCATCGAGATTTTTTATCTTCGAAAATACAAAACGCTATGAATTATGAACACATTAAAAGCAGGAGATAAAGTACCTCCATTTACCGTAAACGATCACCTAGGCAATACACAATCCTTAGATAAATACAAGGGTTCTAAAGTGGTTGTTTTTTTCTATCCTAAAGCAAATACACCTGGCTGTACTGCTGAGGCTTGCGATTTAAGAGACCATTATTCCGAATTGACAAAAGCTGGATACGTACTTTTGGGAGTTAGTGCAGATACTGTAAAGGCACAAAAGAATTTTGTTGATAAATTTGATTTTCCTTTTCCCTTGCTCGCTGATACTGAAAAAGAGGTCATCAATGCATTTGGTGTTTGGGGACTAAAAAAGTTTATGGGTAAAGAATACGATGGTATCCACCGTAAAACCTTTATCATAGATGAAGAGGGAATTGTAGAACGTGTAATTGATAAAGTCAAGACCAAAGAACACGCTGCCCAGATTTTAGAGTAGACGCAATCTATTTCGTAAACGCACCCCATTTGTTGTTGACTACGGATTCTGCATCCATAAGATCGAGTACTTCGTCTGCTATATTATCACTGAGTTCCAAATGTGTGGAAAAGCCGACACAGGAGGCGTTAATTTCACCTAAAATGTATTTGTCCTTTCCCGTTTTTTTGTCTGTATCGAGTATAAAGTCTGCAGTCCAAATCAAAGGGATGTCGTAATTCCCAAGCTTTTCTCTAATTATAGGGACCATGCCTTCGGCAAGTTGGACCAAATCAGGCCACTTTTCTGGGGTATCGTAGCGGTATTTTGCACCAGAAAATAAGGTTGCTGAAAAAGCATCTTTAGATGAAGCAGGCTTTTTATGAACTACATTCATTACTTTGTCTCTGAGCATCAGTATGCGGATTTCTCCTTCTTTAATTCGCTCCAGAAAAGGCATATCGACTATCATACCACTATTCCCCTCAAGATATTGGATACAAAACTCTAAAAAATCCTGTAAGATTTTGGTTTCTGTATGATTGTCTTTGGCTTCAGTAAGCTTTAATTCGGCATCCAAGGGAATTGCTCCTTGGTATTTTTTTGGATTTTTAAGTTCAACACGCCAGATGCGTTCCCCTGTCGACCCACGGTTTTGTTTTAATACTCGAACCCCTTTTTTTAAACTTTTTGGGAAGTGTTCCTTAAGTTCGTCAAAAGAGTAATACGTATAGATATCATCTGGGACTATAGCCGTCCCCTTAAGTCGTTCTATGGAGTTTTTTGCTCCATAAGTTACCATAGCATCAGGATGAGGGAGCCCCTCAATACCGTTAGCTACTAATTCTCTTAACATTTGAAAATAGCCTGTCTCATCTTTTAAGTTTCAAGGGTTCACCCGACTGATATAAGCATCTGCTTTTTCATGAGTATAGCGGTAAATTTCACCGCGGTCTTTGTCCTGATAAAAAATGATTTCGGCGGTCCAGCCTCTTTTTTTAAGTGAGTCAATGATGGGTTTTGAATCTCTTCGGAATCCATAAGGTCCTTTGTCAGAGCCACCTCTGACTTCGAAAATAATAACGTGCTTTTTCATGTAGGTTAATTTATTTAGATAAGATTTTGACGGAATTAATTTAAACCACAGAGGACATCGCTCCTACAGACACTCCAATGATGGCCAGAAGAACAGCAATGAAATAAAATCCTAAAACAACTATTGTTAAGATTCCTCTAAGTTGCCAATAAGATTTAAAATGCTTGAGTCCGGCTTCTAATAAAATACCGTCACTGTTGTTGAGAGCAGATTTAAGACGAACTGAAAAGCGATAGAGGTACAGATAGAATATAAAACAGATTACTGCGATTAGGAGATAAAATACAGAAACAAAGCTAGTGGCTCCTACCGGTATTGGACTGCTGCTTATAAATTCAGAGCTAAATTCACTAAGCGCACTTATTATAGTGCTAGTAAACCGCAAAAAGCGAAACCTAATATTGATAAAAAGTAGGTCCATTTTTGAGTGGTGTTAAGGTAATTTAATGCTAGAGGGCTAAGTTTTATTTCTGAGCTCATAAGATTGGGTTTTAATTATTGGCAACCCAAAACTATTATTTGCACTCAAAAGGAATAAAAGAACAGTTTGGGGCTGTTCGATAAAAGTACTAAAAATCCGATAAAGTAAAAAGTCTGTAATTATGACTGATAACCAAACATATGAGTCTTTTTGATCATTTCAGCTATACCAACAGGTAGGTCTTGTTCCCAGCCTTTTTCATCCTTCTTTATTCTTTGAAGGATCTCTCTAGAAAAGATGTTAAGATAATTTTCTTCGTAATCAAAAATATCGACGATTTTACCGTTGTATTTGAAGAATTTATAGAAGTCCTTCATGCGTGGGTGGAGTTTCAGATTATTGCTGTCAATGATGTCACCTGTTTCCTCATTTCGCATAGGATAAAGGTAAACTTTGAGGTTGTTGTAGAACATTTTTCCAAATGCCTCGAGTATTCCACCACTCAGGTCCTGATAATACTGTTCATCAAAAATCTCTACAAAGTTATTGACACCCATAGCAAGACCCACTTGCTTTTTGGTGTAATGAGAAAAATAATCAACCAGTCTGTAGTATTCTTTAAAGTTTGAAATCATTACTGTATGGCCCAGTGAACAGAGGAGTTTGGCACGGTCCATAAAGTCTTTTTCATCAATCTCTCCTTGAGCCCTAAGATTGGAGAGGGTAATTTCAAAAATGACCTCAGTTTTGTTTTCATCTACATTTTCTTCCTTGGTAAAAATCTCATAAGATTTTTCTAGCATATCGATATTGACTCTGGTAACCGGTCTAAAGCTACCTCGTAAGGCGAGAATATTTTTTTTGTATAGTACACGCGCAGGGAGTACATTGTTACCATGAGGATCAAACATTACAGCTTCGGTCATGCCATTTCGAATCAGTTGTAGGCTCATCAGGCGATTGTCAACGGTCTTAAACTGGGGTCCGGAAAAATTAATGGTATCTATTTCTATAGCATCGCTATCGATACTGTCGTAAAGGTAGCGCAAGAGTTTTTTGGGATTGTGATGCTTATAAAAGGCACCATAGACAAGATTAACCCCCATAAAACCTAAAGCCTCTTGCTGAAGACGTGCCTCAGTTTGGTGAAAACGAACGTGCAGTACTATTTGATTGTAGGCCCCTTCAGGTTCAGTTTGAAAACGAATACCCATCCAACCGTGACCTTTGAACTTTTTGGCGAAATCAATGGTAGCCACTGTATTGGCAAGGGTAAAAAACATTTTATTGGGTTGGTCTTCTTTAGGAATCCGTTTTTTGAGAAGACGCATTTCATGTGTCATCATCTTGTCTAATCGGGTTTCCGTAACGTAGCGTCCGTCGGCTTCTTCCCCATAAATGGTATCACTGAAGTTTTTGTCGTAAGCACTAATCGTTTTTGCGATGGTACCAGAGGAACCACCCACTTTAAAAAAATGACGGGCAACCTCTTGTCCAGCTCCTATTTCAGCAAAAGTTCCGTAGATGTATGGGTTGAGATTGATTCGAAGCGCCTTGGCTTCAATGGAAGGTTTGTTATCGAAACCGTGATCTCCTTTAATTGTGACGCTCATTCTTTATTTTGTTATCCCAAAAATACAAAGTTCCATGGTATGTAAAAAGCAAAACGGTACCTTTGTTCAAAGATGTTGAAAATTCAATTTTTAGGCACTGGAACTTCTCAAGGCATACCGATTATAGGAAGCATACATCCGGTCTGTTTGAGCGAAAATCCAAAAGATAAAAGACTCCGAGTCTCAGTTTTGATTCAATGGGAAGATACCAGTTTGGTGATCGACTGTGGACCTGATTTTCGACAACAAATGCTGCGAACCGAATGCAGCCATTTAGACGGTATTTTATTTACCCACGAACACGCTGATCATACAGCAGGTTTGGACGACATACGTCCTTTTTTCTTTCGTCAAGGAGATATTCCTGTTTATGGAAGTAAGCGAGTTATGGACAATTTAATGACTCGTTTTGGGTATATTTTTTCCTCTGAAAACAAATACCCAGGAGCCCCTTCAGTAGCTCAAAATATCATCAGCGCTCAAACTCCCTTTGAGTTTAAAAATAAAACCATAATACCTGTGGAAGTTTTTCACAATACCCTCAGCGTTATGGGGTTTAGAATCGATAACTTTTGTTATTTGACTGATGTTAAAACCATAGCCGAGGAGGAGCAACAAAAATTAAAGGATCTCGATGTTTTAGTTTTAAGTGCGCTTAGAATTGAACCTCACCCCAATCACCTTAATCTTGAAGAAGCATTGGCGATGATTGAAAAGATTCAGCCCCAAAAAGCTTATTTGACTCATATCAGCCATTTGATGGGTTTTCACGATGAAGTGAGTAAAGTGCTTCCAGAAAATGTTTTCCTAGCCTATGATACTTTAACTGTAACCTCCAATTGAGTACTATGAAATTTAAAATTGTCTTTTACCTCTTTTTATTTGTATGTATCATCTTATTTTTTCAGCTGATCAATACCAATAAAATTTTAAATCATCAAGACCGTTTGATTCAAAATCAAAACAGCTTACAACTTCGCCTAAAAGATTCACTGTCTAATTTAAAAGCTAGCTTAGATGTAAAAAAGTATTTTAGCTTAGATGGAGACCAGGCAACCAAAACTGAAGTTGAGGCTGTTAAGACAGAGTTGATGGCGTTTAATGCGCAAGGAGGTTTAGGGGAATTGGTAAGCAATCTTCCTGAAGAACGCTTTTTGATTGACAACATTCAAGTTGTAAATACCGAATGGATTTTAATTGGATTTCGCTCTAGTCAGCATTGGGGTCAAGCCTTTTTGACCTATAAAAAAGGGAACGATGGATATAACTTTAAGACTTTAGAATCCGTAGTAAATCCACTATAAATTTGTCTTGTCAAGCCAAGCGAGCATCAGTGTAAAATTTTCCTGAGAGACATTATGTCCATCTTTAAACTCGTGATAAGTAATTGCTTGGTGGGCGTTACTCAAGGGGAGTACAGTGGTTCTTGGAAGACTGATAGGGATGATCTGGTCGTTGATGCCGTGACTGGCATATGCAATAAAATTAGGTGGAGAGCTGCTGTCAACACTTTCGTGAACCATACCGCTTAAAGCTACAATTCTTCTTATTTTATCGGAGTGGTGGTAAGCAATTGCCCAACTCAATATAGCTCCTTGGCTGAACCCCAAAAGACTGATATCATCAGCATCCAGTTTGTGAATTTTAATGAGTTCATCTATCGTATCAACGATCAATTGTACTGCACTCCAGGCCGCTTCAACTTCTGAGGTTACAGCCCCTGAGGGATCCATTTGAAGGGGATACCACGCATAACTATTAGGACCTATAGTTAAGGGAGCCTGTGTAGCAATTACAGTATGGTCTTTGGGTAAATAAGGTGCAAAGCTAAATAAATCGTCTGCATGGCTGCCGTATCCGTGAATCAAGATTATGGCAGGTGAAGTTGCTTTTTCAGAGGCGCTTGAGTTTTGAATGTGATATTCAAGCATTTAGGATGGATTAATTGTTGAGTTGAAGTGTGTTACCTCTTAAACTGCCATATACTTTTCCTTTAATCGTACTACCGAGAAAAAGACAGTTTTTAGAGGTTGAGTGTAAATCAGATTTTTCTAGTGTACTGCTTCCTTTGGGTGAAAACAAAGTGAAATCTGCTGTTTCACCAAGTTCAAACCCGCTGTCTTTTATTTTAAAAGCTTTTTTACCTCGTGTCAAAAATGAAATGACCTTGACTAAAGGGAAGTAGTTGAGTAAGATTCCAAAAGAAGCTTCTAGTCCAATACTGCCTTCTTTCGCACGAACAAACTCCAAATCTTTGAGTTCGGGATTTAGGGGTTGGTGGAGGCTAGTGACCATATCAATGGTTCCATCCAAAAGACCCTCCCTAAGCGCCCGCTGATCTTTACTGCTCCTCAGGGGAGGGATAATTTTAAAATTCGCATCAAAATCCATGAGATCCTCCTCAGTGGCGTGTAAATGTGCAACAGCAACGCCACAGCTTATCTTAAGTCCTTTTTTCTTTGCGTTTCTGATCAATTTTACACTTTCAGCAGTCGAAATATAGGGAATATGCATCCTCCCTTGAGTGTATTCTAAAAGCTGAATATCACGAGCTAGTGTACTTGTTTCTGCTATATGCGGTATGGCTTTAAGCCCGAGATTTGTACTTACCTCACCTTCGTGCATCTGACCGCCATTACTCAGATTAGAGTCGAGGGGATAAGCTTGAATCAGGCCGTCAAAACTTTGAACATAATCCAGTGCTATCCGCAACAAGTTGGGGTTTTTAAGTGTGGTATTAAAATCACCAAAGGCAATTGCACCTGCTTTGTGCATTTCAAAAAGAGGAGCTAGGTTTTCTCCCCTAGAGGCCTCTGAAAGTGAAGCACTGATATGCAGTGCAGTGGTTGAGCCTTGTGACTGTTGGAGTAGATGACTGACGTCTGTTAAAGAATCTAAAGCTGGATGGGTGTCTGGATTGAGTACAATATGGGTAAACCCACTTTTTGCAGCGGTAAGCAAACCGTTTGCTAGGGTTTCGCGCTCCTCATAACCAGGCTCTCCAAATGAAACACAAGGATCAAACCAACCGGATGAAAGATGAAGGTCTTTTTTGTCGATAACAATTGCGTCTTCGACTTTGATCTGATCTTCTATCTGGGTGAGTAACCCATCGATAACCAACACATCCTTTTTTTGATTGTGAAAAGGACTCTTTTCATTAATTAAGGTTGCGTTTTTAAAAAGTATCTTCATTTAAATCAGATCCGTACAAAAGTATAAACAATTTTGAAAACATCAGACGCTTGTTAGCTCAAATTGAAATTGATCTTTAGTCGATTTTTGTGCCAATCTGTTTATACCCTCATCACTTACTTGCAGTACTCGAGGATAGCCACCCGTAGTTTGAGCATCTCGCATTAATATTGCCAGAGTGCCGTCAGGAGTGCACTGAATAGTGCCGGGCAGCAAGGGTGCCGTCCAAATAGAGGGTAGCTCATGCAGTAGTTTTTCCACTAAAACATAGGCCATTCTTGAGTTTTTATTGCTAATAGTAAACACTTGCTTTGTCAGTTGATCTTGTGCTTTTTTAGGGAGTAAATAAAATTCAGGCCCTTTATAAACAGGGATGGTATCGGTTTCATTGCTTTCTGTTAAAGTAAGTCGCGCTCCTTTTTTAAGATTTAAATCAACTTTGTCAATTGGAATTAATTTGGTTTTACTGATCGTTGCTTCTGGCGTAATTCCCAAATACTGACTCCTACTGTTGAGTATTTCAGGGTTTTTAAATCCTCCTGCAACTGCCAGATAAGTTCGTTTTCCTTGGTGGGCATTACCAAACTGCAAGAGGTCGTTTTCTTTGATTTTAATTGCTGTAAAATTGTTGATGGGTTTTTCGTTGAGTTTAGCATTCATATCCGCCCCAGCTAGAGCAATAGTGGTCGATTGGTGAAAGAGTAGTTTGGGTCCCTTAAAGCTCATTTCAAGTACCGCACTATGTTTGTGATTGTTCAGAAGACTATTTGCCATTTGCATGGCAGCTTGATCCATTGCACCACCAATTGGGATACCGGTGTTTTGCATGCCAAAACGACCTAAATCTTGGATGCTGCTGTGAATACCAGTTAGGAGAACCTCAATCATAAGGGTTTTATTTTAAGGGTTCCCTGCGCTCTTTGCTTTTCCAATTCCAAATAGTCCGATTTTGAGATGGATAGAAATTGAATTGAATCCCCTGCTTTTGCAAAACAAGGATTTTTCTTTTTAGGTTCAAATAGGGGGTATGGAGTTTTCCCAATAAGATGCCATCCCCCAGGGCTTTCTATAGGATAAATCCCAGTTTGCTTTCCGCCGATACCGATACTTCCTCGGTCTACTCGAGAAGCTGGTCTCGCCTTTCTTCTGCACTCCAGTACTTTTGGCAACCCACTTAAATATAAAAAACCAGGTAGGAATCCTATAAAATTCACTTGATAGCTCGCTGAAGTATGCTCTCGTACCAAGCTTGCTGTACTGATATTGAGTTGGTTTGCAAGTGACTTTAAGTCAGGAGCCATACTCTCTTCATAGCACACGGGTATTTGCCATATTTTCTGTTTTGTGAAAGAATAATGAGAAAGCGAATCAAAAAGTAAACACAAACTGTTCGGATAGTCATTTATATAATGAATTTCACAGTTGTGATAGAGCATTAGGGAGCAGTAGCCTTGAGTGATTTGAGAGACTTCCTTAAACTCCTTTAAAATGGCTTTTTGAAAACCAATAAGCAGTTTCAGAAGGCGTGGGTTGGGTTCTGTATCCCACTCTAGGACAGCCACCTTTGGATGGATGATAAAAAAACGAAAAGGAAGCGCTTTTTCCATTTTATGTTTCATTTATTTCTAAATAGCTCAGTGCACTTTTTAATAAACTTGCCGCATTTGGATGATCCCCATGTACACAGAGTGTTTTCGCATCTAGAGGAATCCAATTGCCATTAATTGAGTACACCCCCTTGTTTTGTGTCAGATTTTTAATCCTACGGTATATTAATTTGGAATCATTGAGTACGGAATTAGGTTCTGAGCGAGTAAGTAATTGTCCGTTGTCTTGATAGGCACGGTCAATAAATGCTTCATTCCAATACTCTATACCTTTTTTATCAGCGAGTTTTGCTAAGTATCCTTTAGATGAGGTAAAGATGATCACCTCTGTGCCTACAGACTCAATAACTTCCAAAAAAATACGTGCAACCTCCTCTTTATTAATACAATCGTGATACAATGCACCATGAGGCTTGATATGGTTTAGTTTTTCTAAAGGCAGTTGTTTAAGCAGTAGTGAAAGCTGTTGTTCTATACTTTGGTAAAGCTCTTTTTTATTTATTTTCATAGTACGCCTACCGAAGTTAATTGGGTCTGGATAAGAGGGATGAGCACCGATAAGAACCTGATGTTTTTGAGCAAGTTCAATGGTCTTTTTAATCTCGAGTTGATTCCCTGAGTGACCTCCACAAGCGATATTACAGGCCTGAATAAAAGGCATAAGACCCGCATCGTCACCCATTCCTTCCCCTACATCTGCATTGATATTAAACTTGATATCCATCAAAAAAATTGAAATACTGAACCCAGTGTTCTCACACTTAAAAATAGAGAAATTATTACAATCAAAAATCCAAATAGATTTTGGTACCAATTGTTTTTTGATTTACCCAACCAAGAAGCTTTATTCATTATCCACAAGAGAATAGCCGCAATTATGGGGAGTAGTATACCATTGGCGATTTGAGCAAATTGGATGATGAGTATGAACTTTAGACCAGTAGAAGCAAGTAACATTCCAAAAAGTATGACAATTGCCCAACTGCGTCTAAAAGAGCGAGATGTTAAATCCGTACTCCAGCCAAAACACCCGCAAACCACATAAGCTGCTGCTAAAGGAGCAGTGATTGAACTTGTAATTCCTGCGGCAAATAAGCCGATCGAAAGCAAATATTTAGCTCCTTCACCAAAAATAGGAGCCAAGCCTAAAGCCAAGTCGGCTGCGTTGTTTATTGTGGTTGCTTCAACACCAGCAGCCGTTATGATGATGCTCATGGATATCAATCCACCAAGAGTTAATGCAATCAACATATCCTTAATAGCAAAAGGAAGATCTGCTTTTGATGACCATTTTTCACGAACTAACTCAGTGTGTAAAAACAAATTATAGGGCACTATGGTGGTACCTACCAATCCTATTATACTCAATAAGCCAGACTCAGGAGTTGAAAACCGGAAAAGGCCAGAAAAAATTTGAGCTAATGAAGGTCTAGTGGCAACGGCAGTGACCAAAAAAGACAAGCTCATGATAACTACCAAAAAAATAAGGCTGCGTTCTAGAATTTTATATTTCCCTATCCAAAGTAATGTTGCAGCGATAAGACCGATAAGGATAGGGTATAGCTTGAGATTTAAAACCGAACTTTCAAAACTAAAGCTACCGATTAAAGTTTCTAAACCCAAGGCAGCACCACTAATATTTCCTGCTTCATAAGCCGTATTACCAATCATTATAGCTCCAAAAATGAGAATCAATACAAAATTACGTGCCCAAGGAAGTTCAATTTCCTCCCTGATTACCCCTATAATACTTTTTCTGCCTATGATTCCAATTCGAACTGCCATACCTTGAAGAACAATTGCTGCACCTATCGACAAAATAATAGCCCAAAGCAGTTGGAAGCCAAACGCTACCCCCACTAAAGTACAGAGTGTGACTGTTCCAGGACCGATAAAGGCTGCTGCCACTAAAGGACCGGGACCAATATTTTTTAAAAAATGTCTTAACATTAGGGGTTTTGTGTTAAAGGTAGCTTACTAAACAAAGCTATACAAGTCTACTGCATTTCCTTTAGATTATTTCATCCCTTCAAATACCCCCAAACCAAATAGGGCATAATCGTACTTTACGGGGTCTTCAGGGTCAAATCCCCGTAGACTTAAATCCAGTTCCTCAACTGCTTTTTGATCGTTTTGTTTGCGATTGAGTAAACCCAAACTTCTGGCAACGTTTCCGCTGTGAACATCAAGTGGACATGAAAGTTGAGCAGGAGTGAGGCTTTTCCAAAGACCAAAATCCACTCCGTTTTTAGCATCTCTAACCATCCATCTTAAAAACATATTGATGCGCTTAGCTGCCGAGCCTTTTAAGGGGTCTGCAACGTGTTTTTCAGTTCGCTTTTCATGTTTTAATTCAAAAAAAGAATTTCTGAATTCGTGTATGTTTTGATCAAGGCGTTGATTGCCTAATGCTTTTGAAAAAGCAGCTTCCAAACCCCCATGACGGGTATAAAGTTGTCGTAAGGCTTTAATAAAATAGCGAAGATCAGTACTGTTAAAAGTCCGATGTACAAAAGAATCAAAAGAGTCTAGATCCGCTGGTTTGTGCTCCATGACAAAATGGTAAGGGTCATTACCCATCAGTTCTAACATGCGCATTCCACTCTTAATAATGCTAAGTCGATTGCCCCAAGCAATAGAAGAAACTAAAAAACCACTGATTTCTACATCCTCTTTTTTTTGAAAGAGGTGTGGTATTTGGATGGGATCTTGTTCCAGAAAATGAGGCTGCTCATAAGTAGCTGCCTTGTGATCTAAAAAGTCTTTGAGTTCTTTTGTATTCAAACCTTTATTGCTCCGTCTATGATGCTGATACTGCGGTCCGCTCTTTTTGCCAACTCTTTGTTATGGGTGACAATTACAAAACTGCATTGCTGCTCTTCACGTAATTCAAAAAATAAATCGTGGAGCTGATCTGCATTTTCCGAATCCAGATTTCCGCTAGGTTCATCGGCGAATATGATCTTTGGATTATTGATCAAAGCCCTGGCTACAGCAACACGTTGCTGCTCGCCTCCTGAGAGTTGCGTAGGTCGGTGATTTGCTCGATCCTCAATTCCTAATCGTTTTAATAGCGCCAAACCTTTTTTCTCAGCTGCCTCAGTGTCCGAACCGGCAATCCAGGTGGGCAAACAGACATTTTCTATGGCTGTAAACACGGGGAGTAATTCGTGAAATTGAAAGATAAAACCCATATTTTGATTCCTAAACAATGACAACTCTTTATCTCCAAGTTTGGTAGTGTCAGTTCCGTTTAAAAATACATGACTATTGGGATCAGTATTGGGGCGATCTAAAGTACCTAAAATATGAAGTAATGTTGTTTTCCCTGCTCCTGAAGGACCCACTATGGTGACAATTTCTTTCTCATTGATCTCTATATCAATCGATTTTAACACGGCGAGTTCACCGTAGTTTTTAGAAATTTGAACAGCCTGTAGTAGTGGTTTCATAGAACGCACCAAATTTAATTCTTTTTTATTCATCTATTCAGACTCTTTCTAAAGATTAAACAAACGTTTAGAGAATGAGCGATAAAAGCACTGATTAGATCAAATAGACGATACAATACTGTGATATACAGAGGAGTTTTTATATATTTGTTCAACTTAAGAAAAAAAAAATTGATCAAAACTATATATTTAGCTGGAGGTTGTTTTTGGTGTACGGAGGCTGTTTTTCAGAGAATCAAAGGTGTGCAAAGCGTCATGCCAGGTTATATTGATGGTAAAATAAAAAACCCTGCGTACCGAGAAGTTTGTACAGGGAGAACAGGTCATACCGAGGCAATTTCGATTGAGTACGACGAGGGTCAGGTTCAACTGACTGATTTGCTCTTGATTTTTTTTAACACCCACGATCCAACCACATTAAACCGACAAGGAAACGACGTAGGAACCCAGTACCGATCCGGTATTTATTTTACTGATATAGAGCAAAAAGAAATTGCTCAAATGGTAATCAAGCAACTGACTAAAGAAGCAGTTTTTAAAGACAAGATTGTGACTGAGCTGAAAGAGGCCACACCCTTTTATGAAGCTGAACAGGGACATCACAATTATTTCAATCGAAACCAAGAGCAGCCCTACTGTTCCTATGTAATCCATCCTAAGATGGAAAAACTAAAACACTATTTTTCAAACCACTTAAATGAATCTTATGAATGATAATTTTGATATCGAAACCTTACCGATAACAGAGCAAATAAAAACAAATTACGAAGACATCATCCATTTACTTGGGGAAGATAAATTACGCGAGGGCTTACTAAAGACTCCAGAGCGCGCCTCAAAGGCAATGAAGTTTTTGACAGGTGGCTATGAGCAAGATCCAAAGCAAATTCTACAAGGCGCCATGTTCGAGGAGAGTTATAACGAGATGGTCATTGTCAAAGAGATTGAACTCTATTCACTTTGCGAACACCACCTGCTGCCATTTTTTGGTAAAGCACATGTCGCTTATGTTCCAAACGGAAGAATTGTAGGGCTGAGCAAAATTCCACGTGTAATCGACGTGTTTGCAAGAAGATTACAAGTACAAGAGCGTCTTACTGAACAAGTATTAGACTGCATCAACGATACGCTTCAACCCAAAGGAGTCGCTGTAGTTATAGAGGCTTCTCATATGTGTATGATGATGCGCGGTGTGCAAAAGCAAAATTCAACAACTACGACTTCAGGATTTAGAGGAGTGTTTAAAGATACAGATACCCGAAACGAATTTTTGAATCTGATTCAATCAAAACTATCCTAGACTTAAGTCTCAGGATTTTTCTTTAAAAAAACGTTTGAATCCCATGCGTTTGAGGATTTTCTTTTCAAATTCCCAAAAGAATCTGAATTGTAGGAAGATTGTCCCAAAAAAGAGCAGCAATACTTGGTAGGCAGGAAAAACGATTAAAATCCGGATTATCCAATACAGCAGTTCCCCGCCCCAGATGGATTCAAAGGCTTCAGGATGTATATTGAAGAAATCAAGTATGGGTTTAGCAACTTTGACACTCATGGAGCCCGTTATACCAAAAACGATAAAGACTACAACTAACTGAAAATTAGAAGTAATATTCCATTTTTGCTTTAGGCGATTAAAATACAATAGCTTTTTATTTGAGTAAAGAAGCGATTTGACTAGCGAGTTCTTCTCCAATACGATCTTGAGCCTCTAAAGTAGCCGCACCGATGTGTGGAGTTAGTGAAATTTTATCGTGCATAAGTAGCTTAATCTCGGGTTTAGGCTCGTTTTCAAAAGTATCAAGACCAGCAAAAGAGAGTTGCCCCGAGTCTAAAGCGTCAACTAGAGCAACCTCATCGAGTACACCTCCACGTGCAGCATTGATAATCGCGGCACCTTTTTTCATTTTTGAAAAAGCAGCTTTATCGATGACATAGTCTTTTTGTGAAGGTACGTGTAAGCTGATAAAATCAGCCTGTTCTAAGAGACTGTCCATGTCTTGAGTTTGGATCTCTTCAGTGACAGCTGCCCCTGAAAACAAAGAAACTTTAATTGAAGCTTTATCGATAAACTTGTCTGCAGCGATCACATTCATACCAATTCCAAGTCCGATTCGAGCAACCTCTTGTCCGATCCGCCCAAAACCAATAATTCCAAGCGTCTTCCCTCTAAGTTCAACCCCTTTAGCATAGGCCTTTTTAAGCCCTTTAAAGTTGGTTTCGCCTTCTAGAGGCATACTTCTATTAGCGTCGTATAAAAAGCGTACTCCTCCATAAAGATGAGCAAAAACCAATTCAGCTACAGAGGCAGAGGAAGCTGCCGGTGTATTGATAACGTGCAGGCCTTTTGACTTGGCGTAATCAACGTCTATATTGTCCATACCCACACCTCCTCGTCCGATGAGTTTAAGGTTAGGGCATTGATCGATAAGTTCTTTACGAGCAGTAGTAGCGCTTCTTACAAGCAGTCCAACAATAGCATTAGAGTTGATGTAGTTGACAAGTTGTTCTTGTGCGACATTCGTTGTAATGACCTCAAAGCCATCAGCAGTTAGTGCATCTATACCTGTTTGAGATATACCGTCGTTTGCTAATATTTTCATAGTTTTTTTATAGTATTTCTGAGTAAGCTTATTGTTTTTTTTCTAGTATTTGCATGCAGTCGACTAAAATCTCGACACTTTCAATAGACATGGCGTTGTACATAGAGGCGCGATATCCTCCTACAGAACGATGCCCTTTAAGTCCACTGATACCCGCGGTTTGGCACAAGCTGTCAAAGGCTTCTGTATATGCAGTGTCTTTAAGATTAAAGGTTGCATTCATATCAGACCGGTCTTCTTTAGCAGCAAAGCCTTCAAAGAGGCTGTTACGGTCAATTTCTCCGTAGAGTAGTGTAGATTTTACTGAATTTTTATCACCCAATGATCGGATACCGCCTTGGGATTCAATCCAACGCATGTTGAGCATGGAAGTATATACAGCAAATACAGGAGGCGTATTAAACATACTGTCCTTGCCGGCATGGACCTCATAACTCATCATAGACGGTATGGCTCTAGAAACTTTTCCTAAAAGAGATTCTTTTACAATTACCAGAGTGGTTCCTGCAGGACCCATATTCTTTTGTGCTCCAGCGTAAAACAAGTCAAATTTTGAATAATCAAAAGTTCTTGAGAATATATCTGAACTCATATCAGCAACTAGGGGAGCATCTGTTTCTGGAATGGATTTAAACTGGGTTCCGAAAATAGTATTATTGGTAGTGAGGTGGAGGTAATCCAAACCACTGGGGATGGAATAATCTTTTGGAATGTGGTTGTAATTCTGATCTTTAGAACTTGCTATTTCGATAACTTCACCAAACAATTTAGCTTCTTTAATCGCTTTATCAGACCAAGTACCCGTATTGAGATAGCCCGCTTTATTTTCTAATAAATTATATGCTGCCATCAAAAACTGAAGACTGGCACCACCTTGAAGAAAAATCGCTTTATATCCTTTCCCCTCAAGATCTGTCAATCGCAATGCGCGTTCGCAAGCCTCGTCCATGATATCGATAAAGGCTTTACTTCGGTGAGAAATTTCAATTAAGGAAAGTTTTGAACCGTCAAGTTCTTTTACTGCTTCAGCAGCTTGGTGCATCACCTCCTTTGGAAGTATAGAAGGACCTGCACTAAAATTATGAAGACGCATAGCTTTTTTGAAGTGTTTAATTTTTTTGCAAATATTGCGATTCTAAGACTAAATCTAGAGTTTTTGTACTGTTTTTTTTGTTGGAGTTGTTAACAGCAGTTGCCTTAATGATGTGGTAAATAATTTTGAACTTTACTTTTAACAGGCCTCCCTATAGTTTTTCTAAAAAGGCCAGGGTATCAACCCTATCAGCATAATCGTCTAATTCGGGCTGTTGGGCTTTACCGAAAGGAATAGCATTGGAGAGTTCTGTATTGGAAATTACACATTGAATTTTATCCTTTTGAGAGTCCAAGATTTTATTTAATTCTTCAAGCTTGTCGTAATATTCGTAGTGAACACAGGCTATGGGCGCACTAAATTCGGGATTTTCTCTTAAAATTATAAATCCATTTTCAAAGAAATCAAACTCACTCATCAAAAATACCGCTTTATTGTAATCGTAGTTGTTGGCATATTTGGCATGCTGTATTATTTCTGCCAAAGGATAAAGTCCTCCAAAAACTTGATTTAGATCGTAGTTTTTAGGCAAATACAGTTTGGAGACGTTTCTACACCCTAATCCAAAATACTGCAGTATATCAAGCCCAAGCTTTTGAAGGTCTTCTTTGGTCTCACTCCCGTCTAACACAGCAATCCCATTTCTGTTTTTACGAATGATATGAGGGTAGTTACCAAAATAGTGATCAAAATAGCGACCTGCATTGTCAGAACCAGTTGCGATGACAGCATCAAAATCAGTAAAGGGTTCTTTTGTAAATGTAAAACAGTCTTCATCTGCTTCATTTTCCAAAAACTTGCTGAGGTAGGGGAGTAAATATTCATCTTTTGAGGCGCATTTAACGACACTTTGATGTCCGCTTAACCACACACAAATTAAATCGTGAAAACCTACCAAAGGGATGTTTCCAGCTAAAATAAGTGCAATATTCTTTGGCTTGCTTAAAGACACTAAATTATAGGGTTGTAGCCAAGTTTTCAAGTTTTCTTCAGTTAATACACTTCCCCAATCAGTAAATGCTTTAGTAATATTTTCATAAGTAAACCATCCGTTGGCTGCAGTTGCTTGTTTTACACATTCATTGAGGTCTGTATAGGGCGGTTCATCACCATTGAAATGAAGCAGGAAATCTCCCAATTTAACAAGGGCTTTGAAGCGTTTTAAGTTTGCAGTCATTTCTTTGTACAGTAACGATGAAGGTCTTACTTTTGTGCAAATGTAAGCAAAGAAAATTGCTATGGCTATAATCATTACTGACGAATGCATTAATTGTGGTGCCTGTGAACCTGAATGTCCTAATACCGCAATTTATGAGGGTGCGGAAGATTGGCGTTACCAAGACGGAACATCCCTAAAAGGAGATGTAGTGCTACCCAACGGAAAGCAGGTCAACAGTGATGAATTTCAAGAGCCTGTATCCGACGAATATTATTTTATCGTACCGGATAAATGTACAGAGTGTAAAGGCTTCCATGACGAGCCTCAATGTGCAGCCGTTTGTCCTGTCGATTGTTGTGTTCCTGATGAGGATCATGTAGAGTCCGAAGAGACCCTATTGGGTAAGCAGCGCTTTATGCATCCAGAAAACTAAGTAGTTCTGGATGGCGAAAGTCAATCAATTCAATTGAATTTTCTCGGAGTTTGTTTGCGCAATGTTTACTTGTAAAGTAAGCGGCATCCTCTGCTCGCCACTGGTCACCAAAATTAGGATGGTCAACGGTTATCTGCTCCATTTCAGCACTTTTTAAAGCAGGGTGAATAAGGAGTAAGGAAATTCCTTCACTTAGATTGTCCAAAACTCGGTCGTAAAAGTGAGCTAAACCTCGGTTAGAAAACTCATCAAACGATCCCATATAGATGGATTCCCAGCAGCCTTTTTCAGGCAGTTTAAATGCTGAAGGAGATTCTCCAGTGTAGGCAATGAGTTTTTTGCTAATTACTATAGGTAAGTTGTATTCTTTCCCTAGTTCTTGATAAAGGTCTATTAAATCTTGTCGAACTCCTAAGGTGTACATATGAGAATCGAGATGCGTAGGTTTTAAACCTAAAGACAAGGCAAATTCTATTTGATTTTTCAGTTCTAAATACACTTCCTCCAAAACAGCACCATCACGAATAGCCGCTCTTTTTGGATAAAAATGGCCTTGATGATTGACCAGTGAAGGAATTTGATTGACAGCTGTGATCGGACGGAAGGGATAGGTTTTCCATTCTCCAGTAAGGGTGAGGTGAATACCGTAGTCAACCTCTGGATGTTCAAGGCAGAATTGAGCCATTTCAAAAAACCAAGGACAGGGAACCATCAAACTGGTCGAATTAATTGATCCTTCTAACAGTCCTATTTGTGTGGCCTTATTTTCCGACCACGCCATACCCGCATCATCGGCGTGGATGATCAAATATTTTTTCTTCATTTTACCAAATTAAACTATTCTTTAATAAGAACTAAATTCAAGTGTAAAAGAAAGATTACTTTTGCGAAAAATTATTCTGTATGAAAGCTGGTATCGTAGGCTTACCTAATGTGGGCAAATCCACTCTCTTTAATTGCCTTTCCAATGCAAAAGCTCAAAGTGCAAATTTTCCCTTTTGTACCATCGAACCCAATATAGGTGTGGTTAATGTACCTGATACACGCCTTCAAACTCTTGAAGAACTTGTAAAACCTGAACGTGTTTTGCCAGCAACTGTTGAAATCGTAGATATTGCTGGTTTGGTAAAGGGTGCAAGTAAAGGAGAAGGTTTGGGAAATCAGTTTTTAGCAAATATTCGTGAAACAGATGCCATACTTCACGTTTTGCGTTGTTTTGACAATGACAACATCGTTCATGTTGACGGTTCGGTCAATCCAATCCGAGATAAAGAAACCATAGATATAGAGTTACAGCTTAAAGATTTAGAAACTGTAGAAAAGAAACTTGAAAAGGTAGGTCGTGCAGCACGGACCGGCAACAAAGAAGCTATCAAAGAAAAAGAGGTTTTGGATGGTGTCAAAAATGCCTTGGAGCAATCCAAAAATATAAGAAGTCTTGAGTTAAAAGAAGAAGAGCGGTTGGAATATGTCAAGCCGCTGCAGTTGATTACTGACAAGCCTGTACTTTATGTGTGTAATGTTGATGAGGCAGCTGCAAAAACTGGGAATGCATATGTCGAACAAGTAAAAGAGGTTGTGGCAGGTGAGTCAGCAGGTCTTTTAATACTGGCGGTAAGTATAGAGGCTGATATCAATGAACTGGATAGTTTTGAGGAACGACAAATGTTCTTAGAAGATTTAGGACTGGAGGAAGCAGGGGCTGCAAAGCTGATTAGAGCAGCCTATTCATTACTCAATCAACAAACCTATTTTACAGCAGGTGAAAAAGAAGTACGCGCATGGACCATCCCCGTTGGAGCTACAGCTCAGCAGGCAGCAGGAGTGATACATACCGACTTTGAAAAAGGGTTTATCCGTGCGGAAGTGATCAGCTATGAGGATTACGAAAATTACGGATCAGAGGCTAAAGTAAAAGAAGCTGGAAGGATGCGTGTAGAGGGTAAGGAATACATCGTTCAAAATGGAGATGTTATGCATTTTCGATTTAACGTCTAAAACTATTGAGAAATGACCTTCAGCCAATCCCAACACAAAATTCTTATATTGATTTTTGGGATTGCTGCAATTAGTGCTGAACTTTTTAATTCCTCATTGTTTTTCGCCTTAAAGCCATTGTGTACGATCTCAATTTTTACATAACCATTGCTTTTTAGAAATGCTGCAATAAACAGCTATTCTAAGCATATCGCTATGGGATTGTTTTTTTGCCTTGTTGGTTATACCTTTTTACTCTTTGAGTCTTATTTTGTGTGGGGCTTAGCCTCTTTTTTAGTTGCACATTTGATTTTTCTTTTCGCCTTTATAAAAAGGCAAGGATGGTTATGGGAGCCGAGAGTTGCAGTTGTCTTAGCCCTTATTGCAGTTAGAGTATTTACATTAGTGTCGGAGGGTTTAGATAGTTTGTTTTATCCTGTATTGATTTATCTCATAGTCATTGTACTCATGAGCTGGCAGGGTTGGGCGCTGGCACTCAATCCGAAAATGGAATATCGCAGTTTTTTGGGTTGGGCTGTCTCATTGTTTTTATTTTCAGATGCTTTAATAGCAGTTGATAAATTCTATTTTTCTCTTTCCTTTTCAGGGGTTTTAATACTAGCCACTTATTGGATTGCTATCTTTTTGATTGCTCGATCGGCTTCAAAATAAAAGACAAAATTTTTAGGCTACTACAGGGCTAATCTGTTGAATCCTATTACTTTTGCAGCTTAATTTTATAACAAGCCTTTGAAAGCATTTCAACTTATAGACAAATCAACAGGCGGAAGCGTCAAAAACGATATATTATCTGGTATAACCGTGGCATTGGCCTTGGTTCCTGAGGCAGTTGCCTTTGCATTTGTAGCAGGAGTTTCGCCCGTTGTGGGTCTTTATGGCGCTTTTATGATGGGTCTGATAACTTCAATTTTTGGTGGGCGCCCTGGGATGTTTTCCGGTGCTACAGGTGCCATGGCAGTAGTTATGGTTCATTTGGTTAAAGAGGGAAATACTTTAGGTGGTTCTGATGCTGCAGGACTGCAATACTTATTTTTTACACTGCTGTTGGCTGGTGGAATTCAAATGTTGGCAGGAGTATTGCGGCTCGGGAAATTTGTGCGGATGATTCCACATTCGGTCATGATGGGATTCGTCAACGGACTGGCAATTGTGATATTTATTTCTCAATTAGGGATGTTTAAAAGTCAAGGTGAATGGTTAGAAGGATCAGCTTTAATGGTGATGTTAGGCTTGGTAATTGCCACTATGGCAATCATGTTTGTCTTGCCCATGTTAACTAAAAAAATACCAGCAGCTTTGACCGCTATTTTGGCTGTATCAATGCTGGTGATCTTTAGCGGTGTGGAAACGGAAACGGTGCGTTCTTTTATTCTTTCCAATGGGGGGAGTGGTATCAAAGCCGGACTTCCAACATTTAACTTTCCTTCTGTTGTGCTCTCTTTGGAGACCCTTTTATTTGTTTTACCTTACGCATCGATTTTGGCTGCTATTGGACTGATAGAGTCATTGATGACGCTCAACCTAATAGATGAATTAACCGATTCCCACGGGAATGGAAATAAAGAATGTATTGCTCAAGGAGCGGCCAATACTCTAAACGGTCTTTTTGGAGGTATGGGGGGCTGTGCGATGATTGGACAGAGTATCATCAATATCAAATCGGGTGGTCGTGGAAGGTTGTCAGGAATTGTAGCTTCGGTCGCATTATTAGGCTTTATTTTATTCGGATCCAATTTTATTGAACAAGTTCCAATAGCAGCTCTAGTAGGAGTCATGTTTATGGTGGTCGTTGGTACCTTTGCCTGGAGTACTTTTAAGGTATTGAATAAAGTACCCAAATCCGACGTGATTGTGATCATATTGGTCACGGGATTAACCGTTATTTTTGACTTAGCAATTGCTGTTTTGGCCGGAGTCATTGTTTCTTCCCTTGTTTTTGCTTGGGAAAATGCCAAGCGCATTCGAGCGCGTAAGCATATTGACGAGTTTGGAGTAAAACATTATGAAATCTACGGACCCTTATTTTTTGGTTGTATTGAACTTTTTAATAGCAAGTTTGATATTCAAAACGACCCAGATGAAGTCATTATCGATTTTAAGGAATCCCGTATAGTGGATCAATCGGCCATAGAATGTGTCAATAAATTGACAGAGCGTTATTTAAAGCAAGGGAAAAATATTCACTTGAGACATTTATCCTCCGATTGTGTAAAACTGATTAAAAAGGCTGAAAAAATCTGTGACGTTAATGTTTTAGAAGATCCAGATTACTTTGTTGCTATTGACAATTTCCGTCAAGCTCAAAACAGCTTTAAATCAGCTTCGTAATAGCTTATTCCATTAATTCAGCTTTTAAAAGCGCTATTTCTTCTTCTGAAAAAGGACTTTTATCTGTTCGGTAAATATCGTGATGCCATATTTTAGGCATAGAATCAAATGTTTTTGACCATGATGACCATGGAAAAATAGTATTGGTTTTACCTGATACAAAGCCCCAATTCACGGCGTGAATCTCATTTTCTTTAAACATAGGGAGGATGTCTTCAAAGGTGCTTCCATTTCCTCTAGCCAGATATTCAGTGCAAATTATAGGTCGGTTGTACTTTTTAAGTTCCTCCACCTTTTCTGTTGTTACTTGCAGGTTGTCATACGAATGAAATGAAATCACATCGGAATTTTCAATCATAAAGCGTTCTAAAGGTCTTAAAGCTTGTGGATTTCCCCAAAGGCTGTGATCCCCTTTCCAAATCCCGATGGTTAACGGTTGGGAAGGATTGACTTCTCGTGCCCAACGCACTACTTTTTTTAAAAGCGCAAAAGTGTAAGTGTACTTGTCTTTGAGTTCGAGTTCAGCATATCCTGGCTGATTGGCAACATTATCGGGTTCGTTGTAAAGATCCCAGGCAACAACACGTTTGTCCTCGGCAAAATGACTGATCACTCCTTTAATGTAGTTTTTAAGTTCGTCATGCCGTAGGGAATCACCTAAAATAGTTGCACCAGGTGCTTGAACCCAACCTGAATTGTGAACAAAAGGGGTGGGGTCCGGTTGTTTGCCCAATTTGGGCAATGGATGCCAAACGTCATCCAGCAATACAAGCATGGTTTTAATTTGATACTTGTCCGCTGTTTCAAGATAGGCGTTGATTCTATTGATAAAACCTAAAGAGTCTTGATCCCATAAAAGGTTGTGCAGGTAAACTCGATGCATTTTCATTCCCAATTCCGCCGACCAACTCAATTCTAGGTCAATGGTCTCCATATCAAAACTTTCTTCTTGAAAAAATTCCAACTGATTGATGGCTGTACTGGGATTGAAATTGGTCCCTGCCATCCAGCCGTTCTCTTGATGCCATTTCCAGGCTTTTTCTTCTGACCAGCGTTCCGCTACTGGAGTTTTTAAAGTTTGCTGACATTGAATAAACAAGAGACTAAAAATTGCGAGAAGAACAAAGTGATTTTTCATGCTGTTTAAATTTAAATTAAGATAGTGCAATAGAATCACTGACCAAAACACGTTCCCAGAGATGAGACGCTTCCTCGATAAACAATTCGTGTGTGGGATCAGTTTGATAGGAGTTTTGAGCATCTAAATCGGCAAAACTCATGGTGTAGCAATACGTAAATGAATTATCGACTACATCTCTTTTTTCAGAAGCTGCAGGACACCCCAGATGATTCGCTATAGCTTGGGGGTTGGTGTCGATTAATTTTTTTATCGCAGTTTCAAATTGGTTGCGGTGTTCTTGATTGTCAGGCTCTTTAAGCCAAAAAAAGACAATGTGTAAGAGAGGACCTGTAGTATTATGAATAGTAGTTGATGCCATAGAACTATTTTAATTTTTTTGTGAGTTATATTTTTTCTAAAGTCTCTAAAATAGAACTTTTTAACAAAAACAGCTTGAGAATTGTTGATTTCTTGGCTGTTTAGGGGAGGAAAAATATGAATTCAATAAACTATATTAGCTGTTGATATCATGAAAAACACCACAACCTATACCGAAGAAAATATACGTTCCCTTGACTGGAAAGAGCACATTAGAATGCGTCCTGGAATGTATATTGGAAAATTAGGCGACGGCTCTTCACCAGACGATGGGATTTACATACTTCTTAAAGAGGTTCTCGACAACTGTATCGATGAGTTTGTAATGGGTGCTGGGAAAACCATCGAGATTTCTATTAAAGAGAATGTGGTTAAAGTTCGCGACTACGGCAGGGGGATTCCACTAGGGAAAGTGGTTGATGTGGTGTCCAAGATGAATACTGGAGGAAAGTACGATTCCAGAGCATTTAAAAAGTCGGTAGGTCTAAACGGAGTTGGTACCAAGGCAGTCAACGCGCTTTCTTCGAGTTTTACAGTAGAGTCCAATCGGGATAAGCAGAGTAAAACAGCTTCTTTTGCCTTTGGTGACCTTAAAGAGGATGAACCCATAGAGGTCAGCTCAAGAAGAAGAGGAACCAAGGTGGAGTTTATACCCGATACCACCATTTTTAAAAACTATAAATACCGTTTGGAGTATGTAGAACGCATGATTAAAAATTATGTATATCTCAATCCGGGTCTGACAATAGAGTTAAACGGTGAAAAATTCTTTTCTGAAAATGGGTTAAAAGATCTGTTGACAGATTACACGAACGAAGCAGATTTGCTTTACCCCATCATCCATATCAAAGGAGAAGATATAGAGGTTGCCCTTACCCACAGCAGAACACAGTACAGCGAGGAATACCATTCTTTTGTAAACGGTCAACACACTACTCAAGGAGGAACCCATCAATCTGCTTTTAGAGAGGGACTTGTCAAAACCATACGAGAGCATTTTGGAAAGAATTACGACGCTTCCGACATTCGGAAATCTGTAATCTCTGCTATCAGTATTAAGGTAATGGAACCGGTTTTTGAATCCCAAACCAAAACCAAACTGGGTTCTACAGAAATGGGTGACGGTATGCCTACAGTACGGAGCTATATCGTCGAATTTCTCAGTACACAACTGGATAATTTTTTACATAAAAACCCTACTGTAGCAGAAAGCATCCAAAAGAAAATAATTCAAGCTGAAAAAGAGCGAAAAGAACTCTCAGGCATACGTAAATTAGCCAGAGAGCGGGCTAAAAAGGCAAGCCTACACAATAAAAAACTTAGAGACTGCCGAGTGCATTTGCCCGATCTAAAAAAGGACCGCCGTTTGGAATCCACACTTTTTATTACTGAGGGAGACTCCGCTAGCGGCTCCATCACTAAATCACGTGATGTCAATACCCAAGCTGTTTTTAGCTTAAGAGGAAAGCCTTTAAACAGTTACGGCATGTCCAAAAAGATTGTTTACGAAAACGAAGAGTTTAACCTTCTTCAGGCGGCACTCAATATTGAGGACAGCTTGGAAGATTTGAGGTACAACAATATCGTAATTGCCACTGATGCTGATGTGGACGGTATGCACATCCGACTTTTACTGATTACTTTTTTTCTACAATTTTTCCCCGAACTCATCAAAGAAGGACATTTGTATATTTTACAAACACCTCTTTTTAGGGTTAGAGACAAAAAGAAAACCTTTTATTGCTACAGTGAGCAGGAGCGAAGAAATGCCATTGAAAAGTTGAGCGGAAAGCCGGAAATTACCCGATTTAAAGGTTTAGGAGAGATTTCACCAGATGAGTTTAAGTTTTTTATAGGGGAGGACATTCGCTTGGATCCGGTCATGCTAGACAAAGCAACGACCATTGATCAACTACTTGAGTTCTATATGGGAAAAAATACCCAAGACCGTCAAAACTTCATCATCGACAACTTAAAAGTCGAGTTGGATTTGCTGGAAGAAACAGCTTAGTTTCTTCTAGAATAATTTTCAACGGTATATTGTTAATTTCTTCCTTCGATTTCCCAAGCAAATATTGGTCTGATATACTATTTTAGCTAATTATGGAAGTAACCGACCAAACTGATTTACCAGAGTCTTTTGACAATGATAGCCTTGTCAAGGTCACGGGCATGTACAAAGATTGGTTTTTGGATTACGCTTCCTATGTGATCTTAGAACGAGCAGTTCCCGCTATAGAAGACGGTCTCAAGCCAGTACAACGCAGGATTCTTCATTCCATGAAGGATTTAGATGATGGTCGCTACAACAAAGTTGCCAATATAGTAGGCCATACGATGCAATATCACCCTCATGGTGATGCCAGTATTGGTGATGCCATGGTACAGATAGGTCAAAAAGAGTTGCTTATAGATATGCAAGGGAACTGGGGGAATATTTTAACCGGTGACAGTGCAGCTGCTTCCCGATATATTGAAGCACGTCTTTCCAAATTTGCCTTGGAAGTTGTCTTTAGTCCAAAAGTGACCCAATGGCAACTGTCTTATGACGGGCGAAAAAAAGAGCCAATCCACTTACCGATCAAGTTTCCTTTGCTTTTAGCTCAAGGGGCTGAGGGGATAGCAGTAGGTCTTTCAACTAAAATATTGCCCCACAACTTCAACGAGCTACTGGAGGCCAGTATTGCCCATTTAAAAGGCAGGAAGTTTTCTTTGTATCCTAACTTCCAAACGGGAGGGATCATAGATATCCAAAACTATAACGACGGTTTAAGAGGGGGTAAGGTAAGGGTGCGAGCCAAAATCACCCAGCAGGATAAAAACACCTTGGTGATAAATGAAATACCATTCAGCACCAATACTTCTAGCTTGATCGACAGTATTTTAAAGGCCAATGACAAGGGAAAAATTAAAATCAAAAAGATAGAAGACAATACTTCGTCCGATGTTGAAATTCTCGTGCACCTTCCCAATGGGATCTCTCCCGACAAAACCATAGACGCCCTTTATGCCTTTACAGCCTGTGAAACATCGATCTCACCTTTGGGCTGTTTGATTATTGACAATAAGCCTCATTTTATGGGGGTTACTGAAATGTTGAAAATTTCGACAGACCACACAGTTCAAATCTTAAAACTCGAGCTTGAAGTCCAACTACAAGAGCTTGAAAATCAATGGCACTACGCTTCCCTAGAGCGCATTTTTATAGAGAATAAAATTTACCGTGACATCGAAGAGGCAGAGACTTGGGAAGAGTTGATTACTGCTATTGACGAAGGATTAAAACCTCATATAGCGCACTTAAAACGGCCTGTGATTGAAGAAGATATTGTGCGTTTGACGGAAATTCGCATCAAGAGAATTTCAAAATTTGATTTGGATAAAGCCCAGCAAAAAATTGAAGCTCTTGAAGGAGATATTGCTGAGGTAAAAAACAATTTAAATCACCTCATCGATTACGCCATCCGCTATTTTACCCATCTAAAAAAGACGTATGGCAAGGATAAGGAGCGCAAATCTGAAATACGGATTTTTGATGATGTTGACGCCAAAAAGGTAGTGGTTCGAAATCAAAAGCTCTACATCAATCGAAGTGAAGGATTTATAGGAACCTCCTTGCGTAAAGATGAGTTTGTCTGTGAGTGTTCTGATATTGATGATATCATAGCATTTACTAAGGAGGGTAAAATGCAAGTAGTAAAAGTGGACAGCAAAGTCTTTATTGGAAAAAACATCATCCATGCCGCTGTATTTAAGAAAAAAGACAGCCGTACCATTTACAATATGATTTACCGTGACGGTAAAAACGGAACTACTTTTATCAAGCGATTTGCAGTTACAGGAGTGACTCGCGAAAAGATTTACGACTTGACTCAAGGGAAAGCCCAATCCGAGGTGCTCTATTTTTCGGCTAACCCTAACGGAGAGGCTGAAATTGTGACCATTATACTGAGAAGTTCTGGAAGCATCAAAAAGTTAAAATGGGATTTGGATTTTGCCGATTTACAAATCAAAGGACGATCGGTCAGAGGAAATACAGTTACCAAATACAATGTTCGAAAGGTCGAATTAAAAGAAAAAGGAGTTTCTACACTTAAGCCTCGTAAAATATGGTTTGACACTACTATTCGTCGATTGAACCTAGAGGGTAGAGGTGAGTTGCTAGGGGCTTTTAAGGGAGAGGATAAATTACTGATAGCTACCCAGGAAGGAACGGTTCGGGTAGTAACTCCTGAATTGAGTTTGCATTTTGACGATACGGTCACTCACATCGAAAAATGGATCCCTGAAAAACCAATTACAGCCGTTCACTTTGATTCCGAAAAAGAACGTTATTTCCTCAAGCGCTTTTGCATTGAAAGTGAAGACAAGGAGGATTCTTATATTAAAGAGGGTGGTAGTCATGTTTTTACCAGCTTTGAGGGGCGCCCTATACTTACGGTAGAGTTTGAAAAACCCAGAGGAAAAGCAAAGCCAGACGACTTGGAAATCAATGCTGAAGAGTTTATATCAGTCAAAGGATTCAAGGCTTTGGGGAACCAACTGACGGATAAAAAAATCAAAAAAATAGCTCTTAAAGAAGCGCTAAATTATGAACTTCCTGAGGTACAGGACATAAATGAAATAGAAGTTGAAGGCGAAGAAGCCGTAAGCTCAGAAAACGACGACAGCCAAATCAGCCTAGATTTTTAAGCCTCTTTCTTTTTTCTAAACCGCATATTAATCATTTCCACACCGAGGGAGAATGCGATAGCAAAGTATAAATACCCCTTTGGAATAGCCCCCATAGTTGATCCGAAGACCGTAGTTTCCGACAGGTGTGCTGCTTCGGTGATCAACATAAAACCGATAAGCAACAAAAACGCCAATCCCAGGATTTGAAGTGAAGGGTGGGTATTCATGAATTTACTCACAGGTGCTGCAAACAGCATCATGATAAGTATGGATACAATTACAGCTGCAACCATGATTGGAAGTGCGTAGGGAATTCCATTCGTCATACCCACGGCAGTTAAAATTGAATCAAACGAAAAGAGAATGTCAATTAGAACAATCTGAAACAATGCGCGGGCATAGATCAGTTTGTTTGATTTTGATTCGGTTGCTGTTTCATCGAGGTTTTCAGCCTTTTCATAGATTTCTTTAGTGCTTTTATAAAGCAAAAACAAGCCCCCAAAAAGCAGGATAAGAGACTGAATTGATAAGTTTGTACTGAGCCACCCCCAATCAAAGCTGAATAGTGATACTTGCATCTGTATCAGCCAATTAACCCCCATGAGAAGGAGTATTCTCGAAAACATAGCCATTAAAAGTCCTATGCGCATTAACTTTTTCCGATCAGCTTCAGGAAAACGACTCGCTAATATGGAAATAAAAATAATGTTGTCTATACCGAGAATGATCTCGAGAAATGTCAAGGTTAAAAAAGCGAAGATCAGATCAGGGGTAAACATGCTTATTGGATTTTTTGAATTGTTCCACGCTGGGTGTTCTTACTGTCTCCAACCAAAGAATACTCAAAAGTGTAGGAATTGTCTTGGGTGCTTATGATTTTGATTTGAATGGGACGCTTGTCTTGATTTGATGTTGGATTGATTTTAGTAAGTATGCACTCACAATCGTTTACCCAACGAATACTGGCAGTATCGATCTTTCCCTCAAAGCGCTCAATTTCATAAAGTGAATCTCGTGTAAATGTTGAGGTTTTCATGCTGCCGTTGATGATCTGAGAAAACTCAAAAGTCCCTTGGTGAAATGGGATGCAATCGCGTTCAACGGTATAGCAGGAGGTAAGCATCAGAAAAATGCACACAAGTAGTCGTTTCATAAGAAGCAAAAATACTAAGATTTAGGCAAAAATACGCGAAAAGTTCCATCCTTATAAGTCTGAATGATCTGTAAAACTTCGGTGTCAAATAGGTCCAAAGAAGTTGAAATAGACTTTTGGGGTGGATTTATACTTTTATCTGCTTCTAGTTCATCAACTTTTCCCTGATCAACCAAAAGCTGATTTGAAGTAGGGGTGGATTTTTTTCTCGCACCCAAAAGCAACCAGTCAAAATCTGCCTCAGTAAATTCTGCCTGAACTTTTAAAATAAACTCCAAACTTGGCTTGTTTCTTCGCGATAAAATATGAGAAACAGATGAACGCTGTACTCCAATTTTTTCTGCAAAAGCAGCTGCATTTAATTGGTGATTTTCCATCAATTGCTCCAATCGTTTTAAAAAGGCGTCAATGTTTAACATTGTAAACTTAATTTTTGAATATTACTAATATACAACTGTAAATTTTAATTTACAAGTCAAACTCACATGAAACTATTAATTCATATTATCTCTATAAACTACTCTTCTACAATGAATAACGATAAAATTAATTAAATTACATCACATTTGTACACAAAACGAATAGCAAAAGAAAATAAATAGGCTGAATTGAATACTTTTGTAAAAAACAAATGTAAACAAATGGTTGTTTACATTTGTATTATAAAATTTATTCATGGTTTGCAAGCGCTATTTACCTCCCTCTCGATTAGAAGGTTTTTTGAATCAATTTGACGCTGCTGTAAAATCTACAGTTGGGTATACTGTTCAGAATCGTCCTATTGATTTATTGAAGATTGGCTCGGGCGACTATCAAGTTTTAATGTGGTCACAAATGCATGGAAACGAAAGCACCACTACCAAGGCTTTATTGGATTTTATTCCATGGTTTTTATCAGAGGCACAACTAAAGTATCAGGAGGCTTTTACATTGCATATTATACCCCAATTAAACCCTGATGGTTCGCATCTTTACACCAGAGCAAACGCCAATGGGGTTGACTTAAACCGCGATGCAATTGCGCTGTCCCAGCCAGAAAGCAGCGTTCTTAGAGGGCTATATGAGTCGATTAAGCCCGATCTATGTTTGAATTTACACGGTCAGCGAACAATTTATGCAGCTGGTAATGGGGGTCCGTCTGCGAGCTTATCTTTTTTAGCGCCAGCTGCGAATGAAGAAAGAAGCCTCACTGATGCTAGAAAAGAAGCCATGCTGCTGATTTCTGCCATTACTCAAGGGCTTTCGGGTGAATTGCCCGATGCCATTGGACGTTATGACGACAGCTTTAATCCAAACTGCGTAGGAGATTCTTTTATCCAGTCTGAGACACCTACCTTACTTTTTGAGGCAGGCCATATACCTGGGGATTACCAACGCGAACAAACTCGAGCTTATATCTTTAAGGCCTATAAATTGCTATTTGAACAGTTATTGAATCCCAAGCATTTTGAGTTAGATGACTACCTTAATCTACCACAAAACACGGTTGAATTTTGCGATCTTATCGTTTCTGGAGTACGTATTTTTGATAACGGGACTCAAAAGGAAGACCAACAAATTGCAGTTCAATACGTTGAAACCCTTGACAATGAGGAGATTGTGTTTTTGCCTCAAATGCTTCAGTACGGGTACAAGCTCGATATACGCGCCCACAAGTATCTAGAACTGCCCACCGGACTTCAGTCAGTTCCTTTGATTTTTGATAAAGAAGGTTTAATCAAAGACAGTCAATTTGCTGACCTATTATCATTAAAAAGCTAAATTATCAACATATTATTCAACAAATTAGGTTAAAATTAACTAAATTTGCAATCTTTAAAACTATATGTTGAACTCATGAGTAAAGTAAACTTAGACGAAATTGACCACCAAATCCTCGACATTTTAATTGACAACACTCGCATTCCTTTTACGGACGTTTCAAAGCGACTTTTGATCTCTGCCGGTACAGTTCATGTCCGAGTAAAAAAAATGGAAGAATCGGGAATAATTAAGGGATCCTCCCTCAACCTTGACTATGTCAAATTAGGCTACTCCTTTATTGCCTATGTGGGTATATTCCTTGAGAAAACAAATACCACATCTGAGGTTCTAGAGTCTCTAAAAAAGATACCCTTTATTACGGTAGCCCATATCACTACAGGGAAGTTTAATATTTTTTGCAAGGTAAGAGCAAGAGATACACACCACGCAAAGGACATTATTTTTAGTATCGACGCTGTGGACGGTGTTTCAAGAACCGAAACCATGATTTCTCTGGAAGAGAGCATCAACGACAAAAAACGATTAATGCACAGCATATTTAACGAAATATAATTTTTAAACCCAAAATGGCTCGAAAACCAAAAATTGAACGATTTAACGAAAAAATTCTCTCACGCTTTCAAATCTACAACAGCCTCTTTTTAACCCTCCCTTATGAGCATATCAAGAGGACTTCCATGCTTTTACCCCTTTTTGCAGATCATTGTCATAAGCAGTTTGAATTAAAGAAAAACCCAAATGAAATAGTTAAAACTTTTTTTAATCGTTTTGCACCTGAGCTTAAACTGGATGACCAACAAGATTTGCTGTTTAACTTTATTCAGTATATCGAACGTCAGGTTGTTCTTTTTGACGCCATAGAAGACGCTGGTTTTTCTTATGTAAACAATATGCACGGTAGGGGAACCCTTAGAAACATTAAAGAAGAAGCCCACAAAAAGCGCTTGTCTCAAGCACTGACAGACTATATCAAACGATTTAAAGTGCGTATAGTACTCACTGCCCACCCCACACAGTTTTATCCGGACAATGTGCTGGTTATCATTAACGAGCTTTCCAATGCAATTGCCCAAGACGATTTGGATCGCATACAAAAACTTCTTGTACAATTGGGGAAGACCCCTTTTTACAAAAAAGAAAAACCAACTCCTTTTGACGAGGCAGTTAGTCTTATTTGGTTTTTAGAAAATGTCTTTTACCATTCTGCAAGTACCATTTACAACTACATTGCGGATCATATTGTGGATTCCGAGGAATTGAACAACGCCATTTTTGATTTTGGATTTTGGCCCGGAGGAGACCGAGATGGGAATCCCTATGTGACCCCTGAAATCACCCTAAAAACAGCTAAGCGACTGCGCTTTTCTATTTTGAGAAATTACTACAGGGACCTGAGAAGACTCAAACGAAAATTGACTTTTCCAGGAGTGGAAGAGCGTGTGGAAGACCTTGAGCGCGCTGTTTTTAACGCTCTTTTTTATCCCGAACGCAATACTGATTTTTCGTTAGAGCATGTCAAATCCGAGATGAATTACATTTACGAAAGCATTAAAAAAGAGCACAAAGGACTGTACCTGGAGGATGTCAAAGACATGATGCACAAGCTTGAATTATTTGGCTTTCATTTTGCCAGTCTGGACATACGACAAGATTCAAGGGTACACCGAGGGGTATTTACAGAAATTGTATCGCATCCAGACATTCAAAAACACCTAAAAAACCTACCTGCAAACTATAAAGATTTAACCGAGGAGGAGCGTTGTAAGGTTTTACCAAAATTGACAGGAGACCTTCCTCCTACGATTTTCTCTGATGAAATTACACATCAAACACTGGAGAGTATACGGGCAATGCAGCTGATACAAGAAACCAATGGAGAGCGTGGCTGTAATCGGTACATCATCAGTAATTGTCAAACCTTGGAAAACATTCTAGAATTATTTGCCATGTGCCGAATAAGTGCTTGGGAAAATCCTAAAGTTGATTTTATTCCTTTATTTGAAACCATACCGGATTTGGAAACTGCTGCTGAAGTCATGGATGGCCTATTCAGTAATCCAATCTATCAAAAGCATCTAGAGCAGCGCGGGATGAAGCAAACCGTAATGCTAGGCTTTTCCGACGGAACCAAAGACGGAGGCTATTTTATGGCGAATTGGAGTATTTATAAAGCCAAAGAAGAACTCAGTGAACTCGCTTCAAAATACGGTGTCCGAATTGCCTTCTTTGACGGTAGAGGAGGACCACCAGCACGTGGAGGAGGGAATACGCATGAGTTTTATGCTTCCATGGGAGATACCATTCAGAACGATGACATTCAATTGACCGTGCAAGGGCAAACCATCAGCTCTAACTTTGGAACCCTAGATTCTTCTCAATTTAACTTAGAACAGCTATTGAGTTCAGGGATTGAAAGTCAGGTTTTTAGTCCGGGAAAAAACAACCTTAGTGATGCCGACCGTTCCACTATGAACGAAATTGCCAAGATCAGCTACGAAGCGTATCAAGATTTTAAAGCCCACCCCATGTTTATTCCTTATTTGGAGCGAATGTCAACCCTACCTTATTACGCTAAAACCAATATTGGTAGTCGTCCGTCTAAAAGAGGAAAATCATCTGAACTCCGATTTGAAGATTTACGTGCCATTCCTTTTGTGGGTAGCTGGAGCCAATTAAAACAGAACGTACCCGGCTTTTTTGGAGTAGGGACTGCGCTTGAACATTTTTTGACTCAGGGGAACTTGGAAGATGTCAAACAATTGTTCCACAATTCACGGTTCTTCAGGACTTTAGTGTTTAACAGTATGATGAGTCTGACTAAATCATTTTTCCAGCTGACTGCTTATATGAAAGAAGATAAGGAGTTTGGTATGTTTTGGGAATTGATTTTTAACGAGTATTCACTGACCAAAAAATTACTCTTAGAGGTAAGTGATTTTAAATCTTTGATGGAAAATGAAGCTGCTGGTAAGGCGTCAATTAAAGCAAGAGAGGAAATTGTACAGCCCTTACTTACCATTCAGCAATATGCATTGATGGAATTGCAAAAATTGAAGAAGGCCAAAAACCCAGATCAAAAGCAAATGGAAGTCATGGAAACCATGATTACCCGTTCGTTGTTTGGAAATATAAACGCCAGTAGAAATTCGGCTTAAGCTGATTGGTAGAACTCAAAAGCTTTTGCAAACAGTTCTTGTGGAACTTCGACATCAATGTCAGGCTGACCTATTGCCTTAAGCAGCACAAAATTTATACGTCCAGCTTTATTTTTTTTATCATGACGCAATAAGTCAACGATGGCTTTTTGATCTTCGCTACTGATGGTAATTATTGGATAAAAGCTCTTAAAAGTGTGTTTGATTTCAGCTGCTACTGCGTCTTTAAGCCCACTACATTTGGTCGCAAGAAAGGCTTCTAAGACCATGCCGATGGCGATGGCTTCACCGTGCATGAGTCTTGCTTTATCCGGAGAAGTGAGATAGTATGATTCTATGGCATGTCCTAAAGTATGCCCGAAATTTAAGATTTTACGCAAGCCTTTTTCATAGGGATCCTCCAATACTACTTTTGTTTTTTCAGCAACAGAAGGTTTGATAAACCCCTCTAAATTATGAGCGGACAAGTCCGAAATTGTTTTCAGGGTTTCCCAATAGTCAGGATTGGCGATCAAGCCGTGTTTGAGCATTTCTGCAAAACCACTTCTCAACTCTTCATGGGCTAAGGTTTTCAGCCATTCAGCAGCTATTATGACCCCCTGAGGCTCTTGAATGATACCGATTTGATTTTTTAATGCCCCTAGGTCAATGCCTGTTTTTCCTCCTACAGAGGCGTCTACCATAGCCAAAAGACTGGTTGGAATGTTGTAAAAATCAATCCCACGCTTAAAGGTACAGGCAACAAATCCACCGAGATCGGTGACTACGCCTCCCCCTAGGTTGATCAACACACTGTTTCGGTCGGCTTCTTCGGCAGATAGCTCCTCCCACAATTTTTGGCAGCTTGTCAAGTTTTTATTTTCTTCACCGGCAGGCATCGTCAGTACTGCAGTAGGGACTATAGCAGTATGCTCCAAAAAGCCCTGCAAACAATGCTTTTCGGTATTGCTATCTACCAAAATAAAAATTGAACTGTACTGCTTTGAGTCTAAAACCGCTTTTAGCTCCTGAATTGCAGTGAGGCCGTATGTGATATTAATCTGTTCTTCCATCTTAAATGTGATGAATGCAAAAGTAAGGATAAATACGAGATGGAAGTAGGTAGCTTAGATTTGAGAAAGAATTTCTTTGAGTCGTTTCAATCCCTTCGCTCTAGCAATTTTATTGGCTTCTGTGGCATTTTCACCCTCACCTGCTCTAAAAAAACCGTGTCCTGCACCCTCGTAAATTACGGTTTCATAAGCTGCGCTATTGTTTTCCATCGCAGTTTTACTGAGAACTATGGTAGCGTTTACTCTATTGTCATTTCCTCCGTAAAAACCATAGACTGGCACGCGGATATTTTGGTAAGCAGCAGCTTCCTTTGGACCGGTTCCATAGCAAACAATTGCAGCCGCTATATCGGCTGTTTCAGTGGCAAATTGAAAGGATTGACTGCCACCCCAACAAAAACCAATGACTACTGACTTTCCATTAGATGCAGGGATTTGCTTGGCAAATTCTACGGCGGCATCCAGGGTAGTATGGATTTGTTCTGGATCCAGGCTGTAAATCCCTGTACGAGCAGCATCTGAGTTTTTGTAGTCTGCTGTTCCACCACCATTGGGAGCGGTTCCTGAGAGAAAATCAGGGGCAAGGGCGATATAGCCCATTTCAGCTATTTGATCGGCCATACTTCGTGCCCAGTCGTTTAATCCTCTGTTTTCGTGTATAAGGATGACGACTGGAGTTTTTTCAGCAACCTCTGGATAGACCAAAAAGCTTTTGACCTCTTTTGAGGGTGTTTTTAGCGAAATCCACTCCTGATGTCTTGGGGAGTTTTCAAGTCGCTCTAGGGGAGTTTGACTCCATAGGAGTTGACTTAGTAATACAAGGGCAAATAAGCTAGTTCTCATGATTCAACTATTAATTATTAATTTCCAAGTTTTAAGTTTTGATCTAAAATATAGCATAAAGGCGTTCTTATATAAAATTAGAGCAAAAAAATGATGAAAAGGGATAAATTGTATCAACGTCGGCCCAGCTACAGCTCAAGGTTTTAGCGAAACTGATTTCCTTTAATCCAAACCATCACCCCCTCTTAAAACTCTTTTTAATACGATCTAAGTCTCTTTTATTGTCACGGTCTTTAATTGTTTCTCTTTTGTCGTAAAGTTTTTTTCCTTTTGCCAGTGCGATTCTTAGTTTGGCAAAACCTTTGTCTGTGATAAACAAACGTAGGGGCACGATGGTCAAACCGGTATTTTGAACTTCGCGCTGTAGTTTTTTAAGCTCTTTTTTGTTGAGTAAGAGTTTGCGCTGTGCTTTTGGACGATGATTGTAACGTGTTCCAAAAGCGTATTCTTCTATATGCATATTGACCGTAAACAATTCACCGCGCTCATTGAATTCACAAAAACTTTCGGCAATAGAAGCCGTGCTGTTCCGGATTGATTTAATTTCTGTTCCGGTCAGTACGATACCCGCTGTGTATTCCTCTAAAAGTTCATACTCAAAGCGCGCCTTTTTGTTTTTTATGTGAATTTCTTTTTGCACCCTGCAAAGGTAGTACTAATCCGCTTAGGAGGAAGCTCCACTGTTTCTAAAAACAAAATGTTGATCAAAATAATCTACGGTTATCGGCTGACTTTTGTCCAGTTTATCCCCGAGTAAATCCTTGCTTAAAGGATTGAGTAGCTGTTGTTGCAGTACCCTTTTTACGGGTCTTCCCCCATATTGAGGATCAAAGCCTAGCTGTGCCAACTGATCTATCGCTTCTTTGGAAGTAAAAATGCTTACCCCTTGACTTTCAAGTAGTTTTGCGATAAGGTTTAACTGCAGCTTGACGATTTGTTTAATTTCCTTTTGGGTGAGGGGAGAGAACAGCACGATATCGTCAATTCGGTTTAAAAACTCAGGACGAATTTGTACTTTAAGCAGCTTCATTACTTCTTCCTTTGCAGCCTTTTCCGCTTGTTCGAATTCAGGATTGGATTCAAAAGCTGCCTGTATCTCATGACTCCCTAAATTACTGGTCATGATGATAAGGGTATTTTTAAAATCTGCCAGACGCCCTTTGTTATCGGTCAATCGACCTTCATCTAATACCTGTAAGAGCACGTTAAAGGTGTCGGGATGCGCTTTTTCAATTTCGTCAAGCAGCACTACAGAATAGGGTTTTCTTCGAACGGCCTCTGTCAACTGACCGCCTTCCTCATAACCGACATAGCCTGGAGGGGCACCTACCAATCGGCTTACGGCATGGCGCTCTTGGTATTCGCTCATGTCGATGCGGGTGATGTTGTTTTCATCGTCGAATAAAGCCTCTGCAAGGGCTTTGGCGAGTTCTGTTTTTCCTACCCCCGTGGTTCCTAAAAATAAAAAACTACCGATGGGTCGGTTGCTGTCTTGTAAACCTGCCCTGCTTCTTCTAATGGCATCACTAACGGCGTTAACTGCCTTTTCTTGACCGATGAGGCGTTGGTGTAAAACTTCTTCGAGTTTGAGAAGCTTTTCTTTGTCGGACTGCAGCATCTTACTCACGGGAACCCCAGTCCATTTGGCGACAACTTCAGCGATATCGTCATAAGTCACTTCTTCCTTAATCAGGCTGTCCTCGGATTGATTTTTAGCTAAGGTCTCTTGAAGATTTTGAATTTTATCTTCTGATTCCTGGAGTTTACCATATCGGATTTCAGCTACGGTACCGTAATCGCCTTCGCGTTCTGCCCGATCGGCTTGGGCTTTGAGATTTTCAATCTCAATTTTTGTTTGCTGTATATGATCTACCACTTCTTTTTCCTGGCTCCAACGAGCAAAAAGGGTTTTGCGCTCTTCTTTTAATTCGCTCAATTCCAGATTGAGTTTTTTGATCTTTTCTTGATCTTTTTCCCTTTTGATGGCGACCAATTCAATTTCAATCTGACGAATTTTTCGGTCTAAAGTATCGAGTTCTTCGGGCTTGGAATTGATCTCCATACGCAATTTAGAAGCTGCTTCATCCATCAAATCAATGGCTTTATCAGGTAAAAAACGATTGGTAATATAGCGGTTGGAAAGGGATACCGCCCCAATTATTACCTCGTCTTTGATTCGGACCTTGTGGTGTGCCTCGTATTTTTCTTTTATTCCTCTTAGGATGGAAATTGCACTTTCAATATCGGGTTCATCCACCATTACTTTTTGAAAACGGCGTTCTAAAGCCTTGTCTTTTTCAAAGTATTTTTGGTATTCGTCCAAAGTTGTTGCTCCAATGGCGCGCAATTCACCTCTGGCCAAAGCAGGTTTTAAGATATTGGCAGCATCCATGGCTCCTTCACCGCCACCAGCACCAACCAGAGTGTAAATCTCATCGATAAATAAGACCAAGTCTCCTGCGCTTTGAGTGACTTCTTTGATGACGCTTTTTAGACGTTCTTCGAACTCACCTTTGTATTTGGCTCCAGCAATCAAAGCCCCCATATCAAGGGCAAAAATTTGCTTGTCTTTAAGGTTTTCGGGTACATCACCTTCAATTATTCTATGCGCTAATCCTTCGGCTATGGCTGTTTTACCCGTACCAGGTTCACCTACCAATATGGGGTTGTTTTTAGTGCGTCTGCTCAAAATCTGTAGCAGTCTGCGAATTTCTTCATCTCGACCGATAACGGGGTCTAACTTCCCGTCCTTTGCCAACTGATTGAGGTTTTTAGCGTATTTTTCTATGGCGTTATAATTTTGTTCTGCAGAGGCTGAAGTGATTTTTTCGCCCTTGCGCAATTCTTTGATTACTTCTGTGAGGTTTGATTTTGTGATTCCTTGGTCTTGAAGGATTTTTGACACCGTACTTTTAGATTCAAACAAGGCAATGAGTAAATGCTCTGTAGCGACGTATTCGTCTTTTTGCTTTTTGGCAATGGCAATAGCATTCATCAGTGTTTGTGAGGCGTTTTGTGAAAGCATTTGGTTCCCTCCGTTGACTTTAGGAAAACTCCTTAGTGCACTTTCGTTCAATTGCTTTAAAAGCGCGGTATTGACATTGAGTTTGGAAAAGAGAAAAGGGATCACATTGTCATCAGTTTCAACTATTCCTTGAAAGAGGTGTTCGTTTTCGATCTGTTGGTGGTCGTTTTCAAAAGCCCATTGCTGCGCAAATTGAACACTTTCTTGAGCTTTGGTGGTAAGATTATTTAGATTCATAGCACTTTTTTAGTTCACTACTTCAAAAGCTATTCCATTGATAATCAACTGACTAAATGACAGTTTTTAAGCTATTTTTAGAGTCAATTTGACACTTTAGCTCAGTTGAGCCATTTAAAAACTTTGGCAAAAGCATTGGGAAGCATGGCTGCAGTTAGCACCCTTGCAGTCGTTTCTTTTTTCGACTTCATCACCCGCTTTTCCGTGTATAAAGGCTCCGAGTTGTTCGCTCTGTAATGGGTTAAAACCTTGAGCTAAAAAACTGCCCAGCAGTCCTGTCAGTACTTCACCACTTCCCGCAGTTGCCAGTCCCGGATTGCCCGTAGTATTAAAGTAAATATGACCTTCAGGACAGGCAATGGCTGTATAGGCCCCTTTAAGTACGATGTAAACGTGATACTTTTTTGAAAAGTCCAATAATTTTTGAATTTTTTGTTCGTCATTGTTCCAAGCCCCTACCAAACGCTCAAATTCCTTAGGGTGGGAGGTAAGGATACTGTTTTTCGGTATGCTATTCAATAAAGTTGGCAGTTGAGACAATATGTTAAGTGCATCTGCTTCGAGAATAATGGGTTCGCTAAGCTGGCGGAATAAACCTTCTAAAATTTTACTGTTCGCTTGTCTTGTCCAATTCCGGGTCCTATGGCAAAACAAGAACCTTTGGGAAGGTAAGTACCTTCTAGAACAGTTTCACCATAAGGCTCGACCATGGCTTCAATGACCTTTGTTTGCAGTATATGAAGGCCACAACGAGGAGCGATGATGCTCAGTTTTCCTAAACCGGAGTGAAGGGCCGCTTTAGTAGCTAAAACTACAGCTCCCATACTGCCTTCTTTACCTGAAACCAAAAAGAGATGACCAAAGGTTCCTTTGTGTACAAACGGATTTTTTGAGGGGGTCAGTAGTTTTTGGATATGAGCTTTAGTGATACAGCTATAGGGTGAATCGCATTCTTCTATAAAGTTTTCGTCTAGACCGATGTCTAAAACATAAAATTTTCCAGTGTGCTGTCCGGAGTCGGGGAGAAGGAAGGAAAGTTTTGGACGTTGGAAGCTTAGGGTATAGGTTGCATTTACAATACCTTCAGGAGGGTTGTCAGTATTAAAGCCTACAAAAAGACCTGAGGGAAGGTCGATACTCACTATATCCGCCTGTAGCAAATTGATTTTTCGGATGACTTCTTTTGCCAAACCCTTTACGGATCGATTCAGACCTGAGCCAAAAACAGCATCGATAACCAGACTTTCTTTTTGAATTGAATTCATTGCATCCTCAAGGTTACCTTCATTGAGTTCTGTAAGTGGAATTGGAAGTCTTTTTTTATTTTGGATGTAATCCTCTGAAGCAGAGGAAAAAGGGATTTCAAAGCAGTGAACAGTCACTCCTTTGTGATGTAAAAGTCTGGCGATTGCTAGACCGTCCCCTCCATTGTTGCCCGTACCACAAAAAATGGCAACATTTTTTACAAGGGGTAAATTTTCTTCCAGCCAAGTACAGCATGCCATTGCAGCTCGTCCCATAAGATCTATTGAGGCTATAGGCTCATTGGTCATGGTGTGTAAATCCGCAGCTTTAAGCTGTTGGGCGTTCAGCAATTTCATGTTTGGATGTTGATGAATACAAATTACTTTGTTAATTAAATGTTTAAAATAATCTCTTAAAAACAAAAATATATGAACGCATAAGCAATTATATGTAATTTTGCAGAATCAATTATCTATTTTATGACATTACAAGACACAGCAGTATTTGATTTAATAAAAGAAGAGGAGCAACGTCAATTAAACGGAATTGAATTGATAGCCTCAGAAAACTTTACGAGTCCAGCAGTAATGGAAGCCACCGGTTCTGTACTGACCAACAAATATGCCGAGGGTTATCCCGGCAAGCGTTATTACGGAGGCTGTGAAGTGGTGGATGAAGTGGAGCGAATCGCAATAGAGCGCGCCAAAGAGCTTTTTGGAGCAGCTTATGCCAATGTACAGCCTCACTCAGGTTCACAGGCGAATACAGCTGTATTTCACGCTTTTTTAAAGCCTGGAGACAAAATTTTGGGTTTTGATCTTTCACATGGAGGACATTTGACCCACGGTTCGCCAGTTAACTTTTCAGGACGCCTTTACGAAGCTCATTTTTACGGAGTACAAGAGGATACCGGACGTTTGGATTACGACAATATTTTAAAAATTGCTCAAGAAGTAAAGCCTCAGATGCTTATCGCAGGAGCCTCTGCTTATTCTAGAGATATTGATTTTGCAAAGTTCCGTGAGATCGCAGATGCAGTTGGAGCCTTTTTACTCGCCGATATTTCCCACCCTTCAGGTATGATTGCTACGGGTATGTTGAGTAATCCCATACCGCACTGCCATGTTGTTACGACCACCACTCATAAAACCTTAAGAGGACCGCGTGGCGGCTTGATCTTAATGGGAGAAGATTTTGACAATCCTTTTGGATTGACGTTAAAAAATGGGAATCCTCAAAAAATGTCACATTTATTGAATATGGCTGTTTTTCCAGGAAACCAAGGCGGTCCTTTGATGCACGTGATTGCAGGTAAGGCCGTAGCTTTTCAAGAAGCCTTAGACCCCTCTTTTAAATCCTATATGGAGCAGGTTAGAAAGAATGCCCAAGCCATGGCAGCTGCCTTTGTCGCCAAAGGGTATCACTTGATTTCTGGAGGAACGGACAACCACATGATGTTGATCGACTTGCGCAATAAAAACATCACGGGTAAAGACGCTGAAAAGGCTTTGGTAAGCGCTGAAATTACTGCCAATAAAAACATGGTTCCTTTTGACGATAAATCTCCTTTTGTGACCTCAGGAATTCGCGTTGGGGCAGCAGCCATTACAACACGGGGACTTAAAGAAGCTGAAATGGCAACCATAGTCGATTTTATCGATAGAGTCATTCAAAGCCCTGACAATGAAGCTGAACTTCAAGCTGTGGCTCAAGAAGTACATTCCTTGATGGAAGGAAGACCCTTGTTTGTGGCTTAGATCAGATTTGTTTTTTGCTTTTCGCGTTCAATAATTCTTAAATGATACAGCCCTACGATAAATAAGGGAAGTGTTAATAGTGTCGTAAACATTGCTCCAGTCAATTGAGAAACAAGCCCTTGACTTTCAATAACGGCTTCCGTAGTTTCTGTGCTAAGTAGATCAAATTGAAATACAAAATTATTGAGGCCGTGAATAATAGCGATGGGTATTATTTTATTTGTCCTTAAGAGGATTGCTCCATAAAACACACCGTAAAAAAAGGCATAAATCACTTGGGTTAGTTCTCCTACTACTCCTTTGTCAAATTTGAATAAATGGACTAGTCCGAAAGCAAAAGAAGAAGCCAAAATGCATTTAATTACACCGTTTTTTAGGTTGAAAAATTTTTGAAGGAGTAATGAATTTATCAATCCTCTAAATAATAATTCCTCAGAAAAACCAGTAGATAGACAGTACCCAACAAGGATTACTACGCTCCACAGATCGATCTTATTAAAATCAAGCGAATCCCACTGAAATATTCCAAAAAGAAAAAGGTAGGAAGGCACAAAAACTAAGTGGATATTAGTCCATGGCTTGTCAGAATTCAAGCCAGCAAAATTATTTAGTGCCAGTTTATAAATCCCAATCCAAGATAAACTTATGATTATTACGTTTTTAAAAAGTCTATTCAATAGATGAATTTCGTCTCACCCAGTTTAAAAAATCCTGATGGGAACACATTAGGTGTCGATTTGATTAATAAGGCTAAAGCAAGAATGCTTAAGCAGAATAAAATGACTTTTTGAATTGAGGACATAATTTAGCTCTTAGCTTATACAGCTAAAGTTATCAACTATTTATTGAAACAATTCCAATACCGTATTGGGAATCATCTCAGGTTTTTGGTTAATTGGATTGATATAGCACCATTGGGTACTGCAAACGGCGAGTAGTTTTTGCTCAGCATTAAAAATTTCAACGATCCGTTCTGACAAGACTCCACGACTTTGTTTTACATAGGTTTTAAGCGTGAGCTTGTCACCCTCAAGTGCAGCCTGTTTATAGGTGATGGAGTGGCTTCGTACTACCCAGACTCCTAAAGGCTTGTCTATATTTTGAATCAATGCCTCCCAATGGTTGTGGGCGGCGTCTTGTACCCAATAGAGGTATTGAACATTATTGACATGACCTAAGGCATCAATATGCTCGGGAAGGACCTCAGTGGTCATGCTATACGACTTCATTCTTTAGGGAAGATCTTTACTTCGAAGAGCTTGTCCCAGTTTTTTCCTGTAACAAAAAATGTTTTTCGAACGGGATGGTAGGCAATTCCATTGAATACATTGAGTTCTTGATGCTGGGTAACTTTTTCTTTAAGCCCTGAAAAATCGACTACTCCTTCTACTGCACCACTTTCAGGGTCTATGATCACCACCACATCTTTTTGAAATTGGTAGGTATTGGCGTAGATTTTTCCATCGACCCATTCCAGTTCATTGAGGTTTTTTAAAGCGGTTTTATGGGTCATGACCTGTATATTTCCACGCTCTTTATAAGTTTGCCCGTCCAAAGTCCAAATTCGGTTGCTGCCATCTGATTTATAAAGGTCGCTGCCGTCGTTACACAATCCCCAACCTTCTTGACTGGCTTCAAAAGGAAATGATTTTTGCATTTCCAGACTTTGTTTATCGTAAACAAAACCCTGCTTGGCCTTCCAAGTGAGTTGTATGACTTTATCGTCCAGTACTGTCAAACCCTCACCGAAATAAGCGGCATCCAAAGGTTTGTTGGTAGTGGGTTTACCCGTTTGGTAATCCACCAACCTCAGGCTAGACTTACCGTTAAGTCCTGTACTTTCGTATAAAAGTTCACCGTCAAACTCCAATCCTTGTGTATAGGCTTTGATATCGTGAGGATAGCTGTCTAGTACCTCATAGGTATATAAAACTGGTGGATTGGGAGAGAGTAGGGTAAGGCTTGCAGTGGTTTCAAAGGAATCATCTCCTTGACTGATTAATGCTTTTAGTATATGTATACCCAGAGGCTCATCGCTAAAGCTGTGATCGGCTGCTATGGGTTGATCGTTTAAAAAGTAAGCAATAGTTGCGCCTTCCAGTGTTTTATTGAGTTTGAGGTCTAGAGTATCTCCCCAAGTGGCTTGATTTCCTTTGAGGCCAGTTCTAATTTTAACATTGGGAGTAGTCGGTCCTCCACATTTCATCAAAAAGAGGATAAAGGTGAAATAAACAAAGCTTTTCATGGGCAAATGGCGCTTGAATTATTAAGTATGATTCATTTCAAAATTAAGCAATTAAAATGATTGTTGAACTCATTTGAAGGGCTTATATTTGTCACGGGCAAGTCCTACACAACCAGCTCCTGCTGAATCCCCCAGGGCGGGAACGCAGCAAGGGTAGGTGGTCGTAGCGGTGTGATGTGGGTCGCTTGCCCATTTTTAATCTTCAGCAAATGTCTAAAGTCGTGTTAATTAGTGGTGCTTCCTCAGGCCTTGGTTTGGCCACCGCACTTTACTTGCACGAAAAAAACTACAGGGTTTTTGGAACCAGTCGCAAGCCCGAACAATACCAAGAGCAGTATCCCTTTACTTTTTTAGCTTTGGAAAACACGGATGCTGAAAGTATTCAAAACTGTGTCACTGCCGTACTCGACCAAGCAGGCCGATTGGATGTTTTGATTAACAATGCTGGAGTAGGGATCACAGGACCCATGGAGGAAATTGATTTGACAGCTGTCAAACAGCATTTTGAGGTCAACTGTTTTGGTCCAATGCAACTTATTCAGGCCGTACTTCCTCAAATGCGTAAACAGCAAGAGGGATTGATCGTCAACATTACCTCCATAGCCGCAGATATGGGATTGCCCTTTCGCGGACCCTATTCCGCAGCCAAAGGTGCTTTAGAGCGAATGACAGAAGCATTGCGTATGGAGACTAAAGCCTTTGGAATTCGGATTTTTAATCTGGCTCCAGGTGACTTTGTGTCCAATATTGCAGAACGCAGGCATTACGCCAAACTAAAAGAGGACTCTCCCTATTACAAAACCTATCAATTCAGCTTGGAGCAGATAAACGAACATGTTGACAAAGGCATCGATCCAAAGGAAATTGCCCAACAGCTGGAAACCCTAATCCACAACCCAAACCCCAAAGTCCGCTATAAAGTAGGAGCTCCTTTACAAAAACTCTCAGGGATTTTAAAAAGCCTGCTTCCAAGTCGTATCTTTGAAAAACTTTTAATGAATCATTACAAATTATAAGACCATCTTTTATGAAATTTTTTATCGACACAGCCAATTTAGATCAAATCCGTGAAGCCCAAGCCCTAGGAGTATTAGACGGTGTTACGACCAATCCATCTTTGATGGCTAAAGAGGGAATTACAGGCGCCAATAACATTTTAAAACACTATGTCGCTATTTGTGAAATTGTTGATGGAGATGTTTCAGCTGAAGTTATAGCCGTAGACTTTGAGGGAATGGTTCGTGAAGGAGAAGCTCTAGCTGCCTTACACCCTCAGATAGTCGTTAAAATTCCAATGACAGAAGATGGAGTTAAAGCCCTAAAGTACTTTTCAGATGCAGGCATCAAAACCAATTGTACTCTTGTCTTTTCAGTAGGACAAGCGCTTCTCGCTGCCAAAGCAGGAGCAACTTATGTCTCTCCTTTTATCGGCCGACTGGACGACAATTCAACCGATGGGCTGGATCTGATTGAAGATATTCGTTTGGTCTATCACAATTACGCTTATGAAACGGAAATTTTAGCTGCTTCAGTACGCCATACCATGCATATCGTAAACTGTGCTAAAATTGGTTCCGATGTCATGACCGGACCCTTGTCTGCGATTAAAGGATTGTTAAACCATCCCCTCACCGATATCGGTTTGGCAAAGTTTTTAGCTGATCATAAAAAAGGGAATTAAGCTTATAATCCCTTTAAAAGCGACTCAAAGTTTGCATCGGAAAAGTTTCCAAAGCCTTCGATCAGTCTGCCTTTTTCGTCGATGATGATGGCTTTGTTAAGCAGGGTCAGCACCCAGGCTTTACTGGCATTTTCAAAATCAATGAGCGCATACTGATTTTCTTTATCGACTTCCATGATTTTTTGTACTTCGTCCACCATGGTGTTAAAGGGTTGAATACAAATCCCTATAAATCGAATATCGGGGAAGTTTGCTTTAAATTTAGCAACCCGTTCAAGGCTAGTTCGGTAGTGGTTCATTTGAGTTTGAGACCAGAAGTAAAACACGGTTTTTTGTCCATTGGTAAGGGAAGCACTATTGACCGTATCACGAGCTGCGTTTTGAAGCCAAATTTTTGGCAGCGGCTTTTTAGGCTCCATAAGGTTAATGTCGTTGTGTAAGTCCAACACCTCTGCCAGGTAAACGGGAGAGCTGTTTACGGTGGCGTAAAACTGTAAAAAGCGTTCGTGTTGCCCGTGATTTTCAAAGGTTAAAATTTCTTCAAATGCGATAGCCCGAGCAAGATTGTTTCGCAATAAGGTTCCCCCGATGTTTTTGTCCAAGACCTCTAGGCGTTTGATGTTAAAGTCCGTTGTTTGCTTGATCTGAAAGTAAGAGGAGCCAGGTGCTACAGTCTCTTTGTTAATATAGTTGAGCACATAGTTGACATAGGGATCAAAAAAAGCCAAGTCGTTGTCGCTGTAATTTAAATATTGACGAAAACTAAAGTAAAGGCTGTCTTCTTCAGCAGTCCACTGTGATCCTCTTAGCAGGGCATAGCGTTCTCGTATGGTCGCATAGGGATAAATATAAGCCGCTTGCGTCACTTTTTGAGCAATGGGCGAGAGGGTGTTTAAGGAGTCCATACCGATCCAAAGCTCTTTTTTTTCCAAAAGCATGGAGTCTAATAAACGGCTAAATGTTTTTTGATCACTGGCGTATTTTGAGGATAAAAATTGGTTTTCCTTTTCTTGACGGAGGAAGAGTTCCATCAAAAAATTATTTTTAGAGGCACCCTTACCTGAATAGACGATGGATTCGTCAAAAGTAGCGGCATTGATTCGTACCCAAAGACTGTCGCCTTGTTCCAAAAGTAAGGATTGATACTCCGGCAGGTGTTCGAGTTTAAAAATACCGTTAAACAAAGAGTCGTAGGATTTTTGAAAACGGAGTTGCCCATCCAATTCAAACATGTCAACAACTCTGTTTCCCTCATATAAGGTCACTGTCCTAGAGGATGGATTGATAATTTGTCCAGCTAAAAATATACACTGATCGTTATTTTCTTTTTGACCACAAGAAAAAACAATTATGGATAAAACCAGTACGACAAACCCCCTCTTTTTCATGTGTTAAAAGTACAATTTTTAACAATTAAAAAATATGGGAAGACGTTAAATCCCTCCCAAGGTTTTGTGTAAGTTTACAGCGTAAAAAGAAAATTATGCTATCGGTTTCGAATCTTTCTGTACAATTTGGAAAACGAGTCTTATTCGATGAAGTCAACGTCAGTTTTACTCCTGGAAATTGCTACGGTATCATTGGAGCAAATGGTGCTGGAAAATCCACTTTTCTAAAAATCATTTCGGGTAAACAAGATGCTAACTCTGGCAGTGTTCAACTAGAACCCGGCAAGCGACTTTCTGTTTTAGAGCAAAACCACAATGCTTGTGATGAATACCCTGTACTTGAAACTGTTATGAGAGGGAATCAAACTCTGTTTGAAATTAAAGCAGAAATGGACGCCCTTTACGCTAAAGAAGATTTTTCTGACGCTGATGGTGAACGTGTAGGCGTCCTTCAGTTGGAATACGAAGAAATGAACGGTTGGAATGCGGAAAGCGAGGCAGCTGCCTTACTTTCTAATTTGGAGATTGCAGAGGACCTGCATTATAAACTAATGAGCGAATTGGACGGTAAGCAAAAGGTACGTGTATTACTTGCACAAGCCCTTTTTGGAAATCCTGATGTGCTTATTATGGATGAGCCTACTAACGATTTGGATTACGACACCATCATGTGGCTTGAGAGTTTCCTTGCGAATTACGACAATACGGTGATTGTAGTTTCGCATGACCGACACTTTCTCGATGCGGTTTGTACCCACATCTCCGATATTGATTTTGGAAAGATCAATCACTTTTCTGGGAATTATACTTTTTGGTATGAATCCAGTCAGTTAGCTGCACGCCAAAGGGCTCAGCAGAATAAAAAATCTGAGGAGAAAAAGAAAGAATTGCAAGAGTTTATTGCCCGTTTTTCTGCCAATGTTGCAAAGTCCAAACAAGCGACTTCACGTAAAAAGATGATTGACAAATTGGACATAGAAGAAATTAAGCCATCAAGCCGAAGGTATCCTGCCCTAATTTTCGAGCAAGAACGAGAAGCTGGTGATCAGATCTTAAATATTGAACAACTCTCTGTTTCTCAGGACGGAACAAGTCTGTTTAAAAAAGTAAACCTCAACCTTGCCAAAGGAGATAAGGTAATTGTCCATTCAAAGGATACTCGAGCTTTAGAAGCTTTTTACAATATTCTTATGGGAGAGGCTCAAGCGGATTCGGGTAGCGTTTCTTGGGGAATAACTACCTCTCAGGCCTATTTACCTGTTGATCACGACGACTATTTTGAATCTCCAGTTTCTTTGGTAGAATGGTTGCGTCAATACGCCAAAACAGAGGAAGAACGAGAAGAAGTGTTTTTAAGAGGCTTTTTGGGAAAAATGCTCTTTAGTGGAGAAGAAGCACTAAAAATGTCGAATGTCTTGTCAGGAGGCGAAAAAGTGCGCTGTATGTTGTCTAAAATGATGATGGAACGCGCCAACGTTTTAGTCCTTAACGAACCCACCAACCACCTGGACTTGGAATCCATTACTGCTTTTAATAACTCCTTAAATAACTTTAAAGGAACCTTGTTGTGCAGCACGAGTGACCATGCCTTTGCTCAAACCTTAGGCAACCGTATCGTAGAGCTAACGCCCAACGGTATGATTGACAGACACATGAGCTTTGACGAGTATATGACTGATCCAAAAATTAAAGAACTCCGGGAAAAACTTTACCAATAACTTAGGTAAAGATAAAGTAAGTGCTGATTACGATTACTGTAATGATCAATCCCATCAGACGTACTGGTTTCCATTCAGTAATATCCACTTGTTTTGTATACTGCTGTTCATAAGCTTCCGCTCGGGGCTTGAGTTTTCCAATCAGGAGCATGAGTCCAATATTGAACAAGAAGATGATGGCCATAATGTGTAAGTAGTGAGGATATTCTCCACCCCCAGCTTCCACATACCCTTTTAGGAAAAATTGACTGAAGGAATACATTACAACACCGACCCCCATTGCAATCTTAGCAGCAATAGGAGGGACATATTTGGTTAGGTAGCCCACAAGGATAATGGTCAAAATGGGTATAGTATAACAACCGTTGATTTCCTGAAGGTAACCGAATAGTCCTTCAGGCGCATTGGCAATTGAAGGGGCGATGACCATAGAGAGTACAGCCAAACCGATACCAAAAGCCTTTCCTGCTCGTACTACTTGAACTTCTGAAGCTTCTTTATTGATGTATTGTTTGTAAATATCCAATCCAAAAAGGGTCACAGAGCTGTTTAATGCAGAGTTAAAAGAACTTAAAATAGCTCCAAAAAGAACTGCTGCAAAAAAGCCTAAGAGTACCGGTGGCAGAACCTTGTTGACTAACATCCCGTAGGATTGGTCTCCCTGACTGGGATCTAAAGTATCTCCAAAAATGTAAAATGCAATAAGTCCGGGTAAGACTACAATTAGCGGGCCTAAAATTTTAATAAAGGCAGCGAGTATAAGACCTTTTTGCCCCTCGACTAGATTTTTAGCACCCAAGGCTCTTTGGATGATGGCTTGGTTAGTGCCCCAATAAAACAATTGTACCAATACCATACCCGTAAACAGGGTACTGAATGGAATGGCAGAATCTGAAGCTCCCATAGCCTTAAATTTAGAGGGATCATTGGCATATAAAGCTTCAATACCAGCGGCCATACTACCGTCACCTATGTACATAAGACCAAAAACAGGAATCATTAAACCGCCAATCAGTAAGCCAATGGCATTTACAGTATCAGAAACCGCAACGGCTTTTAGTCCACCAAAGATGGCGTAAATGGAGCCCACTATACCGATGGAACACACTGTCAAAACTAAAGTTTGACTTTGTTCCATTTGGAAAAGCGTGTCTAAATCAAACATTCCAATCAATGCAACAGCACCCGAATAGAGCACAATAGGAAGCAAGACTACTACATAACCGCTTAAAAACAGCCCTGAAGTAATGGACTTGGTCATGGTATCGTAACGCCGTTCGAGGAACTGTGGGATGGTAGTCAGCCCACCTTTAAGGTAGCGTGGTAATAAAACGAGGGCAGTCACAACCATTGCTATAGCAGCAAGGGTTTCCCAGGCCATTACTAATATGCCTTCGTTGTAAGCAGAACCGTTTAGCCCTACGAGTTGTTCGGTAGAAAGATTGGTCAATAATAATGAAGCGGCAATTACAGGTCCTGTAAGACTACGCCCACCTAAAAAATATCCGTCTTCGGATTGTTCATTTGTTGATCTGGTAGCAAGATAAGCTACTATACCCACAAGTAGAGTGAAGGCTATAAAGATGACAAATTGCATAGGGAAAGTTAAAATCGATGTTTGACCTTAAATGTATGAAAACAATTTTAAAGTCCGAGTTCTAGAACAACTTCTCTTGCTTTTTCAAACTCATCGGGATGTACCCAAACCTCTTGATCTGTATAAAGAGTCCCAAACCCGGCTAGACGCGCTGATTCAGCCTGGTCTTTTACGACTGGGACGATCCCTACGGTGTCAAGAACACCACAAAGTTTAGCAACGTCCATGGCGGTGCCGTAAAACAATCTCTTGTAGGTTCGGGACATAAGTTAGGGGCATTATGATTTATTATACTTACTATTCCAAATTGCTGGATTAAAATTTTTACCTAATGCAAAACCGTAAAACAGAACAATTGATGCAATGGCTTTAAACATAAAAAAGTAAAGCATCCAATATGAAGCCCGGTCTGGGGTTTTGGTGAATAAACCCATAGGGGTCATTTCTGTTGCAACCCAACTCACTGCCAACACAGTTAGTAAAAGATTCCAAATATTTTTAAAAGGCCACATCAATAATTTACGAAGAGGATGCAGGTCATTTCCCCATTTGTGAACTAGATAGAAATAGTTGTTTCCCATAGGAACAAAAAGAAGAGGATCGTCTTTACGCTCCAATCTAAAAAGTACAGAAGGTGCCATGACCTTAAAATCAGCAAGAACCGTACCGTGATTGGTTTCAATATCTTGGATCGCCTGATGAGCACTTTCCGGTAAGTCATTTTTAAAATACTTGATATCTAAGAAGCGCAATCGATACTGTATGCACACCTCTCGGATTTGATCCAAGTGATAAATTTTATGAGATTCTAAGCGATCAAAATCAAAATTATTTTGAGTTTTGATATCTAGAGCGTCAATTAGTTGTTCAAAAGACAGGCTTTCTTGGGAAGTACGCGCTTTGCTTCGCGTCTTATTCAGCACTTCTTCGAGATTGGTTTTAGGTAACAAATTCAACATCATCATTCTATATCATTTATACAAAAATAGCATAATTATCGCTAAAAAAAAGCTTTCTAATACAGAAGTAATTAACGGAGCTCCGCTTGGAAGCCTTCTTTAAAGTTTTTAAGGAGCTTATCCATTATTTTATCTACCTGTTTGTCTGTGAGGGTCTTGTTTTTATCCTGAAAGGTAAAGCTGATTCCATAGGACTTTTTTCCTTTGGGTAAATTCTTTCCTTCATACACGTCAAAAAGAGTTACCGCGCTAAGGATTTTTCGCTCAGTTTTAAAAGCAACCATTTGAAGTTCTTCAAAAGCGACTTCTTGATCTACCAACAAGGCAAAATCACGACGTACAAATGGGAATTTAGCAATCTCTTCGAATTGGATATTTTTTGAAAAGGCATTTTGGGTGAGCTTGTCCCAATTCAATTCTGCAACATACACATCTTGATCGATTCCAAATTGATTGTTTAATTCAGCAGCTACAAGGCCAAAGTTTCCATAGACTTGTTTGTGATGAATTAAAGCAAAAGCCATATCGAACTGTGGGCTGTCCACTGCCTCAAATTCAAGCTGGTAAAACCCTAGTGTTTTAAACATATCCGTTAACAAGCCTTTAAAATAGAAGAAGGGGTCTATTTCTTCCTTTTGTCCCCAAAAGGACTCAAATACTGCCCCACAAAGACTTAGGCTTAAGCGTTTTTCTTCTATAAATTCGTCCTCTTTTTTTCCGTATACATTCCCAAACTCATACAACTTGAGGTTTTTGTTTTGACGGTTAAGGTTAAAAGCAACGACCTCCAAAGCTGGGTGAATTAGGGATTGCCTCATTTTTGAAAATTCTTGACCAAGAGGATTGACAAGGTTTACACTGCTGTGAAAGTCTGCAGTATAGTCTGGAGAAGCCAAGGAATTATTTATGGTTTCATAAAAACCTAAACTCGAAAGTTGTTTAGCTATCGTATTTTCCAACTTATGGACACTTTTCCACTGGTATTTAGGATTGGCTTCAAAAAGCAGTGGCTTGTCTTTCAATTGGTTATATCCATAGACTCTTAAAATCTCCTCAATGACGTCCGCAGGGCGGGTAACATCAACTCTATAACGCGGGATAGTCATTCCGATCCCCGTTTCAGATACATTGTTGATTTCAATTTCTAAAGCATTGAGAATGGCGTTTAAATCCTTTTCCTCAATTTTTTGCCCGATGGTTTTTTCTAGTTTTTCGTAGCTCAAGAAAATTTGAGCAGCAGCTTCTAAGGGCTTGGAGAATTCTTGAATTTCACTCGATATTACACCACCGCCTAGTTGTTTGATTAAAATAGCTGCTCGTTTTAATGCATTTATTCCAATTTCAGGGTCGATACCTCGCTCAAATCGGAAAGAAGCATCGGTATTCAGTCCGTGATGTTTGGCTGTTTTACGAATGCTTACAGGGTTAAAATAAGCACTTTCTAAAAAGACCGAAGTGGTAGTATCACTAACACCCGAATCTTTACCACCAAATACCCCAGCGATACAATGCCCTTGATTATCATCTCCTATGACTAGGTCTTGGGATTGTAATTTTCGTTCTATATCATCCAAGGTAGTAAAAGGAGTTCCTTGTTTAAAGGTTTTTACTACGACTTGATTTTGAATTTTATTTGCATCAAAAGCATGAAGAGGTTGCCCCAATTCATGCATCACATAATTGGTAACATCAACAATGTTATTTTTTGGATTAATGCCGATGGCTTTCAATCGATTTTGTAGCCAAAGAGGTGAAGGAGCCACTTTTAGATTAGAAATCGTCACCCCGAAGTATTGCGTGCACTTTTCTGTGTCTTCAACCTTTACAGGGATGGTGTTTTGAGTGTTGTCCACATGAAAAGAGGAGGTTTCAGGATACGACCATTCAAAAGGAATTTGTCGCAGCATACACAGGGCTTTAAGATCCCTTGCAACGCCCAGATGACTCATTGCATCTGCGCGGTTTGGAGTTAAACCAATTTCATACACGGTATCTTCTTCTATTTCAAATAGGGCTGCAGCAGGTGTGCCGACTTTTTGATCTTCATCTAGAACCATGATTCCGTCATGATTGTCTCCAAGTCCCAGTTCATCTTCAGCACAAATCATACCCATACTGACTTCACCGCGAATTTTACTCTTTCCGATTTTAAGTTCTTTACCATCGTGAAATGTAAGTACACTGCCCAATGTCGCTACTAAAACTTTTTGTCCTTTTGCCACGTTGGGGGCACCACAAACAATAGGTACAATTTCATCGCCAAGGTTTACCTCTGTCTTTTTGAGTCGATCTGCATTGGGATGTTGTTCACAGCTCAATACTTCCCCTACGACCACACCCTTGAGTCCACCTTTGATGCTTTCAAAGTCGTGCATGCCCTCAACCTCTAGCCCGAGGTCTGTAAGCATCACACTAATTTCTTCTTTGGGAAGATCTACCTTTATAAATTGTTGTAACCAGTTATGAGATATTTTCAAGAAAAATAATTTAGAACTTTATAGATGCAAATATAAGAATCTATCCTGCCATTTTTAGCTTATGAAATTCCAAATATTGGAATCGAATTTTAGAGCAGAGAGTGTTCTTTTAATGCACTGATGATCAGCGTTTTTCAGCGAAGCATCCTCTTTTAAAATTCGCAAAGCTTGATCTCTGGCAGCTTTGAGTAAGGCTTGATCTTGGATTAAATCTGCTATTTTGAATTGTAGAATCCCACTTTGTTGGGTACCCATGATATTACCTGGCCCTCTTAATCTTAGATCGACTTCAGCAATTTCAAACCCGGCATTGCTTTTGGTCATGGTCTCCATACGAGTTTGTGCTTCCCTGGAGAGTTTAGAACCGGTCATTAAAAAACAATAACTTTGATCAGCGCCTCTTCCTACTCGGCCTCGAAGTTGATGGAGCTGGGATAGACCGAAGCGCTCTGCACTTTCAATAACCATCACTGAAGCGTTGGATACATTGACTCCAACTTCAATAACTGTAGTGGCTACCATAATTTGTGTTTTTCCTTGGACAAAGCGTTCCATTTCATAGGCTTTATCCTCTGATTTCATTTGACCGTGTAAAATGCTGATTTGATAATCAGGAGTGGGGAAACTTCGCGACAAACTTTCATAACCATCCATCAAATCCTTATAATCCAGCTTTGAAGATTCTTGAATCAACGGATATACGATATAGACTTGACGTCCTAGGGCAATTTGTTCCTTGAGAAAAGCGAAGACTTTCAATCTATTGGCATCTGTACGATGCAAGGTTTTAACTGTTTTTCTTCCGGGTGGGAGTTCGTCAATAACTGATAAATCCAGATCGCCGTAAACACTCATGGCAAGTGTTCTTGGTATGGGTGTTGCAGTCATTACCAATACATGTGGAGGCATTTCATTTTTTTGCCAAAGTTTGGCGCGTTGAGCGACTCCAAAGCGGTGCTGTTCATCTATGATTGCCAAGCCCAGTTGTTTAAACTGAACTGTATCTTCAAATACGGCATGAGTCCCTATCAAAATATTCAATTCACCATTTTGCAATCCTTGATGGATGGACTCTCGCTCTTTTTTAGTGGTACTCCCAGTCAAAAGTGCAACGGTCAGGTTTATTTTTTTTAGTTGAGCGGATAGCGATTGGTAATGCTGTTGCGCTAAAATTTCAGTTGGGGCAACTAGACAAGCCTGATAATCGTTGTCTATTGCAATGAGCATAAGAAGCAAAGCGACGATAGTTTTTCCTGAGCCTACATCGCCTTGCAGCAAGCGATTCATTTGTCGTCCCGTACCCATGTCCAAACGAATTTCTTTGATTACTCGCTTTTGAGCTTCTGTAAGTTCAAAAGCGAGATGGTCCCTAAAGAAATTATTAAAATACGATCCTACCTTTTCGAAGAGATGACCTTTGATTTTTTGTTTGCGCTGAACGTTTTTGAGAACCAGTTGCATTTGCATATAAAAAAATTCTTCAAATTTTAGTCGCAGCTGAGCACGTGTAAGCTTATGCTGGTCATTTGGGAAGTGGATTTGACGCAAGGCTTCATTTTTTGAGATCAGCTTATACTGATTTAACAAAGCTGTTGGAAGGGTTTCTGAAAATGCCTGACTCTGGGATTGTAGTAATTGTACTACCATTTTCTGGATCACCTTTTGGGAAATCCCTTTATTGATTAATTTTTCTGTGGAGGGATAAATGGGATAAAATGAAATTTTTAGATTTTTTTGAAAATTCTGTTCCAGTTCCAGTTCTGGATGTGGCATACTCGCTTTTCCTTTAAACCAATTTAAACGCCCAAAAATGACGTAGTCTTCGTTGATTTTGAGTTGGTCTCGAATCCATTGATGGCCTCGGAACCAAACCAATTCCATTTGCCCTGTATGGTCTTTAAAAGTGGCGACCATGCGTTTCCCTCTTTTTTGCTGAACAAAAGATATGGCAGTAATTCTCCCTTTGATTTGAATTTCTGCATTGTTTTGAGGAAGTTCATTGATAGGGTAGAAGCGACTTCTATCGATATAGCGGTTAGGAAAAAAATGCAGCAGATCTTGGTAGGTTCTCAATTGCAATTCTTCCTTTAGCAAACGCGCACGCTCAGGGCCTACTCCCTTTAAATAAACCAGTGCGGTTTGCATTGCATCCATATTATTTCTTAATTTTAGGTAGTTTAGTCAATGTGTAAATTTAATTAGTAAACCCGAATATTAAGACATGCGTGCATTGGTTATTTCAGGAGGAGGAAGCAAAGGAGCTTTTGCAGGTGGAATCGCACAGTATTTATTGGAAGAGGAGAAGCAGTCCTACGATTTGTTTTTAGGGACTTCGACCGGAAGCTTGCTCATTTCTCACCTAGCTCTGGGAAAAGTAGAAACCATAAAAGAAGCATTTACCCAAGTCAATCAATCCAGCATCTTTAGTAATAATCCTTTTTTGGTAGTTAACAAAAAAGGGGTTGAGCGGATTAAGATCAACCATTTTAATGTTCTCAAGAACTTAATTCGAGGGAGAAAAACCTTTGGAGAAAGTTTTAATTTGAGAAGTCTTATAGAGCAACAACTTTCAATTGATGACTTTCACACTTTAAAGCAAACAAACAAAGAGGTTGTGGTTTGCGTAGCTAATTTAACCGGTAGTAGTGTGGAGTATAAAAAGCTGTCAGATTGTAGCTATACAGATTTTTTAGACTGGATATGGATTTCTTGTAATTTTGTCCCTTTTATGAGTTTGACAACCAAGGAGGGCTGTGAATACGCCGATGGAGGCCTTGGGTGTATTATTCCCATAGAGAAAGCGATCAGTTTAGGAGCTACCCATGTGGATGCCATTCTTCTAGACACTGAATTTCAGCAAACGAACAGAGTTCATTCCAGAAACCCTTTTGATGCTTTGAGTACGATATTCAGCTTTATCTCAGATCGTATTGAAGTTCAAAACATTCATATAGGCAAATTAGTTGCTGAGGATTACAATGCTTTGCTTAGAATGTTCTATACTCCAAGAGTGCTTACAACCAATTCCTTAGTTTTTAACCAGAATCAGATGAAGGCCTGGTGGAAAGAGGGTTTTGAATATGCTGGAAAAAAATTAAAAAAGGGATGAAGATACATCCCTTTTTTAACTGAGTTAGCTTAGAAATCATCTATTTTACTTACTTGTAAAGTGTTTTGAAAACCTCTGATGTAAACAGGAAATAGGCTTTCCCTTTCTTCTTTTATTAAAAGCAGATAAATCCTCGAATCCAAATGGAGGTAGCGTTGGATTTCCAAGAGTAGAACGTATTAAACTCCTTTTGTCCTTTACAGTTGGATGCGATTTTAAAAAGTTAATTTTTTGAAGTGCTCCAGAACTTTCAGCTGTTGCTGGATTGATTTTCTCTTCAAGCACATAAACGGTAAATGTTTCAGCAATATCCTCGAAGATATCTGTCTCTGCATACCAACTGACAAACTCAGGTTTATTCAAGGGTTCTTCAATAAGGTTAAAATTAGCATTAAACTGATTTAAGACTGATTCTTTGTAGAAACAGCCATCCTCGAAGGAAAAGAGACTGGAACACTCAGCAGGATTATAAACCCTCCTGTTTAACTCATTTTTAGAATTTAAAGTTAGAATATGTCCGTATTCATGGACAAGTGCAGCTCCAAAAGCTCCATCGGCATTGTACTCAATCGGGATAGTGGAATCATTATTATAATCGTCAAAATCTTCATAAGCATTGAATGCCCAATAAAAGTTTAATCCCATTAACCATAGATCTTCTTCGTATAGATCTCCCATATTTTCTACAAAATCAAAAAGGGGCTCGTTTTCATAAAATAGGTTTATCATGCTGATGGGAACTTCTCCACTTTGGCTTACTGCCTGTATATCTTTTTTTATCTGATGTGTTGAACGCTCATCTAGAAGTTCGTATGCAGCCTTATATTCCCTATCAATATTTTCTTTTCTGTTGATTGCAACTACCTTAAAATTGAAATCTTCATCTATAGCAACTAATGCTCCCTCAAATGCTTCTTCTAAATCATCGATCGGTTCACCAACTAAGGCACCTATGTCAATATTTTCTTCGTTGTCTTCAACGGTAACCATAATTGGCTTAATTTCCCCCATTATGGTAAGACCATAACTGGGTTTTGCTCTGACTTTTAAATAAAATTCTTCATTGTATTCCAAGCTGTCATCATCAAAAAAAGGAATTCTAATCTTAAGAATACTTGATCCTTTTGGAAAAATTAAGGTATTTATTCCTGCTGGATTAAAATTGCTTCTCGACCATTGGTCTCCAAGATCAGAAATGTATTCAACATACGATTCAAAATCTTCACTATTGATGTATTTATTGATTTCCTCAGTGTTAATTTCATATTCAATTTGTAAATCTTCAGAGAGTTTTTCCGTTAGTTCTAAGTTAAAAATAATTGGAGTGTCCTCTGTCGTTTCTAGGAGTGTGGAGTCAGAGCTTAACGTTGCTGTCAAGTTGATAAATTCGTCCTTCTTGCATGCTGTTAAAGCAAAAAGCACTATTAGAAGCGTGTAATAGTACTTAAAAATTAAAGGTTTCATTTGGTTAAGTTTTAATTAGAAATAAGATTCATGAGGAGAAGACTTATTCCTTTCTTAATGCAAGAGGAGAAGGCTTTTATATATGGTTAAGGAGGGCTTTTAATTAGTTTTTCAGACCATTCGACTAGCTCTCTGCTTTCTGGAGTTAAGGCCTGTCTATTCTCAATTAAAATACTGTCATCACCATGTTTGATTTTAAGACTGGGAATATCCAATGCTTTCCGATTGGACTTAAAAGTATTTGATGCCACTCTATTTAGTGAACGGATTATTTTATTTAATTCAAAGCGTTGTTCTTTGGATAAAAGACCTTCTACTGTCGACTGATCTTTAAGATTAGAGGCAGTGTAATGCCCTGTGGAGTCAATTTGAATTGCAAATGCAAAACAGTAACCAAGACAAGGACTTCTTTCAATACTTATGACCGCATTATCCAGCCCTGTACTTGCACAAGAAAAAAAGAGGCTTAATAGGAGTAATGACTTCATTTTGGGGCTGTAGAAAAATTGCTTTATCTAAAATACAGCTTTTTTAGACGCATTGAGGTCTTTTAACTTTTCTTTAAAACGAACAAAAAAATTCATTCTTTAGAGGAATGGATTTTGATAGAAAGTTGGAATTTTCTATTTCGACTTTAAAAAATCTACGGCTAGATTGGACAAAGCTTTTACACCGAGTTTCATGCTGGCATCGTCCACTATAAAGGAAGGCGTGTGATGAGAGGGTGCATCACTTTCTTTCATGTCTAAGGGTGTTCCTCCTAAGAAAAAGAAAAGCCCAGGGACTTCATTCTGGAAGTACGAAAAATCTTCAGCACCTGTAATCGCGTTAATTTCATAGACATTTTCATTTCCAGCCACTCGTTCTAAAGTTGGAATCATTTTTTCGGTAAGGGCTTCATTATTAAAAGTAATGTCAGCACCATCTTGAATAGTTACCGTAGCTTCAGCGCGATAGGCTTGTGCTACAGCAGGAACCATTTCTTGCATTCGTTTACGGATCAATTCTTTCATGTCTTTGTCTAGTGTTCTAATAGTTCCAATCATCTCCAAGCTTTCTGGGATGATGTTAAAACGAATACCAGAATGTATTGACCCTACAGAGATGACTGCTCCCTCTTCCGTCAGTTCAGACTCTCTGCTGATTAGGGTTTGAAGACCATTGATAATTTGCGCGCTAGTGACGATGGGATCGACACTCTGCCAAGGGGTTGAGCCATGTGCTTGTTTTCCCTTTACATTAATGACAAATCGCTGAGAAGCGGCCATCATTCCTCCAGGTTTGTAAGTGATTTTCCCTACATGTGTCCCTGAATTGATGTGTAATCCAAAAATGGCGTCCACCTTGGGGTTTTGAAGCACTCCTTCTTTTACCATTAACTTAGCGCCACCTTCTTCTCCTGGAGGTGGTCCCTCCTCAGCCGGTTGGAAGATAAACTTAACTGTTCCCGGAAAATTTCTGTTTTTGGATAACACCTCTGCAACTCCCATCAATATCGCTACATGGGTATCGTGACCACAGGCATGCATTACTCCGGTCTCTTGACCGTTAAAAACTGATGTAACTTCTGATTTGTAGGGTAGGTCATTGCGTTCTACAACGGGAAGCGCATCCATGTCAGCTCTTAAGGCAACTACTTTCCCACTTTTTTTTCCTTTTAAAATTCCGACTACTCCAGTATGTGCAATACCCGTTTGAACTTCTATTCCTAGAGATTTGAGGTGAGCTGCTACATATTCCGCTGTTTTAAATTCGCGATTTGACAACTCTGGGTTTTGATGGATATGATGACGCCATTCGATGACTTTTGATTCTACCTGATCATAATCAGCTGGATTGATTTGTGAATGGAGGAATAAACTGCTTACTAAAAAGCCTAGGATTATAAATTGGTTACTTGTTTTCAAAATTATTTTTTTATAAATATAGATGTTTATAATTAATTTCTGATTTCGAGGCAGAAAAATAGATATTCCCTACTTTTAAAGCTTGTATGAAAAACGTACCAACAGCCTATTTAGATTCTTTAAACGAAGCCCAAAAAGCCCCAGTGCTTCACAAAGACGGACCTTTAATTGTCATTGCAGGTGCAGGCTCGGGGAAAACCAGAGTATTGACATATCGTATTGCTCATCTCATGGCCTCTGGAGTAGATGCTTTTTCAATTTTAGCCCTGACCTTTACGAATAAGGCAGCGCGTGAGATGAAGGGTAGAATTGCAGATTTGGTAGGTGAAAGTGAAGCAAAAAACTTGTGGATGGGAACATTTCACTCTGTATTCGCTCGGATTTTAAGACATGAAGCTGACAAGCTTGGCTTCCCCTCAAATTTTACAATCTACGACACTCAGGATTCAGACCGTTTGATTTCCTCCATTATCAAGGAAATGGGTCTCGATAAAGATATTTATAAATACAAACAGATCCGCAGTAGGATCTCAGCTTTTAAAAACAGTTTGATCACTGTTAAAGCCTATTTTAACGACTATGATCTTCAGGAAGCAGACGCCATGTCCAAGCGACCCGAAATGGGCGCGATCTACAAAGAGTATGTGGATCGTTGTTTTAAGGCAGGCGCCATGGATTTTGACGATTTATTACTGAGAACCAATGAGCTTTTAAACCGCCATCCTGACGTATTGGTGAAATACCAAGACCGCTTTCGGTATATCTTAGTCGATGAGTACCAAGATACCAACCATTCCCAATATTTAATCGTAAGGTCACTATCAGACCGCTATCAGAACATCTGTGTGGTTGGAGATGATGCTCAAAGTATTTATGCGTTTAGAGGGGCGAATATCAACAACATACTCAACTTTCAAAAAGACTATGAGGATGTTGCACTTTACAGACTTGAGCAAAATTACCGTTCTACTAAAACCATTGTAAATGCTGCAAATTCCATCATCAGTCACAATAAAACTAAAATCGATAAGGTTGTCTGGACGTCCAATACTGAAGGCTCTCCAATTCAATTAAACCGATTAACCACAGACGCAGAGGAAGGGAGGCATGTAGCCTCAAACATTTTTGAGTTTAAAATGCAGGAGCAACGTAAAAATGCTGATTTTGCGATTTTATACCGAACCAACGCACAGTCTAGAGCGATGGAAGACGCCTTGCGTAAAAGGGATATCCCTTATCGTATTTATGGGGGCTTGTCTTTTTATCAGCGCAAAGAAATCAAGGATGTTTTGGCTTATTTACGACTTATTGTCAATCCTAAAGACGAGGAAAGTTTAAAAAGGGTAATCAATTATCCAGCTCGTGGAATAGGACAAACGACAGTTGATAAACTAGTGGTCGGCGCAAAGTTTCACGGACTTTCCCTATTTGAAACAGTGAGTAGGGCAAAAGAGTTGGCGATTCCTGTAAATGGAGGAACATTGACGAAGCTGACCAATTTTGCAACCCTTATCCAGCGCTTTCAAATTGAAAATGAAGGTTTAAATGCCTTTGAAATTGCCGATTTGGTGACCAAAAAAATTGGCTTGGTACAAGAACTTAAAAAAGACGCCACACCAGAAGGTATAGCTCGTATCGAAAATGTTGAAGAGTTGCTTAACGGTATACGGGATTTTACAGAAGGTCAAATAGAACTGGCTGACTCAAATGGTAGTCTTGCTGAATTTTTAGAGGATGTGGCTTTGGCTACCGATTTAGATCAAGAAGACGATCCGAATAGTGATCGAGTGGCTCTGATGACCATTCACCTTGCTAAAGGTCTCGAATTTCCATTTGTCTATATAGTTGGTTTGGAAGAAGATCTTTTTCCTTCCGCCATGAGCATGAATACCCGTGCAGAACTCGAGGAGGAAAGACGCCTGTTTTATGTGGCTCTGACTCGTGCTGAAGAACGCGCATTTCTCTCTTACACCTTGTCTAGATATCGCTGGGGTAAGTTGATCGATGCTGAACCCAGTCGTTTTATTGAAGAGATCGATCCTCAATACCTGGACAGAATTGAGCCCAAAGAAAGCTATCAATTCAAACCTTTGATGGACACTTCGATTTTTGGAGATGAAAAAACATCTAAACCAAGGTTTAATCCCACAGCAGCAAAAGAAAAGACCATTACAAGTCCGACCCCTTCCCAATTGAAAAAACTGCGAAAAATTGATTTAAACGCACCCGCTCAGCTAAGTCAGGAGGAGCTGGTATTGTCCGAGGGAATGGAAGTAGAGCACGCTAGATTTGGCTCAGGAGTTGTGCAGCGTATAGAGGGAACGGGGAATGATAAAAAAGCAGCCATTGCCTTTAAAGGCTTTGGGGTAAAAAATCTTCTTTTGCGCTTTGCGAAATTAAAAATCAAATAGCTCCAAATGGCTGATTTTATTTCAATTTATACTAATACACCTAACCCTAAAGACTTACTGCAAGCAGTTAGGGTACTTGAAAATGGCGGTGTGATTATATTTCCTACTGATACGATTTACGGTTTGGGTTGTTTGAGCAATAATCTCAAGGCTTTGGATCGTTTTGCTGCAATCAAAGGGGTAAAGCTAGAGCAAGCTCCCTTGAGTTTTTTGTTTGAGGATATCAGATCTTTGTCTGATTATGTGGCTCCGATGAATTCTCAAACATTTAAATTGGTAAAGCGTTTACTCCCGGGTCCTTACGCCTTAATTATGCATGCAGCTCATAAGCTACACAAGCCATTCCAGAAACGAAAAACTATAGGTGTAAGAATATCCAATCACCCCTTACTCCAAGAACTCCTCAAACTGTTGAGTGCCCCACTAATTACCAGTTCACTTCACGATCCCGATGAAATCTTGGACTATACCACAGACCCTGAAAACCTCTTTCAGCAATGGGAACCTCAAATAGATTTAATGCTTTCTGACGGCTATGGAAATAACATCCCCTCTACAGTTTTAGACCTTACTACTGAGCCTTTTGAAGTGATTCGAGAGGGTGTAGGTGAAATACCTTTTTAAAATCAACCTATTTTATCGATGATTTGGTGTGCCACCTCAAGGGCTCTGGCACCATCTCTCAAAGAAACTCTAGGTGTTTTATTAGCTTGAATACAGTTCGCAAAGTGTTCCAACTCCTCTTGAATGGGGTTGGTGTTTTCTATGGTTGGATTTTCAAAATAGATTTGCTTCTTTTCCCCTTCAGCATTTGTAAGTAGTAATGCAAGGTCTTCTTTAGTATCTTGCCCAACATCCTTCATTTTAACGACCTCTACTTGTTTGGTTAAAAAATCTAAGGCGATATAGGCGTTTTTTTGAAAAAAACGCGATTTACGCATTTTCTTAAGCGAAATTCTACTTGCAGTAAAGTTGGCAACACAACCGTTTTTAAACTCAATTCTAGCGTTGCTAATGTCTGGAGTTTCACTGATTACTGCTACTCCAGAAGCATGAATATTTTTAATAGGTGAGTCAACCACACTGAGAACAATATCTATATCGTGTATCATCAAATCAAGAACAACTGAAACATCTGTTCCTCTTGGATTGAACTCAGAAAGACGATGGGTCTCTATAAACTTGGGATTTGTTAAAGAAGGTAATACTGCCTGATATGCCGGATTAAAACGTTCGACATGACCTACTTGACCCAATACACCTTCTGCTTTAGCGAATTCAACCAAGTTATTGGCCTCTTTAACCGTATTGGTCAATGGTTTTTCTATAAACACATGTTTCTTAGCCTGTATGGCTTTTTTTGCCAATTCGAAGTGGGAGCTTGTGGGGGTGACGATGTCAACTATATCTACGGCCTCAATTAGCGCTTCTGGACTTTCAAATGTCTTGTATTTCTTTGTGGAATCTACACTGACCGTCTCCGGGTTGGGATCGTAGAATCCGATTAAATCCAATTCTTTTGAGGCCTCAGCTAATTTAAGATGGGTTTTTCCCAAATGACCTGCTCCAAAAACTCCAATTTTAATCATTGAATATACCTTTGATTCAAAAGTACAATCAAATTCATTATAATTTCGAAAAACTAAACTAATTTTGTTCGTAATGCGGGACACTACAAAACATCAAGGCCAGAGGAAGCAACTTGTCGAATCGCTGAGGCAAAAGGGTATAAAAGATAAGCGGGTATTAGAGGTCATGGGTGGTGTGCCTCGTCATTTATTTATGGATCCAAGCTTGGTCAATTTTGCATACGTAGATAAGGCTTACCCCATAGCTGCAGATCAGACCATTTCTCAGCCCTATACCGTAGCCTATCAGACAGAATTACTGCAGCTCGAGCCCACATCTAAAGTGTTAGAAATTGGTACGGGTTCGGGTTATCAAACCGCTGTGTTACTCGGAATTACTCCTCATGTTTACACGGTTGAAAGACAGCAACTACTTTTTAAAAAAACTCAGCGATTGATTGTAAAGTTGGGTTTGAGACCTAAAAAGCACCTTTTTGGGGACGGTTATTTGGGATATGAAGAGGCTGCGCCTTATGATAGAATCATTGTTACTGCTGCAGCACCCTCTCTACCTAAGGCGCTATTGAATCAATTGGATATAGGTGGGAAATTAATTATCCCACTAGGGGAAGAAGAGCAGTTTATGATGCGATACACCAAAACGGGTGTGAATTCATTTGACAAAGAAAAGTTTGGACGTTTTCGTTTTGTTCCCTTGCTACAAAGTAAAAATTAGATAATTTGGATTTAAATTCATTGGATGGTTCGGTTTGAGGATACTAAAACGGCTTATATTTTAAAATCAGATCAAGAGCTCCGTAAAGCGTATCTACTTTTTAGACTTTTTTCAAAGCAATTACTTGTTCGTTTGGGTGGAAAGTTTGTTCTTTTTTTACTCCGTCTTAGAATCCCGATCAACGGAATCTTAAAAAACACGGTCTACAGACAGTTTTGTGCAGGAGCGACTGAAAAAGAATCAATCCAATTGGTTGATTTACTCGCTGACCTTAATGTAAAATCCTATATGCATTATGCTGCAGAGGGTCAACGAACTGAGAAGGGGATGGATGCTAGTTTAAATCACGTTTTGGAAACCCTATCCATAGCTACAACTAATACCGCACTTCCCTTTGCTGTTTTTAAGGCTACAGCTTTTGGTCCTACGCATCTTTTTAAAAAGAAATCAGCAGAAATACAGCTTGATAAAGAAGAGTCAGCTGCCTGGGCTAGAGTTTTAGATCGTATTCGTCGCTGCTGTGAATTTGCAAAAGACAAAGGGGTTCGATTACTTATAGACGCTGAGGAGTCATGGCTTCAAAAGGCGATAGATGAAATTGCTTTGGACATGATGCGCCAATACAATAGGGGGGAACAGGCGTTTATTTTTAATACCGTTCAGATGTACCGAAAAGATCGACTGTCCTACTTAGAAAGCTTGCTTCATATTGCTCAAAAAGAAAAATTTCATTTGGGAATAAAACTCGTTCGGGGTGCCTATATGGAAAAGGAAAATTTAAGGGCGATGGAAAAAGGATATCCCTCTCCTATATGTGTTTCCAAACAGGCTACTGACACGAACTTTAATGCAGCTTTAAAATTGATTTTAGAAAATCTCAATCTCTGTGAATTGTTTTTAGGTTCGCATAGCGAAGACAGCACATCCAGGGTGGTGGAGTGGATGAAAGATCAAAAATTACCTCAAAATCATTCAAAAATTTGGTTTTCTCAACTTTACGGCATGGCAGATCATATTTCATTTAATTTGGCAGCCCAAGGATACCAAGTGATTAAATACCTTCCGTACGGTCCTGTAAAAGAGGTTATACCTTATCTAATTCGAAGGGTTGAAGAGAATACTTCTGTTGGAGGTCAAAGTCCTCGGGAGTTGGGTTTGATCAAAAAAGAATTAAAACGAAGAAGAAAAGGCTAAATTCCAGAAAGAGAAACAAGAATTACTGTCTTTGCACAATTGCTAAGCTCTAAAAAGATAGTTTCGCTTTCAGCTTTTTCGATATAGTACACTTTACACGAGTCTCTTTTAGTGTCGCTTTTAGAAAAATTAACATTCCCTCTTTTGATGATTCCCTTGATTTCATCAGTATTGAGCTGGGGATTGGAATTGAGAATCGCGTCGGGAATAACAATTTCTTTTTGCAGTAAATTATCTATCACTCTGGCGTTAGGAGTGTAATTACAGCTGGTTTTTTTACCGTTTAAAATAAAGGCTAAAAAAATTAGGCCTACTGAAAAGCCTCCCAAATAGTATCCTAAGCGATAGAGCAATTTCATGATTTTAGCGATTTTATTTTTTCTATAATTCGACTTCCATCTTTTTGTTCCTTTATGACAAAATGATCGTATTCCAATGGAAGGTGAGTACTAACTTTTTCAGCCCATTCGAGAAAGCATAAATTACCAGATTCTAAATATTCTTCTAGTCCGAAATCCAAGGCTTCATCAGGATGATTGAGACGGTAAAAATCAAAATGGTAAAAAACCTCGTTCTCTTTTTGATAATTATTGACCAGAGAAAAGGTTGGACTGCTTGCAGTATCAGTCACACCAAGGATTTTTGTTACTGCTGAGATTAAAGTGGTCTTACCGGCACCCATAGCTCCATCAATCCGAATTATAGATGTGGAGGCTTGGTCTAAAAGGTGTTGGGCAGCCCTTTCAATTTCATCAAGTTGGTAACTCAATTGCATTCGGCAAAAGTAGTACTATCGGGGATTTAAAACAACAAATGGGATGATCATTTCCTCCAAGGATACCCCACCGTGTTGAAAGGTGTCATTAAAGAATTTGGCGTAATGATTAAAGTTATTTTTGTAGACAAAATAGACGTTATTTTTTGCAAAAATATAACTGCTGTTAAGTCCGTAAAAAGAAGGGAGCTCAAAGCTATCAGGATGCTTGCAAGAAATGACATCTTTCTTCTGATAGGTTAGACTTTTTCCTGATTTATAGCGCAAATTCATACTGGTTTCTTTGTCTCCAATGACCTCACTGGGATGCCCTACATTAATGGTTCCGTGATCTGTGGTCAGCAGAATTTGAAATCCGAGACCGCTTGCCTTCTTGATTAGGTCTTTAAGAGGACTGTTTTTAAACCAACTAGCAGTAAGAGATCGATATGCTTTGTTGTCTGGAGCCAATTCTTTGATGACTTCCATTTCTGTTTTAGCATGAGAAATCATGTCTACAAAATTGTAAACTACTGTGGTAAGCCCCTCATGCGTATGATTTTGCAGGTTTTTGGTTAGTTGCTGACACTGCTGTATTTGGGTGATTTTATGGTAACTCATTGGACGTTCTATACCCAAACGTTTGCAAAGGGTTTTAAGTAAATCAAATTCATGCAGGTTTTTACCTCCTTCGTCGATGTCGTTCTTCCACCATTGGGGAAAAGTTTTACTGATATCTAAGGGTGTACGACCAGCAAAAAAAGCATTTCTAGCGTATTGTGTAGCGGTAGGTAGTATGCTGAAATAGGCAGCTTCATTTTCCACCTTGCAGTATTCTTTGACCTCCGATGCAATGGTTTTCCATTGGTCAAACCTCAGATTGTCAATCATGAGGAGTAAGCTGGGTCGGTGTTTTTTAAGCTGAGGAAACACAAAGTGTTCAAAGGCTTGATGTGACATTACAGGACCTCCGTTTCCCTGCATCCAATCTTCGTAATTGATTTCGATAAATTTGGCGAATTGCGCATTTGCCTCTTGTATTTGAGTTTCAAAAACTTCAAACATGCTAGAGTCTTCAAGCGACTCAAGCTCCAATTCCCAATACATTAGTTTTTTAAAGTATTCAATCCAATCATCATGGGTTTCAAGACTAACGATGGAAAGGGATAGTTCGCGAAACTGCTGCTGATAATTTTGAGTAGTTTTTTCAGCAATAAGGCTTTTGTGATCTAATATTTTCTTGAGAGAAAGTAGAATTTGATTGGGGTTTACGGGCTTGATTAAATAGTCGGATATCTTGGCACCTATGGCCTCATTCATGATGTGCTCTTCTTCATTTTTGGTGATCATGATTACGGGCAAATCAGGATATTTATTTTTAATGCCATCCAAAGTTTCTAGACCGTTTAGTCCCGGCATATTTTCGTCTAAAAGGACAATGTCGAAGGTGTCCTTGTCAATTAGGCCTAAAGCATCTAGTCCATTGGTGCATGGCGTGGTATTGTAGCCGCGTTCTTTTAAAAATAAAAAGTGGGGGTTGAGCATTTCTATCTCATCATCTACCCATAAAATATTGATCCAATTCATTTAGTATCTTTGTTGCTAATTATGTAGACCTTGGCCCACCGAAAGAGTACATTATTTAACGACCCAATTTATGGTTTTATTGCCATAGAAACAGATTTGATATTAGAACTTATCAATCATCCTTACTTTCAGCGGCTGAGACGAATTTCACAGATGGGATTGTCAAGCTTGGTTTATCCAGGTGCGCACCACACTCGGTTTGAACATGCGATAGGGGCAATGCATGTGATGCAAAAGGCTATTGAAGTTCTTATAACTAAAGGAATACAGATTAGTCCTCAAGAGCGAGAAGCAATGCAGATTGCCATTTTACTCCACGATATCGGACACGGACCATTTTCTCATGCAACAGAAGAAACGCTACTTCATGGAATACATCACGAGACCATTTCACTTCGAGTCATTTCACTATTAAATGAGAGTTTTAATAGTAAGTTGGATTTGGCCTATCAAATATTTACAAATCAATATCCTAGAAAGTTTATGTATCAATTGGTCTCGGGTCAGGTTGATGTAGACCGACTCGATTACCTAAAACGAGACAGCTTTTATACTGGGGTTACCGAAGGCAATATCAATACCAGCAGAATCTTGGCAATGATGAATGTTAAAAACGAACAGTTGGTTTTCGAAGTTAAAGGCATTCATTCCCTAGAAAAGTTTTTACTGGCCCGACGCCTGATGTATTGGCAAGTTTATTTACACAAAACCAGTTTAGCAGCTGAAATGCTACTAGTCAAAACCATAGAACGTTTTCAGCATTTGATTGAACTAGGGTCTATGGCATTGGATGAACAGCATATACTGTATCCACTTTTGAAGAAGAAACAATCAGATCGATTGAGTGAGGAGGTTTTACTTCACTACTTGAACTTGGACGATTCAGACATCATCCAATTGTTAAAATCGTGGGAAAAGCAAAGTGATCAAGTTTTAGCCTCGCTTTCAAGTCAACTTTTACATCGTAAACTGCCGAAAATTAAAATCAGAGATAAGGCTTACAACCGAGATGAAATTAATGATAAAACATCCAGTTTAGATGCAGCCAAAGCCAATTTACAGGCTAGTGAATATTTTGTATTTAGTGGAAGCATATCGAACCAAACCTATCTATCCGACGAATCTCAGCTACTTATACTCGAAAAGAATGGCAATATCTTTCCAATGGCTGAGGCGATTCAATATTTGGATTTTAAACAGTTTTCAACCCCAGTAACCAAGTATTATTTGTGTTATCCGAAACAAACAGATTAATTCCCTATAAATCCTTAATTTTGCAAAATGAATTTAACTGCCTTACAAATCTCTGAAAAGCTAGATGGAACTGTTGAAGGCGACGCCAAAGTATCTATTCAAAGCCTTTCCAGAATTGAAGATGCTGAAGCGGGATCCATTTCATTTATGGCTCACAACAAATACTTGCCGTATTTATCCAAAACAAAAGCAAGTGCAGTACTTATTTCAAATGATTTAAAGGTTGAAGAAGCGGTTTCTACTACCTTAATTCGTGTTAAAGATGCGTATGCCGCCTTTACCCAGCTTTTAATAGGCTGGTCGGAAGATAAAAGCAATAAAAAACAAGGGGTTCACAAGTCTGCAATTGTGGAATCCTCAGCGCAAATTGCAGCGGACGTCTTTTTAGGGCCTTATGTATGCATCGGCTCCAACAGTGTAGTGGAATCCGGTGTCCAAATTCACGCGCATTGTGTGATAGGGGATAACGTAAAAATAGAAAAGGGTACTCTTTTATACCCTAGGGTAAGTATCATGGATGACACTGAGATTGGTTCAAACTGTATCTTACATTCTGGAGTAGTCGTTGGTTCAGATGGGTTTGGATTTGCACCTCAAGATCAGCAAGCATATTTAAAAATTCCTCAATTGGGTAAAGTAATTATTAAAAATAATGTAGAAATAGGTGCTAACACGACCATAGACAGAGCGACCTTGGGAGCCACATTAGTTGGTGAGGGGGTCAAGCTAGACAATCTGGTTCAGATTGCCCATAATGTTGAAATTGGGGAGCACACTGTTATCGCCGCTCAAACGGGTGTAGCAGGTTCTTCCAAAATAGGTTCTCGTTGTGTTATTGGAGGTCAGGTGGGGATTATTGGACATTTAACTTTGGGTGATGGAGTTCAAATTCAAGGTCAGACTGGAGTCATAAAAAATATACCCGATGGTCATGCAGTTCAAGGAACACCAGCGATTGATTACAAATCATTTTACAAATCTTATGCTATATTTAAGAGATTGCCTACAATTGAGTCACGATTATCCCGTTTAGAAAAAAATAAATAGTATGATTGCAAAAATTAAATCTCAGCAAACTTTAAAAAAGCAAGTCAAATTAAAAGGTGTTGGCTTGCATACTGGAGAACAAATACTAATGGTCTTAAATCCAGCTCCTGAAAACACAGGAATACAATTTGTTCGAACTGATCTCGACCCCCAAGTTGAAATTCCTGCCCTTGCTAATTTTGTTACCCTTACAGATCGAGGCACCACTATTGAAAAGGAAGGAGTTAAAATCCAAACCACAGAACATCTCTTGGCAGCACTATTCGCTGCGGAAATATCCAATTGTATTATTGAAATCAACGGCTCGGAAATTCCAATCATGGATGGATCTTCTAAGCCCTTTTCCGATGCAATTGAAAAGGCAGGTATTGAATCCCAAGAAGAAGAACAAAAGGTTTTTGTAGTTCAAGAAGTCATAGAACACACCGATGCAGAAACGGGAAGTGAAATTCTTATTCTCCCTTCGGACGACACTTCATTTAACGTAATGATTGATTTTCAAACCAATGTTTTGGGAACTCAAAATGCATATCTACAAAAACTTGAAGATTTTAGTAAAGAAATTGCTCCAGCGAGAACATTTAGCTTTTTGCACGAACTGGAAATGCTGTTGGAGAACGGATTGATTAAAGGAGGGGATCTCAATAATGCCATTGTTTATGTTGACAGGCCTTTGGCAGAATACAATATGGAGCGTTTAAAAAAGGCATTTGCTAAGGATAAAATTGCTGTTAAACCCAACGGAATATTAGACAACCTTAAATTGAATTACACCAATGAAGCTGCCCGACACAAATTATTAGATTTGGTTGGTGATTTGGCTTTAGTCGGTATGCCCATACAAGGAAAAATCATTGCTACTAAGCCAGGGCACAAAGTCAACACTGATTTTGCAAAAGAAATCCTCATAAAAATAAAAAATCAAAGAAAGTCTATTGCCCCCGTAGTTGATTTGTCCAAGCCACCGTTGATGGACATCAACCAGATCATGGATATGTTGCCCCATCGACCTCCTTTTTTATTGGTAGATAAAGTATTAGAGCTCTCAGATCAGCATGTGATAGGGTTAAAAAACGTGACCATGAATGAATCTTTTTTTCAAGGTCATTTTCCTGGAGCTCCCGTGATGCCGGGCGTTTTGCAAATTGAATCCATGGCCCAAGCTGGAGGCGTACTTGTTTTAAGCACTGTTCCTGATCCTGAAAACTACTTGACCTTTTTTATGAAGATAGACAACGTCAAATTCAAACGTCCAGTTTATCCTGGAGATACATTAATTTTTAAATTAGAATTATTAACCCCAATCCGCAGAGGAATTTGCAATATGAGAGGCTACGCTTTTGTCAACGACCAACTGGTCAGTCAGGGCGATCTTATGGCTCAGATTTCGAGGCGTAAAACTTAAAATCCCAAATGACAAAATCCTTAAACCATATTCATCCAAACGCAAAAATAGCGTCTAACGTTACTATTGAACCCTTTACCACCATACAGCAAGATGTAGAAATCGGTGAGAACACCTGGATAGGTCCTAACGTTACGATTATGGATGGAGCAAGAATAGGGGCAAACTGTAAAGTATTTCCTGGAGCTGTAATATCAGCTGTCCCTCAGGATTTAAAATTTAAAGATGAGGATTCACTAGCTATTATCGGTGACCATACTGTAATACGTGAATGCGCAACCATCAATAGAGGAACATCAGCTACTGGAAAAACAGAAATCGGATCCCATTGTCTTATAATGGCCTATTCTCATATTGCACACGATTGTTTAGTTGGTAACCATTGTATCTTTTCCAATAACAGCATCTTGGCTGGCCATATTACTATCGGTAACCACGTGGTACTGGCAGGGTTGACTGCAATTCAGCAATTTTGTAGTATTGGAGATTTTGTTTTTATCTCTGGCGGTTCGCTTGTGAGAAAAGACATACCTCCCTATACTAAAGTTGCTCGTGATCCCTTAATTTTTGTGGGTGTTAATTCAATTGGAATGGAACGTAACGGGGTAGGGGAAGAGCAGATTCGCTTAGTGCAAGAGGTCTATCGAACCTTATTCAAAAGCAAACACAATATATCCCAAGCCCTTGAAATAGTCAAAAATGAGATTGAGCCTACGGAAGAACGCGATGCCATTTTGGAATTCATTGAAAAATCATCTCAAGGAATTGTAAGGGGGTACCACCAAAAAAGTTAAATTTGCAATTCGATTATGGCTACAACATCAGATATTAGAAAAGGCTTGTGCATCAAGTACAACAACGACATTTATAAAATCATTGAATTTTTACACGTTAAACCTGGTAAAGGCCCTGCTTTTGTTAGAACAAAACTTAAAAGTGTTACTTCCGGTAAAGTATTGGACAATACCTTTTCTGCGGGCCATAAAATTGAAGATATTCGCGTTGAAACCCACAAATATCAATACCTCTACAGCGAGGGTGATCAATTTCACTTTATGAATACAGATGATTACAACCAGATTAGTGTAGAGAAGACAATACTGGACAGCCCTGATTTACTTAAGGAGGGTGAAATGGTTTCCATTTCGATCAATTCCGAAGACGGTTTACCGCTCTCTGCAGACATGCCCGCAAGTGTGGTTTTGGAAGTGACCCATACCGAACCAGGGGTTAAAGGAAATACCGCTACAAACGCTACCAAGCCTGCTACTGTTGAGACAGGAGCCTCCATCAACGTTCCATTGTTTATCAATGAAGGGGATAAGGTAAAACTAGACACAGAAAAAGGCAATTATATAGAGCGCGTTAAATAATAATAAAGTTAAACTAAATTGAGACTATTAAACTATGAGTGTACTTGTAAATAAAGATTCCAAAATCATTGTACAAGGATTTACTGGAAGCGAGGGAACTTTCCACGCAACCCAAATGATTGAATACGGAACAAATATTGTCGGTGGGGTAACACCGGGTAAAGGAGGTCAAGTTCATTTGGACAAGCCTGTTTTTAACTCTGTTGCCGAAGCCGTTGAAAAGGTAGGTGCAGATACCTCCATTATTTTTGTTCCCCCAGCATTTGCAGCAGACGCTGTCATGGAGTCAGCAGAGGCGGGGATAAAAGTGATTATTACGATCACAGAGGGTATTCCAGTTAATGATATGACCAAGGCCTTTCAATACGTCAAAGCTAAAGGAGCAACCCTCATCGGACCGAATTGCCCCGGAGTTATTACTCCTGAAGAGGCAAAAGTTGGAATTATGCCAGGCTTTGTCTTTAAAAAAGGGAAGGTTGGTATAGTGTCCAAATCGGGAACACTAACTTATGAAGCTTCTGATCAAGTGGTCAGTCAAGGTTTGGGAATCTCTACAGCTATAGGAATTGGTGGTGATCCAATTATTGGCACCACAACTAAAGATGCAGTAGAGTTATTTATGAATGATCCAGAAACCGAATGTGTGGTCATGATAGGAGAGATAGGGGGTCAATTGGAAGCAGATGCTGCCAAGTGGGTCAAAGCCACTGGGAATAAAAAGCCAGTTATAGGCTTTATTGCAGGAGAAACTGCACCCAAAGGCAGGACTATGGGACACGCAGGAGCAATAGTTGGTGGAAGTGAAGACACTGCTGAAGCTAAAAAGCGCATTATGCGTGAATGTGGTATACACGTCGTGGATTCACCTGCCCAAATTGGAACTAAAGTAGCAGAAGTATTATTATAAAATGAAATTACTCGAAGGAAAAACCGCAATTATTACTGGAGCCAGTAGAGGTATTGGCCGAGGTATTGCCAAAGTATTTGTCGCTCATGGATGTGCATTTGCTTTTACCTACAGCAGCAATAAAGAGGCTGCGGATGCATTGGAAAAAGAATTGAGTAGTGAAGGTGTTTTAGTTAAGGGGTATCAAAGTAATGCAGCTGATTTTGACCAAGCGCAGCAATTGGTTGATGAGGTATTGAAAGACTTTGGAGGTTTAGATGTTTTAATCAATAATGCCGGAATTACCAAAGACAATCTTTTGATGCGTATGAGTGAGGAAGATTTTGACAGTGTAATCGAAGTCAACCTTAAATCCATTTTCAATATGACTAAAGCTGTTCAGCGCACTTTCTTAAAACAACGCAAAGGCTCTTTGATTCACATGAGCTCAGTAGTTGGAGTAAAAGGAAATGCTGGACAAGCAAACTATGCTGCTTCAAAAGCCGGGATTATTGGATTTTCAAAATCTGTAGCCCTTGAGCTAGGATCAAGAAACATCCGATCAAACGTAATCGCCCCTGGCTTTATAGAAACTGAAATGACAGCCAAACTATCTGAGGATGTAGTCCAAGGATGGAGAGATGGAATTCCATTAAAAAGAGGAGGTCAACCAGAAGATGTCGCAAATGCTTGTGTCTTCTTAGCCTCTGATCTATCCAGTTATGTCACTGGACAAGTACTCCACGTGGATGGAGGAATGTTAACCTAATTTTTTTTAAAAAAAAATATCATGCAAAAATTACCTAAAATTGGATTACCGGTCATTCTTTTGATCGTAGTCGTATTAATCTTTATTTCTAAGTCTTCTATCAACATAGGCTACGGGGAAGCAGGAGTGTTGTTTAAAACCTTTGGCGGAGGTGTAGTTACTGATGAACCGCCCTTAGGAGAAGGGTTTCACATTATATCACCCTGGAACAAGGTTTATATTTATAACGTAAAACAACAGGAGTTCTTCGAAGGAAATATGCAAGTATTGTCTTCCAACGGTCTGGAAATATCATTAGATGTTTCAGTATTGTATCAGCCGAAATACGAAGAGCTGGGTCTGCTCCACAAAACAAAGGGAGAGAACTATGTCAATATCGTTTTGATTCCTCAGATTCGTGCCGTAGCACGTTCTGTAGTTGGACGATATACCCCTGAGCAATTGTATTCAACCAAGCGTGATGCGATTCAAAATGAAATCTTTGAAGAAACACTTAAAAATGTTGATTCACAGCACATTCAAGTCAATGCTGTTCTAGTTCGTGATGTAACCTTGCCTTTAGCTATTAAAGAAGCTATTGAGCGTAAATTGGGTCAGGAGCAGGAGTCCTTGGAATACGAGTTCCGACTTGAAAAAGCAAAACAAGAGGCAGAACGTCAGCGTATAGACGCCGAAGGTAAAGCCACTGCGAACCGTATTTTAAGTGCGTCATTAACCGATAAAATTCTTCAGGAAAAAGGAATAGAAGCAACAATCAAGCTTTCAGAATCTCCTAATGCCAAAGTAATTGTCATCGGAAGCGGTAAAAACGGCTTGCCCATTATTCTAGGAAATCAATAAATAATTGCTATTTAATTTTTTTGAATATATTTGCAACTCAAATGAAAACAACAACACTACATGGACATCATAATACGACTCGATCAAACGAGATGTAGTAAGATTTCTATGTATCTATTACAAGCCCGTTTGAGTAATCAGACGGGTTTTTTTATTAAAAAAATATGGTACGTATTGCAATTCAAAAATCAGGGCGACTCAATGAAGATTCATTGAACTTACTCAAAAGCTGTGGAATTTCTATCGACAACGGTAAAGACCAGCTCAAGGCTGCTGCTAGAAACTTCCCTATGGAGGTATTCTACCTTCGCAATGGCGACATCCCCCAATACATGAGAGATGGGGTTGTAGATTTAGCCATTTTAGGGGAGAATTTACTCGTTGAAAAAGGGGAAGACCTTAAGGTTATAGAGCAATTGGGTTTTTCTAAATGCAGGGTTTCAATAGCAGTCCCTAAAAATATTGCTTTTCAGGGAGTACAAGATTTGGAGGGTAAGCGAATCGCGACCTCTTACCCGAATACAGTAAATTGCTTTTTAGAGGCAAATCAAATCAAAGCAGATCTTCACATCATTAACGGATCAGTTGAAATCGCACCCAATATTGGATTGGCGGACGCTATTTGCGACATAGTTTCTAGTGGGAGTACCCTTTTTAAAAACAATTTAAAAGAAGTTGTTGAAATTTCACTTTCAGAGGCCGTACTGGTTCAAGCACCTTCAGTTTCAGACGCTGCTGCTGCAACTATTGATAAACTTCGTTTCCGTATCCAATCTGTTTTACGCGCCAAACAATCAAAATACATTTTACTCAACGCTCCTAATGATAAAATCGACGCTATCAGTTCTATTTTACCCGTCTTAAAAAGTCCTACAGTCTTGCCTTTGGCACAAGAAGGCTGGAGTTCTTTACATTCAGTCATCAACGCTGGAGATTTTTGGGTGGTTATTGATCAACTTAAAGCTGCTGGAGCAGAAGATATACTGGTATGTCCTATAGAAAAAATGGTCTTATGATGCAACACTATTTAAATCCATCCCAATCAGAATGGGATTCTCTGACTGAAAGGCCCACAGCCAGTTACGACTCTTTAGAACCTTTGGTTGCAACTGTTTTTGATGCGGTAAAAGCGGATGGAGATCAAGCGCTTAAAAAGTATACCGCTGAATTTGACGGAATACAACTCTCAGACTTTAGAGTAAGTGAAGAAGAGCTTAAATTGGCCGCGTCAGCAGTACCTCTAGCATTAAAGAAAGCCATACAAAACGCAAAGGAGAATATCGAACGTTTCCACGAGGCACAAAAGACTGAAACGGTCAAAGTAAGCACTCAAACTGGGGTGGACTGTTGGCAAGAAAAAAGGCCAATCGAAAAGGTAGGCTTGTATATACCAGGAGGATCAGCACCTTTATTTTCTACGGTGTTGATGTTATCCATTCCAGCTCAAATCGCAGGATGTAAGGAAATAGTTCTCTGTTCGCCTCCCACTAAAGAGGGTACTTTACCCGCAGTTGTTCTCTATACCGCTCTGCTTTGTGGCGTAAAAAACATTTATAAAGTAGGAGGAATACAGGCTGTAGCAGCCATGGCAGTGGGAACAGCAAGTATTTCAAAAGTTCATAAGATTTTTGGACCAGGAAATCAATATGTTACTGCAGCCAAACAATGGGCAACACGTCATCATGTGGCAATCGATATGCCCGCAGGTCCAAGCGAACTATTGGTAGTTGCTGATGCTACTGCCGATCCCAATTTTATCGCTGCAGATCTGCTTTCCCAGGCCGAACACGGTCAAGACAGTCAGGTGTTGTTTGTCAGCACATACAAACCCTTACTAGATCAAGTCGCTGAAGCGATAAAAGCCCAGCTAGTTGAGCTGCCTCGTAAAGAAATTGCCCTAGCAGCTTTAAAGAATTCTAAAGCCATCTTTTTTGAAACAGATCAGGCTGCCATAGATTTTATCAATGCCTACGGCCCTGAACACTATATCATTTGTGTAGAAAAAGAGGAGCTTTATTTGGATCAGCTAATCAATGCAGGCTCAGTCTTTGTTGGAAACTACACTCCAGAATCAGCAGGTGATTACGCCTCGGGGACGAATCACACCTTGCCGACCAATGGATATGCAAAACAGTATAGTGGTGTTAACTTAGACAGCTTTAGAAAGGCAATTAGCTTTCAAAAGATTTCTAAGGAAGGCATACAGGCTTTAGGGGAAACCATAGAGTTGATGGCTACAGCTGAGGGATTAGATGCCCATAAAAATGCAGTAAGCATACGTTTAAAAGCCTTGAAGGATGAAATTTGATTATAAAAAATACATCAGAACGCATTTACTCTCTTTGACACCATACCAATCTGCAAGAGAGGAGTTTACAGCTGACGGTAGAGAAATGATTTTATTGGATGCAAACGAAAATCCCTTTGCTACTGAAGTAAATCGGTATCCAGACCCGCTCCAATTAGAACTCAAAGAACAGATTGCTGAATGGAAAGGAGTAGGGGTAGACCAGCTCTATTTAAGCAATGGCAGTGATGAGTTTATCTCAAATGTCATCATGGGGTGCTGTGAGCCGGGCCAAGATCAAATTGTCATTGTACCTCCCACTTTTGGCATGTACAAAGTTTCGTCGAGAACGCATAGGGTAGGCGTTGTCGAAGTTCCACTTACAGATGCATTCCAGCTTGACTTGCCTGCTATTCTAAAAGCAGTTGATGCATCTTGTAAAATTATTTTTATTCCTACACCAAACAATCCTACAGCAAATAGTTTTGATTTGAATGCCATCAAAGAATTGCTAGAGAATTTTCAGGGTTTAGTCCTTGTGGACGAGGCTTATGTTGAATTCAGCACCAATCCTTCAATCATCCCTTGGTTGGAAGACTACCCAAATCTTATGGTTAGTCAAACCTTTTCTAAGGCACAAGGTATGGCTGGAGCACGTTTGGGAATGGCTTTTGCTCACTCGGATTTTATTCGCTTTTTCAATCGTATAAAAGCACCTTACAATATTAACACACTGACCATAAACGCTGCATTAAACCGACTAAAAGAGCAAGATAAGGTTGGAGAACAAGTACAATTACTACTCGATGAACGCCGTCGATTAGAGGAAGCTTTTGGTAGTATTCCTTTTATTAAGCAGTGTTTTCCCTCAGATGCAAATTTTATATTGATACGGGTTGACGATAGCAGTTTGCGTTATCAGCAATTGATCGACTGTGGTATAGTGGTTCGCAATCCTTCTAAGAATCTAAATTGTGAAAATACCCTTCGTATTTCAGTAGGACTCCCAGAAGAAAACAACCGTTTAATCGATGCCCTAAAAAGTTTGAGTATATGAAAAACGTATTATTTATAGATCGCGATGGTACCTTGGCTCTAGAGCCAGAGGGATATCAGTTGGATACTTTTGAAAAGTTGGTCTTTTATCCAGAGGTATTTACTTATTTAGCCAAAATTGCTAAGGAGCTGGACTTTGAATTGGTAATGGTAACTAATCAGGACGGGCTGGGTACAGCTTCGTTTCCTGATGAGACTTTTTGGCCTGTGCAGGATTTTTTAATTCAGTCTTTTAAAAACGAAGGAGTACAATTTAACGAGATACTGATAGATAAAAGTTTACCCGCCGATAATGCTCCTACACGCAAACCCCGAACGGCTATGATGAATCACTATTTTGATGAGGCTGATTATGACATGAAAAATTCATTTGTGATCGGGGATCGACTAACCGATATGGAGCTTGCAAAAAATTTAGGCAGTCAAGGTATTTTTATTGCCAATGATCCGGAACTCGGACAAGATGAGACTACCGCAAATGCTGATCTGCCTATAGTTCTGACAACCACCTCTTGGAAAGACATCTACGCTTTTTTAAAATTAGAGCAGCGTCAGTTTGACTATGAGCGCAAGACCAACGAGACGGATATCAAACTCAAACTGAATCTCGATGGTACTGGGAAAAGCAGTATAGATACCGGTATTGCCTTTTTTGATCATATGTTGGATCAATTGGCACGTCACGGGAGTATGGATATTGAGTTTGAGGTAAAAGGCGATTTGGAAGTGGATGAACACCACACCATTGAAGACACTGCCATTGCCTTAGGGGAAGCCTTTGCTCAAGCTTTGGGGAATAAATTAGGTATAGAACGTTACGGTTTTTGTCTGCCCATGGATGATTGTCTGGCGCAAGTAGCTATAGATTTTGGAGGCCGGAATTGGCTGGTTTGGGAAACTGAATTCAAAAGAGAGATGATTGGTAAAATGCCTACAGAAATGTTTTTCCACTTTTTTAAATCCTTTTCAGACGGGGCCAAGGCGAATATCAACATCAAAGCTGAAGGAACAAATGAACACCATAAGATTGAAGCTATTTTTAAAGCCTTTGCAAAGGCAATTAAGGTGGCTGTTAAGCGCGATCCCGATAAAATGATTTTACCCTCAACAAAAGGAAGTCTCTAAATGCTAGCCATTATCGATTACGGAGCGGGGAATACCAAAAGCCTGCAATTTGCATTGGAACGATTGGGAGTAAACAGTTTATTGACTTCTGATGCTGATCAAATCAATTCTGCAGACAAAGTTATTTTTCCGGGGCAAGGGGCTGCTGGAAGTGCCATGCAAAAACTGAAACACTTCGGTTTAGATCAATTGATCTCTAAACTGCAACAACCGGTCTTGGGAATTTGTTTGGGCATGCAACTCTTTTGTGAACATACTGAGGAAGGTGATGTTCAAGGGCTTGGAATTGTAAAAAAAACAGTCAAACGTTTTTCTACTGAGGTAAAAGTCCCTCAAATGGGCTGGAACAGTATTCACAACCTAAAAGGGGAATTGTTTGAGGGGATAACCGATGGGGCTTATATGTATTTGGTGCACTCCTATTTTGTTCCAAACAGTACAGAGACAGTGGCGAATGCAAATTACGACGGCAGCTATAGCGTAGCATTGCAAAAGGATAACTTTTATGGAGTGCAGTTTCACCCCGAAAAAAGCAGTAAGGCAGGCAGTCGTTTACTTCAAAACTTTTTAGCATTATGAGAATCATCCCCGCCATAGATATCATAGAGGGAAAGTGTGTTCGCCTAACCAAAGGCGATTACAGCACACAAAAAACCTACAATGAAAACCCTTTGGAAGTTGCAAAAGCCTTTGAAGCGCATGGTATTGCACATTTACATCTTGTAGATCTCGACGGAGCGAAATCCAAACATATCGTAAACCACAAAGTTTTGGAGAACCTAGCTAGCAAGACCCAATTAAAAATAGACTTTGGAGGAGGCCTTAAATCAGATGAGGATTTGCGTATTGCATTTGAATGCGGAGCTTCGCAAATAACAGGGGGCAGTATTGCTGTTAAATCCCCAGAGACATTTACTTCATGGATTCAATCCTATGGAGCTGATAAAATCATTTTAGGAGCCGATGTTAAAGGGATTCATATCGCTACAGACGGCTGGTTGGAAACTTCAGATAAAACACTTTTTGACTTTGTGGACTACTACAAAACTCAAGGAATAAGCTATGTTATCTGTACTGACATCAGTAAAGATGGTATGTTAGAGGGGCCTGCTTTTGAGTTGTACCAAAGTCTACTCGAACAAGTAAAAGTCAAACTTATTGCTTCAGGTGGGATTTCTAAATTTGAAGAGCTTCCGCAACTGCAAGAATTGGGTTGCGAAGGAGTGATTATCGGTAAAGCGATTTATGAAAATCGGATTTCGCTTAAAGCTTTGGAACACTTTATTATCAATTCAAACTAATGGAAAATCAGGTTCTTTCAGAATTTAAAAAGCACGCCATCTTTCGACTAAACGAAAGCCAACGGATGATTCACCTTGCCCTTGCCAAAGTAAATGAAGAGCAACTGTGGCAACTCCCCGTAAGCAATGGCCTCCGTTTAGGAAATCAACTGTTACACCTCTGTGGTAATATGACCCAGTATCTTATTGCTTCCTTTGGAGAAAAAACCGATGAGCGGAAACGGGATGAAGAATTTACTGTAGCAGGTGGAGCAGATATCCGTTCGTTGTTGACTCTTTTTGACAATACGGTAAAACAGGTTATAAATACCATAGAAGAGGCGCCAGAGTCTGCCTTTACTCGGATACGAAAAGTACAAGATTTTGAATTTTCTGGAGTGGGAGTGGTACTGCATGCTGTAGAATACTGTTCCTATCATACAGGACAGATTGCCTTTTGGGTAAAACAGCTTACCGCAGCAGATTTAGGATTTAATGACCAACATGACTTAAACCAATTAAACGAATAAGATGCTTAGCAAACGTATCATTCCTTGTTTAGACATTAAAGACGGCAGAACCGTTAAGGGGATTAATTTCGTCAATCTACGCGATGCAGGTGACCCAGTCGAATTGGCTACCCAATACGCCTTGGAGCAGGCAGACGAATTGGTTTTTTTAGATATTTCTGCTACAGAGCAAAAACGCAAAACACTGGCAGATCTGGTCTTAAAAGTTGCCGCAGCTATAGACATTCCTTTTACAGTAGGGGGTGGAATCCGGTCAGTTGAGGATGTTTCTATTTTGCTAAAAAATGGAGCAGATAAGGTTTCGATCAATTCAGCAGCAGTTAAAAATCCAAGCCTTATCAATAAACTTTCGGAGCAGTTCGGTTCCCAATGTATTGTAGTAGCTATAGATGCCAAGCAAATTGACGGTCAGTGGAAAGTGCATTTGGTAGGAGGTAAGGTGCCCACCGAATTGGACCTGTTTGATTGGGCAAAGGAAGTTGAACAACGCGGAGCAGGAGAAATCCTTTTTACTTCTATGGACCACGACGGTACCAAACAAGGCTTTGCAAACAACGCACTGGCTCGATTGAGTACTGAGGTCAATATACCCATCATTGCTTCAGGAGGAGCGGGTACTGTCCCTCATTTTATTGATACATTTACAAAGGGTAAAGCTGATGCTGCCTTGGCAGCCAGTGTGTTTCACTTTGGTGAAATCTCCATACCCGAACTCAAAAAACAACTGAACCAACAGCAACTAGCTGTGCGAATAGACGAATTATGAAACCAGACTTTTCAAAATCACCCGATCAGCTTATCCCTGCCGTCATACAGGATGCAAAAACACAAAAAGTTTTGATGCTGGGCTATATGAATGAAGCAGCCTTTGAAGCAACTCAAAAAAGCCAAAAGGTGACCTTTTACAGCCGCTCAAAACAAAGCCTTTGGACCAAAGGAGAGGAGAGTGGGAACTTTTTAAACGTGGATTCCATTCATTTAGATTGTGACCAGGACAGTTTGCTTATTTACGCAAATCCAGAGGGTCCAACCTGTCACAAGGGAACGGATACTTGCTGGGGGGAACAAAATGTAAACTCACTGGCCTTTATAGCAGAATTGGAAGCCATTATCGGACAGCGAAAGGCAGCAGACGATCAAAACAGCTATGTGGCTTCTTTGTTTAGAGAGGGCATCAATAAAATAGCTCAAAAAGTAGGTGAGGAAGCTGTAGAGACTGTGATTGAGGCCAAAGACAACAACGATCAATTGTTTTTAGAGGAAAGTGCCGACCTCTTGTTTCACTACCTCGTATTACTTCAAGCCAAAGGGTTTAAATTGAACGATATCGCCCGGACCTTGTCGTCACGAAACGGTTAAGTCTCATTCGCATTTCCCCAAAAAAATGTACATTTGACTTCTTAGGAAAGATAACGTGAAAACCCATGAGTAAGATCAATCCCGATGTTTTAGCCTTTTATAAAGAACTTGAAAAGAACAATACCCGTGAATGGTTTGAACCTCAAAAAAGTCGCTTTAAAGGACTGGAAGCTGAAATCAAGCAGTATGCAGAGGAGATTAAGCAGGGGTTGAGCGAAACCGATGAGATCGATCGGGCGAAACTCTTTAGAATTTACAGGGATGTGCGTTTTTCAAAAAACAAAACCCCCTTTAAAACTCATTTTGGTATTTCCTTTCACCGTAAAAAGCCTCATCTAAGAGGAGGGTATTACCTACATATTGCAGCTGGAGATTCATTTATAGCCACCGGCTTTTGGAATCCAGACAAGGACGATTTATTCCGTATCCGAAAAGAAATGGAAGTCGATGCTGCTGAATTGCGAGAGGTGATGGCAGATGCCGAGCTTCAAGCCCATTGGGGCGGCCTTCAAGGAGATGAAGTCAAAACCGCACCCAAAGGTTTTTCTAAAGAGCATGCCGACATAGACCTCATCCGTAAAAAACAATATTTATTCATGAAAAAATTTACAGATAAAGAAGTATTGTCTGCCGATTTTCAAAAGCAAATTTTATCCTACTTTAAAGCCATACGCCCCTTTTTCGATTATATGAGTAATGTACTAACCACTGACTTAAACGGAGTTTCCCTCCTCTAAACAAACCCTATGAAATCCTTATTATCTAAATCGCTTTTATCCCTAGTTGCTGCTGTCTTATTTGTAGGTTGTGCTGCACTAAGAACCTCTAGCACACCAAGCTCTAACGTCATACAAGCCAGTATCGATCTGGTAGGTATAGAAGACGACAAGGTAGAAATTACCATTACACCACCACCTATGAAAGTGGAGTCTACGGTGTTTTATATCCCGCAGATTGTACCGGGAACCTATGAATATTCCAATTTTGGTCGATTTGTAGAAGATGTAAAAGCCTTTGATAAAAAAGGCAATGAAATGGAACTGATTTCTTTAGATCAAAACAGTTGGGAAATTGTAAAGCCAAAAAAATTGGCAAAGATCAGCTATAAAGTAAACGACACCTTTGACGGTCCTGACGGTCAGGAAATCTATCCTATGGGAGGAACCGATTTTCAAGAAGGGGAGGTTTACCTTTTGAATTTACACTCCATGATCGGTTATTTTGAAGAAATGAAAGAGAGCTCTTACAAACTGAGCGTAAGCTCACCTAAAGATTTGGAAGCTTTTACCTCTTTACCTGCCCGCTCCACCAGTGACAGTTTGGATGTTTTTAATGCCGAGCGTTACTTTCACATTATCGATAATCCCATCCTTTACAGCAAGCCCAACGCGGTTTCCTTTGATCTGGACGAGATCAAAGTAGGCTTGGCCATTTACTCACCTTCAGACGTGCATCAGGCAACCGACTATCAGCCTGCCATAGAGGAAATGATGAAAGCGCAAAAAGCCTTTTTAGGAGATGCTAATGACACTCCCAGTTACGATATCCTATTGCATTTGATGAATATGGATGCCCTTCAGTATTTTGGTGGGATGATGGGTGCGCTTGAACACCATACTTCTACCACGGTAGTCTTTGTTGATGCCATGGGAGCAGGGGAGTTGACCCAAAGTTTGGTCGATGTGGTCTCCCACGAGTTTTTTCATACGCTGACCCCTTTAAATGTGCATTCCGAAGAGATTCACAACTTTGAATACAACAGGCCATTGATGTCGCAGCATTTGTGGATGTACGAGGGTACAACAGAATATTTTGCAAACTTATTTCAAATCAATCAAGGCCTAATCGACGCTCCTGACTTCTATAATCGCATGATGGAAAAAATCACTTTGGCACAGCGTTATGACGATACCATGTCCTTTACTGAAATGAGTGCAGGCATTGTAGATGAACCTTATCAAGCCAATTACGGCAATGTGTATCAAAAGGGAGCCTTGATCAATATGTGTCTCGATATATTGATCCGTGAAAAGAGTGGGGGATCAAAGGGAATTCTTTGGGTGATGAAAAATTTAGCCGAAAAATACGGCAAAGAAAAGCCGTTTAAAGACGAAGATTTAATCCCTGAAATTGTCGCAATGACTTATCCTGAAGTAGGAGCGTTTTTTGAAACCCATTTAGTGGGTACTGCACCCATTGATTACGACACCTATTTTGCTAAAGTAGGATTGATCAATGGAGAGGTGGATTCGCCTTTGCGCTCCATCATCTTTGCAAACAGTACACAATTGTTTTTTAGTCCCCAGCCCAATGCTGAGGGTGAGTTGCAGTTTGTGGTCAATCAGCTCAATGCTTCTATTGAAGCTATGGGCATGCAAGTAGGGGATGTGCTTTTGGGAATGGAAGGCGAACGCTTTCCTGAAATCAATCAAGAAAACGGCGGAAAAATCAACGCTCTTTTAACGCCCAGCATACGATGGGAAGCCAACAAAATCATAAGTTTTACCGTAGCACGCGATGGTGAAGAACTTGAGCTCAGCGGAAAAGTTGGAACACCTACCGCAACTGCAAAAGGACTGCTAGAAGATCCTGCTGCAGCTGAAAGTACTGTTGAATTGCGAAAAGCTTGGTTGTACAATTAAAACTAAACGACCTTTTTTAAAGGAACCTCAAGCAATTGTACCTGGTCTTTTAAACGTTCGATGACTAAATTCATCATCCGTTTGTTTAGTAAGGAAGATTGCTGCTTGTTAATACCGTATTCAGCCACAGTAAAATGCCCGATAAGCATTCCCTTGACTGAATTGCGAAACTTTTGGTCTTTGATCAAACTGCTTTCGATATAATCCAGCTTTTTTTCCAAACTCAATTCGTAAAATACGCCTTTGCGCTTTTCGATATAGTTGTGAAACACTTCAATAAGTAAGGGGTTTTGCAGTTTTAAAATAGGGCGGAGGGTCTCGTTTTGAAAACGCTCTCCAACACTCATCGTATCAAAAGATTGGGTTTTTTTAATCTCCGGACGGATACGAAGCAGATCGTTTGGACGGTCGTTCATGGTCGTGGTTTTATATAAAATTACTGTCTTTTTGCCCAAAAAACCAAGCCGCCCCCTTGGATTTATTGACAGGGTTGTTAACAGGATACAATGGGGGTGGGGAGCGGAAGGTATGCTGGTTAATATAAATGGGGTCACATATGTTTATAATAGCGTTCCAAAATTAATTCTACTAAATAATTTACGGTTTCGGTTAACTCGTTTCTAACCAAAATATTTGGAATACGTATGGTCAAAAAACCGCCCTGCATTGAGTAAAAGGTTCTTTTTAAATCTGAAAGGGCTTGTCGGGTGCTCTGGTTGTGTTGAATACCGTCAACTTCAATGTGTAGTTTGGGTCGCTCAAAAACGATATCAACATGCTTATGTCCGTCAAATTTTTCCATATCTGGTTCAAAGCCTCTATTTTTTAACGCAAAATATAAGTTTACTACTTCAGGAGTAGTAAACTCCATTTGACTATCTAACCATCTTTGACATCTCATACAAATGTTATAACCATAATTCTCTCTGGAATAGACATAAACATTGCCATCAATGCTATTGTGACAATTTAAACAGCGCATGTAGATCCTCATAACTTTAGATTTGGTTTGATTAGGGCGAGAAAATGGTTTTATTTCAATTTAATTATTACATCTTCTTTTGGTATACTGAATTTTTCCATTATTCTAGCAATTCTAATTACACATCTAGATGCAGAGATATTTATATGAACAAATAATAAATTATCATCTAAATCCTTAACCTTATCCCAAACTTTTCCATCAAATGTTTTATATCTATTAGAATGATCAAAGTTAGCATCTAATAAATCTTTAAGATTTTTCCATTTTAAAATTGTTTCTTCTCGACTGAATAAGTCTAGTTGATTTTCTAAGATAAAATCAAAGTCAAATTTTGGATTAGATTTTAATTGTCTTAGAAACTTTAAAAAAACATCCTGCCAAGAATTAACTTTAATAACTTTATTATCAATTTGTAATTCTTGAGGTTTATTTCCCTCAGCCATTTCCCCTGCATCAGATTCAAGAGGGGAAAAAGTAGATTTTTCCACAAGTTTAGTGTTCCAATTTGATGATTCTTTCAAATTGTCTGGTAATGCAAATGTTTCAAGTAACCAATTAATCATATTGTTTTGATGTTTGATTATACTTAGTTCATTCCAAGTATCCCTACTGACTATTTCTAATCTATAATTTAAAGAAGACGTATTAAGTTTTGCTTTTTTATCTTGGAATGACTTATTTCCAATTTCACTATTGAATTCAGTTAAAATTAAATTACCAATATTGTGTAATTTATGACGCTTAAATAAAATTTCAGCATGACTTAAACCGTCTGTTAGGTTTAAAACATAAGGATCCGTAGTCATGATATGGGATATGGGTTCACGTTTTTTCATAAGATTGGGGTTTAAATGTTAAATATATAAAAAGTTTGACTTATAATCACTAACATCACTATCGGTTATAATTTATGTTATGTAAAATAGATATTCAAAGTATACATTGGAGCATTTGTTGTAATTTAGCAATTGAATTTAAAACCTACTCTATCATAAAAGCTAAAAAAATTATTGTTGGCATATTGGTCGGCTTTGTTGTAATCGCAGCAGCTTACTTTGCTTATGCTTTATACATCAATCCCAAAAGTCCTATGGGATCAGCAGCATATTCCAATGGCGATAAAGAAATCAGTGTTCGTTATTACCGCCCCTATAAAAAAGACCGTCTTATTTTTGGTGAAGCAGCTGACGGCGCTTTGGTTCCTTATGATACTTATTGGCGTTTAGGAGCCAATATGACGACCAAACTCACTACCAATCAGGATTTTGATTTTGCGGGTCGCTTATTGCCCAATGGAAGTTACGGGCTCTATGCCTATCCCTATGCTGAAAATTGGGTCATATATGTACATAGCAAAACAGGAGGCTTAAGTTTTACGGAACCCGATCCTAGCGGAATTTTAATGAAAGTCAATGTTCCAGTACAAAGCTTAGAAGAACCTCTAGAGCAATTTACCATTGATTTTGTAGATTCTTCCCTAAGGATGCGTTGGGATACAACCAAAGTGGTAATACCCATTCATTGATGCGGAAATTCTTTAAACAGTTGATCAATCTGCTAAAAATCGCTTTTGCGCTTCTTTTTATAGGTGGTTTAAGCTATTATATACTTGATAAAATACAGGAAAAAAACAATCTGATGGACATAGAGGAATACAGTCCCAAGTCCACACTAATTGTTAAAGAAACTCCCTTAAAACGTTCTAAATATCCTTTTGTGGACGTACATAACCACCAGTTTGATATGCCGGTAAAAAACCTTGCAAATTTGGTGGCAGAAATGGACAGTATGAATATGGGTTTTATGATCAATCTCAGTGGTTTTCGAGGCTTGTATTTAAGAAAATCATTGGAAAACATACGTGAAAATGCACCCAATCGCCTTGGATTGTTTTTAAACATTGACTTTGAAGCCATAGATGATGCTGATTTTAAAGAAACTCAAACAGCATTGATTGATTCTGCAGCAGCAGCTGGAGTCATGGGACTAAAAGTGTACAAGTCTTTAGGATTGACGAGTACCGATTCTAAGGGCAATCGCATTGCCATCAACGACCCTCGCCTCGACCCGATATGGGAGGCTTGCGGTAACAATAAGATGCCCGTATTGATTCACTCGGGTGAACCTGCTTCGTTTTGGGAACCCAAGGATAAGTTTAATGAACGTTGGTTGGAATTGCGTCAAAAACCCCGACGATACAGAGACCCTGCAAGCAACCCCTATTTTGAGGAAGTGTTGGCTGAACAGCATGATATTTTTAAAAAACACTCGAATACTACCTTTATCAATGCGCATTTGGGTTGGATGGGCAACGATTTGGATCGTTTGGGAACCCATTTGGATACCTACCCCAATGTGATGACGGAAATTGGTGCGGTTTTGGCAGAACTGGGGCGTCAACCCAAACGTGCTCGGCGCTTTTTTATCGACTATCAAGACCGAATTTTATTTGGTAAAGACAGTTATAAAGTAAGTGAGTACTATACTTATTTTAGGGTTTTGGAGACAGACGATGAATATTTCGATTATTATCGCAAACGACATGCCCATTGGAAAATGTACGGACTGGCCCTACCCGATTCCATTTTGCAAAAACTGTACTATAAAAACGCTTTGGATTTATTTCCGGCCATTGATCACTCATTATTTAAAAACTAATTTATGATACTCGTTACCACCCCCACTGTTCCCAACAAAGAAATTGATGAAACTCTAGGCATTGCCAGAGGAAGTACGGTTAGAGCGCGAAATGTAGGACAAGACATTTTCGCAGGCTTAAAAAATATTATTGGAGGCGAAATTAGCGAATACACCAAGCTCCAGGCTCAGTCACGTGAGCAGGCACTACAACGTATGCAAGAAGATGCTGAAAGGTTGGGGGCTAATGCCATTGTCAATGTGCGCCTTACGACTTCTATGGTCATGCAGGGTTGCTCTGAGATACTCGCCTACGGCACAGCTGTAACCCTCAAGTAATGATGGGACTCATTCTTTTTATAGGCGCAGTGGTAGTCGGGGTTTACCTGCTTAATCAAAAGCTAGAAAACGAGAAAAAGGAAGATTTCGAAGACCGAAATAACTAATTTTTAACCCCTAAAAAGACGTTAACCCCCTTAGGGATCGGATTGCCTGATGTGCGCCTAAAGCTTACTACTTGACCGGTATGGTATAGTGCATCAGCTATAGGACCGTTGATCAGGTTCCAGACAGGAAATCTAGACTGCTTCCCTTCTCTTTCAAAAATGATATTCAGCCCTTCTATTTCATCTTCACTGTAATTTAAAAACAGTGTTGCAGCTTGTTGTAAGTCCGTTAATGTAGCGGCTCTAAGGGCTTCTAAGTTATCTGGAGGACTGGGTGCTAGACGTTTAGAGGCTTCATTTTTTGCAGCGTTTAAGATGGTTTTTGTCAAGCCGTAAATATGCTGAAGCGTACCCAGCGTACTTTGAGCTTCTTTCGTTGGACGGTATTCCAAATCCTCTGCTCTTAGTCCTTCTGTAGCCCAATGGTATCGAAAGCCCAAACCCTGAATCATTCTACTGATTGAATTTCCAGCAGTGTAGTCTTGTGGTGCAGCTGCAATAGATGAAAAGGGAAGTTCTTGTGCCATAGTTTGAAGTGAAAAAATAAACAGAAGTGTAAAAAAATGAGGGATATACATAAGTCCTAAATTACTATTTTAGCATTAATATTCAATCCCTTATGTCTAAAAAGTTGAACAGTCTGGAAGAACTTGCCAAAATCAAATTTGAAAACTTGGCTCCAGACCCCGACCCCCTACCCGACGCAGAACCTGAATTCCAAGCTCAAGATTTAGAAGCACACTTTAGCAACAAAGGGCGTGCAGGAAAAACAGTTACCCTAATCAAAGGTTTTGAAGGCAGTACTGAGGACTTAAAAGCACTTGCTAAAAGCCTGAAGCAGGCCGTGGGTGTGGGCGGTAGCGTTAAAGATGGGGAGATCATCATCCAGGGGAATTACCGCGAGCAATTGATACAAATACTTACTGAAATGGGGCATGGCGTAAAGCGAATTGGAGGCTGAGGGGCTTTATCCCCATTGAATTGGTGTTTTGCCTTGATCTTTTAAATAGGCATTGCATTGACTAAAGTGTTTGTTGCCAAACCAGTATCCTCGATTGGCACTTAAATGAGAGGGATGCCCACTGCTCAGCACAAGGTGCTTGTCCGTATCGATTAATTTTATTTTTTGCTTGGCAAAGCCACCCCACAGCATAAAGACCAAGCCTTGACCCTGCTGTGAAAGTTTTTTGATTACTTCATCTGTAAACTGCTCCCAGCCCTTTTTTTGATGGCTTGCTGCCTGATGCGCACGTACTGTCAAAGTCGCATTCAATAAAAAGACTCCTTGTTTAGCCCAGGCTTCTAGGTTTCCACTCTGTGGAACAGCAAGACCGAGATCACCCTCTAGTTCCTTAAAAATATTTTGCAGCGAAGGAGGATGCGGTATACCCTCTGGAACTGAAAAGCACAGACCGTGCGCCTGACCGGGGCCGTGATAAGGATCTTGCCCTAAAAGAACGACTTTTACTTGCTCAAAAGGACAACGGTCAAAGGCATTAAAGATTTGGGATCCAGGAGGAAAACAGCGACTGTTTTTATAATCCTCTTTAACAAAAGCAATCAAGTCGTGGAAATAAGGGCTGCTGAATTCGGACTGCAAGACCTTTTCCCAGCTCGGATGTATTTCTACCTGCATGATTTTATTACTTTTGCAAGGCTAAGTTAAGAAAAAACCATGGTGAGCATTCCCGAAAAAACACTGGAAGATCTTGAGTACGATGAAGTCCTTAGGCAGTGTGCTGCTTTTGCAATTACTCCTATGGGTAAAGAAGTAGTATTGGGGCTTAAACCCCAAACAGATACTGAAGAAGTGCTGAAAAAACTGCAGATGACTTCTGAATATTGTGCCTCTTTTGATAATGAAAACCGCATTCCAAATCACGGCTTTGAAGATGTCTCCCAATATTTCCAATTGCTTAAAATTGAGAACTCTGTACTGGAGTTGGAGGCCTTTCGAAATTTAGCACGCAATACAGAAACGAGCAATACCCTAGTTCGTTTTCTAGACAAGTTTAAAACATATTACCCCAGCCTCAGTGGTTTAGCTGAACAGTTGTACGAAGAAAAACAGATTAAACCTACAGTAGATGGAGTTATAGATCGATTTGGAGAGGTGCGCAACGACGCCTCTGACACTCTTTACAGTATCAGAAAACAGATGCAGCAATTGAGGGGTAAGATCAGCAGTAGTTTTAACAAGGCTTTGAGTCAGTTCAGCAATGCAGATTATTTAGACGATATACGAGAGTCTGTCATTGAAAACCGCCGTGTTTTGGCAGTCAAAGCGATGTACCGTCGTAAAATAAAAGGAGCCAATATGGGAAGCTCCAAAACGGGAAGTATCGTATTTATTGAGCCTGAAGCAACCAATGCGCAGACACGTGAATTGCAGAATTTGGAATTCGAAGAAGGAGAGGAAATCAAAAAAATACTGAGTCAACTCACCGATTTTTTCAGGCCTTACCTCCCCTATCTCGAAATGCAACACGCCTTTTTATTGGAAATGGATCTTGTTCATGCCAAAGCGCGTTATGCACAAGAAATAGGAGGGTTACTTCCAGAGATAACCCAAGATCAAAAACAGATTGCCTATATCAAAGCGTATCATCCCTTGTTGTTGCAAGCTCATAAACTGGAAAATAAGCCCACCCATCCTCAAGACGTTCATTTGGATCCAGAAAATAGAATCGTAGTGATTTCAGGACCGAATGCGGGTGGTAAAAGCATTACCTTAAAAACTGTAGGCTTATTGCAATTGATGTTACAAACGGGGATATTAATTCCCGTACACGAAAGGTCTAAGGCAGCCCTCTTTGGGCAAATGCTCACTGATATAGGGGACAATCAATCCATAGAAAACCATTTGAGCACCTATTCCTATCGACTCAAAAACATGAAGTATTTTTTGAGAAAGTGCAATGCCAATACCCTTTTTCTTATTGATGAATTCGGGACAGGCTCTGATCCAGAACTGGGAGGAGCATTAGCAGAAGTGATGTTGGAAGATTTTTACGAGCGTGAAGCATTTGGATTGATCACGACCCATTATTCCAATTTAAAGGCTTTGGCAAATGAATTACCCGCTATGGTCAATGCCAATATGCAGTTCGACAACAAAACACTAGAACCTGTTTTTAAGTTGGTCATGGGTGAAGCAGGGAGTTCATTCACCTTTGAAGTGGCACAAAAAAACGGCTTGCCCTTTAATTTGATCAATCGAGCTGAAAAGAAAATAGAGCGGGGAAAAGTGCGTTTCGACGCGACCATCGCCAAGCTTCAAAAAGAGCGTTCAGCTATGATGAAGACTGGAAAATCACTTAAAGAAAAGGAAGATAAGGTCAAGAGTGAATCCGATAAGATGCAAACCATGAATGCCAAACTCAAGGCAAAATTGACCAGTTATCAAGAGCTTTTTGATCATAATCAGCGGATGATTGTTTTGGGAAACAAGGTCAATGAGCTTGCTGAACGCTATTTTACCAACAATAAAAAGCGCCCTTTGATTGCAGAATTGCTTCGTATCATTGAAACAGAAAACGCCAAGCGCAAACGTAAAACGGCAGCGGTAGCAAAAAAAGACCGAGAGCAAAAGAAAAAACTTGACGAACAGGTTAAAAAAGACCTTGTCAAAGTGCGTAAGGAAAAGAAAAAACAGAAAAAGCAAGTTGAAGCGGTGGAACAACCCAAGCCTACCCTTGCAGTTGGCGACCAGGTTCGACTCTTTGACGGTCGTTCTGTGGGTAGTATCGATGCTATTGAAAAGCAAAAAGCCATCGTCAATTATGGTGCTTTTACAACCCAAGTCAGCCTTGATCTGCTTGAACTGGTCAAGTCAGCTAAAAAAGTAAAATGAAACCGCTTATAGTTTTTTACGACGGATATTGTGCTTTTTGCAATTTTTGGGTCCGTAATCTATGTCGTTGGGATACAAAAGATCGATTGCGCTTTGCTCCTTTAGAAAGTCCTAAAGCTAAAGAAATGGTAGTAGCTACCGGCTTCGACCTTTCAAAATTGGATTCAGTGCTCATTTGGGATCAACAAAAAAGTCCTTTGGCAGAATCTGCAGTGGTTTTTGAGGTAGTGCTTGCCTTGGGTGGGTTTTGGAGGCTGCTTTTGATTTTTAAAGCAATTCCAGAGCCTTTATTAAACTGGATTTACAGAGGGATTGCAAAAAGACGTTACAATTGGTTTGGCAAGTTGGGTCAATGTCCACTGCCAGATTCTAAATTCAAGCATAAATTTTTATAGTTTTATTTGATATGAATCCACTTAAATCACCCCAAATGAAAGAGTTTAAAAAGTTTATTAGCCGTGGAAATGTAGTTGAGTTAGCGGTAGGTCTAATCTTAGCCACCTATTTTGGTGCCATAGTGAAGTCTTTGGTTAATGATGTGGTCATGCCTCCTGTAGGGATGCTACTCGGTGGAGTTGATTTTTCTGATTTAAAAATTGTCATCAAAGAAGCCCAAGGAGAGGTTGCTGAAGTTGCCATCAACTACGGCACTTTTGTCAACACCATCATCACCTTTCTCATTGTAAGCTTCGCGATATTTATTGCGGTCAAAATGTACAATAAGACCAAGGATAGGCTTACAAAAGAAGAAGAGACTGTTGCTGCAGCTCCGCCCCCACCTTCAAAAGAAGAGGTGTTGCTAACTGAAATCCGAGATTTACTTAAGAAATAGGCTACTTTAATTTACCGATTGATTTTCCTACGATCATGGATACTGCTGCGTCACCAGTCACATTGACTATAGTACGGCACATATCCAAGGGCCTGTCTATGGCAAAAATTAATGCCAATCCAGCTTCGGGTATTCCTGCTTGAGCCAGTACAATGACCAACATCACTATCCCTGCGCTGGGAACAGCGGCTGTTCCGATGGAGGCTAAGGTTGCGGTAAAAACAATTCCCAATTGAGCACTTAAGCTAAGGTCAAGACCAAAAGCCTGAGCGATAAATACCGCTGCTACCCCCTGATAAACCGAAGTCCCGTCCATATTGATGGTAGCTCCTATAGGAAGTACAAAACTAGCGACCTCCTCGTCAACCCCAAGGTTTTCTTCTACACATTCCATGGTTACAGGTAAAGTTGCGGCACTTGAACTTGTAGAAAATGCTAACAGTTGTGCGGGAGCAATCCCCTTCATGAAAAAGTCAACTTTCTTTTTGGTAAACACCCGAACAATCATGATATAAACCACTATCATAGCGGCAAGTCCCAGCAATAGGGTAATTGCATAAAGTGCAAGAGCCTGAAATAGCTCCAGGCTTGGTGCTTCAACAACCAAGGCTGCTAAGAGGGCAAAAACTCCATAGGGTGCTGCCAGCATGATCAGGTCAATCAGTTTGAGTATGATGTTATTAAAAGAATCAAAGAATTTTTTTACGGGTTTGATTTTTTTAGGCGGTAATAAAATCATTCCGATACCAAAAAATAGCGCAAAAAAGATGACTTGAAGCATGTTGCGGTTGTTAGAGGCCGCCAAAAAGATATTGGAAGGAACCATTTCAACTAGGGCGTTTAAAGGGCCTGCTTCTTTTTGTTTGGCTGCTGCAGCTTGTTTTTCCTGAGTATTGGTAGAATATGCTTCAACGAGTTCATTTCGGGTTTCAACACTGATGGATTTACCCGGTTGTATAGAATTGACGAGTATGAGTCCGATGGTTACTGCAGTCAAGGTAGTAATCAGATAGGTAAGTATGGTTCGTCCTCCCATTTGAGAGAGTTTGGAAATATCCTTCAAATCCGAAACACCTTTAATCAGTGAAGCTAAGATTAGAGGAACAGCTATCAACTTTAGTAAATTGATAAAAATTGTTCCAAAGGGTTTGATGTAATCTTTGATAAATCCAGAACCGTTGGGAACAAAGGATAAAAAGGCTCCAAAAACGACCCCAAGAGCCATTCCGATTAGTATTTTCCAGTGTAAGGCGAGTTTTTTCATTGTAAAGGGCTGGAGGTTAAATTTTATTGGTTCGTTTTAATAGTTTAAAGTCAGCCAAAACAAGTGCTGCCATGGCTTCTACGATGGGTACAGCTCTAGGAACTACACAAGGGTCGTGTCTCCCTTTACCTTGCATAGCAACTGTATCTCCTTTTGAATTGATCGTTTCTTGGTTTTGCATGATGGTAGCTACAGGCTTAAAAGCCACTCTAAAGTAAATGTCCATTCCATTGGAAATTCCTCCCTGAACCCCACCAGATTGATTGGTTTTGGTTGTACCGTCTGTATTAAAAAGATCGTTGTGCGCACTTCCTTTCATGCTGGTTCCTTCAAAACCACTACCGTATTCAAAACCTTTGACGGCATTGATGGAAAGCATAGCCTTTCCTAATTCTGCATGCAGTTTGTCAAAGACAGGCTCACCCAGTCCAACGGGAACATTTTTAATTACACAAGTTACTATACCCCCTATGGTGTCTCCTTCCTTACGGATTTGTTTGATGTAAGCTTCCATTTCAGCAGCTTTAGCTTGATCTGGACAGCGTACAGGATTGTTTTCAATTTCAGCGAAATCAACAGTAGCAGGATCTGCTTCCAATTTGATGTTTCCTACAGCGGACACATAAGCGTTAATACTTAAGGGATTTAAAAATTGTTTTGCAATGGCACCTGCCACCACCCTGCTGGCTGTTTCTCGCGCAGAACTGCGTCCACCTCCTCGATAATCTCTTATGCCATATTTTTCATCATATACATAGTCGGCATGAGAAGGACGGAAGCTGTCTTTTATATGAGAATAGTCTTTTGATTTTTGATTGGTATTGTGAATGGCAAAGCCGATCGGAGTTCCAGTGGTCTTTCCTTCAAAAATACCTGAGAAAAACTCAACCTCGTCCGGTTCTTTTCGTTGGGTTACTATAGCGGATTGTCCAGGTTTACGACGGTCTAGGTCTCGCTGTATGGCCTCTAGATCCAATTCGACTCCAGCTGGACAACCGTCAATGACGCCTCCTATTGCTTTTCCATGAGATTCTCCAAATGTGCTAAGTTTAAAAATGGTGCCGTAAGTGTTCCCAGCCATAATTTTATTTTAAAGAGTCAAAGATAAAGTTTTGGATTGACTTTTAAAGGCTCTGCTCAGACGATAAGCGCCTGGTGCAAAATAGTGATGGGATGATGGCTGTTTCGACCTGTACCGTCGTATATCTGATGACGGCAGCTGGTACCGTTTGCAGCAATCACAGTCTCAGCTGTTGCTTTTCGTACTGCAGGGAACAAACGCTCTTCTCCTACTTTCATACTGACTTCATAATGTTCTTTTTCATAGCCAAAAGAACCTGCCATACCGCAGCAGCCCGTATTGAGAAGACTAACCTTGTAGTTTTTAGGTAGATTCAGCATTTGAAAGGTATGAAAAGGCTTGCCTAAGGCCTTTTGGTAGCAATGTGCATGAATTTTAATTTCCTTTTTCTCACTGTGGAATTGTGATGAATGAATAGTTCCTTTTTCAATCTCCATAGCAATAAAGGTTTCCACCAGCATGCAATTTGGTGCCAATTTCTTTGCTTTCTCAGCATGAGAGCTCAGTTTGGGATATTCATCCTTAAAGGTGAAAATGGCGGAGGGCTCAATTCCTAACAAGGGTGTATTTTCGGATATAAGACCGGCATAAAGGACTACATTTTGATCTGCACACAGTTTTGCCTGCTTTAAAAAGCCTTTGGATATATAGGTTCGCCCACTGTCTGTAGGGGCTAGTAGTTTAACTTGATACCCCAAGCCTTCTAGCAAGCCTAAAGCGGCTTTCCCAATATGTGTTTCATTGTAATTGGAAAACTCATCAAGATATAAATAAACACTTTGATTTGATTTATTTATATTATTGGATTTGAATGACTTATACAATCCTTTTTCTAGACTCGGAAGGCTTCTTTTTGGGCTGATTCCCACTAGTGAGGCAATCAATTTTCGACTTGTTTTTTGTGCAAAAAGTCTATTTTGTAAACCTCTTATGGGCTGAGTGATTTTATTTATTTTTCCAAAATTAGCAAAGAGCTTATCTCGAAGACTGCTGCCATTTGCCTTTTGGTATTGGTAGAGGAATTCTGCTTTATAGGTTGCTACATCTACACTACTCGGACATTCGGTGGCACAGGCCTTACAACTCAAACACAAATCAAATACAGCTTTAAGCTCTTCACTGTCAAAGGCATTGGGTTTTTTGTCCTGACTGAGTACTTCTCGAAGTACATTTGCCCTTCCACGCGTGTTGTGTTTTTCGTCTAAAGTCGCTCGATAACTCGGACACATGGCTCCTGAAGGCAAAGTTGACCGGCATTTCCCTGCACCATTGCATTTTTCTGCAGCCCTTAGCAAACCTTGATCCGAGGAAAAGTCAAAGGCAGTAGGATGCACGGGTGTTTCTTTGTTTTCCGTTCTCAGATTTTTATCCATAGGGAGGGAATCGACTATTTTCCCTGGATTAAATATATTTTTTGGATCAAACAGTTGTTTGATCTCTTTAAAGAGTTGGTAATTTTCCTGACCCACTACTATGGGTATAAACTCAGAACGGACAATACCATCGCCGTGTTCCCCACTAAGAGCTCCTTTGTATTTTTTAACCAAATGGGCTACAGCCAGGGTAATTGCTCTAAAATCTTGAACCCCTTTTGTGGTCTTTAAATTCAATATAGGTCTGAGATGCAATTCACCTGCACCAGCATGGGCGTAATAGACGACCTCTTGCTCAAATTGCAACATGAGTTGCTGAAACTCTTCAATATAGTCCGCCAAGCGCTCTAAAGGAACAGCAGTATCTTCTATACAGGCCACGGCTTTATCGTCTCCAACAAGATTACCCAACAAGCCCAAACCTGCGTGCCTAAGCTCGTTGGCTTTGGCAATGGCATCACCCCAAAGGGGTACTGCTGCATAACTCAATTGGCCTTCGTTTACCGTTTGCTGTAAATCCTGAAGTTGTTTGTCCAAACCTTGTTTATCCTCATCTCTTAATTCCAGTAATAATATGGCTTTGGGATCTCCGTGGATAAAAAGACGGTGTTCCTGATAGCCTGGATGTCCCTTGGTACAATCCAAGATGGTTTTATCCATTAACTCGCAAGTGTATAATTTGTGCTGCATTACGGGTACTACCGCCCGCATGGCGCTGCTGATACTCTCAAAATGCAGTGCCAATATCACCGCATTTTTAGGAGGTAAAGGGGCAAGTTGAAGTGTCATTGCTGTGGTAAAAGCCAAAGTGCCTTCACTCCCAGCAAGTAATTTTGATAGATTGAATAAATCGCCTTTGGCTGTAAAAGGTTGCTGTTGCATTAATGCATCTACAGCATAGCCTGTATTTCTTCGATGAATACTGGCTTCAGGAAAGTCTTCCTCAATTTTTTGTCTAACTGTTGCTTGGGACAGTGTTTGCTGGAAATAGCTATAAATGGCCCCCTCAAGAGATTGCTCCTGAGTTTTTAAAGTGAATTCATCCTCTCCTATTCCCTTAAAAATTGCCTTTGAACCGTCTGATAAAAGAGTTTCGAGTTCTAAAACTTGGTCTCTGGTTACCCCATAACGGATGGAGGTTGTTCCCGAAGAATTATTTCCTACCATACCGCCCATCATGCAAAAAGCTGAAGTAGAGGTGTTTGGACCAAAAAACAAACCGTGTGGTTTGAGATAGTCATTAAGTGCGTCCCGATTGACCCCCGGTTGAACCCGAACGCTTTGTCCCGCTATATCTAAATCTAAAATAGCTGTAAAATGCTTGGACAAATCAACTACGATGCCTTTACCCACGCATTGACCAGCCAATGAAGTGCCAGCGGTACGGGGAATAAGACTGGTTTGATGTGCTCGTGCAAAATCAATAAGTAAGATTAGGTCATTGTCGTTTTTCGGAAAGGCAACAGCCAGTGGTAGTATTTTGTAAACAGAAGCATCAGTAGCATAAAGGGTTTGGTGCAGACGGTCCCATCCCAGCTCTCCTTCCATTCTATTTTTTAGACTCAAAAGATGTTGTTGCACTAATCCATTTTTTTATTCTAGCTAAAATAGGGATTAGTTTTCCATGTTCCTTTCCAATTGTGTAAATTTGTTATCAGATCAAAAACTCTATGAAAAATATTTTCTTAAGCTATTCATTACTTGTTCTTTTTATGGTTTCATGCCAGGGCTCTGGAGGACTTAGAATCAAAGGAACAACTGATGTTGAAAACGGAAGTAACTTATATCACATTGTTGCAGACGCTAACAATCAGCCTAAGGTATTGGACACCTTGGTGGTCAAAGACGGTCAATTCAGCCTGCAAGCGGAAAATGAAGCTCCGAGTATTCACTTTCTTCAAATAGAGGGAAGACAGGACAATTTCCCATTTGTTGCTGAAAAAGGAACGGTAAGTATTGAATTGTACAAAGATAGCCTTGGTGCCTCTAAAGCGACAGGGACCGTCTCTAACGACGATTTTATGAAATACAAATCAGAGACCCATGTTTATATCACCTCCCTTAACGCCATAGGAAATGACTTACAACAAGCAACTATTCTACAAGACTCTCTATTGGCAGAGGATCTTAAAGATCAATATCAAGATGTAAGAGATCAAATTCAAGAGTACGAATTGAATTTTATAAAATCAGCTCCAAACTCCTTTATCTCAATTCTTATTTTAGAGCGTTTTGTGGCAAATAGCATACTTCAACTACAAGAGGCTAAGGAATTATATGATGGATTTAGTGACCGTATTAAAAACACCCCTTCTGGCCGTGCCATCGGAGAACGATTGAATCAAGCTCCTAAAGCTGAAGTCGGTCAATTAGCACCCTTTTTTGAAGGTCCAGATCCCAATGGAGGTAGATTTAATTTAGCCGATCGTTTGGGTAAAGTAACCATCATTGACTTTTGGGCAAGCTGGTGCAGACCTTGTCGTGTAGAAAACCCAAATCTCGTTCGCTTGTACAACAAACACAAGGGCAATGGTCTTCAAATAGTAGGAGTTTCTTTAGACCGAACCAAGCCCAAGTGGGTTCAAGCTATAGCTGATGACGGGTTGGTTTGGGAGCACGTTTCCAATCTTAAATTTTGGAATGACCCCATTGCTAAAATGTATCAAGTATCTGCTATACCGGCAACCTTTATCCTAGACGAAAACGGAGTTATTATTACCCGTGACCTTAGAGGCCCTATGCTTGAGCGAAAGATTGACGAGCTTCTCGGCTCTTTGTAAACTAGTTCCGTTGTCTGTAAAGTAAGACCCCTGCGACAACTACAGCAAAGCTCAATATACTAAGCATTAATATAGAACTGTACATTACTTCTGGCATAACAATTAGGGTAATGAGTATACCGCCTATTGCACCACCAAAATGAGCTGTATGTCCAATGGTATCACTTTGGGATTTCATTCCATATAAGGTGTAGAGTATGTATCCAATTCCAAATAAATAGCCCGGGATAGGAATTGGAATTAAAAAAAGCATGAGTTCAATATTGGGATACAACAATAAAGCACTGAACAATACTCCCGTTACCGCACCACTGGCACCTACTGCTGAGTAATAGTCTTGTTTGTAATGAAAATAATAACCGAAGAAATTACCAGCTAAAAGACTCCCCAAAAAAAGTGCTAAAAATGCAGCTGTTCCCAACATACCCACCACGAAATTTACAAAAAAGTAAAAGGTAAACATATTGAAAAGCAGATGGGTGGTATTGACATGGAGAAAACCCGAAGAGAGCAATCTAAAGTACTCCCCTGCTTTTATGCTCCCAATATTAAATCGATATTTTTCAAAAAAAGCATCATTTTTAAAACCGATATAGGTAAAGAGAATATTCAAACCGATAATGAGTATTCCCACAGGAGGAAGGCTTTGTAACATGGCTCTAAACTAAACTAAATTCCAAAGAAAACCTTATAGATCAAAAACAATTCCTTGAGCTAAAGGCAGTTCTTTAGAGAAGTTGATGGTATTGGTTTGTCTTCGCATATATGCCTTCCAGGCATCAGAACCACTTTCTCTTCCGCCCCCTGTTTCTTTTTCTCCTCCAAAAGCACCTCCGATTTCAGCTCCAGAGGTTCCTATATTGACATTGGCGATACCGCAATCACTTCCCCAGTGAGAAAGAAAGGTCTCTGTCTCTTGCATATTAAGGGACATAATGGAAGAGGATAAACCTTGTTTTACCTCATTTTGAATTGCAATGGCCTCCTCTACTCCTCCCGTATATTTCATTATATATAAAATGGGAGCAAAAGTTTCCTGATGGACTATGGCAGCATCGTGATCTATAATTGCCACAGCAGGCTTAACGTAACAATCGCTTTTATAAGCGGCCCCACTCAACCTTCCTCCAGGGACAAGCCATTTGCCTCCTTGTTTTTCAGCCTGTGCTAAAGCATCCATATAAGTCGCTACAGTATCCGTATCGATTAGTGGACCTACATGGTTGTTTTCGTCTAAAGGATCGCCTATACGTAATTGGGTATAGGCTTTTTGGAGGCTTTTTGTAAAACTGTCAAAAATTGCTTCATGAACAATGAGCCTTCTCGTAGAGGTACAACGTTGACCACAAGTTCCTACCGCACCAAACACAGAGGCTCTCATGGCGGTATCCAAATCTGCACTTGGGGTGATGATTATGGCATTATTACCTCCTAATTCTAAAAGGGATTTCCCTAGTCTAGCTCCTACGCGTTGGGCCACATCTTTTCCCATACGAGTAGATCCGGTGGCAGAGACTAAAGCAATTCTGTGGTCTTCAGCCATCCATTGACCAACTGCAGCACCACCATTTATAAGTGTAGAGATGCCCTGAGGAAGTTTGTTGTCCTTCAGAACTTCACTGATGATGTTTTGGCATGCAATACTGCAAAGAGGTGTTTTTTCGCTTGGCTTCCAAATGCACACGTTTCCACAAACCCAGGCCAAAGCCACATTCCAACTCCAAACCGCAACTGGAAAATTAAAAGCGGAGATGATCCCTACAACTCCCAAAGGATGGTATTGCTCGTAAAGGCGATGCAAAGGGCGTTCAGAGGTCATGGTATTACCGTAGAGTTGACGTGAAAGTCCAACTGCAAAATCACAGATATCGATCATTTCTTGTACCTCTCCCAAGCCTTCCTGAAGGGATTTTCCCATTTCCCAGGAGACCAATTGTCCCAAGGCTTCTTTTTTCTCTCGCAGTTTGTTTCCAAACTGACGTACCATTTCTCCTCGGTTGGGTGCTGGAATTTTCTGAAAACTCAAAAATGCGTGTTCAGCCTTAGCAATCGCTTGTTCGTAGTCCTCTACTCCAGCCGCTTGTACGCTGGCTAGATGGGCCCCGTTTACTGGACTGTAGGACTCAATAGTCTCCCCTGAACCGTACCAATTTCCTCCAGAATGACATCCTTTTTGGTTTGATTCAACATTCAATTCTTTGAGTAAGGCTGTGATTTTTTTCATGCTTATTTTTTAAGTTGTGAAGTGAAGGTGCTCTCAAAAATTTTGTCAGCGTTAGACGCTTCAAATCCTTCTCTTCGGTGTTTTCGTTTGATTTTAATCGGTTGTATATCGCTGAATTCGGGCAGTACACTGCGCTCTGCAAATTCCACATAGCTCCCAGCGATAGCTTTGATTTCTCCATCAGAAAATCGAGCTTCTACTTGGTTGGCAACAGAACTACTCTGCCTTAATAGACCGTCTTTGCTCGTTTTTATTTCCCCTCCTGAATCGTTTAGTTCAATTCCAATTGATTTGAGAAATGTATTGAATGATTCAAGTCGGTTGTAGGGTTGCGGCAGGTCGTGTACACTGATGGTGTAGTGGTTTAAATAATAACGGTTGTAAATTACCCAAGCTGCATATTCACTTTCGCTGAGTAAACTTTCATAATCTTCTTTGGTAGGTAATGCCCAAAGAGGCGTTTGGAAAAATGTTGCCACAGCTTCTACATCATTCAATTCGAGGCGGTCAACGGGATCAGTATCCACAGTATTCGTGTACTTGGAAATTATTTTTTGAGTGGATTCAGTAAGCAACTCTACCTTTAATTCACTGATGAATACACGGGGAAGATCGTCAGTTGGAGGACTGTACCAATACGCATCCAGTTTTTTGGTCTCAAAATGGTAATAATCCATCCTCTTGTAACCGTGGGCTAAAAATATTTTTTCAAAAGATGCAATCCCGAGATTGTCAACTCCCATAGTGCGAAAAGCAATATGGTCATTTACGATGTCCATTTGACTCTCAACCATACCCTTGTCTGTCATGGCTTGGGTAATCTTGCGGACATCAGGAACACGTGATTCATAGACTTTAAAAAGAGCGTCTAGAATTTGGGTCATGATGGTGCTGCTTTTAAACTTCATCTCACATTGATTTAATTATTAGGTTAAAAATAAACTTCCTGTAGGAGTTTTCAAGAATTTATCAAAGGGAATTTCCTCTTGCTTTAAAAAACCTTTTTGCGGAAGTTCCTTTGCAGCTACTAATTCAATGACGGCTACAATTGAAGCTGCTGTAGTCCATGAAATAGCACGCCATTTTTTTCCTTCAATTTCTATGGGGTAAAAAGCTTTGTAGTATTCCTTTCGAGAGAGGGTCTCGTTGTGCCAGCCCTCAACTATGGCATATACGTAAACCACATCTTCCTCCACAGGAGGCTTTGCATTGCTTAAAATTTGTTCCAATTGTTCAACATCGTTTTTTAAAATTAGTTCATACATAAGGAATCGCATTAGTTTTCCGTGACCAGGATAGCGTATGGTTTTATAGTTTAAGGTATCCACTTTACCCTCATAGGTTTCACAAAGTGTGCCCAGTCCACCCGAGGTGGTAAATGCTTCAAATTCTTGCCCTTCAATATTGATGTGTTCAAAGCCTTGCAGTGAAGGCACTAGTTTTCTTTTTCCGTTGTGTATGGCTTCAGCATCGTTTAAGTATTCATTAATTACCCCAAAAGGAGACCAGGTAAAGGAATAGGCCAAGAGTCCGTTAGGAAAACGAGGCAATGCACCTACGCGAAGTTCAATGTCTCTCAATCGATCAAAAGAATCGCATAAATCCTTACCTACAATTCCAATAAAGCCTGGAGCCAAACCACATTGAGGAGCGAGTATTTTTTTTGCTGTTTTTTGAAGCCCTTGGATAAACTTAGTCGTGGGTACGTCTTCTGTAAGATCAAAATAATGAATGCCTAAGTCATGAGCCGATTGTGCAATATTTTTATTTAAAAAATAGGGCAGAGCTGAAACTACAGCATGGTGTTCAGCCATTTCCTTTTCCATCCATTCTAAATCTGTAACATCAGCCTGTATACATTCAAAAGGAAATTCATAATCGTAATGAGGAAGTTTTTGATCGACTGCTTTTACCTTAAAATTCTTGCTTAATAATAAGCTTACCAAACTCCCCACTTTTCCCATTCCAAGCACTAAAATATTTTCCATATATCACATTTAGTATTAATAATGTTGTATTTATAACAAAAATACATAGATGAAACTGCTGAAAAAAGGGAAATAAGGTCTGGAAGAAGAAAGTTTTTAACAATTTAAAAAGCTAAATTTGCAGTCTAAAACAACTCAGTGAACGCCTTAGTTTATTACCTCACTTTACCAATATTGTTTGTGGTATCCAGATTGCCATTTCCCTTGTTTTATTTGCTTTCTGATTTTATCTGCTTTCTCCTTTACAGGGTATTTGGATATCGCAAGTCTGTGGTTCGTTCAAACTTAAAGCTCGCCTTCCCCAAACTTCAAGAGGCGGAATACCGACTTATAGAAAAGAAGTTTTACCGCCACTTGTGTGATTTATTTCTTGAAATCATAAAATCCATGGGAATGAGTAAAGATCAAATGCTCAAAAGGTTTAAAGTCAAAAATATTGAAGTCTTAACTCAATTTGAAAAAGAGAATCGTTCCGCTTTTTTATTGTGTGGACATTATGCGAGTTGGGAGTGGATGATGTCTTTGGGTTATCACATGAAACATCTAGGTTATGGAATTTACCGCCCCATAAAGAACCCGTATTTTGACAATTTGATTAAGAAAATTAGAAGCAGGCACGACGCCTATATGATTCCTCAAAAAACAGCTTCAGACATCATTAGGAGGAAGGAACAGAAGAACGAACGTGCTGTTTATGGTTTTGCAAGCGATCAGGCTCCACGTCCCACAGCCAAATCCTATTGGAGGCCATTTATGGGAATTAAAGTTCCAGTCTATACGGGTGCAGAGCGATTGGCTAGAGAGCTAAACATACCACTTGTTTTTGGGAAGATCAAAAGGCTCAAGCGCGGCTATTACGAATTGGAATTTAAATTAATTAGTGATCAGCCAAAGACCACTGCAGTAAATGAGATCACCGATATTTACACGGAATGGTTAGAGGAACAGATCAAAGAGGATCCCACTCAGTATTTTTGGACGCACAAGCGTTTTAAGCACGTCAAGCTTTAAAAAAGACCTTTAATTTCTTCTGCAAATTGGGCTGCCAAGCCGTCTGCCTTTTCCTGGCTTTTTGCTTCTGTATATATGCGAATTATAGGTTCTGTATTTGATTTGCGCAAATGAACCCAAGCTTCTTTAAAGTCGATTTTTAATCCATCCACAGTAGAGCAGTTTTCGTTTGTATAATTTCTTTCTAAGGTCTTTAGTACTTCGTCAACATCCATGCCTTCCACTAAATTGATTTTATTTTTACTCATAAAATAATCAGGATACGAAGCTCTGAGTTTTGACACACTGAGGTTTCGTTCTACAAGTAGCGATAAAAATAAGACCACACCCACCAATGCATCTCTACCGTAATGAGAATCGGGATAAATTACTCCCCCATTGCCTTCTCCGCCTATCACAGCATTACATGCTTTCATTTCAGTGACTACATTGACTTCTCCTACAGCACTTGCGCTATAGATTTGCCCGTGGGATTCAGTAACATCTGCTAACGCTCGAGTTGATGAAAGGTTGGAGACTGTAGACCCAGGCGTTTTCCCGAGGATGTAATCCGCGCAAGCAACTAGGGTATATTCTTCACCAAATAAGTTTCCTTTTTCATCTACAAAAACCAGTCGATCCACATCGGGGTCAACCGCAATACCAAAATCCACTTGATTACCCACTACTGCCTCACACAAATCGGTTAAATGCTCCTTTAGCGGCTCTGGATTGTGAGGGAACTCTCCGTTGGGTTCACAGTATATTTTAATTACTTCAATTCCAAGCGCTTCCAACAAGGCAGGAATGGCAATCCCTCCACTTGAATTTACACCATCAACCACGACTTTAAAGCTTCGCTGCTTAATCTGCTCTGTATGTACCCATTTCAGCTTTAAACAGTCTTGTATGTGCTGATCGATGGCATCGGTGACTGTTTTGATTTGACCTAAATCGTCCACTGCTGCATATTGAAAAGCCTCTTGAGAGGTATATTCTAATACTTTAGCGCCCGCTTCGGCATTGATAAACTCCCCCTTTTCACTCAGTAATTTGAGGGCATTCCATTGTTTGGGATTGTGACTTGCGGTCAAAACGATTCCGCCTTGCGCTTGGTGTAGTGGGACGGACAGTGCAACAGTCGGTGTGGTCGACAACCCTAAATCAATAACATTGACCCCCATACCTACTAGGGTTTGATTTACTAAGCTGTGAATCATTACCCCTGAAATCCTTGCGTCTCTACCGGTAACCACTGTCAGTTTTCCTCTATGGGTATTGGTAAGCCATTGCGCGTAGGCACTCGTAAAACGAACCACATCCAAAGGGGTTAAATTATCGTTTACAGTCCCACCTACTGTTCCTCGAATTCCAGATATAGATTTTATTAATGTCACAGGATTAATTTTAATTACAAATTTAACTTTATTTGACCAAAATCATCTACTAATTAACTATAGAAAAAGGGTTTAGTTTGAGTGCGTTATTCTCCCAACAGCTTGAATGCCCCTTTGATTAAAAACTGGGTTTGGGGGTTAAACTCTTGAGCGTTTTTTAGGGCTGAATATCCGTTGTATTGTGCATCTACAACAACTTCTTTTTGACTGAAATGATAAATTCCATTTTTCTCTTTTTCTAAAACCAATACATATAAGTTGCTGTCAGTTTCAACCACTGCTCTACTTGGAACAGCAAATGCCATAGCCGTTTCGGTTATAATATCCGCTTCAACAAACATTCCAGTCAAAAAAATATAATTTTCATTTTCTATATTCCCATGCACCCTTACAGTCCTGTTGGATTCTAGACTAGTCCCTACCAAATGAACACTTCCAGCCAATGTATCTGGCAGAACTTCAGGTATATTAAATTTAAGTTTCTGTCCCTTTTTAACACGCATGATGTCTTTTTCAAATACAGCGAGTTTTAAATGAACACTTTTATTGTCCACAATTTCTACTACTAGAGTTTCCGGAGCTACATAGGCCCCTTGTGATATGGCAACTTTGATAATACTCCCAGAAATGGGAGTTTAGAGAACTGTTGTGGAGCTAAATGTTCCTTCTTCGACTTGTTCTAGAGGAATATTAAGCATACTTAATTGCTTATGCAAACCTGTATAACTCGCTACGACAGTTTTATATGCGCTTTCTGCCATTAAAAATTTTTTCATTGAGGTAATGTTTTCCTCCAGCATCATTTTTTGTCGCTCGTACTCTGCCTTTAAATAAAGTTGTTGCGCCCTAGCTTCCATGTAACGTTGCTGCATTTCTACAAATTCTGGATTTTCAATAGTGACTATTGCCTCTCCTTTCCTTACTTTATCACCAACCAAAAGCCTAATGCTTTTGATGTATCCGCCTACAGGAGCACTAATAACAACTCTTTTTTCAGGAGGTACATCGATCATCCCACTGGCGTGAACAAGCAGTGGGAATTCCCGTTGTTCTGCTTTTCCCAACTGCAATTCATTTTTTATAAATTGTTCGCGGGAGATTTGAATAATTGAAGTTTTTTCAGCCTGGGCTTCTTCTTGGGGAGCTGACTCTTTTTTGCTACCACAACTGCAAAGAACAAACACTAGACTCAGAGCTGTTTTTTTAAAAAGTAGTCGCAGTATTTGAGTTTCAGATAATGACATGATACTAAACTAAAGGGTTAAATGATTGATAGCAATTGCAGCTTGGTTATATGCATTGAGTTTATCTAAATGATTTAATTTTATTTCAAAAGCACTTTCCAAACTCTTAATGTATTGGTTGATGTCAATTTCACCGTTTTTATAAATTTTGTTTGCTATTTTGATAATTTCACTGGAGAGCGCTGCTCCCTCATTTTCATAATATTCCAACGCTTTTTGCAGTTGAGTTACTTCCGTTTTTAGTGCATTCATTTTTGTTGTCAATTGAATTTGATACACTTCAAATTCTTTAGTGCCAATTTCTTCTGCAATTTGTGCCACTTTATTTTTTGCTGTTTGACTCCAAAAAAATACGGGTATTTTGAATCCCAATTGATAACCAAATAAGTTGGTATTAAGCGTTGAGTTAGAGCCCTGAAAATAATCAAAACTAATATCAGGCAACAATTGCTGCTTTTGAAGACGAAGTTCAGCTTGGAGCAGGTCAATTCACTTTTGATAGTAATTGATCGAGGTACTGTTTTCAATTTCTAATGGGAGTACCATTACTTTTAAAAAAGGTTGTCTGGCAATAGTAAGGCTGTCGTTTGATTGGATGATTGCCTTGAGCTGGTTGTAGGCATTTTCACTATTCTTTTTTGCCTCTTCATAGTTCAGACGGATCTGCTGTTGTTTAGAAGCTGCGGTGATTTTGTCTAAATAATTGGTTTCCCCTATCTCATAGCGTCTGTTCGCAATAGCTGTAAAGTCAGTAAACAAGCTGTCCAGTTGACTGTAGAGTCGCTCCTTTTCTTTAATTCTTTGGAAATTGTAATAGCTGGAAGCTAGCCTCTGTTTTATATTAATTTTTGTCAATTCTAAACTGCTTAATTCAATATTCTTTTGAGCCTGCTGCACTTTTTTTTCTGCAAATAAACCGTTGGAAAACGAAAGTCTTGCTTTATACCATAGACTTTTATAGGCAGATCATTTATCGCTAAATTATTTTGATCAAAACCGTAATAGACATTTGTTTTGTCCAAATCAAAAGCGGTGTTAATAAGGGCATTGGCTTGTTCAGACTTTAAACTATTGGTTTTTATTTCGGCATTGTTTTCAAGGGCAATGGAGATAAGATCATCCAAAACTAATTTTTTTGATTCTTGCCCTAGAGCACCGACTGAAAAGCAGCATAACAGGACAGTTATTATCTTTTTATTCACTCTCTTTTTTCTAAAATTCGAACTGTTATTGAATTTTGCATACAATACCGGTAGGACCACAAGAGTGAGTAAGGTGGCTGTAAACAGTCCACCGATGACAACAGTAGCTAAAGGGCGTTGGACTTCCGCACCCGCATTGGTAGAAATTGCCATAGGTAAAAAGCCTAAAGCTGCTGCTGAGGCGGTTAGAATAACAGCTCTTAAACGATCTTTTGTTCCTTGCTTTACCAAGGCCTCTATAGTATTAAAATCCCCTTGTCTCAGTTCTTTAAAGTGTTCGATGAGCACTATCCCGTTGAGTACTTCAATTCCAAAAAGGGCTATAAAACCGACGCCTGGAGAAATACTGAAAGGCAAGCCTCTGATCCACAGTAATAGCACACCACCCACTGCTGCCAGGGGAATTGCTGAATAAACCAATAAAACTTTTTTTACGGAATTAAAAGCAAAATACAAAAGAATGAAGATCAAAATAAGCGCGATTGGAATGGCAATCATAAGTCTGTTTTTCGCACGTTCCAAATTCTCAAATTGACCTCCATATCTGATAGCATATCCCACCGGTAATTTGATGTTTTCTTTAATCAATGCTCTCATATCATCAACAACGAATTGCAAATCTCTATTGCGGACATTTATCCCAACTACAATTCTTCGTCTAGTATCGTCTCGTGAGATTTTAGCAGCTCCTTTTTGGTAGCTAATTTCTGCCAGTTCTCCAAGAGGAATTTTTCCTCCTGAGGGTAAATCAACATATAATTTTTTGAGGTCTTCCAAATCTTTTCGTTTATTAGCACTGAGGCGAACGACCAAATCAAAACGCTTTTCCCCTTCAAAAACGCTACCGAGCTTTTTTCCTGCAAATCCCATGGAAACCATAGTGTTTAGGTCTTGAATATTTAATCCGTAACGCGCAATTTTAGATCGATCGTAGCGAACATTCATTTCGGGTAAACCCACAATTTTTTCAACACTAATATCTGCTGCTCCAGGGACATCTTGGATCAAAGCTCCAATCTCCTTTCCTTTTTGAGCCAATACATCTAAATCTTCTCCAAAAACTTTAATCGCAATATCTGCTCTTACTCCCGTTATCAACTCATTAAACCGCATTTCGATTGGCTGGGTAAATTCAACCTCCATCCCAGGAATTACCGCTAAAGCCTCTTTAAATTTATCCGCCAATTCGTCCTTGGAGTTTGCTGACACCCATTCCTCTTTTGGCTTTAAAATAATGATCACATCGCTTTCTTCCATCGACATGGGGTCGGTGGGGACTTCAGCTGCTCCAATACGACTGACCACCTGTTTGACCTCTGGAAAATTATCGATTAATATTTTTTCAATCTCTGTGGTGATTTCTACCCTATTCTTTAGAGAAGTTCCTGTTTTTAAAATGGGCTGAATCACAAAATCTCACTCGTCCAGCGTTGGTAAAAATTCACCGCCCATGGTTCTGAATAGATAGACAGTAAACGCCAGTAAAGTAACCGCCATAAGCAATACCGTTTGTTTGCTTTTTAACGCCCATTCTATACAAGGCTCATAGATTTTATTAAACCATTTCATCAAACGGACAGAGAGGTTTTTGTCAGTCAAGTTTGACGGCTTTGTAAATAAAGAAGTCATGAGAGGAACATAGGTAAAACACAAAAGCATCGCACCGATTAATGCAAAACTAAATGTCAAGGCCATGGGTTTAAACATCTTCCCTTCTACCCCACTTAAGGACAGTATGGGGATGAATACTATGAGTATGATGAGTTGTCCAAAAACAGCTGAATTCATCATTTTAGAAGCTCTATTGATGGTTATTTTATCTTTAAAAGCATTCAGTTCTGCTTTGTTGAGCGTGAGCATCTCACTTTCTCTTCGGGTAATTTGAAATGTGACAAACTCTACAATAATTACTGCCCCATCTATAATGATTCCAAAATCAATAGTACCGAGACTCATCAAATTCGCATCTATGCCAAAAAGATACATTTGCATTTTTAAGCATCATCACCTGACCTAGAACCTTTTCCCCTTCAGCATTTCCTGTTATTGCCCCAAAACGCATTGCACTTCCATAGCCTATATCTGCTATATCTTTTATATAGATCGGTATTCCGTCCTTGTTTTGAACCACAACATTCCCAATGTCTTCCAAAGAGCTGATAAGTCCTTCACCCCGAATAAAAAATGCTTGGTTGATTTTTTCTAAATAACCGCTCCCAGAAATGCTATTGTTTTTTTCTAAAGCTGAAAAAACATCATATGCTGAAATATCCATGGCATTGAGTTTTTCAGTATTGATGGCAACTTCGTATTGCTTTAAAAAGCCACCCCAGGTATTGACTTCAACCACTCCGGGGATGCCTGAAAGCTGTCGTTTTACAATCCAATCTTGTATGGTACGCAAATCTTGAGTAGTGTAGCGGTCTTTATAGGCAGGTTCAGCATCTAGTACATATTGATAAATTTCCCCTAAACCTCTAGTCACCGGGCCCATTTCAGGAGTTCCAAAGCCTTCAGGGATTTTTTCAGATGCGGACTTGATTTTTTCAGCAATGAGTTGGCGGGGTAAAAATGTTCCCATATCATCGTCAAAAACAATGGTGACTACTGAAAGACCAAATTTGGATATGGAACGGATCTCTTGAACACCAGGGAGGTTGGCCATCTCCAATTCTACAGGATAGGTAATAAATTGTTCTATATCCTGAGTGGAGAGGTTGCGAGAAGTAGTAATGACCTGAACTTGATTATATGTTACATTGGGAACCGCTCCTATGGGAATTTGCGACAAGGAGTACAATCCAAATCCTATGACAAAAACTGTAAGCAGAATAACAATGAATTTATTTTTAACACTTAAGTTAATTAGATATGAGAGCATCAGTTATTGTTGTTTTTGCTTACTTCCATGGGGCAATTTGATTTATCGATCTTCGCAATTGTAATCCTTCCCCTCCTACTCTCTCTCAGATTTAATCAACACCATTTTGTTTTTTGTCCCAAATAATAAGATCAAAAGGGGAAGAAAAATAAAATTAACAAAATAGAGGAATATTGATCCCTCTTTCTCTAAAAATTACTAATGAACAAGAAAACTAAATGCGATAGGTGCATTTATTCTAGTTAGAGAGTCTCTGATACTCTATGAGCCAACTAAGTCCAAGCCCTGCTTTTATAATAACTTTTAATAAAAGGTGCTATTTTGTTTTAGAACTTAGGGATTTTATAAAAATTATATTTATAGTAAAAAATATTTACCAGCTTAAACCAAAGCGAATCAGTCCCATCAATGCATTGGGCAGCTCGCTGTTGCTTCCGGGATTTAAAATGTATTGTACATTAGGTTGAAAAGTCCAACGGCCTTTGGTAATCCACTGATAGCTCAATTCAAGAGCGGTTTCATTTTTAAGTCCTTTTTTAAAATTGGATTTATAGCTATCGGAAAAGTAGGTATGCCCAATAGCGAGACCAATGCCGTCTTGAGTTCGTTTAGGTGAAATCCCCTGATAAAGTAATCCCCCACCAAAATAAGCCTGAACAGGGTTGTGTTTGTTTAAGGAAAACCCCAATTGAGAAAAAGTACTTAACACTCCTCCATTTGTTTTATTTCGATGCATAACATGATCATTGATAAAATAGACTCCCTGACTGTTGGTATAACTCATTTGGTCCACTACCCGATCTTGGGTATGTCTCCAATATCCAAATTTAAAGCTGGACTGCTGTAAACTGTCTTTTTGGGTAGTGTATTGAACTTCATTTATCAGCAATGCTCCCTCCTCTTTGTTAAGACTCCAGTTGAGTGAGTTCGGATTGCTGTTTTCCGTTCCTGGATCACCGTCATAAATGGCGTGATGCACTTTAAAATGATCTCCTATCCGCCAGCTTATCACTGAGCCCAGTGTAGCCAATGGAAAAATTGATGCGGGAAAATTAGTGGAGAGGTCAGGTTGTATTCCAAACGAACTGTTTATAAAAAATAAACCAACCTCACTCACAGCAAAAACACTATTTAGGTCATGCTGCCCGATTAAAATGGACCAAAAATCAAAATTGTGTTGGTACCACAATTCATAAAGACGCGTATATGACGCTGCTTCTATATTGTTGGCGACTTGGTAATCACCCATCAGTTCAGACAGTGAATCACCGTGATTGTTGAGTAAATAGACAAAAAAGTTTCCTCTTTTCCAGAGCTTTAGTCTTTCGGTGTCAAAATCAAAGCTGAGGTCCACATTTCCTAAATAGGCATTTCCTTGCTTGATACCTCCGTGTAGATTAGAAGCCAAATCAAAGGTGTAAGCTCCTTCAAATTCCACTGCAGGTATTTTTTCTTGACCAATCAGACTATTCAAGGAGAAAACAAAAAGGATACAAACAGTTGTACTATACCCTAAAAAGCGGGATAAAAGAAGGTCTAATAGTCTGTAAAAACGTTTGCGAATAAAAGCCAAAAAAAGAATAAATATAGAAGGGTTAAAGTTAGTTAATCTCTTCTTTTAATAGCTAAAAACCCTTTCTGATTTTTAAATAATTAATTTAGTGCTGTGAATTTTTTAGCCCATGTATATTTATCTGGAGACAATTTCCCTGTAGCGGTAGGGAATCTTATAGCGGATCAAGTCAAGGGAAATGAAATTCAACACTTTCCTTTAGAGGTTCAAAAGGGGATATACCACCATAGGGCCATAGACGAATTTACAGACGCTCACCCCCTATTTAAAAATTGTGTCACAACCCTTTTCCCGATATACAGACACTACAGCCGGGTGATTGTCGATATGTACTTTGATCATTTTTTAGCGGTTCATTGGGAGACTTTCCACAGTACACCCTTAAATGAGTTTTCGAATGATTTTTACAAAGCCCTCCACCAAACGGAAATTGATTTTCCCGACAAACTCAATCGTTTTATTCACGCATTAACAACCTACAATTGGTTTGAGCAATACAGTAGTGTAGCGGGTTTAGGAGCCATTATGGCGCAAATGGATAGACGTACGCGATTTGATTCAAATTTAGCGGGATCAACGGCTGAATTAATTGAAAAATATCCCTACTTTGAGCAACAATTTTTAAATTTTATCAAGCCTCTAATTGCTTTTTCTCAATCGAAATTATCCGAATTATGACAAATAAAAAATTTTTAAGATTCATTTTTGTTTTTAGTGTAATCCACATATTTATTTCATGTAACATTGAAAAGCCGATCAAAGGAGCGGTGGTCAGTGCTCGTGAGGAAGCTTCCAAAATTGGAGTTGAGATTATGGCTAAAGGAGGTAATGCATTTGACGCCATGATAGCTACGGATCTCGCGCTTACGGTTTGTTATCCTAATGCAGGGAATATAGCTGGAGGAGGGTTTTTGGTATATCGTTTGGCGGATTCAGAAACGGGGAGTTTAGATTATCGTGAAAAGGCTCCTTTGGCAGCCAGTGCCGATATGTTTTTGGATAAAGAGGGAAATGTAATTCCAGGGAAAAGTACCTTGGGCGGTATGGCGGTTGGTGTTCCAGGAACAGTTGCCGGCTTGGAAGCGATTCATAAAAAATTTGGGAGTCTTCCTTGGGAGGATTTGGTTCAGCCCGCAATCGATTTAGCTCGGAATGGCTATCGCGTAACAAAAAAACAACAGTCGAGTTTTGAAGGCAAACAAGACGACTTTATCGAGATGAATGGGGAACGCACTTTTTACGCTCAAGGATTTAAAGAAGGAGATCTTGTCAAAAATACTGCCTTGGCGTTAACACTAGAACGTATCGCCAAAAAAGGAAGTGCAGGCTTCTATCAGGGTGAAAATGCAGCTGCGCTAATAGAAAGAGTGCAAGAAACAGGTGGCATCATGACCTTGGAAGATTTGCTCGCCTACGAGCCGGTTTGGAGAGATCCAGTTCATTTCAGTTATAAGGATTTAGATATTTATACCATCGGGCCTCCCTCTAGCGGTGGTATTTGTTTGGGGCAAATCATGAAAATGGTCGAGCCCTTTGATATAGGACAATATGAGCAAAACTCTTTGGAAGCCATTCAGATCATTGTTGAAGCAGAGCGAAGGTCTTATGCCGATCGAAGTTTGTATTTAGGGGATCCTGATTTTATATCGATCCCGCAAGACAGCCTTTTAGATACGAACTATTTGGCCAATCGTATGGCTAGCTTTGATTTTGATCAAGCGACTAAATCCTCTGACATCAGTCCGGGAAGTATCGTCTGGGAAGAAAGTGAAGAAACCACCCACTACTCCATTTTAGATGCTGTGGGTAATGCGGTTGCGGTAACTACAACGCTTAATGGGAGTTACGGTTCAAAGGTGTTTGTTGAGTCAGGAGGCTATTTTTTAAACAATGAAATGGACGATTTTAGCAGTAAACCCGGAGTACCAAATATGTTTGGCCTTATCGGCGGAAAGGCAAATGCCATAGCAGCAGAAAAGCGGATGCTCAGTGCAATGACACCCACCATCGTAGAAAAAGACGGTAAGCTCTCCATGATCGTTGGTACTCCTGGGGGTTCAACCATCATCACTTCTGTATTGCAAACCATATTGAATGTATATGAATTTGGAATGGACATGCAAGATGCTGTGAGTTCACCTCGCTTTCATCATCAATGGCTTCCCGATGTCGTTATTTTTGAGCCCAAACGATTTGATTCACTATTTATCGTAAAACTTCAAGCCAAAGGCTATGACATTAAAGAGGAATACACTCGAATCATCGGTCGAGTTGATGCCATTCATTTATCTGAAGAAAATAAAATCACGACAGGGGCTGATCCACGAGGAGATGACAAGGCAGTTAATCTTTATTAAACCTTTTTGATTTAAAAGACTGTAATAATATCTTATTTTTGCAGCTTATTAGCTATGAAGAAAACCACTAACACCATTCATATTGAAGGGGCAAGAGTCCATAATTTAAAGAATATCAATTTAGATATTCCTAGAAATGAATTGGTTGTAATAACCGGACTCTCCGGCAGCGGAAAATCTTCATTGGCTTTTGATACCCTGTATGCAGAAGGTCAACGTCGGTATATGGAAACCTTTTCTGCCTACGTCAGACAGTTTTTAGGAAATATGGAGCGTCCTGATGTAGATAAAATTGACGGACTGTCTCCAGTAATAGCAATAGAACAAAAAACAACTTCCAAAAGCCCTCGATCTACAGTGGGTACTATAACAGAGTTGTACGACTATATTCGCTTGCTTTTTGCTCGTGTGGGAACAGCCTACAGCTATGTGTCCAACCAAAAAATGGTCAGTTATACCGAAGAGCAAATTCAAACGCTAATACTCGATGAATACACCGATAAAAAAGTCGTCTTGCTGGCACCCATCATTAAATCGAGAAAAGGACATTATAGAGAATTATTTGATTCACTTTCCAAACAGGGATTTTCTAAAGTTAGAGTGGATGGACATGTAGTCGATTTGTCTCCAGGAATGAAAGTTGACCGCTATAAAACACACGATATAGAATTGGTCATTGATCGTTTTACTGTAAAAAGAGATACTGCCTTCCTCAAAAGACTCAACGATTCTCTCATTACCGCCCTCCACTACGGTCAAGATGTGATGATGGTAATGGAATTAGAAGATAAAAAAGCGCGTTATTTTAGCCGTAACCTGATGTGTCCTACTTCAGGTATTGCTTATCCTGTTCCAGAACCCAACACTTTTTCTTTTAATTCGCCCAAAGGAATGTGTCCTAGTTGTAAAGGCCTGGGAGTTCAACATAAGATCAATCTTAAAAAAATTATTCCAGATGATAGCCTCTCCATAGCTCAAGGTGGTCTTACTCCCCTTGGAACCAAGAAAAGCAGTTGGACCTACAGACAGATTGAGACCATAGCTACCTGTTATAATTTTTCTCTGACAGACCCTATTCGGAAAATTCCTCAAAAGGCTATGGATGTAATCTTAAAGGGAAGTCAGGAAAAGTTTGACATACCCTCAACCACATTAGGAATTACCCGTTCGTATAAAATTGATTTTGAAGGGCTGGAGCACTATATAGAAACTTCTTATGAAGAAGCAGCTACAGCCTCTATTAAGCGATGGGCCTCAGGCTATATGGACAGTTACAATTGCAGTGGTTGTGAAGGATCGCGTTTGCGTAAAGAGGCCTTGTACTTTAAACTTAATGCGTCCAACATCTCAGACTTGGTGAGTATGGATCTGCAAGATTTGTTTGAGTGGATATGCAATTTAGAATCTCATTTAAATGCAAATGAAAAGAAAATTGCCACTGAAATCATCAAAGAAATTCGCGTTCGACTTCAGTTTTTATTGGATGTAGGTTTGGATTATTTACAGCTCAATCGTTCTTCGAAATCCCTTTCTGGGGGCGAGGCACAGCGAATTCGTTTGGCGACCCAAATTGGGTCTCAATTGGTTGGAGTGCTTTATATCCTGGACGAACCCAGTATCGGATTGCACCAAAGAGACAACGACAGATTGATACATTCTCTAACTACTTTGCGTGATCTGGGCAACTCAGTACTGGTTGTGGAACACGATAAAGACATGATGTTACGCTCAGACCATCTGATCGACATGGGACCTTATGCTGGTAAAAATGGCGGTGAAATCATCTCTCAGGGTACTCCAGAGGAAACCTTAAGTGCGCATACACTCACAGCACAATATTTGACCGGTGAATTGCGTATAGAAATTCCCAAGGAACGAAGAAAAGGAAATGGGAAGTCCATTCATCTTTATGGATGTCAAGGAAACAACCTTAAAAATATTGATGTAGAATTTCCCTTAGGACTCATGATTGGAGTTACTGGGGTTTCAGGTAGTGGAAAATCTACCTTGGTCAATGAAACGCTTTATCCTATTTTGAATGAGCATATATTCAACGGAGTGAAGGTTCCTTTAACATACTCTAAAATCAAAGGACTTAAACATATCGATAAAGTGGTTGACATCAACCAAAGTCCAATAGGGAGAACACCTAGAAGTAATCCTGCAACCTATTGCGGTGTATTCAGTGAAATCAGAAGCTTATTTACCCTTACCCCTGAAGCTCAAATACGAGGTTATAAACCTGGACGATTTAGTTTTAATGTGGTTGGTGGCCGATGCGAAACTTGCCAAGGAGGTGGAATGAAAGTCATCGAAATGAATTTTTTACCCGATGTATATGTAGAATGTGAAAGCTGTCAGGGTAGAAGATTCAATCGGGAAACACTGGAAATACGCTATAAGGGAAAATCGATATCAGACGTACTCAATATGTCTATAAACGAGGCCTGTAACTTTTTTGAGGCCCTCCCTAAAATTTACCGCAAACTGAAAATGATTCAAGATGTTGGCTTGGGTTATATTACTTTGGGGCAGTCCTCCACTACCCTATCTGGAGGGGAAGCCCAACGAATTAAATTAGCGAGTGAGCTTTCTAAAAAAGATACTGGCAAAACCTTTTACATCTTAGATGAACCTACAACTGGATTGCACTTTGAAGATATTCGAGTGCTATTGGACGTGCTAAACCGATTGGTAAACAAAGGAAATACGGTACTCATTATAGAACACAATTTAGATGTTATCAAGCAAGTAGATCACGTGATTGACATTGGCCCAGAAGGAGGGCGAAAAGGAGGTGAATTACTTTTTAGTGGAACACCTGAAGACCTTGTAAAAATTAAAAAAAGTCACACTGCTCGATTCTTAGCCAGAGAATTACAAGAACAATTAAAGCCCGTAATCTTATGAAAAACAATCAAGTAAAAAACTGGAGCGAAATCAAGTCAAACGACTCATGGGCACTGTTTAAAATCATGAGTGAATTTGTAGAAGGCTACGAGACTCTCAGTGCTATTGGACCCTGTATCTCGATTTTTGGATCTGCAAGAACTCAAGAGGGAGATTCAAATTATCAGTTAACCATTGATATTGCTGAAGCTATAGCGGAGTCTGGATACGGTGTTATAAGCGGAGGTGGACCGGGAATTATGGAGGCAGCAAATCGAGGAGCTCAAAAAGCAGGAGGCACTTCCGTTGGTCTGAATATAGAATTGCCTTTTGAACAACAAAGTAATCCTTATATTGATCATGATAAGATTATTAATTTTCAGTATTTCTTTGTTCGTAAAGTAATGTTTGTAAAATATGCTCAAGGTTTTATAGTGATGCCAGGCGGTGTAGGCACTTTAGACGAACTTTTTGAGGCTTATACTTTAATTCAGACCGACAAGGTCAGTAAGTTTCCCATCATCCTTGTGGGACGAGACTATTGGGGCGGATTGATTGATTGGATTAAAGAAACGGTACTCAAAGAAAAAAATATCAGTCCCGAAGATTTGGATTTATTTGAATTAGTAGATACTAAAGATGAAGTCATGGATTGTTTAAATCGATTCTATATCAAAGACAATTATAAACCGAATTTCTAAATGCGCAACGGGGCTAATTTATACATGCTTTTGGTTTTTTTGTTTTGCTCGGCAAACTTGGCTTGGAGTCAAACAAAATACACCTTTGATGTAGCCTTGAATGTTGAAGATGAACTACTTACTGTTTCACAAACGATTGAATACACCAATACGGGTGATGAATCCCTCGATACTCTATACCTCTATGATTGGGCAAATTCTTACCAAGGAGCACCTAGTCCATTCGCCAAACATTTGGCCAATGAATTCAATCGAAGTTTTTACATCAGTGCAAAGAGTAAACTGGGCTATACTCAAATGGATGCACTCAAAGCAGAGGATGTTATAGATTGGTCGCGAGTAAAGGATCAGTTGGACATCATAAAAGTGAACCTGCTTAATGGATTGGACCCCGGAGAACAAATTAAGATTAATTTAAATTATGTTGTTAAAATACCTGATGATAAATTTACAGGTGTTGGGATCAATTCAGGCAAAGGGGTATTACTTCGCGATTTGTTTGTTACTGTAGCACCTCGCTACAATGACGAATGGCTCTTAAACAGTAATCAAGGATTTAGGGATTACAGCAGTTTACCCAGTGATTACAGTTTTCAATGGAGCTATCCTGCTGACTACAATTTACTTAGTAATTTAAATGAAATAAGTGCCGAAACAAGCCCTGACGACACTCTCAATACCTCCCTTTTAAGAGATGAAGGTGTCAGCAGTGCTGAGTTTGTTTTTGACTTGACGGACAGCTTCCAGACTGTTGAAATCAGCCCAAACTTATCTATAGTCACAGATCTACTCCCAGGTAAAAACGATGAAGTTGATATTGAAAGCTCTGTCCGAAGGATTGTTGCATTTACTAAGCGAATCTTAGATACACTTTCTAACAAAAAATTACTTGTCTTAAGAAAAGACTATGCTAAAAATCCCATTTTTGGAGTGGGTCAGCTCGCTTTTCTCAATCCTTTTCCTGATGAATTTATTTACGAAACTAAATTTATGAAGGCCTATTTGGCCTCTTATTTAAATGAATTATTTAGCATTAATAAACGGAAAGATCATTGGATAACAGGGGGAATACAAACCTATCTGATGATGCAATATGTGGAAGAATTTTATCCCAGCGGTAAGTTTCTTGGGGATCTTTACCGATTTAAAATTCTAGGAATACGACCATTTAATTCGTACAGTGCCGCAAATATTGGCTTTAATGAAAGTTTTTCATTTATCGCAGAATTTGGTGAACATGGAAACAGGCAACAACAAGACACACTTGGGAAAGAGCGACTTACCAAAATAAATGAGCTGTATGCCATACCCTATCATGTAGGTGCTGGATTGAATTATTTAGGGAACTATCTTGGAGACGATGTATTGGCCAAGAGCATTAAATCCTTTTCGAAGTCAAGAGGGAGAGTGCCGTTGAAAAATATCCTCGCTGAAATTACAGATAAAGAAACCGAGTGGTTTTTCGATACCTATTTAACGGATAGAGAGGCTTATGATCTTTCTATTAAAAGATTGATTAAAGGTCAAGAGTCTATTCGCCTTACAGTAAGTGAAAAAAATTCAAAGCCTGTACCGTTTAAATTGGATTTAATTAAAGACGATCAGCTCATTTCAGAAAAGTGGATTGAGCATTCAGGACGCGATACCATCATCGAATTAAAAACATTGGATGCTGATTTTGTCGCGATTAATTCCAACCGTTTTCTTCCAGAAAAAAACAGACCAAATAATTGGAAATATTTAAAATCAAATTCAGGTTTAAAACCTTTAAAACTAACTTTTTACGGCGATAGCGAAAATCTCAAAAGAAACCAATTGTTTTACCATCCCATTTCAGACTTTAATGCCTATGACGGCTTTACTGGGGGAATGCGTATTTACAATACTCGGGTCAAAAACCAACCCTTTGAAATTGATTTGCACCCTCAATATTCTTTAAAAGAACAATCCATGGTGGGTTTTTTTAGAACCCGATATCGATTCATCAACCACAAAAGTAAAAACTACTTAAACCAATTATTTTTAACGGGTAAGAGTTACCACTACAATACCAATTTGAGATACACCTCCATCCAGCCTTCTTTTTCGATGTATTTCAGGCCTTATGATTTACGTTCTAACAAACGCCAGTTGTTCAATATTTCCTGGTTTAATGTGTTCCGTGATAGAGATCCTAATATCCAAGTATCTCCTGACTACAGCGTGCTTAATATTTTACATCGCTACAACAATTCAGATGCGGTAAATGTTTTTGCGACCAATTCAAATGTGGAAGCCTCAAATGAATTTGGGAAGTTCTATTTTAGCACCAATTACAGAAAGCTGTTTCCAAGTGGACGTCAATTTGCTGTCCGACTCTTTGCAGGTAAGTTTCTTTGGAACAATATTTCGGCAAACGATGGAAATTACTTTGACTTTAATCTGAACCGAGCAACGGATTATTTATTTCGATACGACTATTTGGGGAGATCTGAAGATACTGGGATTTGGAGTCAGCAATTTGTCCCTGCTGAAGGTGGATTTAAAGCTTTTTTTGACGATTCCTCTGCCAATGATTATATGGTCTCTATCAATGCTTCTGTAGGAATATGGAAATGGATTGAATTTTATGGAGATGTAGGAATTCTCAAAAATCGCAATCGATCAGCTAAGACATATTTTGATTCAGGGTTTAAATTCAGTTTAGTGCCTGATTATTTTGAAATATTTTTTCCGCTGTATTCCTCCAATGGATTTGAGCCTACACAAGCGCGCTATGCCACCACTATTCGTTTTGTTTTTACTCCTCGACTCAGCACACTCAGCAGTTTGTTTACCCGTAAATGGTTTTAAAGCACTTACTGAATTCCTTACTTTAAAGACGACTTTTTTTCGTATTTTCGCGACACCATATGAAATTTGAGAACGAAGAAAATGAGCTTAAAATAAGCTTCGAGGCTTTTAAAAAAAGAGTCTTAGAAGATTATCGCCTCGCAGTTCTTAGCCGTGAATGTAGTTTGCTTGGGCGGCGTGAGGTTTTTTCAGGTAAAGGAAAATTTGGAATTTTTGGAGACGGTAAAGAACTGCCACAATTGGCAATGAATCACTTTTTTCAAAACGGGGATTTTAGATCGGGATATTATAGAGATCAAACCTTACTAATGGCACAAGGGCTACTCACCGTAGCGAACATATTTTCTGCTTTATACGCTCACTTGGATCAATCCTTAGAGCCCATGTCCGGAGGACGGCAAATGGGAGGTCATTTTGCAACACCTTTTAGAAATGATAAGGGCGAATGGCTGGACTTGGTCAATCTAAAAAATCACAGTGGTGACATATCTCCTACTGGCTCTCAGATGCCTAGACTTTTAGGTTTAGCCCAAGCGTCAAAGGTGTATCGCGAGCACAAAACACAAAACAGCCCCAAATTCTCCAATGAGGGCAATGAAATAGCCTGGGGAACCATTGGAAATGCCAGTACTAGCGAAGGAATGTTTTTTGAAACAATCAATGCTGCTGGTGTCCTACAAGTTCCAATGGTAATAAGCATTTGGGATGATGGTTACGGTATATCCGTTTCAAATAAAGACCAGACCACCAAAGAAAGTATCTCTGAGGCTTTACAGGGCTTTCAGCGAACTGATACTGAAAAAGGTTTGGAGATTATACGGGTAAAAGGCTGGGATTACCTAGCGCTTATTAAGGCTTATGAAAAAGCCGCTACTTTAGCGCGTACTGAGCATGTTCCAGTGATGGTTCACGTTACCGAACTCACTCAGCCCCTCGGTCATTCTTCTTCTGGATCCCACGAACGCTACAAGTCAAAAGAACGCCTGGAGTGGGAAAAAGCATACGATTGCAATTTAAAGATGCGAGAATGGATTCTCAAAAAAGGCTTAGCAAAAGAAGCTGAACTCATCAAAATGGAAGAAGCGGCTTTAAAGCAGGTAAGGGCTGCAAAAAGAGCTTCTTGGGAGGCCTATCAAGCTCCTATTTTCAAACAAAAGGCAAAACTCTTGTCTTATTTACCAATCCTTAAAAAGGAAACCCATAACGACCCTAAAATTCAAATTATCTTTTCCAAACTAGAACAGGTTTTGGAACTTGGATTTAAGGATATTATTTCTGCTGCAAGACAAATAAAAATTGTTTTAAGCAAACACCCTGATGCTAAACTACGGGACTTTGATCAGTGGCTTGATGCATTGACATCAGACATGAAAAACAAAGTCTCGTCTCACCTTTACACTGTCTCTAAAGATGAATTGATCAACTTTAAAGCCGTTAAGCCAAAATACAATAAGGATGCTGAGACAGTGGATGGACGAATCATCATCAGAGATAACTTTGAAGCTTTGCTAAACAAGCACGATTCCTTGCTCTTTTTTGGAGAAGATGTAGGTAAGATCGGAGATGTAAACCACGGATTAGAAGGCTTGCAAGCTAAATTCGGCGAATTGAGAATTGCTGATACAGGGATACGGGAAGCTACGATAGTCGGACAAGGAATAGGTTTGGCACTGAGAGGACTGCGCCCTATTGCTGAAATCCAATACTTGGACTATATATTGTATTGCATCCAGATTTTAAGTGATGACTTAGCTACACTCAACTACCGTACTCTAGGCAAACAAATTGCACCCTTAATCATCAGAACAAGAGGCCATCGTTTAGAAGGTATTTGGCATTCCGGTTCTCCCATGGGAGGTATGATACATTTGCTTCGCGGTATTCACCTATTGGTTCCTCGAAACATGACACAGGCTGCGGGGTTTTACAACACCCTACTTCAAATCGAACAACCGGCCATTGTTGTTGAATCTTTAAATGGTTATAGCGTTAAAGAAACACTTCCCTCTAATCTAGGAGAGTTTTCTGTTCCCTTAGGGCAAATAGAAATAATGCGATCGGGTGCAGACATTACCGTGGTTTCTTACGGTTCGACCCTGAGAATAGTAGAGGCAACTGCCCAAAGACTTACTGAAGTAGGGATTGATATTGAAATTATCGATGTGCAGACTCTTATTCCCTTTGACTTAAAAGAAGAAATTAGAGAGAGCATTGCCAAAACCAATCGTCTGCTTATCGTAGATGAAGATGTTCCTGGTGGTGCGAGTTCCTATATACTGCAGCAACTGATCGAAAAGCAGGCCGCTTTTTCACTATTAGACAGCGCACCTAAACTACTTTCGTCTAAGGCACACCGACCTGCTTATGGTGGTGATGGAGACTATTTTTCCAAACCTTCTGTAGATGACGTATTTGAAGCTGCTTACAGCATCATGAATGAATTTGATCCAAGTCAATATCCATTGTAGTCAGTTGACTAAAGCGTAAACAGTTTTAAAAGCAGGGTTTCTAATATTTCCTCTGACCCAGAATTCACACTGTTAATACCCTTACTTTTTAGATCTGCTTCGAATATACAACTCATTGCAGTGGTAATTTGACGCATATTGAAACGCTTAGCCGCAGCTTCGTATTCTTTTAGAAAATAAGGAGATACTCCTATAGCTGAAGCTGCATTTTTAGGATTTGAGACTCCTTTTAAAAGAAGTAATTTTTGAAAGTATGAATGTAGTGAAGAGAGTACGAGTACTAAAGGATTTGCCTTAGCGTTTCTAGTGAGGTATTGTACTATTTGAAAAGCCAAAGAAAAATTGCCTAATCCTATTGCCTTTTGAAGTTCAAAACTGTTAAAGACTTTGCTGATTCCAACGTATTTTTCAATAGCATGTCCATCCAGTGTTTCACCCGGCTGCGCCACAAGTTTTAACTTTTTTAGCTCACTTGAAAGTCGGGATAAATTCGCGCCTACATAGGTGGAGAGTAATTCTACTGCTGTAGGTGTAAGATCCAATTGCATGGATTTTGCATGCTGACTAATCCATTGTGGAATTTGATTGTCATAGAGGGGCTTTACGGTCAATACCTCCCCTGCATTTTCAACTGCTTTGTACAGTTTCTTTCTTTTGTCAAAAGCTTTATGCATATGACAAAGTACTACAATACTTTGTTGGGTAGGTTGTGCTGCATAGGCAGCCAATTCATCAAAAGCAGCTGGGGGTAGCTGCTGGGCCTCTTTAACTACGACCACATTAAACTTGGACATCATAGGATAACGCTTGGCCGTTTCAATGATTTCAGAAGCCTGGGCTTCTTTACCAAAAAACAGGGTGTAATCGAAGTCTCGACTGGCTTCATCAACTAATTTTGAAGTCAGCGCTGTAAGCACTGAATCTATGTAATAGGACTCTGTACCAGACAGCAAATAAAAAGGCGAAAATTGATCTTTGTCAATTTTGGAAAGTAGCGTAAAGAACGCCTGCATATTAAAAATTTATTGCACTTTTACAGCATGGAAAGACTCAATTTTCCACCCAGTGCGGTTCAGCTCAAAAATAAGGAAAATAAACCCTTAGTCTTTGACCAAATTCGTAAAAAATGGCTTCGATGTACTCCCGAAGAATGGGTACGTGTACATTGCTTAAATTATTTGATTCATACCTTAAACTATCCTGCCTCATGGATCAAAGTAGAGAATGAAATCAAGCTTTATAACACCAGTAAGCGTTTTGATATTATGGTTGTCAATCCCAATCGAGGCAATTTACTTCTTGTAGAGTGTAAAGCACCCTCAGTTAAAATCGACCAGCAGGTCTTTGATCAAATTGCTCGATACAATTTAGAAGCCAAGAGTCAATACATGATGCTTACCAATGGTATGAATCACTATTTTTGCACTATGGATTATACGAATCAGCGGTATCACTTTATTAAAGAACTTCCAAATTTCACTCAGGCTCAATGAAAAGCGTGGCTGTAGTATTATTGAATTACAACGGTTTGGAATTGTTAAAAAAGTTCCTCCCTAAAGCCATTAAAAACAGTAATCAAGCAAAGCTTGTTTTGATAGACAACGGCTCTACTGATGACTCTGTAGATTGGGTCGTAAAAAACCATCCTGACGTAGACTGCATTAAATTAAATTCTAATTTAGGCTATGCGGGAGGCTATAATGAGGGTTTAAAAAGCGTTAAAGCAGATTATTACGCTCTTGTAAACACCGATATCGAGTTGACGGCTGACTGGCTCTCCCCTCTTTTGCAACATTTGGAGCTGCATTCAAATACTGTGGCTGTTCAACCTCATATTTTAGATCATACTAAGCGTACTCATTTTGAGTATGCCGGTGCAGCTGGAGGCTATATAGATGCTCTAGGCATTCCTTTTTGCAGAGGAAGACTATTCAAACGCTGTGAAGAAGATAACGGTCAGTACAATGAAACGGTTCCAATCTTTTGGGCCAGCGGTGCTTGCTTTTTGATTCGAAGCAATACCTTTTGGGAATTCAACGGCTTTGATCATCGTTTTTTTGCACACCAAGAAGAGATTGACTTGTGTTGGCGGATCTTTAATCATGGCTATACTATTGAGGCTATAGGAAACTCAAAGGTTTTCCATATTGGTGGGGCAACCCTACCCCCTTCGCCCAAAAAGGTCTTTTTAAACCACAGAAATTCATTGTTGATGTGTGCCAAAAACCTTCCTAAAGCTCGACTTTACAGTACTTTATTTATGAAACTAGTCCTGGACGGGCTGATTGGGGTTGCTTATCTATTTCAATTCAATTTTAGCGCAACTTTTGCAATAATCAAAGCACATTTTGCGTTTTATAAAATGTTTAGATCCAATATTTTACTACGAAAAAATACAAAATACAGCAATAGGTATTTTTTGCGAAAAAGTATTTTTATTG
>CACCLB010000001.1 GCA_902546725.1 uncultured Bacteroidota bacterium | reverse complement strand
TGCTCGTGTCGATGGAGATACTTTAGAAAACTTAATCAAAAAAGAAGAGAGTACTGTTTCAAAATTATCTGATGAAGAAAAAGAAACCTTAAAGCCCATGATTGAATCTGTGGTAACTCAAAGTGGTTATACCGTTCAGATGGAGGCAATGGACAGTAAAACACTGCCTTTTGTTTTGACTCAACCAGAGTTTATGCGTCGAATGAAGGAAATGCAGCAAACAGGTGGCGGGGGAATGATGGGTAATATGCCTGATATGTTTAACTTGGTTGTCAACACCAATCACGAACTGGTCGGACAAATTCTCAACACCAAAACTGCTAAAAAACGAGAGCGTCTAATTTTACAAGCTTTAGACTTGGCAAAACTCTCCCAAAATCAACTCAAAGGTGAGGCACTTACGCAATTCATTCAGCGTAGTGTCGATATGATAAAGTAAATGACCAACCGCCCACTCGGGCGGTTTTTTTATATCTTCACTTTTTATGCAACACGTACAACTTCCTTCTGACGGAACTCCATTAGAACTTCCAGATGCTCGATTGCGTTACTTTCAGTATTTCTTTAATACTGATGAAGCAGAACACTTTTACTCCAAACTTTCCGAGACTATTCCTTGGCAACAAGACCCTATTACTGTTTTTGGAAAAACCTATGACCAGCCTAGGCTTACTGCCCTACACGCAAACAATACCAAGCCTTATTCCTATTCTGGAATTACCATGTATCCCAATCAAATGACAACTGAATTGACTGCGATATACGAACGCATTCGCACTGTATCCTCAGTAGAATTTACCTCTGTCTTACTCAACCTATATCGTGATGGAAAGGACAGTAACGGATGGCACGCAGACAATGAAAAGGAATTGGGGAAAAGTCCTAGCATAGCTTCAGTAAGCTTTGGAGCTCAACGATTTTTTCACCTAAAACATCGAACTATTAAAGAAGCAAGACTAAAAGTTTTACTTCATTCGGGCAGTTTACTCTTAATGGAGGGAGACACCCAAGAAAAGTGGCTACATCAAATACCCAAAACGGCTAAACCCATTCAACCAAGGATCAACCTTACCTTTCGGAAAATTATTTAAAAATATCGTCTAACAACGCAGCGAGTCGGACTCCAGCTTTAAGTAATTGCATTCGAACAGTTTCAAAATGATCGTAGCTGTAGCGATAGGCCAAGTTTCTGTTTTCTGGAAGTGAGCTGTATATCTGCTTTGCTAAGTCATGAGATTCGTTCACCCAAACAATCAAAGGTGCCTTTGCAATTTGCTTGAGCTCGGCTGCTTTGAGTTTAGGAAGGTTAGCCGTAAGTTCGGTATAACTCATACCGTAATCATCAATCATATTGCTATCCCATAGCATGTGGAGATTTGTGTTACGACCAAACCATTTTAATTTTACATCATTCCCTCCACGATCCGAAGGTTTCCCAAGATGCATAGGTTGATGAAGGTCACCAACTAAATGAACCAATAACTTTAAATAAAATTGCTTATCTGCTCTAGAGCTCAATGGGTTTTTGAGTATCTGAATACATTTTTGAATTGCAAGGACTATATCACCCTCTTCGTTTTTTTTCCCGTCAGTATAGGTTTCATCAGTTTTTACATTAGCATAATGCCAAGGATTGTAAGATCGATATCGTTTGTCTGCTTTTATTTCATCACCAAAAGTAGAGACTTGAGCCAAAGATTCCCCATCTAAAAGGCTGTTGATTTTTTTAAGTGTACGCTTTGAAATCCTCTGAGAAGCAAGTTCTCCAACCACCCTATGCCCTGTCTTTCCCCAAAGTATATCTGGAGTAGTTAAAGTTGCCATTACAGTTAATGGAAAAAAGAGACAGAAAATTAGAACCCTCATGTATTAATAATTTAAAACAAAATTAAACCATCTGTACATTTCAATGTCAAATTAATATTAAGTATTTTTATTCCGAAAAGAAGAAATTGAGTTATAAAAAAATTGCGGTCCTAACTTTAATATGGACTTTATTCATCCCTGCTACTCTCCTTAGTCAAATCGAAGAAGAAGAAGTACTCGTTCCTTCTATTGATGGAATTATTAAAATTGACGGGCTGGGTGAAGAAATTGAATGGGAAAAAGCCTCATGGACTTCAAATTTTTGGATGTGGAGGCCTACAGACTCCCTTCAAGCAAAGAAGCAAACTCGTTTAAAAATAATTCGAGATGAACAAAATCTCTATATCTTAGTAGAGGCAAAAATTGATGGTAAGAATTTTACCACCCCTAATTTAAAGCGTGATTTTAGCACCTTTGGTGTAGATTATTTAACCTTACTTTTCGATACTTTTAGTGATGCGACGAATGCCTTTTCTTTTGCAACTAATCCATTAGGAATCAAAGCGGATGGACTGATATCAGGGGGAAATCAGGATTATAGAACGAGCAGAAATTACGCGTGGGACACCAAATGGAATGTAGAGACAAAAATTGAAGAAGACCGCTATACTGCAGAGTTTCGAATTCCTTTTAACTCCATGTTCTACGACAATAAAAACCCTTCTTGGAGATTCAATATTTACCGAAGAAATACCCAGGGAAATGAACACAGCATTTGGATCAGAACCCCTCAAAATCAACTTATCGGTAACCTTGCTTTTATGGGGAAAATGGTTTTTGAAAAGCCTCTAAAAAAGGCACGAAACCCTATTTCTATCATTCCTTTTTTAAGCGGAGTCAGTTATAATGATTTTGCTAATGAAAATAAAAATACCGCATCGAATGTAGGTGGTGATGCTAAAATCCCTATTGGAAATGCACTCAATCTTGATTTGACATTCAATCCTGATTTCTCTCAAGTGGAAGTGGACGATCAGATTGTAAACTTGACTCGATTTGCGATTTCACTCCCTGAAAAACGTCAGTTTTTTACCCAAAACGACGACCTTTTTAAAGACTTTGGAGCCAACCGAGATGTCATTCCATTCTTTTCGAGAAGGATCGGTGTTGCTAGAGATTTGGATGGAAATACCATCGAAAATAAAATTATTGCTGGAGGACGCCTGAGCGGAAAACTCAATTCAAATTTGAGAATAGGTTTTTTAAATATACTTACTGAGGCTGATGAAAAAAACGAAATTCCCTCCAATTTGAATACCGTTTTTACCCTTCGTCAAAAAGTATTTGATCGCTCCAATGTAAGCTTCTTTTTTATTGATCGGAGAACAACCGATGAATACGATTTTATTAGTGATGAAGAACGGAGCAATAGTGTCACAGGACTTGAATACAACCTGGCTTCACCTGACAGTAAATGGGTTGGGAGAGCCTTTTTACACAAATCTTTTACCGAAGGGCTCACAGAGGATGATGTTATTGCTGGTATGAATCTCGAACGCAACACCTTAAGACATCGCGCCTCAATGGAAGTTATTCACGGAGGGGAAGACTTCAGATCAGATCTTGGTTTTTTTAGACGAACTGGTTTTTTAAAATTAAGTCCTGCTTACTCCTACAGAGTTTATCCCAAAAATCCCAAGGTAAATAACTACGATTTTTCGCAGCGTAGTTTTTTAGTTTTCAATCCAGCTATAGACTATCAGCTGACAGATCGCTGGTTTTTCTCTTCCATTCGTAAAAGTTTCTTAAACAGTACCAGCCTGCGTGTGCAATACACCAATCGCTACGAATATTTAATCAATGATTTTGACCCCACCAGGAGTGATGGATCAACCCCTCTTCCTGCCAACTCTTCTTATACCTTTTCTGAATACGAAATTTCCTATCGCTCTGACCAACGAAAGACGTTTAACTTTGACACTGAAATTAAATATGGTACATTTTACAATGGAACAAAATTTTCTATAGAGAATGAACTCAACTGGAGAAAACAGCCCATTTTTAATGCCAGTATGCTCTTAAACTTTAACGCCATCAGACTGCCAGACCCATACCCTTCAAAAAATATTTGGCTGATCAGTCCAAAGCTTGACTTTACATTTACCAAAACTCTTTTTTGGACAACCTTTGTGCAATACAATTCTCAGGGAGAAAACTTAGGAGTCAATTCAAGACTGCAGTGGCGCTTTGCTCCATTATCTGATTTATTTCTAGTTTACAATGATAATTACATCAGTACAGACAATTTCTCACCAAGATATCGTAGTTTTAACCTCAAATTTACTTATTGGTTAAATATTTAAAAATGATCTTGTTGCGTTTTAACAGTCCACTACTTTTAGCTCTATGCTTACTATTCATCAGTTGCCAACCTACTAAAAAAGTGCAAGCTGATAATCTCATGATTGTCAAAGGCAGTGTAGAAGGACTTCGAAAAGGGAAATTATACCTCCAAAAAATGCAGGACACCCTATTGGTGAGTGTCGACTCTACTACAGTAGATGGATCTCCTGACTTCCAATTTCAAACTCCAATTGAAACAGATGAAGTCTTCTATCTCTACTTGGACAAAGAAGATGGAGACAGTCTTAATGACCGAATTTTATTTTTCGGTGAAAAGGGGGAAATACAAATCAACACCCTACTTAAAACCTTTGAAAGTAGTGCTGAAATTACAGGTTCTAAAAATCAAGAATTACTTCAAGAGTATATTTCATTTAGCAGAAAGTTTAACGATCAGAACTTGGAGTTGATGGAAGATTTTTACAAAGCTCAAATTGCTAAAAATACTGAGCGTGCAGATTCCCTTCAAAATAGAATAGACAATTTACTTAAAAGAAGATATTTGTACACCATCAATTTTGCTGCCAATAATACGGATAAAAACATAGCCCCCTATTTGGCTTTAACTCAAGTGTACGATGCCAATCTAGCCCTATTGGATTCTATTGCAGTGAAAATGACCCCAGAAGTGAGAGCGTCAAAATACGGGAAGGAATTTGTTAACTACTTGGAGCAAAGAAGAACTTCAAACGAAGATTAAAGAGCAGCTGATTTTTTCATCAAACTCTGAATCATCATGTTTTTCTCTTCATTGATCGCCTTAAACTGTTTTTTAAGGTTTTCTTTAGTTGCTACAGCATTGATTTTTTGAACTAATTCATCAAAGACCTGAATCGCCTCCTCAATCAATTTTTCACTCTTAGACAAATCCGCATCAGGATTTGATAATTCCCATAGATAAATTTCCTCTATGATCGTACCAATGTCATTATTGATGTCTTTTTTTAATTGCTTTATACTAGCCATTTGTGATAAATATGTTTAACTAATTTATCAATTTATTTAAATAATTTGCAAAAAACTTAAACAAAATTTTAAAAAGTTTATCAAAACTGCTATCCAGAATAACTTACAAAATTCCTTGGAGTCTCGTAAAGAGTTATTGAAAGTACATGTGCTTGGTCTAAATGAGGTTTTAACCAATTGTAGATTACAACGGCCATATTTTCCGCAGAAGGAATTAAATCCGAGAACTCTACTACTTCTTCATTCAGGTTTTTATGATCCATTTTATCTTCAACTTCAGCCTTAATTAAGTCTTTTAAGACTTTCATGTCCATGACATAGCCTGTTTCTGGGTCAATCGTACCCTTAACGTGAACGATAAGCTCGTAGTTGTGTCCGTGATAATGGGGATTGGCACATTTACCAAAAATATTTTCATTTTGGGCATCAGTCCAGTCTTTTCGATACAAACGGTGAGCGGCATTAAAATGTGCTTTTCTACTTACGGTTACTTTCATTGAATAGATTTTATATGATTAAAGAACCGTTCAAAAATGATTTTAAACCAAACGGTATAAGTTTCAGGATGTAGAGTCATATCATTCTCAATTGCTGTCAAGGACATCCATTTCCAAGAGGCAACTTCATCAGGATTGATGCGAGGTGTACCGTCAAAGTAACCTATCATCACGTGATCCAGTTCGTGCTCTGTAAGTCCATTTTCAAATGGGGCCTTATAGATAAAACTGAACAATTCTTCAAGTGGAACACTAAATCCCATTTCCTCTTCCAAACGACGAGTACCGGCTTCTAAATTGTGCTCTCCTTCCCGTTGGTGGCTACAACAGGTATTGGTCCAAAGTGCTGGAGAATGGTATTTATGTAATGCCCTTTGTTGGAGCATTAACTCTCCATTTTTATTTAAAATAAAAACAGAAAAGGCGCGATGCAAAGCTGCTTTTTCGTGCGCTTCCATTTTAGGCATCGTACCAATAGGATTGTCTTCCCTATCAACAAGGATTACTTTTTCTTCTTTCATGCGTTCCAAAATTACCTATATTTTTTTCAAAAACCTATTCCGCTAAGTTTCAGTTGGCCCATTAATTGAATACTTTTGTGGAAATTTGATCGAATGGGATTTTTAGACGAAATCAAGCGCCGAAGAACTTTTGGAATCATATCTCACCCTGACGCAGGTAAAACCACTTTAACTGAAAAGTTGCTCCTTTTTGGAGGAGCAATACAAGAAGCCGGTGCTGTTAAATCCAATAAGATCAAAAAAACAGCTACCAGTGATTTTATGGAAATTGAACGTCAAAGGGGAATTTCTGTGGCCACTTCGGTACTGGCTTTTATATATCGAGATAAAAAAATCAACATACTCGATACTCCTGGTCACAAAGACTTTGCAGAAGACACCTTTAGAACTCTAACAGCTGTAGACAGTGTCATCGTGGTAATTGATGTCGCCAAAGGGGTTGAGGAACAAACGGAAAAACTGGTGGAAGTTTGCCGTATGCGTAATATCCCAATGATAGTCTTTATCAATAAGCTAGATCGAGAGGGAAAAGATGCCTTCGACTTGTTGGACGAAGTTGAGCAAAAGTTAGGGCTTCAGGTTACCCCGCTCTCACTTCCTATTGGAATGGGGTATGATTTTAAAGGGATTTACAATATCTGGGAACGCAATGTGCAGTTATTTGATGGAGAGCAAAAACAAACCATTGGTGAAAAAGCGCACTTTGAATCACTAGACGACCCTCAATTGGAAGATGCAATTGGTGCCCAAGCTTTAGAGACCTTAAAAGAAGAACTTGAACTGATCGATGGTGTCTATCCTAAATTTGATAGGGAGGCTTATTTAAAAGGCGCACTCCAACCCGTGCTCTTCGGCTCGGCCTTGAATAACTTTGGCGTTCAAGAATTGCTAAATTGTTTTATTGAAATTGCTCCAGAACCACTATCCAAAGCTTCTGAAGAACGGTTAATAGAGCCTCATGAAGACAAGTTTAGTGGGTTTGTCTTTAAAATTCACGCCAATATGGATCCCAACCACCGCGATCGTCTGGCGTTTATCAAAGTAGTTTCAGGCACCTTCCAACGCAACAGCCCTTACCTGCATGTTCGGCTCAATAAAAAATTAAAATTCTCTTCACCAAATACCTTCTTTGCGGAACGCAAAGAGATAGTGGACACCTCTTACCCAGGTGACATTGTAGGTCTTCACGATACTGGAAATTTTAAAATTGGCGATACACTTACAGCAGGTGAACAACTCCACTTTAGGGGAATCCCTAGCTTTTCCCCAGAACACTTTCGCTACATCAACAATAATGATCCCATGAAAGCCAAGCAGTTGGCAAAAGGAATCGACCAACTCATGGATGAAGGAGTTGCACAGTTGTTTACTCTCAACCTCAATGGACGGAAAGTCATTGGAACTGTTGGTGCCCTTCAATTTGAAGTCATTCAATACCGACTACTTCACGAATACGGAGCGAAGTGTACTTATGAAAATTTAAATGTTCACAAAGCCTGCTGGATTGAAGGAGATGAAAAAAGTGATGCCTTTAAAGAATTTCGTCGTATCAAACAAAAGTTTCTAGCTCAAGACAAAAGTGGACAACTTGTTTTCCTGGCAGATTCAGCCTTTTCTCTTCAAATGGCTCAAGACCAATACAAGAAGCTACAATTCCACTTTACTTCAGAATTTTAAATAAAGTCTACAGGGCTTTAAATTTCTGAAATTTGTATTTTTTTAAAATAAAAAACCCTCCAAAAGGAGGGTTTGTTTTTTAAGCTTCACCAGTAGGTCCAAAATTTAATGGAATCGGTGGTGGCTCATTAGTTTCTATAGTTCCATTGACATTCTCAAAGCGCTGAATATTTTCAGCTAAGGCTTTTTGAAAGCGTTTGGCGTGTTCCGGTGTCAAAATCACTCGAGACTTAACACGAGCTTTAGGAGCACCAGGCATTACAGTAATAAAGTCGACGATAAATTCCGATGTGGAATGATTGATAATGGCTAAATTCGAATACACACCATCAGCAACATTTTCGTCTATAGCAATATTCAATTGCTTTTCTTTGGGGTCTTTTTTATCACTCATTTTCTAGAAAGTTATTTCTTCTTCCTCTTTATCAATCAAGAGACTCTTATACTCTTCTTTTGAACCTACAATGATGTCATTGTAATTTCTAAGACCAGTACCTGCAGGAATTTTATGTCCCACAATAACGTTCTCTTTCAATCCTTCAAGAAAATCAACTTTACCGTTTACCGCAGCTTCGTTCAATACCTTGGTTGTTTCCTGGAAGGAAGCAGCCGAGATAAAGGACTTGGTCTGAAGCGATGCACGAGTAATTCCCTGAAGTTCAGGTGTTGCAGTAGCTGGTGCTGCATCACGTGCCACAACCAGTTGCTTATCTTCTCTTGTCAATAAGGAGTTTTCATCTCGCAATTGACGAGAGGAAATCACCTGACCTTGTTTTACATTTTCAGAATCTCCTACCTCTTCAACGATTTTCATTCCGTAAAGGCCGTCGTTTTCTTTGATGAAATCGTAACGGAATACCAATTGATTTTCTAAGAAAATAGAATCTCCCGGATCCATGATACGCACTTTACGCATCATTTGACGAACAACCACTTCAAAGTGTTTGTCGTTAATCTTCACCCCTTGCAAGCGATAAACTTCTTGAATTTCACTGACCAAATACTGCTGTACAGCTGAGGGTCCTTTTATTTTAAGAATATCTGCAGGAGTAATTGATCCATCAGAAAGTGGCATCCCTGCTTTGACAAAGTCGTTTTCTTGTACGAGAATCTGATTGGATAGTTTTACCAAATACTTTTTGATGTCACCAAACTTAGACTCTACAATGATTTCGCGGTTTCCTCTTTTGATTTTTCCAAAAGAAACTACTCCATCAATTTCAGATACTACAGCTGGGTTCGAAGGATTTCGAGCTTCAAACAATTCAGTTACACGAGGCAGACCTCCTGTAATATCTCCAGACTTAGCAGATTTACGCGGTATCTTAACCAACACTTTTCCTTCCTCAATTTGATCTCCTTCATTTACGATAAGGTGAGCTCCAACAGGTAGGTTATAGGAACGTAAAATATTGCCTTTTTTATCCGCAATAGACAAGGTTGGTATCAGCTTTTTATTTCTAGATTCAGAAATAACTTTTTCTTGGAATCCAGTTTGCTCATCAATTTCTACTTGATAGGTCAAACCTTGTTCGATGTTTTCGAAAACAATTTTTCCTGTAAATTCTGAAACAATAACCCCGTTAAACGGATCCCATTTACAGATTACAGTATCCTTTTTGATTTTCGCTCCATTTTTAATGTGGAGTGATGAACCGTAAGGAATGTTGTTTGTACTTAAAACACTTTTCGTTTTAGGATCTAAAACCTTGATTTCAGAAGTTCTAGAAATTACGATTTGAGCGTCTTCGCCGTCAGCGTCTTTTCCTTGTACTGTTTTTAAATCTTCAATTTCAGCTATCCCGTCGAATTTCGCAATCAATTTGTTCTCTTCAGAAATATTTCCTGCTACCCCACCTACGTGGAATGTTCTAAGGGTCAACTGTGTTCCAGGTTCTCCAATAGACTGAGCTGCGATTACCCCGACGGCTTCACCTCGCTGAACCATTTTACCAGTAGCTAGGTTTCTTCCGTAACATTTCGCACAAATCCCATATTGGGCAGCACAAGTCAAGGGTGAACGCACTTCAACAGATTCGATTGGTGCCTCTTCAATCAAGGCAACCTGTTCGTCTTTAATTTCTTGTCCAGCTTCGACGATAACCTCATTCGATCTAGGGTCAATTACGTCTTGAAGCACAACACGTCCGAGAATACGTTCTCCAAGTGTTTCGACAATTTCCTCGTTTTTCTTGAGTGGTTTTACTTCTACTCCACGCAGGGTCTCACAATCTTCAATATTGACAATTACATCCTGTGAAACATCGTGTAGACGTCGAGTAAGGTATCCCGCATCCGCAGTTTTTAAGGCTGTATCTGCTAGTCCTTTACGAGCTCCGTGAGTAGAGATAAAGTATTCGAGAATTGAGAGTCCTTCTTTAAAGTTAGAAAGAATAGGGTTTTCAATAATTTCACCTCCACCTACGTTAGATTTCTTTGGTTTGGCCATCAAACCTCGCATACCGGTCAGCTGACGAATCTGTTCTTTAGATCCACGTGCTCCTGAATCTAACATCATGAATACAGAGTTAAATCCTTGCTGATCTTCACTGATTCGCTTCATGGCCAATTCAGTAAGCTTCGCGTTGGTTGAAGTCCAAATGTCAATTACCTGGTTATAACGTTCATTATTGGTAATTAATCCCATGTTGTAGTTACCGATCACGTTATCCACTTGGGCATCGGCTTCTTCTATCATGGTAATTTTTTCTGGTGGGATGATAATATCTCCTAGACTGAATGACAATCCACCTTTAAAGGCAAATCCGTATCCCATTCCTTTGATCTTATCTAAAAACTCAGCAGTTTCAGGAACACTGGTTACTTTAAGGATGTCCCCAATAATTTCGCGCAAGTTTTTCTTGGTCAAAACAACATTGAAATAGCCCGCAGCTTCTGGGACTACCTCGTTAAAGAGAACACGCCCTACTGTAGTTTCAATGATGTGATTTACCAATTCACCATTTTCATTAAAGTCTTTAGCTCTGATTTTAATCATCGCATTTAAGTCTACACGCTTTTCGTTCAATGCGATATGCACCTCTTCAGTAGAGTAAAATATCAAACCTTCGCCTTTCACTTTTTGCTGAGGAGTTGATTTTTTTGCTTTAGTCATGTAGTACAATCCTAAAACCATATCCTGAGAAGGTACTGTGATCGGTGAGCCGTTAGCAGGGTTTAGAATCGAGTGAGAAGCGAGCATCAAAAGTTGGGCTTCTAAAATCGCCTCTGAGCCTAAGGGTAAGTGAACAGCCATTTGGTCTCCATCAAAATCGGCGTTAAATGCTGTACAAACTAAAGGATGCAATTGAATTGCTTTTCCTTCAATTAATTTTGGTTGGAAAGCCTGTATTCCTAAACGGTGCAAAGTAGGGGCACGATTCAATAGTACTGGATGACCTTTCAATACATTCTCCAAGATATCCCAAACAACGGGCTCTTTTCTATCGATGATCTTTTTGGCAGATTTTACCGTTTTTACAATTCCTCTTTCGATAATCTTACGTATGATAAAAGGCTTGTATAGTTCGGCAGCCATTCCCTTGGGAAGTCCACATTCAAAAAGTTTTAATTCGGGTCCAACAACAATTACAGAACGTGCTGAATAATCAACTCGTTTCCCTAGTAAGTTCTGGCGAAATCTACCTTGCTTTCCTTTTAAAGAGTCTGAAAGCGATTTCAACGGTCGGTTAGAATCTGTTTTTACAGCAGAAGATTTACGTGTATTGTCAAATAATGAATCTACAGATTCTTGCAACATACGCTTTTCGTTTCTCAGGATTACCTCAGGAGCTTTAATTTCGACCAATCGCTTAAGACGGTTGTTACGAATGATCACTCTTCGGTATAAATCATTTAAGTCAGAAGTAGCAAAACGACCACCGTCTAGAGGAACCAAAGGTCTTAGTTCTGGTGGTATGACTGGAATTACCTTCATGATCATCCATTCCGGTAAATTTTCACCACGCTCGTTAGCATCTCTGAAAGCTTCTACTACTTGAAGTCTTTTAAGAGCTTCCGTTTTACGCTGTTTTGATGTTTCGTTATTTGCTTTATGACGCAATTCGTATGACAAAGCTTCCAAATCGATACGAGAGAGCAATTCGATCAAACACTCCGCACCCATTTTGGCGATAAACTTTTCCGGTTCATCGTCTTCTTTGTATTGATTTTCTGGTGGGATTTGCTCCATAACGTTGAGGTATTCTTCCTCAGTCAAGAAGTCCATAGGCTGTAAAGCTTCACCTTCCTCGTTTTTAGCAATCCCTGGCTGGATGACTACATAACGTTCGTAGTATATAATCATATCCAATTTCTTGGATGGTAATCCAAGCAAGTAACCAATTTTATTTGGAAGCGAACGGAAATACCAAATATGTGCAACCGGCACCACCAAATTGATGTGTCCTACTCTATCGCGACGTACTTTCTTTTCAGTAACCTCAACCCCACAGCGATCACAAACTATTCCCTTGTAGCGAATTCTCTTGTATTTTCCACAAGCACATTCGTAATCCTTTACAGGACCAAAGATACGCTCACAAAAAAGTCCGTCTCGCTCGGGCTTATGAGTTCGGTAGTTGATCGTTTCAGGTTTGAGCACCTCACCTCTTGAATTCCCGAGAATGACTTCAGGAGAGGCCAATCCAATAGCAATTTTATTGAATTTTTTTTGTGTTATGATTTCGTTATTTCTAGCCATGTCTAACTTATCTTATAATGTTATATTATTCTTCCAATCTAATGTCCAATCCTAATCCTTTCAACTCATGCATGAGTACATTAAAGGATTCTGGTAACCCAGGTTCAGGCAAGGTATCTCCTTTCACTATGGCTTCATAGGTCTTGGCTCTACCAATCACGTCATCAGATTTGACGGTAAGAATCTCTTGCAGTGTACTAGAAGCTCCATAAGCCTCTAATGCCCACACTTCCATTTCTCCAAATCGCTGACCTCCAAATTGCGCTTTCCCTCCAAGAGGCTGCTGCGTAATCAGTGAGTAAGGTCCAATTGATCTCGAGTGCATTTTATCGTCAACCATATGTCCAAGTTTTAACATATATATCACACCAACTGTCGCTGGCTGGTCAAAACGCTCTCCAGTTCCTCCGTCATACAAATAAGAATGACCGTAAAGTGGAACATTTGCTTTTTCTGTCAAAGCATTGATTTCTTCTATGGTTGCTCCGTCAAAAATTGGTGTAGCGTATTTCTCTCCGAGGTTTTGTCCTGCCCAACCCAATACGGTCTCATAAATCTGACCAATATTCATTCGAGAAGGTACACCCAAAGGATTCAGTACGATATCTACTGGAGTTCCATCTTCTAAGAATGGCATTTCTTCCTCACGAACTATACGGGCAACAATACCTTTATTTCCGTGACGTCCTGCCATCTTATCACCTACTTTGAGCTTACGCTTTTTAGCGATATAAACTTTTGCAAGTTTTTTGATCCCTGCTGGAAGTTCATCTCCAACACTAATGGTGAATTTCTCTCTACGCAAAGCACCTTGAAGATCGTTTTCCTTGATTTTATAGTTGTGAATCAAGTCAGCAATCAATTCGTTGGTCTCTTTGGTAGTCGTCCAAGAGCCTTTTGTAAGGTGAGTATAGTCTTCAATAGCAGTTAACATTTTAAGAGTGTACTTCTTCCCTTTTGGAAGGATGTCTTCTCCTAAATCATTCTGTACTCCTTGACACGTTTTACCATTTACTATGGTAAAGAGCTTTTCAACCAATACCGTTTTTAGCGCATCAAACTTTTCGTCATATACTGTCTCCAGTGCTTCGAGTTCTTGTTTGTCCTTGTTTCTTTTACGTTTGTCTTTTACAGAACGCGTAAAGAGCTTTTTGTCGATGACAACTCCTTGAAGCGATGGTGGTGCTTTAAGTGAAGCATCTTTTACATCACCTGCTTTATCACCAAAAATGGCGCGCAATAATTTTTCCTCTGGTGTTGGATCAGACTCTCCTTTGGGAGTGATTTTCCCAATCAAAATGTCCCCTGAATTGACTTCAGCACCGATTCGAATCATCCCATTTTCATCCAGGTCTTTTGTAGCTTCTTCGCTGACGTTTGGAATGTCATTAGTCAATTCCTCTGTACCTAATTTAGTATCTCTTACATCGAGTGAATACTCGTCTATATGGATGGAAGTAAAGATATCTTCTCGAACCACCTTTTCAGAGATTACAATTGCATCTTCAAAATTGTATCCTTTCCAAGGCATAAAAGCGACTTTCATGTTTCGCCCTAGAGCAAGCTCTCCTGCTTCAGTAGCGTATCCTTGACAAAGTACCTGTCCTTTGGTCACCCGATCACCTTTTTTGATAATGGGTTTTAAGTTGATACAGGTTCCTTGATTGGTCTTTCTGAATTTAATCAGATTGTAAGACTTTAGGTTTCCATCAAAACTGATGAGTTCATCCGTCTCAGAAAAATCATAGCGAATTTCAATTCTGTTTGCATCCACATATTCAACTACACCGTCATTTTCGGCATTAATGAGTACACGGGAGTCTGAAGCAACCTGTTTCTCTAAACCAGTTCCAACAATTGGAGATTCTGGTCTTAGAAGTGGAACAGCCTGACGCATCATGTTTGATCCCATTAAGGCTCGATTGGCATCATCGTGCTCCAAGAAAGGAATTAACGAAGCTGAAATCGAAGCGATCTGGTTAGGCGCAACATCCGTGTAGTTTACCTGGTCTGGGGTCACTAAGGGGAAGTCTGCTTGATCTCGAGCAATTACTTTTTCTGCTTGAATTTTACCTGACTTATCAAATTCGATATTTGCTTGAGCAATGAGTTGATTTTCTTCTTCCTCTGCACTCAAATAAACGGTTTCTTTTAAGTTGACTACACCGTTTTCTACTTTGCGATAAGGTGTTTCAATAAAACCAAGATTGTTCACTTTGGCATAGACTCCAAGAGAGGAAATCAATCCAATATTTGGTCCTTCTGGAGTTTCAATTGGACACAATCTTCCGTAGTGAGTATAGTGAACGTCACGTACTTCGAATCCTGCTCTTTCTCTGGAAAGTCCCCCCGGACCTAGGGCAGACAATCTTCTTTTGTGAGTGATTTCAGCAAGTGGATTCGTTTGGTCCATAAACTGAGAAAGTTGGTTGGTACCAAAGAAACTATTGATTACTGATGACAAAGTCTTGGCATTGATCAAATCAATTGGAGTAAAGACTTCGTTATCTCTAACGTTCATTCGTTCGCGTATGGTCCTAGCCATACGTGCTAGACCTACACCAAACTGAGAAGAAAGCTGCTCACCCACAGTACGCACACGTCTGTTTGAAAGGTGGTCAATATCATCAATCTCAGCTTTTGAATTGATCAATTCAATCAAATACTTGATGATGGTTATGATATCGAGTTTGGTCAAAACCTGTTTGTCCATCTCAACATCTAAACCTAATTTCTTATTCATTCTATAACGCCCAACCTTACCGAGATTGTAACGCTGATCAGAAAAGAATAATTTGTCAATAATTCCTCTAGCAGTGTCCTCATCTGGTGGTTCTGCATTACGCAATTGACGGTAGATGTGTTCAACGGCTTCTTTTTCAGAGTTTGTAGGATCTTTTTGGAGGGTGTTGTAAATGATAGCGTAATCCGACATATGAGCATCTACCTTGTGAAGCAATATGGCTTTCACTCCAGCATCTAGGATTTCCTCGATATGTTCTTTCTCAATTACGGTATCACGATCAATGATAATTTCATTTCGTTCAATGGAGATCACCTCACCGGTATCTTCATCAACGAAGTCTTCGTGCCATGTTTTTAAAACACGTGCAGCGAGTTTTCTTCCTAAGGTCTTTTTAAGTCCGGTTTTAGACACCTTAACCTCTTCAGCTAAATCAAAAATCTCAAGTATGTCGCGATCGTGTTCAAAACCAATAGCTCTGAACAAGGTAGTGACAGGTAATTTTTTCTTACGATCAATATACGCATACATCACACTGTTGATGTCTGTTGCAAATTCAATCCAGGAACCTTTAAATGGAATAACACGTGCAGAATACAGTTTGGTTCCGTTGGCGTGGAAAGATTGGCTAAAGAAGACCCCTGGTGAACGGTGTAGCTGAGAAACAACTATACGCTCAGCTCCGTTAATCACAAATGTACCACTTGGAGTCATGTAAGGGATAGTCCCTAAGAATACGTCCTGTACGATAGTTTCAAAGTCTTCATGCTCTGGATCCGTACAGTATAATTTAAGACGAGCCTTTAAAGGCACCGAATAGGTCAATCCTCTTTCGATACATTCTTGTATAGAGTAACGCGGTGGATCCACGAAATAATCTAAAAATTCGAGAACGAATTGGTTACGAGTATCGGAAATTGGAAAGTTTTCTTTAAACGTATTGAAGAGTCCCTCTTCGTTACGTTCGTCAGATTTTGTTTCGAGTTGGAAAAAATCCTGAAAAGATTTGATTTGAATATCGAGAAAATCAGGATAATTGGGAGAGGTTTTAGCTCCTGCGAAATTGACTCTTTGACTCTTTGAACTTGGCATCTAACTATTTTTTAATGGTCATAACTACTATAGGGGGCGGTAAGGTCTATAAAAGGGTATAGGCCTTTGGAAAAATCCAAAAGCCTATGCCTTTAATGGTATGGATTGAGACTACTTAAGCTCAACCTCGGCACCAGCTTCTTCTAGAGATTTTTGAAGCGCTTCTGCTTCATCTTTAGCGATTCCTTCCTTCAAAGGACTAGGTGCGTTGTCAACGAGTTCTTTAGCTTCTTTAAGCCCAAGACCTGTTAACTCTTTTACTAATTTTACAACGGCAAGTTTAGAACCTCCTGCTGCTTTAAGGATTACGTCAAATTCTGACTTTTCCTCAGCTGCATCAGCTCCGCCACCTGCGGGTCCAGCAACAGCAACTGCAGCTGCAGCTGCAGGCTCTATACCGTACTCATCTTTTAAAATATCAGCCAACTCACTAACTTCTTTTACTGTCAAGTTGACTAATTGTTCTGCGAAATCTTTTAAATCTGCCATGTTATTAATTTTTCTGTTTGTTTTTTAATATGTGTATTCGAGTGCGTACTTATTTTGGGTCAGGATTCGCGTTCTGAAAGCGTTTTTAGTATTCCAGAAAGTTTCCCGCCTCCCGACTGAAGCGCTGAAACCACGTTTTTAGCTGGTGATTGTAACAATGTAATGATCTCTCCAACCAATTCTTCTTTAGACTTGATCGCTACAAGAGCGTCGATCTGATCATCACCTATATAAACGGCTTCTTCAATGAAGGCTCCTTTTAAAATTGGCTTATCAGACTTTTTTCTAAAGTTCTTGATCACCTTTGCAGGTGCGTTTCCTGATTCAGAAAACATCAAGGAAGTATTCCCTTTCAGGATCTCCGTCAACTTTCCAAAGTCCTGGTCGGAAGCTTCCATAGCTTTGGCGAGTAAGGTATTCTTAACCACTTGCAGTTGAATGTTCTCTTTAAAACAAGCGCGGCGTAACGCACTAGTTTGAGCAGCATCCAATCCTGCAATATCAGCTAAATAAAGGTTCTTAACCCCTGCTAAAGCCTCTTTAAGGTTTTCTATTGCGTCGCTTTTTTCTTCTCTAGTCATTTGAATAAATTTTGTGCATTAACCCAGTTTGGCATCTATAGAGATACTAGGACTCATCGTACTTGACATAAAAACGCTTTTGACATAAATCCCCTTAGTCGTTGTGGGTTTGAGTTTCATGATGGTCTTTAATAGCTCATCTGCGTTTTCGTATATCTTTTCTGGAGTAAAAGAAGCTTTACCAATTGCGGCGTGAACGATTCCAGATTTGTCAACCTTAAAATCAATCTTACCCCCTTTGACATCGGATACAGCTTTTTTGATATCCATAGTTACAGTACCTGTTTTAGGATTGGGCATTAAGCCACGAGGACCTAACACACGTCCCAAAGGACCTAGTTTTCCCATGACACTTGGCATGGTTACAATCACGTCCACATCAGTCCAACCGTCTTTGATTTTCTGAAGGTATTCATCTAGACCAACAAAGTCTGCTCCTGCTTCTTTGGCATCGGCTTCTTTGTCAGGTGTTACTAGAGCTAAAACGCGAACTTCTTTTCCTGTTCCATGAGGTAGAGTTACTACTCCACGAACCATTTGATTAGCTTTTTTAGGATCTACTCCCAATCGTATTGCCAAATCAATACTTGCATCAAATTTAGTATTGGTAATTTCTTTTACCAATTCAGAAGCTTCTTTAAGGGTGTAGATCGTATTCGCATCTACTTTAGCCCCAGCTTCTTTTTGTTTTTTTGTTAATCTCGCCATTGCTTGGTTTTAATAAATTAAAAAGGTGCTTGTCCAGAAATTTTGAATCCCATTGAACGTGCAGTGCCGGCTACCATTTTCATAGCAGACTCTATGGTAAATGCATTCAGGTCAGGCATTTTGTCCTCAGCGATGAGCTTTACCTGATCCCAAGTGACTGTTGCCACTTTTGTTCGGTTGGGTTCTCCAGAACCTTTTTTAGCTTTGGCTGCTTCCATTAGTTGAACGGCCGCTGGCGGTGTTTTAATGACAAACTCAAACGATTTGTCCTTATATACAGTAATCGAAACTGGTAATACTTTACCAGGCTTATCTTGGGTTCTTGCATTAAACTGTTTGCAAAATTCCATGATATTGACTCCTGCGGCACCGAGCGCGGGTCCAACCGGTGGCGACGGATTTGCAGCACCTCCCCGAACTTGTAGTTTTAAAACTTTACTTACTTCTTTTGCCATTGTTTCATTTAATTTAGGAATGTGTTAGTGGAAGCATGACACAAATTCCTTATTTATTAGTGTAACATTTATAACTTTTCAACTTGCATATAACTCAATTCTAAAGGAGTCTTTCTTCCAAAGATTTTTACCATTACTTCGAGCTTACGCTTTTCTTCATTTACTTTTTCTATCACTCCAGTAAATCCATTAAATGGACCGTCGATGACCTTGACACTTTCACCCACATTAAATGGAATGGCAACGTGTTCGGCTGTCAGTGCTAGTTCATCAACTTTACCGAGCATACGATTAACTTCAGCCTCTCTTAAAGGCACAGGGTCACCCCCTTTTGTTTCTCCTAAAAAACCAATGACATTGGTCACCGATTTGATGATATGAGGAAGCTCTCCAATCAAATTGGCCTTGAGCATGATGTAACCGGGGAAATAAACGCGTTCTTTATTGATTTTTTTACCGTTACGGATTTGAATCACTTTTTCAGTAGGTACAAGAATGTCTTCGACCAGATGGTCGTAACCGAAACGGCTAACCTCAGACATGATGTAGTCTTTAATTTTTGCTTCTTGTCCGCTTACTGCACGAACAACATACCACTTTTTATCGTTTACTGTAGTTGCCATTCTTATCCGATCAAATTAAAGTAAAACTGTATCACCCGTGACAAAACGGTATCGGCACCCCAAATGGCTAGAGAAAATAAGACAGAAAACACCAACACAATTACAACCAAACGTTGAAGTTCTGAGCGCTCAGTCCAAGAAACGTTGTTCTTAAGTTCTTCGAAGGAATCTTTAATGTATGTAATCATGTTTTACTTTTCTTTTTTGCACGGGTTGAGAGGCTCGAACTCCCGACACCTGGTTTTGGAGACCAGTGCTCTACCAACTGAGCTAAACCCGTTTTTATTTGGCACAAAAGGTATCCGCCTTATGACGGACACCTTCAGGCCATTTTAAAAACATCTTAACTAGTCTAGGATCTCTGTTACCTGACCTGCTCCAACAGTTCTTCCTCCTTCGCGTATCGCGAAACGAAGTCCTGTGCTCAAAGCAACTGGAGAAATCAAGTCAACATTGATCGTCAAGTTATCACCTGGCATAACCATTTCTACTTCATCAGGAAGAGAAATATTTCCAGTTACGTCCGTAGTTCTAACATAAAACTGTGGTCTGTAATTGTTGTGGAATGGAGTGTGACGTCCACCTTCTTCTTTTTTCAAGATATAAACTTCCGCTTTGAATTTAGCGTGAGGAGTTACAGATCCTGTTTTACAAAGTACCATTCCTCTTTTGATATCTGTTTTTTCGATACCTCTTAAAAGGATTCCTACGTTGTCTCCAGCTTCACCTCTATCTAATATTTTACGGAACATCTCTACTCCAGTAATAGTTGATTTCATCTTTTCAGCACCCATACCGATGATGTCAATTTCATCTCCAGTATTTGCAACACCAGTCTCAATTCGACCAGTTGCAACAGTACCACGACCTGTAATTGAGAATACATCCTCAACAGGCATTAAGAAATCTTTGTCAACATCACGTTTTGGCAATTCAATCCATGTGTCAACTTCTTCCATTAACTTTAATACAGTATCAACCCATTTTTGCTCTCCATTGAGTGCTCCGAGGGCCGAACCTAGAATTACAGGAGTGTTGTCTCCGTCATAGTCATAAAAAGAAAGTAATTCTCTTACTTCCATTTCAACTAATTCAAGTAATTCTTCATCGTCTACCATGTCTGCTTTGTTCAAGAAAACAACAATACGTGGCACACCAACCTGGCGACCCAATAAGATGTGTTCTCTTGTCTGTGGCATAGGACCATCAGTAGCTGCAACAACAAGTATAGCGCCGTCCATTTGAGCAGCTCCAGTTACCATGTTCTTTACATAATCGGCGTGACCTGGACAGTCAACGTGAGCGTAATGACGATTCGATGTTTGATATTCTACGTGAGAAGTGTTTATAGTAATACCTCTTTCTTTCTCTTCAGGTGCGTTATCGATTTGATCGAAGCTTCTAGCTTCAGAGAATCCTGCGTCTGCTAATACTTTTGTGATTGCAGCAGTAAGAGTCGTTTTACCGTGATCTACGTGACCAATTGTTCCAATGTTTAAGTGGGGTTTCGACCGGTCAAATGTTTCTTTAGCCATAATTATAGTTGTTTCATTGTTATTTTTAGGAGTGCAAATTTATTATTTTTTTTTATTCCGCTATTCCTTTTACATATTTTTTTTGAATTAAATTCAATAATTTTTAATCTAATTTGTGTCCACACAATAAACGGAGCTCAATATTTAGGCTATCTATTTCAATTTCAGCTTATTATTTTTTTCTATTACACCAGTGGAGCACCCTTATATTTAAATTAGAATATGCTGAATTTTTGTTTCTTTATATGTAAATTTTTCAATCAAAAATTAGATTTGAGAATCTGAGTATCTTTTATGAATTTAAACATCGTTATTCCTTGCTATAATGAAGCCAAAAGAATTCCGTTGAAAGACTACAGAATCTTTCTTACTCACTTTCCTAAGGTGAATCTTTGTTTTGTAAATGACGGATCCTCAGACACTACAGCTGCAATTTTAGATGCTTTTAAAACGGAGCATCCCAAACAAGTACAGATTTTAAATCTTACTCAAAATCATGGAAAAGGCAATGCCGTTCGGGAAGGAATGCTAGTATCGTTAGACCATAAAAGCCATGATGCTTATGCTTTCTTGGATGCTGACCTCTCAACTTCTTTAGAAGAATGCACGCTTTTGGCTAAAAAAATTTCTCCTTCTAAACAATTCGTTTTTGGCTCAAGAATCAAAAAAATAGACAACAGGATTGAACGTAAATTGTTTCGATTTATAATCGGAAGAATGATTGCTACCGCAATCTCAAATGTGCTCCAGTTAGCAGTATATGATACCCAATGTGGCTGTAAGGTTTTTAGTGCGGAAAATGCTAGAATTGCATTTGGCAATCCTTTTATTTCGCCCTGGCTTTTTGATGTGGAGATTTTTTTCCGTTTGAAAAATCATTACGGTACCTCAGATTTTAAGCGCATGAGTTCGGAGATACCCCTACAAAACTGGAAAGATCAAGGGGATTCAAAAATCGCATGGACTTATGGTTTTAAAATGTGGATGGACTTGTTGAAAATTAAACGTACTTATCGATGATCCAAAAATTCAAACGACATTTTTACAGGATTCGTTTTGCACTGGCATTTTGGATATTGGTTGCCATTCGGATGTATTTTAACGGAGCGCTTCCGCTGATGGATAAAACTGAGGCGCGCTATGGTGAAATTGCAAGGCTGATGAGCGAGACAGGCAATTGGATTACCCCCCAGATAGACTACGGCCTTCCTTTTTGGGCAAAACCTCCACTAGCTACTTGGGCTTCTGCCCTATTCCAATCTTTCTTTGGTTCTGCTGAGTTGTTTGTCCGACTTCCCTACCTTATTGTTATGGTTGTCTTGGCCATTTTAATTGGAAAATACAGAAGTGAATATACACAATCAGTATATCTCCCTGGAATTATCTTACTCACAATTCCAGAGTTTTATCTTCACGCTGGAGTGGTCTCTACCGATACTTTTTTATGCGTAAGTATCGCCCTTACCATGTTTGGCTTCTGGGAAGCACTTCGCAAAAATGCAAAAGCCTTTTGGGGCTATCTTTTCTTTATGGGAATTGGAATTGGACTCCTTGCCAAAGGACCCATAATCGTGATCCTGACCCTCCCTCCAATTTTCGTATGGGCTTTATTCACAAACAATATAAAAAAAGCTTGGGCACAACTCCCATGGATTAGTGGGGTTTTACTCCTCGTGGCAGTCAGTTTACCTTGGTATATTTCGGCTGAATTGCGTACCCCTGGATTTATTGATTACTTCATTGTAGGGGAGCATTTTGAACGCTATTTTAATTCCGAATGGAGAGGAGACAAATACGGTTTCCCAAAACAGCAACCTTTAGGAATGGTATGGGTCTTTTTGATCGTTTTTTTACTTCCTTGGACTCTTGCACTTATCCATTTGATGGTCAGAAAATGGAAGTCCTTAATTCAAGACCCTTGGTTATTATTTTTATTGCTTTGGAGCGCATGGACACCTTTGTTTTTTACTTCTTCCAAAAGCCTAATCCACCCTTATATCTTACCCAGCTGTATTCCGGTAGCTCTCTTGATTAGTCATTATTGGGCAACCATCAAAAACAAAAAATTGTATGCTGGAACAGCCATTGGCCTACCCCTACTCTTATTCTTTGTCCACCTTAGCGGAATGGCAAAACCATGGTACAGCCACACAACAGATAAATTTTTAATTAGCCCTCTAGACCAAACCAAAACAATCTATGCTCTAGATACAAAAAGTTATTCCAGTCAATTTTATACCCGAGGGAAAATCAAACTGATTGGACTTGCAGACTTACAAACTGCTTTAAATGCTCAAACTCCTTTCTATATTATTTTAAGCAACCATCAGTTCAGACAAATGAATTCCATGATGATATCAAAACTTCACCAGATTAATTCAAATAAAAAAAGAGGGGTTTATCAGTTTGACCCAAAATCAGAATAAATCAATATTAGGTCTTAAAATAAGACAAGAAATTCTACTGATGTATTTGTAAAGCTCAGCAGTGTTTTATGATACTAACTTTTTTTCAAAAGCAATTATTGTTGACCTTGATTTAAAAATCATGTTTGAATTCACAGCGGGTATTTTCTTCCCTAAAGAATACGGTTTTACAAAGACATAACCTTCCATGTAACTCAAAGAATATCCAAATTAATTCAAGAGTATAAAATGAGGAATTAAAGTTTTTACAAAAAAATATTAATCAAAACACTGATCTATCCCTCAATTCAATTTTGAAGAATAGCCAGTGTTGTAAAAACCACTTTTTCTTTTTCTTTTAATCTAAAGCAAGCTTTGAAAAAAATAGGTAAGACTCCATTTTTTCGGAGTGCTTGGATTTAATTTTTTATATTTCTCAATTTGGGTATTCACTGCCAACATAATCATCCCTAATACAGTTAAGATGAGAGAAAGCGTATAGATTGAAGTTGGGTTGAGCACGTTTCCTCTTTGTGAAATAAGAGACAAAATTAAAATCGTGGAAAAGGGAAGAGAGTACGCCAAAAAATTTAACCCAAAACCGATATCAAAGGTCCTGTTTTTAATTTTTGCGTCCTTCTCAACCTCATCAATTAACGTCATGTGGGCAAAAGGCCAAAAACTAACTGAACTAAGTGATAAAGACAAATAAAAGAGGATGTCATCCCCCGAACTCATTCCAAAAAAATTCACCGCACTAATGGTAAAAAACAAACAAATCCCTGCTCTGATAAACAAAACCGGTATGATTTCCTTCAAAGCTTCTTTGGCAAAAATGATAGAAAGTCCAATAAAAATTAAAACTAAAGGCGTTAAGGTTTCCTTCATTCTTGTTACAAATTCAATAAAAACCATGGGAATTTGATCAATCGTATATCCTAAAAAAAGTATGCCAAAAGAAATTAATAAAACGAGATTAATGGGCTCTGTAAAAACACTTTTTAAAATTGTCTTTGGTGAAATTTTATTTTTTTTGTCCTTAATGTCTTGAGTCAAATAGTGAATTTGAAATGAAAATCCAAGTAAAAAAATAAGCACGAAAAGTTTATTTCCAAAATCGATTAGTGAGGCTTTGATAAGGTATTCACTCCCAAGAAATTCCTCTACGATAGGGAAGCAAGAAATTCCTGGCGCAAAAGAAGACAATAACATGGTTAATGTCCTAGCCTTTTTAGGGTTTTGGTTAAGTTTAGTCAGCTTAAGTATTAGAGGACTTAATAAGAAAACAAAAAGATTCAAACCTATCCCTGCTAGTGGCAAGTAAATATAATCTATGTCAATTTCAAAACTGATGAATGAAATCAAAATTGTGGCGGGAAGTGACACGTTGAGAATAAACCTCTTAATACCTAATTTTTCAGGCTTACCGTTGAATTTCTTTTTAAGAATAATTCCTAAAAAAATAAGCAGAAAAAAAACAGCTATCTTTGTATAAATCGTTGACATACAAGTCTTTTAAGCTAAGATTTCGTCAAAAGCCTCAAAGAATATTTCCATGCTCTCCCTTGTTCCGATTGAAACACGACACCAATTTTTTTCCCAGAAATTAAAAACTTTAACTGTTACTTTTTTCGAATAAATCTCAGACAAGAACTTGTTTGGGTCAATTTTATGAGCTAACTCAAATATCAGAAAGTTAGTACTCGTCGGAAGGGGTTCAAAACCTCTAGAGATTAAGTTTTTAATGGTAAAGTCTCTGTTTGCTGCAATTTTCATCTTGCAAGATTTCAAAAAATCAGTATCGTCTAAACTAGCCATTGCAGCGTGAATAGTAGGGCCACTGATACCCATACCCCCTCTAGTGATTTTATTTATTTGACTGATACGCTGAGGTAGAGCCAACATATACCCTAATCGCATACCGGCCATTCCGTGAATTTTAGAAAAGGTTCTAGTTACGATGATATCTTTCCCTTGAGACACTAGTTGAGCCATAGAATTTGACAGACCTGCATCGGTCAGTTCTAAGTAGGCCTCGTCAATGAAAACTGGTACTTTTTCTGAAACTTCAGCACAGAAATCTAGAAGAAGTTTTGCGTTTGTTACGGTTGCTGTTGGGTTGTTTGGATTCGTGATGTACACCAGTTTTGTCTCTGAATCAATAGCAGCACGCATACCTTCTAAGTCATGTTCAAATTCATCGTTTAATTTAACTGACTTCCAACTAGCTCCAAGAGTTGAAGCAACATTCACCAATGACATGTAGCAAGGATCAGCCGTTACTATATTTCCTTTTTCTCCTTCGAAAAGTGCTATTGCTGTTTTTTCTAAAAGGTCTGAGGAACCAGGTCCCGTTAAAATTTGATTTTTTTCAACATGTTCTTTTTCGGCTACTTTCCCTATAAAATCTTTTAAAATATCCCATGAATAATAATTTGCATCCTTAGCATAGTTGACAAATGAATCGACTGCCAATGGACTTGGACCGAACGGGTTTTCATTCCAGTGCAGCCTTGCTTTCAAACTACTTAGTTTTGGCATAGCAGGCGGAGCGAATTCACTAATCGTATTGCTTTCGAAAATAAATTTTTTCTTGCTGAGCTGAGCTGCGTGAGCATTTGAACTCCATAGTGTTTCAATATTGGTAAAGGTTCCAACTCCTAGTAAACCTCCTAATCTCAAAGCCTCTCTTCTGTTTAATTTTTTCATGGTTTTACTTTTTATTTACCTTAAAATTAGAGACTCAAAAAAAGTTTTTATACGATACTTTTCAATAATTTTTTAGATCTATGATTTATTTAAAATTTGGTCTTAAAATCGAACAAGTATTTAAAAAAAGGATGAAAAAATAAGATATTGATAAATTTATCTCGACTAGCTGATAAGCTTGGGTTGTAACTCTTACTGATGAAAAAATTAAGTAAATCCTTTTCGTTAGTAGTAAGAAAATCAAATCTAAGTTTGTTTTTTAAGACCGTCATTATTCACTCAAAACCTTCACTGAAAAAATCTTTGATTACCATATCTAAAGCTCCAATGATTTTTAAAAGTGTTTTAAAGGTGGGGTTGGTTCTTCCAGTTTCTATTCGCTGGACGGCATTTTCTTCCATTCCAGACTTTGTGGCTAAATCAAGTTGAGTCATCTTGTGTGCCTTCCTAATTGAGCGGATTCTTTTACCAAGCTTCTTAATATACCTCTTATTATCCAGAAATATCATTTAATATTTTTTGTCAAAGTATCATTCTTGTCAAAAAAATAGCCCAACATATATGTTTGTTTGTTAAATTATTTATACCTTTGGTTTGTAAACTCCAAATCGTAAAAATTGAATTGAATATCTCTGTAGGAGTTTATGGGATATCAAGAGAAATGAAAGAAGAACAGTATTCCATTTCCTTGTTTAGAATGACTAGATATAGACAAAATCAAGAAGGTTGGATACATTCATTTGATCCCCAAAATGTGAATTTTTGCATTCAGTATGTCACAGACTGTATGATCCAACGTCAACATATTGGAAAAGAATAGGGATCAAGAAATTCTTCCTTCAGTAAAATTAGAATTGAATAAAAATAGTTGCACAACGATGTAACTAATTTTACGTAAAATGAATATTGATTTAATTGAGTTAAGTGGTTTAATTAAATCATAGGCATATCCTCTTCATAAGGTCAAGGTAATTTTTAAGTATTTTATAGATAGAATACATTATTTAAGTTAACGAAATTTGAATTTTATCAAAAGAATGGTAAATGATTCTTTTAACTTTTAATTAACCGTTCATTCACTGGATCTTCTTTGGTTTAAAAGCTTTTGAAATGACTTTCCATAACGAGTCTTTTTCACCTCATCTGATAATTCTTTTTCTATTGATTCTAGGATTTCTATCCTAGCGTCAGGAATTTTTTTTATAGCTAGATACGGAGCTATCTCTTGATCAGAATTGTTAATTGCAAAGTTAGCTGTAAACAAGTAACTCTTAAAAAGTAAAAGATCTAATAATTTTTGAATTGAATCTACCCTTTCAAATTCGTTAAGTTCAATTAAAATCTTTCTTTTATCTTCAAGATTATCTTTTTCAGACATAAACCGTTCTTCATATACATTAAATTCCTTCATAAGTTCGATATTCCTTTTGCCTTTTACCTCAAAGCTTCTATCATAACTACCAATATTTTTAGAGCTTAAAACTGTGTTTATTTCTATTACACCTACCGTTCCTTGAGAACCGTATTTTGTAGCTTTGGCAAATTTCAAAACATTTACTTCTCGTATTTGAGTTGCCAGTGACCTAATAGATCCTGGAGGTCTTCCCATACGGACTCCATCAATTACCCAAAGAGGTCCAGGCTGAGTATCTCCAAGTGTTATAGCTCCAAAAAGCAAAGGTAAACCATCTGATGTAATACCTGTTTGTTTCCCCCTAAGGTGTTTTCTCAATGCTACTGCCCAAGTATTTGCATTGATATCAATACCCCATTCATTGAGCCCCTGTTTTTTATATAATTCTTTCTTTTTATACAATCTTGTAAGGTCATTGTTTTTTTTAAATACAATTTTACCATTTATTAATTTAGGTGAATAAACGATTCCATCCTCCTTAATATCTTGAACAACCTCAACGTTATCTAATTTTATTTTTTTCGTCGACTCATTCAATACCGTATTCCCCCTTATGGAAAGTTTTTCTTCTTGACTAATTAGTTCAAAATCTGCGAGTGTTTTTATTTTTCTGGACTTACTTGATCCGTTGTATCTAGTAGTAAGTGGTAGATTTGATTTGATATAAATTACAGTTACGGGCTTCTCTTCGGTATTTGATTTATATATGACTTGACCTGAATTATTTTCGGCAGTAAGTACTTTGATTTTTGTTTGACTTTCACTCTTAGATATAATTTGAATCCTTTCTGAGTTATCAAGAACATTCTGGATTGTTTTATATGTTTTAAATAAATGTCTTTCAGTTAGCTCTTCATCATTTATAAATATTCTTACACCTCCTTCATTTTCGTAAGTATATTGCCTTCCGGTATCATAATCTTCTAGATTTATTGCAAATTTAAATGACTTAGTCCAGAACTTTGATCTTAATAATCGAGTAATAACTTTGTCTCTATCCTTCATAGAATAAGTCAAGTTATCAATTTCAATTTTTGGTACAGATGCTGCAACATTAACAACTTCCTCCAAAATAATATTTTCACCAATCTGAGAAAAACTAGATAAGGAATAAAGAAAAAAAAATAAAGGTCCTATTTTTCTCACAACTGAATTAGTTTATAGTTTTGTTAGGGTATATTTATAACCACCCTAATATAATTTATAATAACGACTATTCAAAATATTGAGTTTAAAAAAGATTAGAAAACGATGTAATTATTTGTGTGATCTAATCAAAACTAATCTTGTTTTTATAGAATCACAAATCCCAGAACTTACAGAAGATGATATGACTGGGGTTTAAGGACAAGTCCCCCAGACAGGTTTGATAAAGTTTGGTAGGGTAGAAGAAGTTGCAAACCCAGCTGGTTCAGAGGAAATATTGGTAACACACCAGCCTGAAAGGTCTTGATTGAATGCGTCAGCAGCCCAAAACATTCGTTCCATACTAGTCACTTTAGAAGTATCCCAACTGCCTATGTCTTGATTGAATGATGATGCTTCATAAAACATACCAACCATATCAGTCACACTTGAAGTATTCCAGTTACCAATATCTTGATTGAATGATGATGCTTCATAAAACATACTTGACATATCAGTCACACTTGAAGTATCCCAATTACCAATATCTTGATTAAATGCTGTTGCATTTTCAAATATACTATTCATTGTAGTAACATTTGAAGTATCCCAAAAATTAATGTCAGAGTTAAACGATGAATTATCTTTAAATAGTTCGCTCATATTATTTACAAATGTTGTACATAGGTTAACATTAGCGTTTGCTATTTGAGCATCAATAGTTGAATCATCGACAACAGTATAGCTTACTCCATTAAGTTCATATTCATTCCCAACTAAAGCAAAATCATATGCTTTTATTGTAATACCATTTACGTCCAAATAAATAGGATATTTGGGCTCTGTTGTTGTAGTTAGAGTTTCTTCATCTTTAGAACAAGACACGGTTGACGAAATAAACAGTAAAACAAGAAGTAGCTTTTTCATTTGTTTGATTGTTTTTTACAAGATAGAAATTTTACAAATATTGTAAATTGTGATTCTTAATTATTCAATTTGGAAACTAGAATTAAAAACTGGTTTAATGTCATAAAAAATTGTAGTGTAGACAACACCTATAAAATGGGATGGGCTAAAGCTATTGTTGAATGTTGTTTTGAACATTTCAAGAATATTTTTAATAAGGAAGTTATCTTATTTATCCCCTGTTCAATAATGGCAATATTTTTTGCTTGGTTTTTTAACGATAAAATTAAAGCTCAATAAAGTCTACTGTCACTTTTGTAAACCTGTTACACTTTATAATTCACACCAATGGATACAATCTAAATCCCTTCTAATCCATTGATGTCGTTGTCTTAAGCTAAGATTTCAATGTAGTGGTTTTAGGGGGTAGTTGTTTGGGGGAAGTTTGTAATGTGATGGAGTTAGCTTTCATCCAAAAATGAATGTTTTATTAGTTGAGGTTATGGGTTTGATTAAATCATAGGCATATCATCTTCAGTAAGTTCAGGGATTTCTAATCCTCTTAAATAGGTCAAACTAACATTTAAAGAGGGTTGTTATTAACTTAATTCATTAAAGAATCTTACACTTCGTATAATTTATTAGTCTGTCATCAAAATCTATGATTGAGAATGTTTCAGGATTTATTTGAACAGGTAATTCCTGATTTTCCTCAAACATTTCGCCAAATAAAAATCCCTGTTCAGTTACTCCAAAACAAGAGCACCAAGATATATCACCAAAATGAAGAATTGTCTTACCGTCATATACTCCCCAACTAAAAACTTGGTAAACCGATGTTCCAAAGTCTAAAGTGCCTACGCCATTTGGTAAAATTTGTATCTCAGACTCAAATAAAGATTCAGTAGATATCCAACATCCTACATAAGGGCTATCAAAACTTACATTTGGATTATTAAGTTGATACTCAAGAACTGCAATTTGAGCTTCGTAGGCATCCATATCCGCAATTAAATTATTCAATTGCTCTAAAAGAATAATATTTGCTTGCTTTAATTCTTCAACTTGATTTTCAAGTTCTTTCGTGCAGCCGACAAAAAAAACTACTACAAGACAAATTACTGCCCTCATTTCTTTGAAATTGTTTTGAACTAAATTACTATCTTATTTGAGAAATGTGATTTTTAGAAATGAAAAAGTTACTTTCATCATTGTTTATATTCTTATTATTAAGTTGTAAAACTGGAGAACAAAGTATAAAGAAATTAAATTTTAAAGTCGTTTCAGCATTGACGTCAGGCAATAAGCCTGTATGGGGAACTTGTCCACCATAAAAAACTAATTACAAATAACTAAGCTTCCTTATGGGGGCTTTATATCTTCGGCATATCCTCTTCATTAAGTTCAGAGACTTCTAATTTTCAAAAGAATTTATGATCTCAACCTCTATTTGTTTTACCTCTTGATCAGTATCATTCTTAACTACCATAGCTTGTAGTCTTGGCAAAGTGTATTGTAATGCGATTTGCAACATCTTAATACGCTGGTTGGGTGTTAGCTCTTCATTGTAGATTGAATCCACCAAGCCCTCTATTAGGCTTTCTAGCTTGCCTCTGACCTCTGTCGTTATTTTATTTGGTGTTCCTGATGTTCTTCCCATAGTATTTTATAATTTAGAGTATGCTATTCAATATTCCCCTTTATGCTGATAGTCTTCCTTGTAAATGCTCTGGCAATTGCAACTATTCTAAGTCTTATATAGAAGCTGGGAAGCCCCTGCAATTAGATTATGAAAAGTATATAAGTAAAGGCTTTGAACCAACTTCAATCGAAGAAAAACTAATACAGAAATTCCTTAGCACTACATATTGTCTTAACAAATAAATTCTTGTACTTTATTTTTTAGAAAGCTCACTTGCTCTAATATTTATAACTAACAATACATATTGACTTAGAGTTAAGTTCTTAGAATGGGCATCCTTTAAAAGGATTTCAGTAATGTTATCTCTTATGTTAATTTGCAACTTCTTCATCAATTATTTTTTTTAGTAACTGAGTTCTTACATAGGCTGAAACTGAGAGTCTATTCCTAGTAGCTTCATCTTTGATTAGCTTCTTATCCTCTTTGCTAACTTTTAACTTTATTAATTCATCCATATATCAATTTTCATTGTGTAACAAAATAGTTGTGATGAGAACCTGGCAGTGTAATATGCTTGGTAACATATCTAGAAATATTCTTTTCTCCTCTGATAGGCTCTATATTAAGTACTGCTTTACGATTTAACCCCATAACATTTGCAATTTTTTTTCTAAACACGTTACTGTCAACTATAACCACCCTTAACATCCATAAGAAGATGCAATTTATTTGCAGAAAAAGCAGAAGTGTAAGCATATTTAATATCTCTATCTGGCTCAATAGTGAAGAAAATATTTGATACACATCCTGTCATAACTAGCTGCTCTATTTTTTTATCTGCTATATGTGGCTTCATAGGATAATGAGTTCTAACTACTGTAGTATAGTTCCAGTTATACATCATCGCTAGTGCATTAGAGTAGCTTTCAAAATTTTTACTTGTTGTTAATAGTCTCATATTCTGTTATTTAACTAGTTTATTATTCAAGAATAGATACAAAAAGGACAATGCGGATTTTATTCCCTCATTGCATTCATCTTTGAATGAACTTAACTATATAACGCAAGTGTATATTTTTTTTGTTTTTTTGGAAATTTTTGTTTTCCACAATTAGGACTATAAAGGGACACCTACCAGATTAGCAGACACAAAAAAAAGCATTAGAAACTGTAAAAGTTCCCCTAAAGTTCCGTGATTAAATACAAAAGAAAAAGGCTAACCGATGGAAAGCCTTGCTACTAAGGGGAGCCAATGACGAGATTTGAACTCGTGACCTCTTCCTTACCAAGGAAACGCTCTACCCCTGAGCTACATCGGCGAAAAAAAAGAGAGCGAGAGACCGGGTTCGAACCGGCGACATTCAGCTTGGAAGGCTGACGCTCTACCAACTGAGCTACTCTCGCGTTGTACCGAAAAGAGGTATTTTCGGTGTTGGTACTTCATCACAAATATAAAAAACTTTTGGTTTTATACTTGAGAATTAGAGTGGGGAGAGCAGGATTCGAACCTGCGAAGTTAAAAAACAACAGATTTACAGTCTGTCCTCGTTGGCCGCTTGAGTATCTCCCCAATTTTCATTGATCGTTTCCCAGTTTACTCTAAGAATTTTTTTGCAAATAAAACAAGCGGTTGTTTATTTACAAAGAGCCGATGGAGGGACTCGAACCCACGACCTGCTGATTACAAATCAGCTGCTCTAGCCAGCTGAGCTACATCGGCTTTTAAACTTCGGTTGCCCAAAATCGACTGCAAATTAAATGCTATTTTTTATGGTTTCAAAAGAAAAAATTAAAAATTGTAGCTAGGCTCTGATTTTTTCTTTTCTGCGCTTGAGAATTCGCTCCGCAGTTTGCGCAGCGGTATGGATTGCCTCTTCAAAAGTGCGGCATTGTTTCTTCACTATAATATCGTCTCCAGGGATGGCAATTTTCAATTCTGCCCATTTGTTGATTCCATCTGAATTGTTTTCTACTTTGGTAAAAACAAAAACCTCTATAATTGGATTGTAAAATAAAGATAGCTTTTCAATACGCTGTTTGGCAAATTCTTTGAGTTTGGCGTCTGCTGTATAATTTACAGCTCTAAAATGAGTGGTTATCATAATTTCAATTTTTAAAGGTTAGTTTTCATTTTCGTTCTCTGGGATGGGCTTTCTTGTACACCGATTTAATTGTCGACATACTGCTGTGAGTGTAGTGCTGTGTAGCCGCAACACTACTATGACCCAATAATTCCTTAATCGCATTAATCCCCGCACCCTGATCCAGTAGGTGGCTCGCAAAACTATGACGCAAGACGTGAGGGCTTTTTTTAATTTTAGTCGTTACTTCACTAAAATACTTTTTTACTGTCTCATATACAAATGCCTCTGTCAGTTTTTTACCCTTAGGTGAGATGAAAAATCGCCCACTCTCACCAATGATTTGTTCTTCTTCTTGTCTTTTTACCAGTTCGGTAAGCTGCTTGCTCATAGCAGGTAAAAGAGGAACCAAGCGCTCTTTATTTCGCTTCCCAAGGACTTTCATCGTTCGGTTGTCCAAATCGACATGAGTTCGTTTTAAATCGATGAGTTCACTTCTACGGATTCCAGTGTAATAAAATAGGTTTAAAAGGGTTTTTTGCAATACTCCTAAATAATTGTCAGGATAAGAGTCGCCTTCTAAAACTTCTTTAACTTCCTCTTCAGAAAAGGGAAGGGGCACTTTTGCAGCCATTTTTAAGGCTTTGTGCTCTTTTAAAGGAGAAACCTCTATAACACCGTTACGGACTAAAAACTTGTAAAAGGATCGCAGTACTGACAATTTTCGATTGACTGTTCGTGTACTGTTTCCCTGTTGGATGAGATCCGCGATCCAGGAGCGGATTTCGCTATAGCTCACATTTTCAATTCCCTCAGTCTCTGGCTGTGAATCTTGGATAAAATTCTGAAACGACTCTAAGTTTGCCTGATAGGCTTTATGTGTATGGAGGGAGTAGTTTTTCTCCAGCAATAAATAGTCTAAAAACGGTTTTATGGGCATAAAAAAACGCTATTCAATAAATTTAAGAAATTCAAGGAATAACGTTGTTAAAAATGTGGTAAAAAAAGCTTAAATCGACTCGCTGTCTCGGAGCTGTTGGATGTACTGCGCTTTTTGAATTTTTTGTCTGTTTCTGACAGAAGGTTTTATGAACTGCTTACGAGCACGTAATTGACGCATGCCTCCAGTTTTATCGAATTTTCTCTTAAAACGCTTTAGCGCTCGGTCGATATTTTCTCCGTCTTTAATGGGTATGATTAACATAATTTGGCACCTCCTTTCATAATGGAGGCAAATATAAGTAAAACTAATTCACTCTAAGGTGATAAATTTTGTTTTAATTGAAAGTTATTCTAAAATTTTACGAGAGATGACCAGTTTTTGGATCTCACTGGTTCCTTCACCTATGGTACACAACTTGGAGTCTCTATAAAATTTCTCTACGGGAAAGTCTTTTGTAAATCCATAACCCCCGTGTATTTGAACTGCCTCACTGGAAACTTTAACACAGACCTCAGAAGCAAACAGCTTTGCCATTGCTCCTTGCTGAGTCACGTTGAGATTTTGGTTCTTCATCTCAGCTGCCTTTTGAGTTAATAGGGTAGCTGCTTCAATTTCCGTGGCCATTTCAGCCAATTTAAATGAAATCCCTTGAAAACTACTGATGGGTTTTCCAAATTGTTTGCGTTCTTGAGAATAACTAACAGCTGCGCGATAAGCACCTTTAGCTGTTCCTAAGGAGAGCGCAGCAATCGAAATTCGCCCACCGTCTAAGATCTTCATGGATTGGATAAATCCGTCTCCAACAGGTCCTAAGCGATTTTCATCTGGAATGACACATTGATCAAAAACCATTTCGGCTGTTTCAGAGGCACGCATTCCCAATTTGTTTTCTTTTTTCCCTGCGCTGAAACCAGGAGTTCCTCGTTCAACAACAAAGGCAGTCATCCCGCGGTTGTCTTGTTTTTCGCCATCTCTAGCAATAACCACAGCAATGTCACCAGAGATCCCGTGAGTAATAAAGTTTTTTGTTCCATTCAACACCCAATGATCTCCTTCTTTACGTGCAGTAGTCGACATATTTTTAGCATCAGATCCCGTATTGTGTTCTGTGAGTCCCCATGCTCCAATACACTTGCCAGAACATAAATCAGGCAACCACTTCAGTCGTTGTTCTTCATTCCCAAAAGTGTAAATATGATTGACACAAAGTGAGTTATGAGCAGCAACAGAAAGGCCAATTGAAGGGTCTACCACAGAAAGTGTTTCAATGAGGGTCACATACTCGTGATAACCCATACCCGAACCACCATAGGTTTCAGGAATCAACATCCCCATAAATCCTAAAGCTCCTGCTTTTTCAAAAATTTCTTTAGGAAAAAACTGAGCTTCATCCCAATCCATCACATGGGGCTTGATGTATTGAGCAGCAAAATCACGGGCAGCCTCATAGACCATTCTCTGAGTCTCTAAAGTTTTGATTTCTGGGTGTAATTCAAAGTCTATCATAGTGCAATTTTAGTACAAATATAGTTTTATTCTCTCTATTTTGTTTGGGGAATCTACAAAAACTTCAGACAAAAGCAAAAGTGAAATACCCTTATTCTTTGTTCTATAAGCTATTATTTTACGTGCATCTTCTCTAGTTAAATAGGGTAATTTAGCCAATTGATTTAGGCTGGCCGTTTCAATATTTAAGCGCTCAATCTTAGGAGAGGATTGTATTTCAAAACGCTCGAATAAACGAGCGACTACTGTACTGTCTAATCCATATACCTCATAACATTGGTCTGGAATTGAAAAGCCAGAAAGGTAGGTTCTGTAGTTGACAATTCGCTTGGAGAGGGTTGGACCAATACCAGAAACTATTTCCAAAGCAGTGGCATCAACAGCATTTAAATCCTGTTTTACAATCGTTGCTTTCTTTTTGGTTTGAGATCGGAAATTAGATAAACGCAATGCTGGAGCCAGTCGTTTCAACAAACTGTCCGAAATACCGCTTTGCAACTGAAACTCACTGAGTGAGTTTACATAGTTACCTGCAGCTCTATAATGCTGTAGACGGTCGAAAGCTTTGACAGGAATTCCCAATCGATAAGCATTGTAATCTGAAAGATAATTCGGGTTGTAAGTAGGCTTTGGCTGTACTAAAACTACTTGATTTACACGGATCGAATCCAGTTTTCGTTGGTACAATTGTGTTTCAGTCTAGTCAAGAGCTGTCTCCTCTTCGATCTTAAAACTAAATCGAATGGCAAACAAAAAAACGATTCCCATCAAGAGGATCAACAATGCTCCTCTTTGTGACTCTGAAAGCACAAAAGGAAACTTGGAACGCATCTTACTCTTTTTTCATACCGCTGATAGCAGTCAAATAAGAATTGAGTTCTTCTCGTACTCTTGGAAAGAGCAATAATAATCCTACCATGTTAGGGAATACCAATGCGAGGATCATCGCATCTGAAAAAGCCCAAACGGAAGACATATCTCCTGCTGCTCCAATAACGATAAAGATCAAAAACAAGGCTTTATAAGAAAGTTCTGAAACTTTACTTTTTCCAAAAATATACATCCACGACTGCAAGCCGTAATACGACCACGAGATCATGGTTGAAATAGCGAATAAGACCACCGCTATGGTTAAAAAAGGTCCTGAAAATGCAATATACTTTGAAAAAGCAGCTGCGGTAATTCCAGCTCCTTCAGCTGGTATCCCGTCTATCATAACCACGCCTCCTACTCCACCATAGTCAAATACAGTATTGTCTCCGTTAAAAATAATGATCACCAAGGCGGTCATCGTGCAAATTACAACGGTATCGATAAAGGGCTCTAACAAAGCGACCAATCCTTCGGAAGCAGCGTAATTTGTTTTGACTGCTGAATGCGCAATGGATGCAGAACCTGCTCCAGCCTCATTTGAAAAAGCTGCTCGACGAAATCCAGTAATCAACACTCCAAGCAAACCACCCAATCCAGCTTGTGGATTAAATGCCTGATTAAAAATCATCCCAAAGGCATCATCAACAAAACTGAAGTTGGTACCAATGATATACAGACACGCCAAGATATACATTAAAGCCATAAGGGGAACTACCTTTTCAGTAACCGAAGCAATCCGTTTGATTCCTCCAATTATAATGATCCCAACGAGTATCATCATAATTACTCCAATGATGGTTCGTGCATTCCCTCCTGTCATTCCAAAAGAATCCACCAATTGCATGGCCGCTTGATTGGATTGCGCGGCGTTTCCACCTCCAAAAGAAGCCCCTACACATAAAAATGCAAAGATTCCAGCCAACAACTTTCCCAGGGTTGTAAAACCCTTATCTTTCAATCCTTTTGTCAAATAGTACATCGGTCCGCCATAAACAGTTCCGTCTTCTCCTACATCTCGGTATTTGACTCCAAGGGTACATTCAACAAATTTTGTAGACATTCCCAGTAAACCACATAAGATCATCCAAAAGGTTGCTCCAGGTCCACCTACGGCTATGGCCAAAGCCACTCCAGCGATGTTTCCATTTCCCACTGTTCCAGAAACAGCCGTGGCAAGAGCTTGAAAATGACTTACCTCTCCTTCTTTACTTTCATCGGCTATGGTTCCTTTTACATCTCCTTCAACTGCCAGATCAGGATTTCCAGCTTCGTGATGATCGATACTGTCGTATTTTCCTCTTACTGTATTAATGGCCGTACTGAAATGTCGGACGTTTACAAAACCAAAGTAAAAGGTAAAAAACAAGGCTCCTCCAACCAGTAAAATAATGATGGTCGGTATGCCAGTGCCAAAAAAGTTGTGTAAAATGAGTCCCTCCCACCAGTTAGCTACTGGAGTAAAGGCATCATTGATTCGCTCGTCCAATCCCTTTTCTTGAGAAAAAAGAGGGAAGATTGAAAAACAAAAAAACAATAGGGAATAAAGAAATTTTTTAGTGCGGAATAAATTCATGGTGCTAGTATCACGTTTAAGCGTCCAATATCTTAAAAAGGAATACAAAAACAAATTAATCCAACTGAAACATTTGGTTTAATTTTTTAATAGACTCACCGCTTCCAAGAACAATGAGCTTGCCTTGTGTTGATAATGAGAGGCTTGTGTCTGGATTGATAAACTGTTTTCCATTTTCATCTCTATAGCCAATCACATTACAGCCCGTTCTTTTTCGCAGGTCCATCTCTGCTAGAGTTTTGTTGTGATATTTTTCTGGTACTTTGCTGAGATCTACCTCTTCTACATTGGGACTGATTTCGTCTTTCCACCAATCCAAATTACCCAAAAAGTGAATCAAATCGGGGACGGTAAGCAAAGCCGCCATATAGTCTCCCCCAATTTTATCTGGCATGATCACATGATTGGCTCCAGCCAAAGCCAGTTTAGATTGATTGTTTTCCTCGGAAACCCGACTCACAATATCTATTTCAGGCTTGAGTTGCCTTGCTTACAAAACCACAAATAAATTATCCGCATCCTCGGGTAAGGCGCTGATCAAATTTTTGGCCCGTTTAATCCCCGCTGCCAACAAAATATCGTCTTTTAGTGCATCGCCCTTTAGAAATAGTATTTCCTTTTCATTGTCGGTTATCAACTGTTCGTTTTGTTCAATCACAACATAGGCTTGTTGATGTCTCTTTAATCGGGTAACCGCTTGTCTACCGTTACGTCCGTAACCACACACTATGGTGTGTCCTTCTAAAGCATTGATCATTTCTGTATTTTTTTTTGTTTTAGTGCATTTATACTCCAACCGCTTATCAGGTATTCGACTATAAAACGGATGGCAATAGCGACAATTAAAAATCCTATAAGGATAAACAGTATCGCAAAGGTTCTTCCCTGATCAGATAAATTTCCAACTTCACCGTAACCCACTGTACTCAACGTTATTACCGTCATATACAAAGCGTCAAAAAGAGAATAATTTGTCTCTATCCAATAAAAGCCAAAGACTCCAAAAAGCAGAACAAAAAGAAGCAGTGAAAGTGCGCGAGTGAGTGGTGACTTAAAAAAAGGCATGAGGCTTTATAGATCAAAAACAGAACTTCTCTTGGTATATACCATATCTTTAAGCTTCATCCAAAAAGCCAGGGTGAGATAAAGCACAAATCCTCCGACCAAGGTTGCAAAAGAAGCATAAATAAAAAACAAACGGACACTCTTTACCTTCATCCCAAGAACCTCTGCAAGCCTGGTCGATACAGCAAAACCGTTGCGTTCAAAAAACAATCTAATGTTTTGGGGTGTTTTCATCATCGTAAAGTTACTTTTTTTCTTCAAAAGCCAGAATTGACTTAAACTGTTTTCATCATTTCGTGACCGACCTGGCAGGAGAGGCATTTTTTGAATTTACAATAATTCTTATAGAGGTGTAAGAGAGATTGTGTTCCTACAGCATTGATTTGGGGAACCTCTAGAGCTCTAAACTTGCTTAAAATCCGATTGTTTTCTGCTGGGACTGCTGCTGCCCATTCAAAAAGAGAATCTTCGCTGAGACTGCCACAGTATTTAGCATAGGCAAAGCGGACAGGAATCAGGGTATTAATCAAAAGCAACTCAAAAAATCCCCTGCTTAGCCTTTTGGGATTGGGCCTGCTTTCCACCTCAAAATTATAGTGCCTTTCCCAATAACCACTTGCCTCCACATCAAATAATTTATAACAGTTTGACAGGCTCGACTCCTGGACTACAGCTTGAAATAAGGCCGCTGACTTTGCGTAAACTTGAGCCAATTGAGCCAAACGTATGGTCGGAAAGTTGGGAGGTCGCAATCGGGCAAAGTGCAATCTCATTGCAGGGTTTATTGAGAGTTTGTATTTAGACTTGATATAAATGTAACGTTGGAACAACTCTTTGTGATAGCTCCCTTTTAATGGGTGAGCTAAAAGCCCTGCTTGTCCCATAAACAAAGCTTCTAAATCTAAGGGATCTGATCTTAACTGAAGTAGGCGTTTAAATGGAATGGATGCTGCCATGGCATAAAATGCCTCCCCATTAAGGTTGAGTCCAAAACCCTTGGACAGCAATACAAAAAAAAAACAGCCTCCCAATCGTTCTTAGATTTTTCTAACTGTTCATTGATCACTTGGGTTCGCAATTCCATACGCTCTACAAATAAACGCTCTTGAAAGGCCAGCCATTTAGCAGTGGAAAATGTACCCAACTCCTTTTCTCAGGAGATAAACTGTGGCTTTTTTAAAAAACAGCTGCTGTATTTATCCAAGGTTTCGGCAGCTACATAATTACTCAACTCTAGTGTGGGAATGGGTGTACCGTTGGGATAACATACATCGTAATCAAAATTCCAAACCACGTGCAGAATTACATTGTCATAAGCACTGTCATTTTGATGCCCATGCCGAAACCAGTCTGAAGCATTCATATGAAGCTCCACGGCACCATCCCAATACAATTGATCTAAATATATTTTAGCCTGTGAAAAATCAGGACCTGCAAGTGTATTTAAATGTCCTGGAAATAAAATTTCCAAAGATTGCCCATCTAAAGTTTGTAAATCAGATTTGGAGAATTTTTGAAATCTCCACAAATAATGGAGTAAGGATTCGTTCATATAAAGTAAGCTTTGGGGAAGCCAGGTTCTAAGTTATCAATTTTCTATCTCACCCTCCCATTCTAAAATTCCACCTAAAAGATTATAGCAATCTGCTATTCCCTGCTGATTAAAAATTTGACAGGCCTGAGCACTACGCGCTCCAGAACGGCAATACACAAAATAGGTCTGGGACTTATCCAAAGTTTCCATTCCATCCATAAATCCTTGGGGATCGCGAATGTCTAATAAGTGTGCATTGACCAAATGCCCAGCCTCATATTCCTCGGGGGTCCTAACGTCAATAATGATACTACCTGATGATGATGCTTGTTTGGAAGTCCAAGCTTCTTGTGATAAATCCATTCTTGTTTTTTAGCTAAGGTACAATAGCTAGACTTTTCAAACAAATCAAAAAAAAGTTTGAATTGTAAAAATTTTATTTATATTTGTACCTACAAATGTTGTAGTTACATCAATGAGTTCAAAAGAAATAATAATTACGCTGATCAAATCGAATTGTGAGATAAATGACAAATTAATGCTCGCTTTAAAACCTTTTGGAGTTTCGATTCAGCAGTTCAATGTACTTCGGATTTTAAGAGGTCAAAAGGGAGTTGCGGCAAATTTGTCAACGGTCCAAGAACATATGACAAATAAAATGAGTAACACCACCCGACTGATCGATAAATTAATCGAGAAATCATATGTTAAACGCACTATTTGCATAGAAAATAGAAGAAAAATTGAGTTGTTCATCACAGCTGAAGGACTGGCCTTTCTAGAACAAATCGATCCAGTAATTGATCGTGCAGAAGAGGAAATGGTGGGTCACTTAAAAGAAGATGAAAAAGAAAAGATTGTTTCGCTATTGAAACAATTAAAATTTAACTAAAATTAAAAATTGCTATGAAAAAGAAAATGATTACCCTAAGCTTAATTCTTATAAGTTTTGCAACTGCATGGAGTCAGTCTACCATTATCAAGATTGAAGCTAATGAAAGCAACATTCACTGGATGGCTAAAAAAGTAACTGGTGAGCACGAAGGAAACATCAATTTAATCGACGGAAGTCTGGAGATGGACGGAGATATGATTTCAGGAGGAAGCTTTACTGTTGATATGACCAGTATAAGTTGTACAGATCTTACTGGTGAGTACAAAGGAAAACTGGAAGGGCATTTAAAGTCTGATGACTTTTTTAGTGTCGATAAATTTCCAAAAGCATCTTTAATCATTACAAAAAGTGAGATGAAAATGCAAAATCACTACCTTATGAGTGGTGCCTTAACGATTAAAGGGATTACACATCCAATTGATTTTGAGATGCATGTTGAAGGAAACACAGCCATGACAAAATTGGTTGTTGACCGTTCAAAATACGATGTGCGTTTTCGCTCTGCAAGTTTTTTCGAAAACTTAGGAGATAAAATGATTTATGATGATTTCGAATTGGCTGTAAACTTAAAATTTTAATAAGATGAAGATCAATAGACCAAAATGTGGATGTGGTAACACTCAAAATCCAAACGGTTACTGCGACGGTTCACACGCTAAAAATTAATAATTATTGTTCGGGGATTTGGGGTTAATAAACTATTTGTACTATATTTGATTTAATGAATCGAACAATAATTTTTTTAAACGAATGGTGGAACACATTTCAGCAGTGAAATCGTGAAACCAAACCGCATATAAATTCAAGGCTTGTCATCACGACAGGCCTTTTTTAATTGACCTAAAATGAAGTCTTTTACCCTTCAATCAGAACATAAAAAAATACTGGCAGATACCCTTACTCCCGTAAGCGTATATTTAAAAATAAGAGATGTATTTCCACACAGCCTTTTATTGGAAAGTAGTGATTACCATGCCAACAACAACGACTTTTCCTACATCTGCTGCAATCCAATTGCGAGCATTGCACTCAAAAACGGCAAGCTGACTACCCATTATCCAGACGGTAGTTCAGAAGAACTGGAACTAAACCCAGACACAGATATCCCAGAAAAGATTCACAGCTTTTCACGACAACTCAAAACTAAAAACTATCCTTTTAAGTTCATCAGCAACGGTATTTTTGGGTATATCGCCCACGATGCGGTAGCGTATTTTGAGCAAATTGAGTTGAATAAGAAGAAGCAAGGGCAAGACATTCCAGACATCTACTATGCAGTGTATCAGAACATCATTGCTATTAGCTTGTTCAATCACGAGGCCCATTTGTTTTCTCACAGTAGCGACGGTCAACACAATTTAGAGCAACTGGAACAACTGATCAACGGCAAACAGCAAAGTAAATTTAGCTTTGAAAAAAAGGGGGAGAAAAGTTCGAACCTGACGGATGCTGAATTTTTAGAATATGTAGAGCAAGGCAAGCAACACTGTTTTCGCGGTGATGTCTTTCAATTGGTTTTGTCGCGTAGGTTCAGCCAAAGTTTTCAAGGAGACGATTTTAATGTATATCGCACCCTTCGCTCCATCAACCCATCGCCCTACCTCTTCTATTTTGATTATGGAGATTTTAAAATATTTGGCAGTTCACCCGAGGCGCAACTTGTCGTTCAAGATGGAAAAGCGGAAATTCACCCGATAGCAGGGACTTTTAAACGAACGGGAAATGACGAAGAAGATGCCGCCGCTGCTTTGGAACTCTCCAAAGATCCAAAAGAAAACAGCGAGCATGTGATGCTGGTTGATTTGGCTCGAAATGATTTAAGTCGAAACGGTTCAGAGGTGGTGGTCGAAAAAAACAGGGAGATTCAATTTTACTCTCATGTGATTCACCTTGTTTCTAAGGTGAGTTGTAAGATGAAAGCAGCAGCTAAGACATTTAGAGTAGTCGCTGATACTTTCCCTGCTGGAACACTGAGTGGTGCTCCCAAGCACAAAGCACTCCAACTCATTGATCGCTATGAAAAAACCAAACGAAACTTTTATGGGGGAGCCATTGGTTACCTCGATTTTGACGGAAATTTTAACCATGCCATCATCATTCGTTCTTTTTTAAGTCAACACAACCAATTACACTATCAGGCTGGAGCTGGAATTGTAGCAGACTCTGTTCCAGAAAATGAGCTTCAAGAAGTGTATAATAAATTAGGTGCCTTAGACAAGGCTTTAAGCCTTGCAGAAAAAGTATAAAACAAATGAAAAAAGTATTTGTTATCGATAATTACGATTCGTTTACCTACAATCTTGTTCATTATTTGGAAGAACTGGATTGTGAGGTCACGGTAAAGCGCAACGACCAATTTGAATTAGATGAATTGGAAGCCTATCCTTTCATCCTACTCTCTCCCGGTCCTGGAATTCCGGACGAGTCGGGCCTACTCAAGGCTGCCATAGAGCGCTATGCACCCACCAAAAAAATATTGGGAATCTGCCTTGGGCAGCAAGCTATTGGTGAGGTTTTTGGTGGCTCGCTGATCAACCTTGACAAAGTCTATCACGGTATTGCTACCCCTGTAAGGATTACTGAAGAGGACCTTCTTTTTAAAGGACTCCCTCAAAGTTTTGAAGTAGGGCGTTACCATTCCTGGGTGGTTGCTAGCCCCTTGCCCGAAAGTTTAGAAGCAACCTCAGTGGACGACCAAGGACAGTTGATGTCCTTAAGACATAAAACTTACGATGTACGTGCGGTACAATACCATCCCGAATCGGTATTGACACCCCACGGTAAAACCATATTAGCCAACTGGATCAACAGCAGTATATGAAAGCAATTCTCAATCAACTTATTCAGCATGAGCAATTGACGAGTGAACAGGCTCGTCAAGTCATCATCAATATTGCAGACGGGAAATACAACCCTTCACAAATTGCAGCATTTTTAACCGTATTTATGGTGCGCAGTATTAGTTTAGAAGAACTGGAAGGCTTCCGTTCTGCTTTATTAGAACTCTGTATAGCAGTTGACCTCAGCGAATTTGAAGCCATTGATTTATGCGGAACTGGCGGAGACGAAAAAAACACTTTTAACATCTCTACCCTTTCAGCTTTTGTCACGGCAGGAGCAGGAGTAAAAGTAACCAAGCACGGCAACTATGGGGTCTCTTCAGGCTGTGGCTCAAGTAATGTACTTGAAGCTTTAGACATTCGCTTTTCAAACGAGACTGACTTTTTAAAACGCTGCATGGATGAAGCCGGGATCTGTATTTTACACGCTCCGCTCTTCCACCCGGCCATGAAAAATGTTGCTCCCGTGCGCAGAGAACTAGGGTTAAAGACGTTTTTTAATATGCTAGGACCCTTAGTCAATCCGGCTTTTCCCAAGTATCAATTAACAGGAGTATTCAATTTAGAATTAGCACGACTTTATTACTACCTCTTTCAAAAAACAGCCAGTCGTTTTACGGTACTTTACGCCTTAGACGGTTATGATGAAATCTCGCTTACAGGTGCTACAAAAGCGTTTAGTAATAAAGGAGAGCGCGTCTTGACCCCACAAGACTTTGGAGTATTAGCGCATCAAGCTTCAACCATTGCTGGCGGAGAAACTGTCGATTCATCCGCTGCTATATTTACAGCTATTTTAAACAATAAAGGAAGCCAAGAGCAGCACAATGTGGTTTGTGCAAATGCGGGCATGGCCATCGCAACAGCAAAAGATCTTTCTCCCATTGAGGGCTTTGAAGAGGCCAAAGCTTCGTTGGAATCTGGAGAAGCCCTAAAAGCATTTAAAACCCTTCAAAAACTGAGTCAATCATGAGCATTTTAGACCGCATCCTTGCAGATAAAAAAATTGAAGTAGCCCAAAGAAAAACACTGTTCCCAACTTCCTACTGGGAAGCCTCACCCCTGTTCGACCGCAAGGCAAACTCACTGAGTGAGCGACTCCGAAACAGCACTTCTGGGATCATCGCTGAACACAAAAGACGCTCACCCTCAAAACAAAACATCAACAGCAGTCTTTCCGTCAGTACAGTAGCTCAAGGCTATGAAGCCGCTGGGGTATGTGGGATGTCTGTACTTACAGACGGAAAGTATTTTGGAGGCTCGTTGGACGATCTCAATCTGGCGAGAGCAGTGACTGAATTTCCGCTTTTGAGAAAAGAATTTATCGTGGATGAATACCAACTCATCGAAGCAAAAGCCTATGGTGCGGACTTGATTTTACTGATTGCTGCTGTATTGAGTAGAGCAGAGATTCAACAACTTTCAACTGCTGCCCAACAACTGGACTTAGAAGTATTATTGGAAGTCCACAATCAAGAAGAATTGGAAAAATCTTTAATGCCCACTTTGGATCTGCTAGGTGTCAACAACCGCAATCTCAAAACCTTTGAAGTTTCATTAGACATTAGTCGATCTTTGGCACCCTTAATCCCTGATGAATTTGTCAAAGTTTCCGAAAGCGGAATTTCTGAGGTAGCTGCCATTCAAGAATTGCAAGCTTATGGTTATCAGGGCTTTTTAGTTGGAGAAAACTTTATGAAGACCGAAGACCCTGGAGCAGCAGCTCGTAAATTTATAAATCAATTGGAAAAATGAGACTTAAAGTTTGCGGCATGCGGGAAATAGTAAATATTGAGGCTTTAGCGGCTTTACAACCCGACTATATGGGCTTTATCTTTTGGGCGCCTTCCAGTCGCTATGTCGATCAACCCACTCCCAAACTTCCAGCAGCGATTAAAAAAACCGGGGTCTTTGTAGATGCCACAGCTGATTATATACAGTCGACTATAGCCGAGCATCAATTGAAAGCCGTCCAGCTTCACGGAGCGGAAACACCTGCTTATTGCGAGCTGGTCAAGGAGTTTGGAGTAGAAGTCATCAAAGCTTTCTCGATAAAGGGTCAATTTGATTTTGACCTACTCACCCCCTATGAGGCTTGTTGTGACTATTTTTTATTCGACACCAAAGGGGCACTGCCTGGCGGAAACGGCTACGGCTTTGATTGGACCTTACTGAAGGCCTATCCCTCTAAAAAACCCTTCTTTTTAAGCGGAGGAATCGGCCCTGATGAACTCAAAAAAATCAAGGAGTTAATAAAAACGCCATTACCCCTTTTTGCTATTGATGTAAATAGTAAATTTGAGCGTTCTCCAGGATTGAAAAATATTGAGCTGTTAACACCATTTAAACAACAATTAGATGAACTATAATGTAGATGAAAAAGGATATTACGGAGATTTTGGCGGAGCCTTTATCCCTGAAATGCTCTATCCCAATGTAGAAGAATTAAGACAAAACTACCTCAGCATCACTGCTGATCCCGATTTTCAAAAAGAATTTGACGAATTGCTCAAAGTCTATGTGGGTCGACCCACTCCCCTGTACTTTGCCAAGCGATTATCTGAAAGATACGGCACCAAGATCTACCTCAAAAGAGAGGATCTTTGCCATACAGGAGCCCATAAGGTCAACAATACTATTGGTCAAATCCTCTTGGCTCAGCGTTTGGGGAAAAAACGCATCATCGCTGAAACTGGAGCTGGCCAACACGGGGTAGCCACTGCCACTGTTTGTGCCTTGATGGGTATAGAATGTATCGTTTATATGGGAGAATTAGACATCAAGCGTCAGGCTCCCAATGTAGCCCGTATGAAAATGTTGGGTGCTGAAGTACGCCCTGCCCAATCAGGAAGTAAAACCTTAAAAGATGCAACCAATGAAGCCATAAGAGATTGGATCAACAATCCTGTGAATACACATTATATCATTGGTTCTGTAGTTGGGCCACATCCCTATCCCGATATGGTTGCGCGCTTTCAAGCCGTGATCAGTGAAGAGACCAAATGGCAATTGCAAGAAGCTGAGGGACGCGACTATCCAGACCACGTCATCGCCTGTGTGGGTGGCGGAAGCAATGCAGCGGGTTTGTATTACCACTACCTCAACGATGAACGGGTCAATATCATAGCCGTAGAAGCTGCTGGTAAAGGAATCGATTCTGGAGAGAGTGCTGCCACTTCTGCCTTGGGCAAGGAAGGCATCATTCACGGCAGCAAAACCCTTTTGATGCAAACTCCTGACGGACAAATAACTGAACCTTATTCCATCTCTGCGGGATTGGACTATCCTGGGGTAGGACCCATGCATGCGCATTTATTCCGTTCACAGCGCGCCGAATTCATTTCCATACCCGATCAGGAAGCCATGGACTGGGGCTTAACCCTTTCACAGATGGAAGGTATTATTCCCGCTATAGAAACCGCTCATGCTTTTGCAGCACTTGATGTGCGCAAATTTGGCCCTGAGGAGATTATTGTGTTTAACTGTTCAGGTCGTGGAGACAAAGACTTGGATACCTATATCGATTATTTTAAGCTGTAATGAATCGCATTGATCAAAAATTTAAGGAGGACACAAAACTATTGTCCATCTATTTTTCTGCAGGACACCCTGAATTAGAGGATACTGTCCCCATACTCAAACAACTACAAGCCTCTGGCGTTGACATGGTTGAAATTGGCTTGCCTTTTTCTGACCCTTTAGCCGACGGACCCACCATACAAGAAAGTTCAACCCAAGCCCTGCGCAACGGTATGAATACCGAAAAGCTCTTTGAACAATTAAAAAACATAAGAAAACAGATCGACATCCCTTTGATCTTAATGGGCTATTTCAATCCAATGATGCAGTTTGGAATTGAAAAATTCTGCCAGCGTTGTGAAGCGGTTGGTATCGATGGTTTGATCATTCCCGATCTGCCCGTTGATGTGTATCACGAAGAGTACAAAGTACTCTTTGATCAACACGGTCTGTACAATATGTTTTTGATTACCCCTCAGACTCCCGAGGAACGCATACGCTACATCGACGAGGTTTCCAACGGATTCATCTATATGGTGAGTAGTGCGAGTGTGACCGGTGCAAAAAACACCTTTGGAAGTACCCAAACCGATTACTTTCAACGCATTCAAAAAATGGGTCTTCAAACGCCCACAGTCGTTGGTTTTGGAATCAGCAATGCGGACACTTATAATGCAGCCACACGAGAGTCCCAAGGTGCCATCATCGGATCTGCCTTTATCAAGTTTTTAGAACAGGAGGGTGTAGCGCGTATTCCAGACTTTATAAAATCCATTAGAGCGTAACACTTATGCCACGCTGCCTTGGCAACTACTCCCTGCTCCAGCAGTACAGCCGTAGCAATGCTGAGAAACACAAATCTCTCGAGTTTGCAGTTGGTCCAGATCAAAATCTTTAATATGCTGAACCGGACTGGCGACCTTTAGGTCGAGCATCTGGTTAAAATCACAGTCGTAGAGGTAGCCGTCCCATCCAACAGAAAGGGTATTGGTACACATTACATTGGCTACAGCTGCAGGGTTAAACGCTTCAACGAGAAGCTGCATATAGTCTTCGTAATTTTCAGAAGCAATTAGGTATTCTAAAAAGCGACTGATGGGTAAATTTGTAATCGTAAACAACTGATTAAAGTCAATATCGTACTCTTTTTTGAGTGCCTTTTTAAAATCGTTTTCCAAAGCGAGTTGATCTGCTGGTAAAAAGGCTCCTGAAGGATTGTAAACCAAATCCAGTTGAAAACCGCTATCTGCTTTACCGTAACCCACTTTATTCAGTTCCACTAAGGCTTGAATGGACTGAGAAAAAACCCCCTCCCCCCGTTGGCGGTCGGTTTTATCCTTTTTATAAAAAGGAAGGGAAGAAACCACGTGAATGTGGTGGTCTTTAAAAAAATGGGGTAAGTCGTAATATTTTTTGTTGGCTCTCAGTATGGTGAGATTGGAACGTACAATAAAATCCTCCACTCCAATTTTAGCTGCTTCAGAGACAAACCAGCGAAAGTCAGGGTGCATTTCTGGTGCTCCTCCTGTAAGATCCAAGGTAGTGACTGGAGTTGTTTTCAGAATCTGCAAACAGTGTTCTAAGGTTGCCCGACTCATCATCTCTTTACGGTCGGGTCCGGCATCTACATGGCAGTGGGCACAGACCTGATTGCACATATAGCCCAAGTTCATTTGTAAGATTTCCAAACTTTTAGGCTTTAAAGCCTCAGCTTGGACCGTATTCAATTTTTCTTTAAAACTAGGCAGCCCTCCAGGAGCAAAAATTCCATTGCTTAAAAATTCCAATTGTGTAGAACTATCAGCCAGGTCGTGTACACGCCCTTTAAGGGATTTGGTCGCCATTACATGCTGCGCTTTTCGTACACCTCCATCATCTGAACGCCGTGGACCAGTGAGGCTCCGCCACGTATGGCAGCAGCCACATGTACGGCCTCCATCATCTCCTCCTTATCTACCCCCCGCTCCAAACCGTCCTGGGTATAGGCATCAATACAGTAGGGACATTGAACAGTATGGGCTACAGCTAAGGCGATTAGCGATTTTTCTCGAGCGGAAAGGGCGCTTTCCTCAAAAACACTATTGTAGTAATCAAAAAACTTTTTGCCCAGCTCAGGTGACCAATCGCTGATGTTTTTAAATTTTTTTAAATCCTGACTTTGATAATACGGTGTGTTCATATACTCTTTTTTTACAAGTTTATAAAAATGTTTGAATCCCAGAAAAGAATATAAACTTTCTTACGCATTAATTCCTATTTACTCTTAAAATGCAAGTTATATCGATTAAAACATCATTAAAGCATGCAGTTGGTATAAAATCACTCAATCTTTTGATTTTAAAATAAAAGTTATTAATTTTATGACGAGACAATAAAATATAACTCTGCAACTAATAGTGCAATACGTATAGAGTTACCGCCAGCAACTAGGTGTCTCGAAGTACAAAATAATATTAAAATGCCCCGAATCAAACCTCAACCCTACCATGTTATTGGTATTCAGCAGTTCCTTATTCGAGAATTATTTCCCTTTACTCAACGCCCAACAAAAAAAAGAAGCTTGTGCTGCCTTTGAGTAAAAATCAACCACTCAAGGTTTTTTACCTCCAAGAATGACCCAAGCAAATTGTGAGGCTATAGTTACTCCTAAAAAAGGCTTGATTATTTATAATACCACTACCAATGCTCTAAACATTTATAACGGAAGTGGATGGGAAAACACAATTTCTCTAAACGGTTATGGGACAAGCGGTCAAGTTCTCTCCTCCACAGGAAAGGGTACCGCCTGGATCAACTCCAGCACTTCCAATAGCCTATTTGATACCGATGGTAATACCAGAATTCAAGTAGAGGAAACTACGAATGAAGATTTTATCCGTTTTGATACCGCCGGTCAAGAACGCTTTGTAATTGACTCCGCAGGTCGAATTTGCGTCAATACTACAAATCCAATAGATGCCTTTAATTTGACAGGAGATATGTTTCTAACCCACAACTCCATTCAAAGCGATGATCACGCCTTTGAAATTGATGTCAATGCCGGTGGATTTGGAGACGTAAAAGCCTTAGATATTGTCTATCAAACAGGTGCCCTTAGCGCAGAAAGTGACGAGGGAGTAATCTTAGTCAATATTGATGAATCGGCCTCTACAGGGGGAGCAGTAGTCGGTTTGGAAGTTTTGGCTACAGAAGGTACTGCAGCGCTCTATGGTCTCGAAGTAGGTACCAATATCAATCCTGTAGAACAACTTTCTGTATTTTTTAGTGATGCAACAGTGGGTGAAATCAATGGAGTGGACAACCTATCTTACTTTGCTTCCAGTACATTAAACCAAAGCATTTTTTCTACTGACAACGAAACCGTAACCGTGGGCTTTAATTTAAAGTTTCAGGAGATTGAATTCTTACTAAATACGGGGGCTTCAGGAAACGGCATTATCCCAACCTTTGAATATTCAACAGGACTCAACACTTGGGCCTCCTTTACTCCTACGGATGGAACCAATGGGATGAAAAATTCAGGTGTGATCGCATGGCTTCCAGGGGATCTAGCCTCTTGGGCTACAAGTGGTGGCAATTATCTTGTCCGAATTACAAGAACTCGAAACTCACTCACTACTTCCCCTATAGAAAGTATAATCAAAGTAGCCAATACCACAGAATACCAATGGGATAAAGACGGGAAACTCAGTATCGCAGCCATCAATAATGGCGGAACCTATGAAGACAGCAATGGTGAGGCGGGTTCCGCAGGACAACTATTGTCTAGTACAGTCAGCGGAACAGACTGGATTAGCTTTCATCCAAGATTGACAGATACAGAGAGAGACTCAAGAACATGGACTGCTGGTGATTTTATTTATAATACATCCATCAATAAGCATCAAGGCTACGATGGAGCCAATTGGAATAATTTCTATTAGATAGCAGCTCCAATAAGTTTTTAAAATACCACTTTAAATCCTGAATTAAACTGTAAATTTCAAATTCAAAACTCGTGTTGAATTGAAACCTTTAGTCCTTGTATTTGCAAAAACACCCTTGATTGGAAAAGTTAAAAGCCGTTTGGCAGCCGAGCTTGGAGAAGAAAAAACCCTTTGGGTTTACAAACAATTACTCCTTAAAACAGAAGCTGTTTTAAAACAATCTTTATGTAAAGTAGTTGTCTTTTACACTGGAGGAAGTCCAGAAGACTTTGGCAATTGCTTTCAAGACTTCCCAAAGAAAGACCAAATCGGATCAGACCTTGGCGAACGAATGTCAGCCGCTTTTCAATGGGGCTTTGCCCAAGGATATTCAAAAGTCATCGCCTTAGGAACCGATCTTTGGGAGCTCAACCAAGGAACCCTAGACGGAGCACTCCACGCACTTGATGAAGCGGATGCTGTACTTGGACCTGCCAAAGACGGAGGCTATTACCTACTGGGTTTAAAAGAATTTTACCCTGAACTTTTTTTAAATAAACAGTGGAGCGGTCCTAAAGTATTGACCGACACTCTTCAAGATTTAAGCTCCAAACGCATTGCGCTTTTAGAAGAAAAGTCGGATATTGACTTTTATAAAGATTTAGTACTTCATTCCGATTTACTAGGTCGTATGAATGCGTTTTTTGATGAAAGAAAAAATTGAGAGCAGTGCAGCCTTTTTAAAAACGAAAGGTATTGATCAGATCGAGTTGGGTGTTGTATTGGGGACTGGTTTAGACGGACTGGCAAGCGATGTTGAACTCCTTCAAGAAATTCCCTATCACGACATTCCCCACTTTCCAACCTCAACCCAAACCTATCAAAAAGGGCGCTTGCTCTACGGAACATTAAACGGAATAACCCTTTTAGCTTTTCAAGGACGCTTTCACCTTTACGAGGGCTATGACTTTTTTGAAATTACTTTTTGGGTACGGGTTTTTGCTGCACTGGGCGGAAAACGACTGATCATCAGCAACGCAGCTGGTGCAGTCAATCTGAATTTTGACAAAGGAGAACTGATGTTACTCACCGACCACCTCAACTTACAGGGAGGGTCTCCCCTGGCCCTAAAAGGCATGGAAACACTAGGGGAACGCTTTGTAGATCTCAGTCAGCCCTACTCCAAAACACTGCGCGCTAAAGCCTTGGAAATTGCCCGTGCAAATAAGATACAATTGCACCAAGGTGTCTATGCCGCTGTAGTTGGACCTCAATTGGAAACAGCTGCGGAATACCGCTACCTGAAAATTATCGGAGCAGATGCCGTAGGGATGTCAACCGTACCCGAAGTAATTGTCGCTAAACAATTGGGCATAGAAGTCATCGCTTTTTCCGTCTTGACGGATGTCTGCGATCCAGAGAATTTACAAGCCATCAATATCCCCGATATTATGGCAATGGCAAAAAAAGGGGAACAGGATTTGATAAAAATTGTAAAAGGCTTGCTCAGCGAAAGCTAATTCCTTTATTTTAAATAAAATTGTACTATGAGCTACCTTGAAACGACCAAGTCTGTATATAAAGATGCAGCACTAACTCCTGACATCGGTCTCTGCTGCACTACCACACCCATTTGGCAATTTCCAGGTTTATCCATACCCACTCGGATGCAGGAAATGAACTACGGCTGTGGAAGTACCGTACATCCTAGAGATCTAGTCAACAATCCCAAAATTCTTTATGTGGGTGTAGGAGGTGGAATGGAGCTCTTACAATTTAGTTACTTTTCACGTCAAAAAAATGGGGTGATCGGTGTAGATGTAGTCGACGAAATGCTTCAAGCTTGTCAGGACAACTTTACAGAAGCCGAGCAGCAAAACGACTGGTTTCAAAAGGACTTTGTCCAACTTAAACAAGGAGACGCTCTTGCCCTGCCCTTAGCAGACAGCAGTGTGGATGTAGCTGCTCAAAATTGCCTCTTCAACATCTTTAAACAAGATGAATTAAAACAGGCTTTAAAAGAAATGTACAGAGTATTAAAACCCCAAGGCAGACTGGTAATGAGTGATCCGATTTGCGAACAGCCTATAAACGACAGCCTGCGCAACGATGAAAAATTACGCGCCTTGTGTTTGTCAGGGTCCATTCCTTTAAACGACTACCTCAATATGTTGGTCGAAGTTGGATTTGGAACTCTTGAAGTTCGCGCCAAAAGACCTTATCGTATTTTAGATACCGCCCATTACCCTTCTGAAGAAAATCTTTATATCGAAAGTGTCGAAGTCTGTGCAATTAAAGACCCCATGCCTGAAGACGGTGCCTGTATTTTTACTGGTAAAGCAGCCATTTATTTTGGAAATGACGACTTTTTCGACGACAATAAAGGGCATATACTCCTACAAAACCAACCCTTGTCGGTCTGCGATAAAACAGCTGCTGCGCTTCAAAGCCTTAATCGAAATGATCTTTTTATCTCACCATCGACCTTTCATTACGACGGTGGTGGCTGTTGTTAATTTAAATTTACCCCCATGAAATCTTTCTACCTCCTCTTTATTCTTTGCTGTTCGCTCAGCCTTAGCGCACAAAAAAATAAGCACAGTCTATGGAATCAAATGCTACAGCAATTCGTCCATGAACAAGGACAAGTTGACTATAAAAGTTGGCTGACAGAAAAAAAACAGTTGGATGCTTATATCCAAACTCTAGAAAAAATGCCTCCTTTGGAAATGGCGAGTAAAGAGGCCAAGCTTGCCTACTGGATCAATGCCTACAACGCCTTGACAGTTCAATTGATACTTGAAAACTATCCTCTGAAAAGCATAAGAGATTTGGACGACCCTTGGGATACTGATTGTTTTAAGATCAAAGGGCAAAGCTATACCCTGGGTGATATTGAACATAAAATTTTACGTAAAATGGACGAAGCCCGTATCCATTTTGCAATCAACTGCGCTTCGGCTTCTTGTCCAAAACTCCGTAATGAAGCCTATCAAGAAAAAAAGCTAGAATCTCAATTGACGGAAGCTAGTAGAGATTTTTTAATGGATAGCACTAAAAACAAACTCAGCAAAGACCAAGTCCAACTCTCCCGTATTTTTTTGTGGTTTGGCAATGACTTTGGATCTAAGGCAGAACGTTTGGAGTTTATTTCCCGCTACAGTGGAATGGATTTTAACCAACCAAAAATTGACTACCTCACCTATGACTGGAGCCTTAACCAAGCCCATTAAGTTAACGATTATTGTTCCTGTACTCAATGAGGTCAACTTACTGGCTGAATTTATGAGTCATATTAGGCAGCAGTGGAGCAAACCTCAGGAGTTATTGATCATCGACGGGGGCAGTTCAGATGGTAGTTGGGAATGGCTTCAGACCCATTATAAAAAGAGCAGCTATCAAACAAATTCTGGCCGTGGGCGGCAAATGAACTTTGGCGTTCAAAAGGCTTCCAAAAAATGGCTTTACTTTCTTCATATTGACAGTCGCCTTCCTAAAGATTTTGATCTTGTCCTCAGTAACGCCATACATACAGGCGTACGTTGGGGCTGCTTTCGACTCAAATTCAATCAAGCCAATTGGCTACTGCGACAAGCAGCAGCTGGCAGCCGGTGGAACCACCCCCTTTGTAGAGGTGGCGATCAGTCGCTTTTTATTTCCAAAAAAGATTTTGACAGCCTAGGCGGGTACGATACACGATATGCAGTTTGTGAAGACATACATCTAATCAAAAAACTCTATGCACTTGGTGGTTTTAAGGTACTGCCCGAATACATCAGCACCTCTTCTCGGCGCTTTTACCAAAACGGCGTAATTCGTTTGCTGTTTCACTTTGGCATCATGCATCTCAGCCACTGGTTGGGTGCTGGACCTCAATTTTTACACCGCTACTACCTCAAATTTATTCGCTAAGTCACCTTACCGATTATCCAATAATAAATTCCAAAAATAAAGATCCAAAGTAAGGCACAGGAAATAAGAAAAATCAATCCATAAAGGGCTGCAGAAAACCAATCAAAACTATCGTAAAACTCTTTCAGAATTCGATTGAAAATGATAAAACAGCAGATAAAGAAAATAACATAGAGTAGGTAAATCATAGGGGTTGGATTTGGGTTAAAATTTAAGTTTTTAAGTCACTGAGTATTTAAGTTGGCTTTTCAAAAAGGGCTTCTCCAGTTTTAAGCAATTGTGGCATGACGTATTCCCAGCCTTGTTGGCAGCGTTCAAACAACTCTTCTCCTAAATTTAAAAGGGCAAAATCACCTTGCTTGATGCTTAGGCGAACTCCATCCGTTTTGGGTTCCAAGGTATAATGCAATTCAGACTGTACTTCTGGCCTTTTATCCGTCGCCTGATGAAATATGGTAAAGGCTAGATGACGATAGGGTTCGTAAACGAGTACTTGAGCTTTCACATGATCAACCCATTTTCCACTTTCATCTTGAGCTTTCCAAACAGCCTCAGCTCCTAACTTCCATTCAGAGTGAAGTTGACAGTTGTACATGTACTGCTCTGTTAATTGGGGATCCGTCAACAGTTGCCATACATTGACCTCAGTAGTTTTTAAAAAACCACTCACTTCAACCCAGGAATTGTTTGGAGTTCGAGTCATCTAACAAAAAAATAAGATGCTAAAAAAGTCATTAAAGAAGGGGCAATTCTCATCAACTATTCTTTATTAATCTGAAGGTACAAATAAAATTTTTGAGTCAAAAACAGTACCTTAGTGAAATGGGAAAAGAGTCCAGCAATAAAGCTATCGTCATTTTAGGCAACGGAGTTTCTGGAATCACTGCAGCTCGTCATCTGAGAAAAAATAGCGCCCTACCCATTACAGTCATCTCCGAAGAAAGTCCTTACTTTTTTTCACGTACAGCACTAATGTATGTCTATATGGGACATCTAAAATTTGAACATACCCAACCCTACGAAAACACTTTTTGGGAGCAAAATAATATTGAATTGGTTCAAAAAAGGGTCAATCAACTCGATGCTGAAAAACAATTATTGCACTTTGAGGACGGAAGCAGTCTCTCCTATGACCGCCTGGTTTTAGCATGCGGTTCCAAACCCAATAAACTGGGTTGGCTCGGTGAAGACCTCAAAGCCGTACAAGGACTTTATCACAAAAAAGACTTGGACAGCCTCGAAGCTTGGACAGACAGCACCCAAAGCGCAACTGTAGTTGGTGGTGGATTGATTGGTATTGAACTTGCCGAAATGCTCCACAGTAGAGGGAAAAAAGTCCACTTTTTAGTTCGTGAATCCAGCTTTTGGAATACCGTACTGCCTGCTGAAGAATCAGAACTCATCAACTGTCATATTCGGTCGCATGGTATTGAATTACACCTATCCACCGAATTGAAATCCATTCAAGGAGATGCAAACGGCAGAGTAGCACAAGTACAAACTTCAAAAGGAGCAACACTCCCCTGCGAATGGGTCGGTCTAGCCGTTGGGGTCTCCCCTAATATTGACTTTTTAAAAGGAAGTGGTTTGGATTTGGGTAAAGGAATACGAATAAACCGCTTTTTAGAAACCAATCTTCCTAATATCTATGCAGTAGGTGATTGTGCCGAACAATTGGAACCATTACCCGGACGTCAGGCTGTAGAGGCCGTTTGGTATACTGGACGAATCATGGGGGAGACTCTTGCCCAAACGCTGACCTCGGTTAAGACTTCATACCAACCTGGACCTTGGTTTAATTCAGCCAAGTTTTTTGATATAGATTACCAGACCTATGGTCAGGTAAGTCCCTCACCCGATTCCAAAAAGGAAGCACAAGTCTTTTGGCAACACCCCCATAAAAACTGCAGCTTACGTTTGAGTTTTGATCCACAAAATCTTTATTTTAAAGGGATTGTAAGTCTCGGAATCCGACTTAGACATGAATATTTTGACCGTTGGCTTTGCAAACCCACACTGATGAATGAAGTGGTCAAAACATTGGGGCAGTCCTTTTTCGATCCAGAATTCAGTCCAACTTATCAGGCTGAAATTCAAAGTAAATGGGAATTAAAAAAATCAAGCTTTGCCTTAAACCAATAAAAAACTAATGATGAATCTCCTGAAAAAACAAAGCAGTATCGGTGTCGGACTTTTAGGTCTAACCCTATTATTATCTGCACTTTTTATCGCATACGATAATAAAGTCCTCTGGCTGAGTGTCAGTTTTGTACTCATGACCCTGGGAGGTTTAATTTATTTTCAGACCATCTACGGACATCAACTCTCCGGTATCAAAAACAATGGAGTTTGGTTCAGCGCCTTGACCACTAGAGGAATCACAGGTTGGCTTTTGGGTATGGGACTTACGGCTTTTTATATTGCTATTTACTGGTTTCCAGAAGTATTGGGCTTTAATACTCAAGGCGAAAGCACGGGATTGGTTGCCTTTTTTGACCCTTTGAGTTTGAGTTTAAACGGAAGTCCAGCTACCCAGTGGTTTATGTACGGCACCCTTTATACTTTTGCCATAATCCTGTTTGGAGTTAAATTCATTTGGAAGTATTGGGGCAATCGCTACCAGCTCTTCCGAACCTTGTCTGTAGTATTTTTTCAGTTGTGCTTCGCCTTTTTAATCCCTGAAATATTGGCCAAGCTCAATCCTGAAACTCCCTATTTTGCAAAGGACTTAAAAAATATGTGGCCATTAAACTATTACTTCCTAGACGAATGGCATTTGACCAATATGCTAACAGGGGGAAATTTGGGCTTTTTTTTCTTAGTTTTTGGCTTGGCGATGATCTTTATCGGTTCTCCCATACTGACTTATTTTTACGGCAAACGTTGGTACTGTTCTTGGGTTTGCGGATGCGGTGGTTTGGCAGAAACAGCGGGGGATCCTTTCAGACAATTATCCAGTAAAAAATTAAGTGTTTGGAAACTGGAGCGTTGGATGATTCACGCCGTACTGGTTTTTGTCACAGTAACCACCATAGCAGCCATCTGGTCTTTTATCACTCAAAATCCAGAACTGAGTCTGATCAGTAGAACACAATTTATCAGCGGAGTGGTCGTATTTATTATAGCACTGATGCTTATTTTGTTTTTTTGGAGTAAAAATGGTTTGGAAAAGGACGCCAAATATACCCTGATTAGCTTGGGCAGTATTTTAGTCCTCAGTCTTTGTGTTCAAGGGTTTTCTGGTCAAAACAACATACTGTTTCTCAACAGTTACAGTTTCCAAAAATGGTATGGTTTTGGAGTAGGTGCTGCTTTTTCTGGAGTTTTAGGAGTAGGTTTTTATCCCTTTTTAGGAAGTCGGGTTTGGTGTCGTTTTGGCTGCCCGATGGCAGCTATTTTAGGCTTGCAACAACGTTTGTTTTCACGCTTCCGCATCACTACCAATGGAGGGCAATGCATTTCTTGTGGAAATTGTTCTGCCTATTGCGAAATGGGAATTGATGTCAGAGCTTATGCACAACGAGGAGAAAATATAGTGCGTTCCTCCTGTGTAGGCTGTGGGATATGTTCAGCCGTATGTCCTAGAGGTGTTCTTAAATTAGAAAACGACGGTTTGGAAAACCGAATCAACAGTACTCCCTATCCCTTGGGAAATGCAATGGAAGTTGATGCCTAAACCCCTCCTACTCGTTTAGGTTTGAGTATCTTTACCACAATGAATAGCATCGCAGTTCTAATTCCTGCATACAATGAAGCACCCTCTATTGCTCAGGTGCTAAAAGCACTCCCAAGCAGTGTCACAGAGGTTGTAGTTATTGACAACGGTTCAACTGATCAAACTACTGAAATAGCAAAAACAAACGGAGCTACAGTGCTATACGAGGCACGAAAAGGTTACGGTTATGCCTGCCTAAAAGGAATGGAGTATTTAGAAAATAACCCTCCTGAACTGGTCGTTTTTTTGGACGGTGATTATTCCGACCATCCAGAAGAATTGGATCAACTAGTAGCTCCCTTACAAAAGGATGATGTTGACTTTGTGCTGGGTGCTCGAGTGAAATCACTTCGAGAAAAGGGGTCTCTAACCCCACAACAACATTTTGGCAATTGGCTAGCCTGCCTTTTGATGCGCTGGCTCTACAACAGCCGATTTACCGACTTGGGTCCCTTTAGAGCCATTCGTTGGGAAACACTTCAAAGTCTTGAAATGCAAGACAAAACCTACGGTTGGACAGTAGAAATGCAACTCAAGGTTTTAAGAAGAAAGATTCCCTACATTGAACTGCCAGTTAGTTACCGTAAGCGTATCGGAATCTCAAAAGTCTCTGGTTCGGTCAAGGGAACTTTTATGGCAGGCTATAAAATTTTAGGTTGGATTGGAAGTTTTTATTTTTCAGGATGGAAATAATAGCAAATAGCTTATTGGATTTTTTGACCTACTCCACTTTGGCTGTTTACAGCTTAAGTCTTATACTCATTTTAATTTACAGTTTAACACAGCTGAATATGCTGCGTTATTTTTTAAAATATCTAAAAAATAAACAAGCCCTAAATACAACAGAACCCAAAGCTGGCTGGCCAAAAGTGACCGTTCAATTGCCACTCTACAATGAATTGTACGTCGTTGAACGTTTGTTAGAATGCATTACCGCATTAGACTATCCCAAAGACAAACTTCAAATTCAGGTCTTGGATGATTCCGCTGACGAGTCATTGGAACTGACCCAAAAACTAGTTAGGGCATATCAAGCAAAGGGAATTCCCATCATTCATATTCATCGCAAAGAACGCAAGGGGTTTAAAGCAGGGGCACTTAAAGAAGGCCTAAAAACTGCCAGTGGTGAATTGATCGCCATTTTTGACTCAGACTTTTTACCCGAGAGCGATTGGCTTTACAAGACCGTTCCACAGTTTGAAAACGCTAAAGTTGGCGTTGTTCAAACCCGCTGGGGACATCTTAACAGAACTTACTCCCCTTGGACTTCGGTTCAAGCCTTTGCCCTTGACGCCCATTTTTTATTGGAACAAATTGGTCGCAACCAGCAGCAGTATTTTATCAACTTTAACGGTACGGCTGGTGTATGGCGTAAGTCCTGCATACTCGATGCGGGGAATTGGGAAGGTGATACACTGACAGAGGACTTGGACTTAAGTTACAGAGCCCAGTTAAAAAATTGGAAATTTGTGTATTTAGATGAAGTTGTAACCCCTGCAGAACTGCCTATTACACTTGACGCCATACGGTCTCAGCAATTCCGTTGGAACAAAGGAGGGGCTGAAAATTTTCAAAAAATGATCGGTCGGGTGATGAAGTCCAAAAACCTCTCATGGAAGGTTAAATTCAACGCAGCAGTTCATTTGCTCAACAGCACCATGTTTTTTAATGTGCTTATCGTCTCCCTTTTAAGCGTTCCCGTTTTATTTATCAAATCAAAGTTTGACTCTCTAAGCCTACTCTTTGATTTGAGTGGTTTATTTATTTTAAGTACCCTCATCTTTTACACTTGCTATTGGTTTGTTCATCGAACCGTATTCGGCTCGGGTATAGCTTCCTTTTTTCATTACACTCGAAGATTCCTTTTGTTTTATTGCCTTGTAATTGGATTTTCAATTCACAATTCAGTAGCGGTTTTAGAAGGGCATTTGGGCATAAAAAGTCCTTTTATACGAACTCCAAAGTTCAATCTAAATACTAATGATAAAACTGTAAGACAAAACAAATACCGAGTTAAAAAAACTTCTATCTATACCTTTATTGAGGTCATTTTTGCGTTTTACTTTTTATTTGGACTTTACAGTGCTTTTGAATTAAGAGCTGCTGGCGAATTTTGGTTATTCCCTTTTCATCTTTTACTCTTTATTGGATTCAGCAGTATTTCTATATTTGGCCTAAGACAAAGTCGATAAATGCTAGCAGCTGCTCTCCGATTACTACTCCCCTTACTCATCCTAACAGGATTTTTTATGCTGTCCGATGGAGTAAAACGAAGTGATACTGTCGTATTGCTCAGTCTGTATTCGGGTATTTTTGTACTGCTCTGGTTTTGGATTAGGAATTTTAACAGTCTGGCTGGTATATTGCTAATTGGGATATTAGCCCGTCTGTGTTTTAGCTTCCACTTACCCGAATTGTCACAAGATTTTTATCGTTTTCTTTGGGATGGTCATGTTCAACAACTCGGTATCAATCCCTATCTATACACCCCAAATAAATTAATTGACCTCGTTGGCTTTCCAGATGCGCGTTTACTTGTTGAAAAAATGGGGACGTTGAGCGCAGGAAACTTTTCCAACTACCCCCCTGCCAGTCAACAGCTATTTAAACTTGCTGCACTATTCAATCAAGATCAGCTGATGGACCCCATCGTGTTAATTCGGTTCATTTACTTGATTGCAGATCTTCTTATAGTATTTGTAGGCATCTCTCTGCTGAAACAACTCAAACTTGACCCTGCCTATATTGCTTGGTATTTTTTAAATCCATTGCTTATTATAGAAGGTATTGGCAACCTTCATGGTGAAGGATTGATGGTCTGCTTTACTCTGATCAGTCTTGTGTACTTAGTCCAAAGAAGAAGTCTGTTTGGAGGTCTTTTTATGGGGATTGCCATAGCGATCAAATTACTACCATTGCTTTTTATTCCTCTTTTTTACAAATACTTAGGATGGAAAAAATTCAGTCTTTTTTGCCTTTCAACAGCGCTGTGTTCTGCCTGTTTTTGGCTGCCATATTGGGAAGGAAGTATGCCGAGTCGATATGTGGAAACTGTTGATTTGTGGTTTACCACTTTTGAATTTAATGGTAGTTTATACAATATTGTTCGTGCTCTAGGATATCAACTAAAAGGCTATAATATCATTCGTCAATTGGGTGAAATTACTCCGTTTGTCGTTGCTGGTTTTGTCTTAGTTTTTAGCTTTTTAAGGTCAAACAGAACACCCGCATCACTACTTAAAAGTATGCTGTTTTTATTGAGTTGCTATTTCTTTATAGCTACCACAGTCCATCCATGGTATATCATCAACCTGGTCTTTTTAGGGATTTTAACCGGCTATGCCTACCCTCTTGTCTGGAGTTTAACTGTGTTTTGGAGTTATAATGCCTATGGAGCTGAGGGCTTCGCAGAGAATCCCTACCTACAGTTTGTAGCTTATCTTGTCGTATACGGAACCTTTATTTGGGAGTTGGTCAAAGAACCTTTAGGGGAGCATTTTCAAAAACCCAACTTCTTTAGCACTGAGTTTTCTCCAATTTCCTCTCGGTAGGTCTTTTTTAGTCATCCCTCCAAAAGTAACGCGATCCATCTGAATCACCTTTAAACCTACCGCTTCAAAAAGCTTGACTAAAGCTGCAGGACTTAAAGAATGTACTTCTATACCTACTTCGTTTTTAGATTTCCCGTCCAGATGGCTGATGATATTGATCTTGGCTTCTTTATCAAAAATAAGCTGTCCTTTTTTTAACTGCTTCATCATTTCGGCGGTGACGTTTTTATCCAGTATTACTTGATAAACCATGGGAATGGATGAGGATTGACCCAATTTTTTTCTCAGGGGCTCGTCATTGGTGAAAAACAAAAGACCTGTCATGGGTCTTCCCATATCTCCTATGGGCGGTATTTTAGTCTTTGCAGCAGTACGTATGAGCTCCTGTACAGACTTTTTGATGATCCCACCTTGTGCTGTAGCAACAAATCCTTTTGGCTTGTTCAATAAGATGTAAACCGGAGCTGTTTTTTGAATTCGTGCGCCATCAAATTTGACCTCATCGGTTGCAGCTACTTGAAATCCCATTTCCGTAACCACTTTTCCGTTGACGTGCACCAAGCCCATTTTGATGTTTTCATCGGCTTCACGCCGAGAACATATTCCCGCATTTGACAGAAATTTGTTCAGTCTAATGGTTTCTTTTTGCTTGCCTTTGGATTCTACAGGTTTTCCTACTGAGACTACTTTTTTTGGTTTCATTCTGATTCTTTACTAATGATAAATCAAGGCAATACTCAATACTCCTATCAATATCCACAGTTTAATAAAATTGTGAGTCCAAAGGTACGCCTTTTCAGTTTGGGCTCGCCATAGAAAGATTAAAACAAAACTTAAAAAAGGAATACTCGCCCAAAAAAAATAGTGAATATTACCCAAAGGCTGTTGGATCAAAAAATAAGTGGGGATAAAAGTACACAAGATCGCGACTGTGATAAAGATCTTTGTTGTCCGATGGTTAAACACCACCGGAAGTGTTTGATAACGCTGCACCCAATCGCCCTTAAAATTTTCTAAATCTTTGATGATGTCTCGAGCCAAAATCAAAAAGAAAAGATAAGCAGCATGATAAAAAATAATGGGGTCAAAGTTTTTAAAATAAAGAGTAATTGCCCAAAAGGGAAGTATCATCAAAAGAGCGGAAAATACATTGCTCAGCCAGAAAAGACGCTTTACGGTACTGCTGTAAAACCAAATCGTCATCATATAAAAAAGAAAAAATAAAACCACTTTTATAGAGATGGCGCTAGCAATAACAAAAGCAGCCATATTGAGTAGGAGATAAAAAATGAGTTGCAGTTGCTGTGAGATTAAATGCTCTAGTATGTATTTTTTGGGTCTGTTGATCTGATCTTTGGCTGCATCGTAAAAATTGTTAATGATGTATCCAGCAGCCGTGGTCAATGCAGATGCAGAGACTATGGCAAAAAACTTAAAGTCCAATAGCAGTGCGATCCAAGCTGTCTGTGGAGCGAGTATATAACGCGCTGTAAGATATTGAGCAAGGACTAGTACGATGATGTTATAACCCCTAACCAAACTAAACAAACTCAGAATTTTGAGTAAGCTACGCTGATTGGAATCCGAAAGTGACATTAAAGGATTTAGAAATGATACACCACTTCGAGAGGGTATTGCTTTAAGGACTTTTTGGCTTTTTCAAAATCTTGGGTAAAGCCTAAAATAAATCCTCCTCCTCCAGAACCACAAAGTTTGAGGTAATAGTCGTTGGTCTCGATTCCTTTTTGCCACAATTGGTGAAAGCTTTCTGGAATCATGGGTTGGAAATTGTTCAGTACCAAAGAGGAAAGTGATTTGATGTTCTTAAACAGTGAGCTGATATTTCCTTTTAAAAAATCTTCAACACAGGCATCTGAACGTTTGATAAACTGATCCCGCATCATGTTACTGAAGGCTTCCTTTTTCATATTTTCCATAAACATGGATACCATAGGCGCCGTTTCTCCCGTTCTTCCACTGTCTAATAAAAATACAGCACCCCTACCCTTAGAGTGTTGAGAAGGTATTCCAGTGGTCTGAATATTTTCTTTTGAATTGATCAGTATAGGCAAACTCAAATAACTGTTAAGAGGGTCTAGGCCTGAAGATTTACCGTGAAAAAAGGACTCCATTAGACTAAAGACCTTTTTGAGATAGGCCAATTTTTCTTTGGTCAGATTTTCTAAAACAGTGATTTTACAACAAGCATACTGATCGTAAATCGCTGCGACCAATGCACCGCTACTTCCTACGCCGTATCCCTGAGGGATACTGCTGTCAAAGTACATTTTTTGAGATAAATCGCGTTCGAGTTTTTTCCAGTCAAAATCGATAATTTTACGATCTAAAGTTTTTAGGTATTCGGAAAAATCTACAAGTTTTTTGTGGGAATCGTCGTCAAACTCAGCTTGGTTTGCTGGAATTTTAAGTGCTCCTCTGTAAAAATTATAAGGGATGGAGAGTCCTTTGGAATCTTTGATGATACCGTATTCTCCGAACAACAATATTTTTGCAAAAAATAGGGGTCCTTTCATGTAGTTTTTTTCTTTTTCTTTTTTAGAAAAACATCAACTGTTTAACTATTTCAAAGTTACACTTTTTTCGCTCCTGTTCCAACTTCGTCAAAAAGGTATTGACCTTGCTCGCAAAAGCTCACTAGTTCAGCCGCTATAAAAGCACCTACTTCTTCCTTATTTTTTTGAGGATAAAGCAAATGAACATTAGCCCCTGCATCCAAAGTAAAACACAATGGAATTTGAGTTTCTTTTCTGTATTTCCACACCTTTTGGATAATCTCCAAAGTATTGGGCTGCATCAGAATGAAATAAGGATTGGAGGTCATCATCATGGTGTGCAATGACAGTGCTTCTGTTTCAACTATACGCATAAATCCATCTAAATCTCCCGACTTCATAATGGCAACTAAATCAGCTAAATTATGGCCTGCTTGGATAAAACGCTGTGTTGCAAAAGGATGATTGTGCATCAACTGGTGTCCTTGAGAACTGGAGACCGCCTTAGTACCCTTGTCCACCAAAAGTATGGTGTCTTGATAACTGCTAAATACGGGGTTTAAATCAGTCCCAAAGGCAGTTGCATAAAGGTCACTTCCCGTTTTTTGAACACTGTTTTTACCCCAGAGGGTTACGGGTCCTTCAACACTACGGGCAGCACTACCCGAACCCAAACGCGCCAAAAAAGAAGCTTTTTTATAAAAATCTACTTCCGCTATTTCAGGAAATAATTTTCGTTCCATATCCATCAAACACAAACTTAAAGCCGCCATGGCAGAAGCAGAGGAAGCTATTCCACTTGAATGTGGAAAAGAATTTTGACTGCTTATCCTAAGGGAATAGGAATTTAACCACGGAATATAGCTCTTGATCCGATCAAAAAAAGAATTTAATTTGGGATTAAAATCAGCTTTTAATGCTCCCTCAAAATAAAATTCAAATTCAAAAGTTTCCCGATTGTTTGGACTAAAGTCAACTTCAGTTGTAGTCACACTTGAAGAAAGTGTAAAACTTAAAGAAGGGTTTTTAGGAAGTTGAGGTTCTGTTTTTCCCCAGTATTTAACCAAAGCAATATTACTAGGCGCTTGCCATTTGGTTTTAAAAGGTACTGCAGCTTGATCAGCTGAGGATATAAAAGATGGGTTCTCCATACTGTACAAAGATACAGCTTCATCAGCAATCTTCTGATTTGGGTGATTATAAATAATATATTTCTAGTAGCTTTACAATTATGAAGAATCGAAGGCTTTCCTATTTTATTTCCATAGCTGTAGGAATAGGTATTTCACTTGCGGTTGGTTTCCTTTCAAGCTTGGTCACCCGACAGGCCATAACCGATTGGTATGTGGGATTGGAAAAACCCTTTTTCTCCCCACCAAATAGGTTATTTGCTCCTGTATGGACCTTACTTTATTGTATGATGGGATGGGCGGTAGGTTCGGTATGGCATTACGGACGAAGACATATTTGGGGAAAAACCGCACTCTATCATTTCGGAGCACAATTGATTTTTAACGGACTTTGGTCCTTAGTGTTTTTTGGCTTGCGCAGTCCACTTTTAGGAATGCTAGTCATCATTACACTTCTCATTCTTATCGAAAGAACCATTTATTGGTTTCGCTTGGTCGATAAAAAAGCTGCTTTTTTACTCTACCCCTATCTGGCTTGGGTAAGTTTTGCTACCCTTTTAAACGGAGCCATACTCTACTTAAATTAAGGAGGATCTTATTTTTTTGGAACGCGTTCTGGAAAATCAGTAATGATTCCATCTACCCCTAGGTCAATTAAGGCAGCTATATCCTCGGGTTGATTTACCGTCCATGGAAAAAGTTGTAAGCTCGCTTCTTTAATTTTAGACACATTGTCTTTGTTAAGCGATTTAAAGTTTGGATTGATGGCTACTGCATTAAGGGATTTTGCTACTGGTATCGCATCTAAAGGGTCGTCTTCAGTTAAAACAGCTATGGGGACTTCCGTATTAACTCCGTGAAACAACCTTAGCTCCTCCCAATTAAAACTAGAAATCAAAATTTTGTCTGGTGACCAAACTTCTTTTTTAAAATACTCTTGAAGAAGTGCATTTGTCAATAAAGCTGTCTGTGCCCCCTTGAGTTCAATATTTAAAACCACCCTACCGTCAATTAAATTCATGACTTCTTCCAAGGTTGGAATGGTAAATCCATTGAGTACTTCTATATTGCGAATGGAGTCCAATTCCAACTGTTCAATATAGCCTGTTGCATTAGTCAATTGTTCTAAAGTTTGGTCGTGAAAGACGACCAGCTCTCCACTGGCACATCGGAAAATATCAATTTCTACTCCGTCAACACCCAATTCTAATGCTTTATCAATGGAGGGTAGTGTGTTTTCAGCCAAATGACCTTTTGCTCCTCTATGTCCAATTACCAATGTGTTTTTTGGAGGAGTACACGAATTAAAAATCAGTCCCATTGCGAATAGTATTAATGCTTGTCTCATGTTATTCAACTTTATTCTTTGATTAAAATCCAAAATTCCCAAGGCTTCATATCGTATTGATAAGAAGAAGAAAGTTTTTTGGTTTTAAAATCCTGATAACGTTTAAAAACTCCGTCATAGGGCATGGTAAATTGGGCGTATTCTTTACTCAAATTCGCCATTACAACCAGCGTATCCCCTTCCTTCCCTCTTTCAAAAGCAAAGACTTGATAGTCTTTTGAAGTGGGAAGTCTTTGAAAAGAGCCAGCTGCTGCACCACTTTCCAGGGCAGGATGATTATTTTTTAAGGCCCCCAACTGCGTTAATAGTTGCATGGTTTTACCCTTGGTTTTAGGAAAACTATCCTTTTCAAAAAAGCGCAATCGTTTATTGAGGTCGTACTCCTGTCCTGAATAAATAAGGGGCATACCCGGAGTGGTATAGTTCATTGCCATAAAAGCATGAGCTGCCTTTCCATAACTTTCTTCTACCGTACCGTTCCATGAATTTTCGTCGTGATTAGACACAAAATTAACCACAATATTTTCAGTACCATAACGTCTTAAGGTGCGGTCAATATGACGGGAATAATCCATTGCATTACTCTTAGACTGAGCCACCTCTTTTGATAAATGATGTCCTGGCCAATCATAGGAGGCGTCAAACTTACTGACTAGCCCCAGTTCACCGGGGTGGTAAATATCGGTTTCTGCTAGAAGGAATACAGGTTTAATGGCTTTTAAAGCTTCAAAAGTTTTGTCGTAAAATTCTTGTGGCACGGCATAGGCTTGATCGACTCTATAACCGTCAATATTTGCCTCTTCAACCCAATAGATCATCGCTTGCCTCATGGCTTCACGCATCTCCATATCGTTGTAGTTCAAGTCGGCAACATCAGTCCATCCAAAAGACTTTCCTGTTCGAAAGTCTATAGGGTCAATGATTTCTCCCCTTCTGTTTTTAAGGTAAAAATCGCTGTGCTCTTTAATCCATGCATGATCCCAACCTGTATGCCCTGGAACCCAGTCTAAAATAACATACATTCCTAGCTCATGGGCTTTGTTGACGAGAGCTTTAAAATCGTCAAGAGTTCCAAATTCAGGATTGACCTTGGTATAATCTGAAACTGCGTAATAACTCCCTAGAGGGCCTTTACTTTTAGTAGTAGATATAGGATTAATAGGCATTAACCATATGATTTTTACACCCATTTTTTTCAACACCGCTAAGTCTTCTGTAAAGGCATTAAAACTTCCTTCGTTAGAATATTGACGGATGTTGGCTTCATAAAGTACAGCCTTGGAGACTAACTCAACACTAATCGGTTTAAAAGGAGTGACTTCAGGTGTGGGCTTGACTTCTGGCTTTCTTGCTTCTTCTGGCTGATCTTGGCATGACCAGATAAGAAGGCTTAAGATTAAAATGCGTACAAGTTTCATAAGCTTAATTCAAAGATTAAAGTTGTTTCTCCAGTTACCTCCAAAACTGCAGGCAGATTGAATGATTTTCCCGAGATGACATCGAATGCCTGAGTATTCCCTGCGATTCCCTCACTATAGCGACTCAAGGCAAGGCTTTGGTTTTCCAAATTGTTATTCACCACTACCATAACACGTTTTTCTTCAGTATATCTAAAATAAACATAAACATCTTCACGAGGGATATAATGTAGAGTTTTTCCAAAGTGAACTGCTGGATTGGTCTTCCTCCATTGGATTAGTTTTTTTGAAAAATCAAAGTATTGATTTTGTTTGGGAGTTCTTCCCTCATGTTTAAAGGCATTTTGTACATCAGTAGGCCAACCACCGGGGAAATCCCTTCGAATATCTCCATCACCTACTTCTTTTTTTCCTGTCATTCCGATTTCTGAGCCGTAGTAAATTTGTGGAATCCCTCTAAGGGTCATCAATACACTGAGCATTTGTTTGTAGTTTTTAAACTCGGGGTAAAAATCATTGATCCGATTGGTATCGTGATTTTCAGCAAAAATGATCACATTATCGATGTCTGGATATAAAAAGTCATTTTGTAGGTTTTTATACAGCCTGGTCGTTCCGTGCTCCCAGTAAGCATTTTTTTCATTAAATGTCTTGACCAATGCGTCGTTCAATGTAAAATCCATGACACTAGGTAACTTAGAATCAAAGCCTTGAATTGCTGCGATAGGACTTTTTTCTTGCCAGTAGGATAAATGAATACTGTTGTGCATCCAACCTTCACCAACTATATTAAAATCAGGGTACTCCATTCTTATCGCTTCCAACCAAAGCGTCATGGGCTTTGGATTGTTATATGGATAGGTATCAACTCTAAAACCGTCAATTTGAGCAAATTCAATCCACCAAATTGCATTTTGAATCAAATAATTTAAGAGGTAAGGATTGTTTTGATTGAGATCAGCCATAGTGGGCACAAACCAACCCTCCAATAATTCTTTACGATCTATTTCTGTTGCATAGGGATCGGAATGAATTTCTTTTCTGTGGTTGGTATTGGTGTAGGTTTCAAATTGATGAATCCAGTCTGAACTTGGTAAGTCTTTTACCATCCAGTGTTCAATTCCCCAATGATTGGAGACGTAATCCATGATCAACTTCATCTTTCTTTGATGAAGGGCATCGGCTAGGAGGCGGTAATCCTCATTTGTTCCGTAGCGGGGGTCAATCCGATATACATCACTTTGGGCATAGGTATGATAAGACACCCTTGGGTCGTTGTCCTCACATAAGGGAGTTGACCAAATTGCACTTACTCCCAGATCTTCGAGATAATCTAGATGATTGATAATTCCTTTGATATCTCCTCCGTGACGCCCGTCTTTATCATTTCTGTTGGGCTGTTCCGTTACGGAGGGGTGTGCATCATTGGATGGATCCCCATTTGCAAAACGATCTGGCATAATGAGGTAAATCACATCAGCAGCATTAAAACTGCTTATGTTTGGGCGCTGTTCCCGTACTTTAATTTCATATTCAATAATCGTTTGAACTTTGCCTTTTTTTAGCAGATTAATATCTACAATTCCATGCTGTTGATCGCTCAGATCAAGATCAACAAAAAGGTAGTTAGGATTTTCTACTCGATGTACCTCGATTTTGTCAATAGCGGGAATATTCAAACTGTAGGCTGCTAGATTTTTACCGTAAAGCATCAGTTGAAGGGTCGAATTTTTCATTCCCTCCCACCAAAACGGAGGCTCTATTCTTTCTACTTGAGCTTGACCAAAAAGCGAAAAAAATAGCAGCAAAAAAGAGAATAAATTTTTCATCTTTTAAGATTCAAGAGGTTTTCCATTGCAATATACAATCAGATCTGGATTGCTATGAGTGACCTTAACATTTTCTTTATTGACCTCTACTTTAATCGCTGTACCTCTAAAGTTTAGTTTAAAAGAAAAGGCATTCCATGCTTGGGGAAGTTTTGGATTGATGTGTATTTGATCATCAACCACACGCAGTCCACCAAAACCTTCTACGATACTCATCCAAGTTCCTGCCATACTGGTGATATGCAATCCTTCTTCCACCTCCTTGTTATAATCGTCCAAATCCAAACGTGAGGTTTGTAAATAAAGCTCATAGGCTTTTTGCATTTTGTCTAAACGAGTAGCTAAGATAGAATGAATACAGGGTGATAGAGAGGATTCGTGTACGGTCAGGGGCTCGTAAAAATCAAAATGCCGCTCCAGTGTTTCCTTATCAAAATGAGACTCAAAAAAATAAAATCCTTGCAATACATCTGCTTGTTTGATATAAGGTGATCGCAAGATTCGATCCCAAGACCAATGCTGGTTAATGGGTCGCTGATTCGGGTCAAGTTTACTTACGGGCTGAAGCTCTTTATCCAAAAAACCGTCTTGCTGAAGAAATAAATCTTGCTCCGGGTGTTTTGGAAAATACATTTGGCTCGCTATGCTTTTCCAAAGTGCTGCTTCATCAGCTTTCCAAGCTAACTTTTCAACAAGTTCACTCCAGCGTTGCGGATGCTCATCAGCTATTTTTTCCTGTTGTTCAGCAGCGAAGTTTAAGCACCATTGGGCAATATAGGTGGTGTACCAATTATTATTGACATTGTTTTCGTATTCGTTTGGACCGGTTACTCCAAGCATTACGTAAGCATTTCGAAAATCAGAATAATTGACTCGCTGTGCCCAAAAACGAGCGATCGCAATCAATACTTCTATACCCATTTCGGCTATGTAAGTTTGGTCTCCCGTATAGCGCTCATAGTTGAATATCGCGAATGCAATGGCTCCATTTCTATGAATTTCCTCAAAGGTAATTTCCCATTCGTTATGACATTCTTCACCATTCATGGTAACCATTGGGTAGAGTGCTGCCCCTTTATCAAACCCTAGTTTCTGGGCATTTTCAATTGCTTTATCCAATTGATCATAACGGTACTTTAACAAGTTTCTACCTACACCACGACTTTTAGTCGCCATATAAAAGGGAAGGCAATAAGCTTCTGTATCCCAATAAGTACTTCCCCCATATTTTTCTCCAGTAAAACCTTTAGGGCCTATATTGAGTTTAGGGTCTTTTCCATTATAGGTTTGGTTCAGTTGAAAAATATTAAAGCGTATGGCTTGCTGAGCAGCAGCATCACCTTGAATTTCAATATCTGAAATCTCCCAAATTGCAGCCCATTCTTTATGCTGGGCCTCCATCAATTGAGCTATTCCTTTTTCAAGTGCTTCTTTTACCAGTTTTTTAGCTTTGTTCTTAAAGGTTAGTGGCGAATGATTTAATCCATTGATATAACCTCCAAATTTGAGAACAGTACATTGTTCTCCCTCTTTAAGGAATTGATTTTTTGACTGACTCAAGCGCCCGTCTTCAGTGGATTGATCAAAATCTGAAATCAATTTTCCTTGGGGGGTAATCAAATGGGTTTGCGCATAGGTCGCAACATCAAATTTCGTCTTATAAGTTTGTGACTCAAGAAGCATTAGACCGTCCGTACAAGTTGCAGAAAGATGATTCCAAAATGGATTGTCCCAATTGGAATCTTGATTCGTGATTTTTCCTTCGATATAAGATTCAATAGCCAAATCACATGAACCTTGAAGTGCTTTGACTTGATACTGTATTACTCCTAAAGCCTCTTCATTCAAAGACAAAAAACGCTCTGCGATGACTTCTATTTTACACTCTGAATTGATTTGTGCCTGAAAGGAACGCGTATATATACCTGTTTTCATATCCAATTCCCTTCGGAAGTTGGACACAGAATTACACTGATTTAGATCGAGATTAACTCCATTGATAACAAAATTGATTCCGATCCAATTCGGAGCGTTCAATACCTTAGCAAAATATTCTGGATAGCCATTTTTCCACCAACCCACTTTAGTTTTATCAGGATAATAAACGCCCCCGACATAACTTCCTTGAAAGCTTTCTCCCGAATAGGATTCTTCAAAATTTGCTCGCTGGCCCATGGCACCATTACCTAAACTAAAAATACTCTCTGAAGACTTTACATGACCAGGGTCGAAATCTTCTTCGATGATTTTCCAAGGGTGTATTTTAAGATAACTTGATTTCATGATGTGTGCTTTAAAACTAAAATAAGGTTTGCAAGACAACTTTGTCCAAGGCTTCAAAATCAGGATAGCAATAATCCATATTTTTAAACAACTTTGCATCGCCAAGTGCGACAGCTGTCATTCCTCCTGCTTTAGCAGCATCAATACCTGCTTGAGAATCTTCAAAAACAACACAAGCTTCAGCAGCTTCTCCAAGTGCATTACTTCCTTTTAAAAACACCTCGGGATGAGGCTTGCCTTGTTGGACTGAATTACCGTCTATAATGACATCAAAAAAAGAAGTGATCTGAAGTTTTTCGAGTATGATCAATGCATTTTTACTTGCTGAACCCAAACCAATCTTTACTTTATTTAACTTGAGGAAATTCAACGCAGCTTGAACTCCAGGGAGTATATCCTCTGGCGTAACTTCTTGAATTAGTTGCAAATAATCTTTATTTTTTTGATGCAGATACGACTCAAAAGTAGTTTCATCCAAACGTGTACCTGCCATTTCTAATATTCGATTTAGGGAATCAGGACGACTGACTCCTTTTAGCTGCTCGTTGTCTTGTAATGTCAATTCGTATCCACATTGGGCAGCGATTTTTTTCCACGCTAAGAAATGATATTTTGCCGTATCTACTATGACTCCATCAAGATCAAATAAGGCGCAGCGATGTTTTTTTAGTCTATTCATTTTTTATTCCTGAGGAGCGAGTACTATTTCCAAACCGTCCAATTCAGTGGTCATAAGGATTTGACAACCTAACCGACTCGTATCTTTTACATGAAACGCCTCGGCAAGCATGGCCTCCTCGTCATCAGAACGTTCAGGGAGTGGATGCGAACTTTCTACATAACACTGGCAGGAAGCACAAAGAGCCATTCCGCCACAGGTACCCTCAACTGGGAGCTCATACGCTTTACAGACTTCCATCAAATTCATTTGCATGTCGGTAGTTGCAATCAACTCATGGCGTTTGCCTTCTCTATCGGTAACATAAATCCGAATGTCTGCACTCATTTATTCTATGCTTTTAATTGTAGATTTTGTAGCCTGCTTTTGAGTACCGTCAAATCCACTTACACCGCTAACCGTAGTGTATTTTAAGACATTTCTTTTGTCGGGAAAAATCCGTTTAAAAGCACTTTGACACATGAGTGTAGCCTCGTGGAAACCACATAAGATAAGTTTTAATTTACCAGGATAGGTATTGACATCACCAATGGCATAAATTCCAGGAATATTGGTTTGATAATCGAGACTGTTATCAACCTTAATAGCATTTTTTTCAATTTCAAGACCCCAATTTGCAATGGGTCCTAATTTGGGTGTCAAACCAAAAAGTGGTATAAAATAATCACATTCCAGCTTAGTGGAAGTCCCTTCTTGGGTAAACGTAAGGGCTTCTAACTTGTTTTTACCCTCTAGAGCGGTGACCTCAGCGGGTGTAATCAGATTGATCCTCCCTTCATTTTTAAGGTCCTGTACTTTATCGACAGAGTCTAAAGCTCCTCGAAACTCATTTCTTCTGTGAACTAAAGTAACTGAGGAGGCGACATTTTCTAAAAAAATGGTCCAATCCAATGCAGAATCACCACCGCCAGCAATGACTACTTTTTTGTTGCGATAATATTCTGGGTCCTTAATGATGTAGTTAACGCCTTTTTTTTCGTAGGATTCAAGATTTTCTAAAGGGGGTTTTCTAGGCTCAAAAGTCCCAAGACCGCCAGCTATAGCAACCACCGGAGCTTGATGCTTTGTACCTTGATCTGTGGTTACGATAAACTGTTCATCATCTGTTTTTTCAATCGAAACTGCACTTTCACCCAGTGTATAGCCCGGCTGAAAGGGAGCGATTTGATCTTCCAGGTTTTTGATTAAATCTCCCGCCATTATTTCTGGATGAGAGGGAATATCGTAAATCGGTTTTTTGGGATAAATCTCCGCACATTGTCCGCCTGGCATGGGTAGGGAGTCAATTAGGTGGCATTTGAGTTTAAGTAAACCCGCTTCAAATACAGCGAACAGACCCGTTGGACCTGCACCAATAATAAGAATATCCGTTTTAATCATTGACTGATGGGTCTATACTTTCTACTGATTCAATCTCGGGCAGGTATTTTTTGATGGTCATTTCCACCCCTGACTTGAGTGTCATTTGGTTGACACTACAACCTACACAGGCTCCGTGAAGTTGAACTTTAACTTTATTATCCTTTAGGGAAACAAATGAAATATCACCCCCATCAGAATTGAGAAACGGTCGAATTTCATCTAGGGCTTGATGGATTTTTTCTATGATTTGTTCTTGACTTTGACTCATGACTTTACGGCTTCACATCCAACTAAATTTGTTATCTCTACGGCTTTTGTAGGGGGTAAATTTTCATTTCGCAACAAAGTTTGGGTGACCAGTTTTTTGGTAATTTCATCAAAATGAGCAGCGAGGCTACTTTGGTCTTGAACTACTGCCGGTCTTCCAACATCCGCAGCTTCTCTGATGCTCTGAACCAATGGCAAGCCTCCAAGGAAAGGCACCTCTTTATCTTTAGCCAAATACTCCGCTCCTTTTTTACCAAAAATGTAGTATTTATTGTCGGGGAGCTCGGCGGGTGAAAAATAACTCATGTTTTCAACGATTCCCAAAACGGGTACATTAATACTGTCTTGTTGGAACATTGCTATTCCTTTTTTAGCATCAGCCAGGGCTACATTTTGAGGGGTACTTATCACCACTGCTCCTGTCAGAGGTAGCGATTGTACTATACTTAAATGGATATCGCCTGTTCCTGGAGGAAGATCTATTAAAAGAAAGTCCAACTCACCCCAGGCAGCGTCAAAAATCATTTGATTTAAGGCTTTAGCAGCCATGGGACCCCTCCAAACAACGGCTTGATCAGGTTTTGTGAAAAATCCAATAGACAGAACTTTTACTCCATAATTTTCTATGGGTTCCATTTTTGATTTCCCATTTACCTGAACGGACATCGGTCGAGCCCCTTCCATATCAAACATAGTAGGGATCGAGGGACCGTAAATGTCGGCATCCAAAACTCCAACTTTACAGCCCATATTGGCAAGTGTGACCGCCAAATTAGCCGTAATTGTAGATTTTCCAACGCCCCCCTTGCCTGAGGACACTGCAATAATATTTTCTATTCCCTCTATGGGTTTCCCTTTAATGGTTTGCTCGGGTTTAGCTGCGGCTACAACCTTAGTGTTGATTTTAATTTTTGCCTTTTCATACACCTGTTCGTGTAGGGTTTTAAGAATGGTAACTTCAAGTTTTTTTCTGGCCTGCAAACTGGGGTTCTGCAATTGTAAGTCGATATCAACCTGATCGTTAAAAATCATGATATTAGAAACCACTCCTTCATCAATGATATTTCCTCCTTCTCCGGGTAGACTGACAGTTTTCAGTGAATTAATTACCGCTTCTTTTGTGATTTTCATGTCCATTGAGGTAAGTACGCAAATATACTGCTAAGGATTCAATAACAAAAGCCAAAGCTTTTTAAAAATCCCCAAGAGATTTTAGGGGATCCCAAAAGTGTTTTTCCAAATCTTGAATTTGATCTTCTTTTATCTGAACACCTTCATTTTCTAGGAGTTGTTGCATGATCGTTCCCCCTCCAAAATGATGCTTGCCGGTAAGCAAGCCTTTTCTGTTTACCACTCGATGAGCAGGTACATCAGCTAGTGAATGGGCAGCATTCATTGCCCATCCAACCATACGCGAACTTTGAGGAGAACCCAGATACTTTGCAATCGCGCCATAAGAGGTTACCTTACCCTCTGGAATTTGACGAACAACTTCGTATACCTTTAAAAAAAATGAGGGCTCTGTGGTCATGCTAAAGTGTGAATTGCATATAGGTAATTGCTTTGCCTTCTCTTAAGAATTGCTTTTCGTAAAAGGTCTGTATAGCAGTAGCTACCTGAGGGGAACTGCTGTTGTTATAGATATCGTGATGGGCATAGAGAATAGCTCCTTGATTAGCCAACATCCCCAAAGTATATCCAAACAAAAACTCACTATCCGTTTTTAAATGAACGATTCCTTTAGGCTTGAGGATCTCCTTGTAATTTTTTAAAAAGTCGGGGTGAGTCAATCGGTGCTTGCTTCTTTTATACTTAATCTGTGGATCAGGAAAAGTAATCCAAATTTCATCGATTTCATTTTCGGCAAAGCAAGCGCAGATAAGTTCTATTTGTGTTCTTAAAAATGCAACATTATTTAAGCCTGTTTCAAGTGCTGTTTTGGCTCCTCTCCAAAAACGAGCTCCCTTTATGTCGATGCCGATATAATTTACCTTAGGGTTGTTTTGAGCAAGATGAACAGTATATTCTCCCTTGCCACAACCCAATTCTAATACAATAGGGTGGTCATTTTTAAAAAAATCTGTTTTCCATTTCCCTTTGAGAGAAAAATCGGCAGTAGTCAACGCATCTCTATCTGGCTGAAGCACATTGCCAAAGGTTTCGTTTTCCTTAAAACGTTTTAATTTGTTTTTACCTCCCAATGCAGTATTATTTTGTGATAAAAATAGGAATTTTGAAACCCAGTACGAGCTTAATTTCGATCTAAAGTGAGGGAAAAAGAGAATTCTGAGCCAACTTTGGCTTCACTCTCCACAAATATTTTTTCACCATGAGCTTCTATGATATGCTTGACAATTGCAAGCCCAAGTCCGGAACCTCCCTGATTTCTATTTCGAGTTTTATCCACTCTATAAAACCGTTCAAAAAGTCGAGGCAGGTGTTCTTCATCTATACCTTCGCCATTATCCGCAATACGAATCAAAATTTTATCTTCTTTCAGCACTTCTAAACTCACTTCTGTAACGCCCCTTTCGACTCCGTATTTTAAAGAGTTGACGATAAGGTTTGTCAATACCTGTTGGATACGCTCTTCGTCAGCATAAACCATAAGCGGTTCTGGATATTCCCTATCAAATTTTAACACACTCTTATTCTCAGAAGCTTGCATTTCAAGTAGCTCAAAGACGTTTTCAATGACGGCTATTATATCAAAGGGTTTTTGATCTAAAGTTGCCATACCCGATTCAAACTTGGTAATCAAATCCAAATCTTTAATAATGTAAATAAGTCGGTCTACACCTTTGGATGTTTGCTTTAAGTATTTTTTGACAATTTTTTTATCTTCAATACCATCGAGTAAGGTCAAAACATACCCTTGAACCGTAAACAAAGGAGTTTTTAACTCATGAGCTAAGTTTCCTATAAATTCTCTTCTATAACTCTGTTCTTTTTTTAAGAGTTCGATTTCCAAATTTTGGTCTGAATTCAGCTTTTTAAGACTGGTTGTCAACAAGTCAATATCTTCTGACTGACCAACTGAAGGAGTGAAAGAGGTGGTAGGAATTAGGCTTTTATAAAGCTCTCTTACTCTGTTGATTAAAAACCGTTCAAAACTGAAGGATAATAATATATATGCCAATATTAGCAGCACAATAAATTCCATAAAAAGCATGGAACTGAATTGGGAAATGGGGAGTTTTAAAAAAAAGAAAAAGAATAAAAACTGCAAGAGAACAACAACTACAGTTACCAACAAAGCTGAAACAAAACTTGCTTTTTTAAACTTGAATCGTTCCACAAGATTATTTTTCAGGTTGAATGAACTTATAGCCTACACCCTTAACTGTTTTAAAAAATCGATTTCCAATTTTTTCTCTAAGCTTTCTGATGTGAACATCAATTGTTCGATCTCCAACAACCACATCACTTCCCCAAATTTTCTCCATAATATTTTCACGCTTAAAAACCTTTCCTGGTTTTGAAGCCAGTAAATAGAGCAATTCAAACTCTTTTCTCGGCATTGAAAGCTCTTTACCTTTTAGAGTCACTTTATATTCTTCTCTGTCAATCACTAAATTATTAAAAACTAATTGACTGCTAGTTGCTTCTCTTTTCTTCAGTCTTCTCAGTAAACCTTTAACTTTAGAAACCAAGACTTTTGGTTTTACCGGCTTGGTCACATAGTCGTCTGCACCGGCATCAAATGCAGCTACATAGGAATAGTCTTCTCCCCTCGCAGTTAAAAACATGATGATTGTTTCTTGGAATCCCTCGTCTTGTCTCAAACGCTCACAGGTCTCTATACCGTCTAAATCAGGCATCATTACGTCTAAGATAATAAGGTGAGGGAGAAACTTTTTAGAAACTTTAATAGCGTCAAGCCCATTTGAGGCTGTCTTTATTTGATAACCAACTTTTTCTAAGTTGAAACGAATAATTTCAAGAATGTCTGGCTCATCATCGACCAAAAGAATTCTAATATCTTCTTTTTTCATTTATTTAAAAAAATAAAATTAACACATTATTGATGTTTTTCATGTTATCTAAGTATTAATATTAGCAATTAATTTATAATTTGGTATTACAATGCTTGCCCCTATGAAGCAATTCTATCTGTTCACGATTTGTTTGTTTTCGTTTTCACTTCTGGCTAATGAAGCCGAATGGTTGCCGTTTATTACTGATCCTTTTAAAATAACCCAGCAGAATGGTCTGGAGTTTTCAATATTCCCTAATCCAGTAAAAAACGAAAGACTGTATATCAAAACTAACAGTAGTGCAGAGAAACATATAGAGATTTTTAATGTACTCGGGGAAAGAAAGCTTGAGGTATTTACCTTCAACGAAAGCATCTATCTAGGGGAACTTCCCTCTGGGATTTATATTTTTAAATTAGAACAAGATGGGAAAAATGGGCTTAAACGATTGGTCATTTCGTAAACAACAGCAGTTTTTTGGCTAATTTTACCCCATGAGATCATCTTTACTTGCCTTTGATCGTATTTCTAACGATTCAGATTTTAAAGAACACACACTCGCTCTTTTTCAATATCAATTTGAGCATAATGCTGTTTATCGTTCGTATTGCGACCTGATTAATATTAATCCTTCTGATGTTAAAGAAATTAATGACATCCCATTTTTACCGATACAATTTTTTAAATCTCATACGGTTTGTTCTTCTCCAAACACACCAACAAATTACTTTGAATCTAGCGGAACTTCGGGTCAAATTCGATCCAAACACTATGTAGTAGATTACAGCATATATCACAAAAGTTTTGAAAAGGGGTTTGAATTATTTTACGGATCCATCGAAGACTACACCCTTATTGCATTACTTCCTTCCTATCTGGAACGAGACCACGCCTCCTTAGTGTATATGGCCAATGAATTGATTCAGCAAACCAAACAACCTTTAAGTGGTTTTTATTTGGACGAATGGGACAAGCTCAAAGTAACCTTGGATCGCCTGGAAGAAAAAGGTCAAAAAACGATACTACTGGGTGTGACTTTTGCACTCCTTGAGGCTGCTGAAAAGTTCAGTTGGAATCTAAATCATACACTCGTAATGGAAACAGGAGGCATGAAAGGCATGCGAAAGGAATGGGTTAGAACTGCTCTTAACCAGCATCTTAAAGACTGCTTTGGCGTCCATAACATCCACGCTGAATATGGAATGACAGAACTCTTTAGCCAAGCCTATTCAAATGGAGATGGAATTTTTTATTCTCCCCCTTGGATGAAAGTTTTAACCCGAGCCCCTGAAGACCCTTTCGAAATTCAACCTATTGGAAAAACTGGAGGACTAAACATCATTGATCTTGCAAACATCGATTCTTGTGCCTTTATTGCTACCCAAGACTTGGGAAAGCTATACAAAGATGGGAGCTTTGAAGTATTAGGCAGGTTTGACCAGGCTGAAGTCAGAGGCTGTAACTTGATGGTTGTCTAATCTTCTAACTTGAGTATAAAGTAATTTTTTTTACCCCTTTGAAGTAGTACATATTGATCTGCAATTAGATCTGCTTCTTTAATAATATAGTCTGAGTTAATTTTGATTTTATTAACTGAAATGGCGTTTTCTTTCAACGCTCTTCGAGCTTCACCATTGGATTGTAAAAATCCTGTTTCAGCAGATAGAGCTGCTACGGCATCCATACCCGCTTTGAGCTGACCTCTTTTTACATTGGCTTGAGGAACACCTTCAAACAACTCAAGAAAAGTAGTTTGATCCAGCTTTTGAAGTGCTTCGCGAGTTGCCTTACCAAAGAGAATCTGAGAAGCCTCTTGAGCTTTGATCAATTCTTCTTCACCATGGACTAAACGAGTTACTTCTTCAGCTATGGCCTTTTGCAACACCCTCAAATGAGGGGCTTCTGTGTGTTCTTGGATTTTTTGATTCACCTCAGTCTCGCTTAAAAAAGTAAAGATTTTAATGTAAGAAAGTGCATCTTCATCAGAGGCATTTAACCAAAATTGATAGAACTTGTAGGATGAAGTTCGGGATTTGTCAAGCCAAACATTACCCTCTTCAGTCTTCCCAAATTTAGAACCGTCTGCTTTTTTGATCAAGGGACAGGTAATTGCATAGGCCTTACCCCCTTCTTTTCTTCTGATGAGCTCAGTTCCAGTAGTAATATTTCCCCACTGATCACTCCCCCCTAGCTGAAGTTTACAATTCATGGTTTTATAAAGATGGAGAAAGTCAAAACCTTGGAGCAATTGATAAGTGAATTCTGTAAATGACATACCTACCTTAGCCTCTGAACTCAAGCGTTTTTTTACAGATTCTTTGGCCATCATATAATTCACTGTAATGTGTTTTCCCACATCCCGTGAAAATTCGATAAGGCTATAATCTTTCATCCAGTCGTAATTGTTGACCAATGTAGCTGCGTTGGAAAGAGAAGAATCAAAATCTAAAAATCGTTCAAATTGTTTTTGAATGCCTTCACAATTTTTTTCAAGTGTTTCTTGATCCAGTAAATTTCGCTCGTCTGACTTGCCCGAGGGATCGCCTATCATTCCTGTAGCTCCACCCATCAATACAACAGGAGTATGGCCAGCATTTTGGTAGTGCATTAAAATAATGATTTGAACCAAGCTTCCAATATGTAGGGAATCTGCTGTGGGGTCAAAACCGATATAGCCTTTGGTGGGTTCTGATAAAAGGAATTCTTCGGTATCAGGCATGATGTCGTGAAGCAATCCACGCCACCGAAGTTCTTGAACAAAATTAGTTGGCATTTATTTTTTGAGTAAAGATAGATTTCTCTGAGGTAAACCAAAAATCAAAATCAAAAAAGTGTACTTTCGTTCCTATGATTTTGGTTACCGGAGGAACGGGAATGATTGGCGCTCATCTACTTTTAGCCTGTGCTAAAGACAAGCTTAGCACCCTTGCTCTTTACCGATGGGAAAGCAGTATAGAAAAGGTTGCCGAATTCTTTAAAGTGATGGCTCCAAAAAATCCAGAATACTTTGACAGCATCCAATGGCATCAGTCAGACCTTACCGATCTTGTTCAGCTAGAAAAAATCTTTCCAAATGTGACCGAGGTTTATCACTGTGCCGCAAAAGTTTCTTTTGCTCAATACCATACTGAAAAGTTAATTAAAACCAACATTGAAGGGACAGCGAACTTGGTTAACCTAGCCCTAAAGTATAAGATTAGGAAATTTGGCTACCTCAGCTCAGTTACTGCCCTAGGTGTAGAGTCAGCTGTAAAGCTTGTAAATGAGGAACATCTTTGGAATTCGAACGAAATCCACACCCCTTATGCGTATTCTAAATACGGTGCAGAGCTAGAAGTTTGGAGAGGATCACAAGAAGGCTTGGAGGTCGTTATCGTCAACCCAGGTATTGTTTTAGGAAGTCCTTTTTTGAATCGTAGTAGTGGAACTTTAATCAAACGGATAGCCAAAGGCATGAACTTTTATCCTATAGGTAATGCAGGTATCGTTGATGTAGATGATGTGGTTGATGTACTCGTTGGATTGATGAAATCTTCCATAAAAAACCAACGGTTTATTTTAGTAGCAGAAAATATTAAATACAAAGATTTAATTCAACGAATGGCTAAGGCTTTAGAGGTTAAGTCAGCAAAATTGGCTCTTTCAAAACCACTTCTCTATTCGCTTTATATACTTGACAAAATTGCATACGCTCTCGGACTCAAAAAGAGTTTTTTAAATCAAGCTACTATTAAGAGCTTGTGTAACCTTCAAAAATACGACGGGTCAAAGATTGAACGAAGCTTGGACTTCAATTATAAAAGCACGACTGAAACTATTGAAGAAATTGCGGCGGAATACCATTCCAATCCCTAACTATTTTCTTTGGAGCTTATCCAACTCAGTTAAACTGTCTTTAACCTTACCCATTCCCTTCTGAATATTGGAATACATTCGGGTATAGATGCGTGGAAATTTAGCGTAGTAATTATCACTCTGCACCAACTGCAAGCTGTCTATACCGTATTTTTTGTAGATATAGGGCTTACCATAAACGGACTCGAAATCTGGATTTTTAGGCTTAAAAGTACTCATGGCTTCCAAAACTATAATGTCGTACAATACTCTTTCCATGACCGATTCCTTTATCAAATTATCGGGTTTTTCAACAGCTCCAGTTGAACTACATGATAAAATCATGCTGATCAAGATTAAGCTTAGGAAATTTCTTGCAACTGTTCTCATTCTCTATCAAACGTTAATTCCATGGCTGCTGACTGAGGATGAACCTGTCCTTTAGAATACGCCCATTGTCCGTTGAGCAAAGTTGCTTCAACATATCCTTTAAATTGGGTTCCCTCAAAAGGAGACCATCCACATTGATAGAGGACATCTTTTTTTGTAACCTCAAATTCTTTGTCTAGATCGAGTACGACAAGATCTGCGTAGTATCCCTCTCGAATATACCCTCGATCTTTTACATCAAAAAGTAACGCTGGATTGTGACACGCCTTCTGAACAATTTTTTCAAGTGTAATTTTTCCTTGATGATAAGCGGTGAGTAAGGCTGGTAGCGCATGCTGAACAAGGGGACCTCCAGAAGGGGCTTTAGTATAAACCTGATTTTTTTCCTCCTCAGTATGAGGAGCGTGATCAGTAGCTAATACGTCTAATAGGTCAGTATTCAAACCTTCCCATAGTGCAGCTCTATCTTCTTTGGTTTTTACGGCCGGGTTCCATTTTATTCGTGTCCCTTTAGTCTGGTAATCTTCAGCTGAAAACCACAAATGGTGGATACAAACCTCAGCAGTAATTTTTTTCTCTTTTAATGGAATATCATTTCGAAATAATTCCAACTCCTTAGCTGTAGAAACGTGAAAAACATGCAAACGAGCTCCTGTCTCCTTTGCTAAGGCAACCGCCTGAGATGAGGATAAATAACAAGCTTCCTCACTTCTAATTAACGGGTGCTCAGCCATTGGAATATCATCACCGTATTTTTCTTGTGCAGCTTTTAAATTCGTTCTTATGGATTGTTCATCCTCACAATGGACAGCTATCACCAATTTTGTACTGCTAAAAATAGCTCTCAATACCTCAGGATTATCTACCAACATGTTTCCAGTTGACGAACCCAAAAAGAGTTTTAATGCAGGAACACGTTTGTTGTCTAATGCTAAAATTTCTTCTAAATTATCATTGGTGCCCCCAAACATAAAAGCGTAATTCGCAAAAGAAGTTTCAGCAGCTATTCGATTTTTGGCTTCCCACTCAGCTCTGGTCGTAGTTTGAGGTTTGGTATTGGGCATCTCTAAAAAAGAGGTAATACCTCCTGCCAAGGCTGCTTTTGACTCAGTATGAATGCAAGCCTTATGGGTCAGACCCGGTTCTCTAAAGTGAACCTGATCGTCAATAAGACCTGGAATGATGTATTTCCCGCTTGCATCAATAACTTCATAATTGGGGCTTACCTCAATATTACTAGCAATTTTCTCTATACGATTTCCACAAATCAACAGGTCGCATTGAAGAATTTCATTCTCATTGACTAGTGTTGCGTTTTTAATTAGCTTGTTGGACTGATTCATCGAAATCTCTTTTTAAAGAAGCGTAAAAATAAAACACCAAAAAGTGCTTCCCAAATAATACTTCCATTCATTTTGGATTTCCCTTTTACCCGATTGGTAAAAATAATTGGGTGTTCAATCAGTTTGAATTTTTTAAGCCATGCTTTGTATTTGAGTTCGATCTGAAAAGCATAACCAACAAACTTGATTTGATCTAAATCTATAGTTTCTAAAACCTGTCTTTTATACCCTACAAAACCTGCTGTTGCATCTTTAATTGGCATTCCTGTTATCAACCTAACATATAAAGAGGCAAAGTAGGATAGTAATATCCTTTCCAAAGGCCAGTTGACTACATTCACTCCTTTAATATACCGAGATCCCACAACTAAGTCGGCTTGATCTTTTAAGAGAGTCATCATTGAGCTAAGTTCTTTAGGGTTGTGTGAAAAATCCGCATCCATTTCAAAAACATAGCTATAATTTCGCCTTAGTGCCCAGTGAAAACCATGAACATAGGCAGTTCCTAAGCCTTTCTTATCTGCTCTAGACTCAAGGAATAATCGTTTTGGAAACTTTTCCATCATTTTTAGGACCTGTTCCGCGGTCCCATCTGGTGATTGATCATCTACAACCAAAACATCCAAGGACAATTCATTTGAAAAAACCGCTTCAATAATTGACTCGATATTTTCAATTTCATTGTAGGTAGGAATGATGATTAAAGTATTTTCCATAGAGTATGAACAAAAGTAGCAAATGTCAAGACAACATATCACCTGGTTTACTACAATAATTTTTTAGAAAACCTTTAATTTTGGATTATGGGAGAATGGATATACAGACCAGACCTACAGCAAGATTGGATGAGTTTGGTCTTTTTGATCAACTCAATAGTAATCCTAGTTCTTTACAAACTTGACTCCAGTCGATTTATGAGTCTTATCAATATTTTAAAACCTCGTGTCTATTTTGGAAAATACAGCCACGAAAAAGAACTCAACTATTTTAGCTATTTTAATTTATTGTGCTTTATACTAATTATTTGCACCTTGTCCCTTACTTACTTTTCTTTGTCAATTTATACTAGAAACCCACTACGGTATAGTTTTGAGTTTTATTATTTATTATCAGGCTTAAGCTTTGTGCTTTTGGCTAGACAGCTACTCTTCCAATTTATCTCGAGGCAACTGGGTTTTGAAAAATACATCTATCTCCCTACTTATAAAACCTTCACTTTTGCTACCCAATCCTCGTTTTTTTTAATTGGACTCATTTTTATATGGAATTACAGCAGTCTTCCTTCCCTCATTACTGAATGTCTTATGGTGCTTTTACTCTTAAATTGGATCCTCAATCAATTCAGAATATTTTTTTCTTTTTTTAGATCACATCCAGAGGAGCTTATTTATATTATTCTTTATCTTTGCACTTTCAAAATAGCGCCATGGATTTGGGTCTATTTTATTTTTATTGAAATAAAATTGTAATTAGACGTAATTATGAAAGTGAAAACTATTTTAGTTTCCCAACCTGAACCTTCCTCAGAAAAATCACCTTACAGTCGACTCAGAGAAAAACACAAATTAACTGTCAATTTTAGACCGTTTATTCACGTTGAGGGACTTAGTGGGAAAGAAGTAAGGCAACAAAAAATTGATTTCAATAATTTTCAAAACATTATATTGACAAGTAGAAATGCAGTAGACCATTTTTTTCGTCTTTGTAAAGAAATGCGCTTTACTGTCCCAGACAGTACCAAATACTTTTGCCAATCAGAGGCAGTAGCTTATTACCTACAGAAGTATGTGGTCTATCGCAAAAGAAAAATCTATGTAGGTGAACGAAGCATTAAAAACCTGGAAAGTACTTTTAAAAAATTTGGGAAGGAAACCTACCTCTTCCCTACCTCTGACATTTTAAAACCCGAAATACCTGACTTTTTAGATACGATCAAGGTCAATTGGCAGCGTGGTATTTTATACCGTACCGTAGTGAGTGACTTGTCAGATCTTAGAGATGTTTATTACGACATCCTTGTGTTTTTTAGTCCTTCTGGGATTGAGTCTTTATTTAAAAATTTTCCCGATTTCGAACAAAACAATACGCGAATCGCTGTGTATGGAAATTCTACAACCAAAGCAGCTGAGGATGCCGGTCTTAAAATCAACATCAAAGCACCTACCCCTGAGACGCCATCCATGACTATGGCAATTGAAAACTATATCGAAAAGGTAAACAAGTAATTAATTTCCTTTTTTAAAAAAACTAAGAGTTGTTAAACTCCATGCGAGTATTAATGCCATCCCACCTACAGGGGTAATGGGACCTAAAAAAGCAATTGAAAACGGAATGAGATTCTTAAAAGAAAGCAAGAATATACTGCCTGAAAAAATAAGAGTCCCCCACAATATCAAATAAAAAATTCGCTTTTTTTCTTTCGGGCTTTTAAAACTTATACCCGAAAGGAGTAGCAAGGCCAAGCCGTGATAAATGAGATAACGCAAGCCGACTTCGAAGCTTTCCAAAGCCTCAACGCTGAGAATACGTTTAAAGTAATGACTCCCTAAGGCTCCCAAAAGAATACCAAAAACCATAAAAAGCCCCCCAAAGAGGCGCATTTTTCTTTTCATCTAATTCGACTATTTTATTTAAATTTACAATAAAAATAAAACTTAAACCTTATATTTTAAACTAAATAATGAAAATATCAGAACAAAAAATAACAATCGATGGTATTGATAAAATTATCCTCAGGCTACTAACTCAAGATGCACGTACTCCTATAATGGCCATTTCAAAAGAAACTGGGATTTCTGGTGCTGCGGTTCATCAACGTTTAAAAAAGTTAGAAAAAGCTGAGGTGATATCTGGATCACAAATTATTTTAAATCCAAAAATATTGGGTTTTAAAACAATGGCATTTATTGGTATTTACTTAGATAAAGCAATTCGAAATCCAGAAGCGGTAAAGCAATTAGAACAGATTGATGAGGTAATTGAATGTCACTATACTACTGGAAACTGGAGTATTTTTGTAAAACTACTTTGCAGGGACAACGAACACTTGATGGAATTACTAAACAAGAAAATTCAGTCAGTAGAGGGGGTATCAAGAACAGAGACCTTTATTTCCCTTCAACAACAATTGGATCGTCAGATCAAGGTTTAAGTTAATTTCTTCTTCCTCCAAATACTTGAAAAGCAAAATAAGCAAGTGTAGCCAAAGAGCCTAAAGCAGCTACTACATAGGTTCTGGCTGCCCATTTCAAACTGTCTTGAGCTCCTGCAAGCTCTTCTCTTGAGACCATATTTTTTCGCTGTAACCAAGCTAAAGCTCTATTGCTCGCATCGTATTCGACAGGGAGGGTAATAAAACTGAAAAGGGTACCTACTCCAAAAAGACCTACACCTATGGCTGCAATAGTAAAACCATAAGGAACGATTTGCATTAGCACCAAACCGGCAATAATAACGAGCATGGACATATTAGACGCCACACTGACCATAGGAACCAAGGTTGAGCGGATTTGAAGCCATTTGTAGCCCTGAGCGTGTTGAACGGCATGGCCACATTCATGGGCAGCTACTGCAGCAGCAGCAGCATTACGTTCATTGTACACGGACTCACTAAGATTGACTGTTTTCTTTTGAGGATTGTAATGATCAGTCAAAGAACCTCGAACTGAGATGACTTTTACATCTCGAATTCCATGATCACTCAACATCTGTTCAGCAATCTCTTTACCCGACATCCCATTTCGCAATTGCTTTTGTGAATAGGTTTTAAACTTACGCTTAAGCGTGCTACTCACCCACATACTTGCAAGTGAAATAAGAATAATAATTAAATAATAACTACCCATTTTTGTTTGTAAAATTAAATTAAAACTACCTATTTCTGGGATCAGAAATAAAAATTAACACTTTAAAAACAGTGTATTAAAACACTATATTGATGATTTTATTAGGAACAATAATCCATTTTTTTGGAGTCTTCCCTCCCAAATACTCAGCTGATCTTGAATCTTGAAGCACCGCTTCTTGAATTGCCACATTGTCTAAATCTAAGGACAGTTCCAAGGTAAAACGCATTTTACCATTAAAAGATACTGGATAAGTTTTGGTGTCTTCTACTAGATAAGCTTCATTCGCAATCGGAAAGTCAACATAATCTATAGTGCTTTCGTTACCCAACACACTCCAAACCTCTGAAGCTAAATGAGGCGCAAAAGGGGAAAGCAAAAGTGTTAAGGGGCTCAATATTGATTTGCTATGTGTTTTTAAACTGGTCAATTCATTAACGCAAATCATCAATGCACTAATACAGGTGTTGAATGAAAAGTTTTCAATATCAATTGTGATCTTTTTAATTGTTTCGTGCAAAATTTTTAACTCTTGCTTTGAAGGCTCTTGATCGTGTACTACCAACTCATCATCATTAAAAAATAGTCTCCAGTATTTCTTGAGGAAGTTATGTACTCCTGAAATCCCAGCAGTATTCCAGGGCTTTGCTTGTTCAATCGGCCCTAAAAACATTTCGTACATTCTTAAAGTATCCGCACCGTATTGCTCACATATTTCGTCAGGGTTGACTACATTGTATTTGGACTTAGACATTTTTTCCACCTCTCTACCAACTTTAAAAACTCCATTACTGAGTTTAAAATCAGCTTTTTCGAACTGGGGTTGCCATTTCCTAACTCCTGTCAAGTCTAATTCATCTGCACTGTTTACCAGATTTACATCAACCCGAATAGGCTCGAACTGCTCTACATCTTCCAACTTATCTTTAGAAATATAGGTTTGTGTTCCTGGCTTTCTATAAATAAAAGCGGAAGTACCCAATATCATCCCTTGATTGATCAACTTTTTAGCGTATTCTTCTACTGGCAATAAATTCAAATCAAATAAGAATTTCTGCCAAAAACGAGAGTAAAGTAAGTGTCCTGTTGCATGTTCAATACCCCCCAAATATAAATCAACTTCTTTCCAATAGTTTACAGCATCTTTACCCACAAAATTCTCAGTATTCTGAGCGTCCATATAACGGTAAAAATACCAAGAGCTTCCGGCCCAGCCAGGCATGGTATTTAACTCCAACGGGAAAATTGTCTTGTTGTCTATAAGCTTGTTGTCTACAACTTTCTCTTCCTGGGTATCCCAAGCCCAACTTTCCGCATTCCCCAAAGGAGGAGCTCCTTCTGGGGTAGGCAGGTATTTCTCTACATCAGGAAGGTTTAAAGGTAAATGCTTAAGCTCAAGTGGTTGAGGTAATTTATTTTTATAATAAATAGGAATGGGCTCTCCCCAATAACGCTGTCTACTGAAAATGGCGTCCCTAAGCCTGTAGTTTATTGTCCCTTCACCGCTACCTTGTTTTTCCAATTGGTCAATGACTGTTTTCATCGCCTCTTTATACGAGAGTCCAGTTAAAAAATCAGAGTGATCAATGACCGCTGTACCTTTATCTGTAAATGCTTCCTCTTCTATAGAAACATCTTTAAAAATATTTTTAATTGGAATGTCGAAATGTTTGGCAAAGTCGTAATCGCGTTGATCCCCACATGGAACTGCCATAACTGCTCCTGTTCCGTAGTCCGCCAATACGTAATCCCCTATCCAAATAGGTATTCGTTCCTGCGTAAAGGGGTGAAGTACATAACCCCCTGTAAAAACTCCTGTCGAATTTTTGACATCCGCCATGCGCTCGCGTTGAGTTCGCTTCTGAGTTTCTTCAATATAGGCATCTACAGCTTCCTTATGATCTGAATGGGTGATTTCTTGAACCAACTCCAATTCAGGAGCGAGTGTCATGAAAGTAACTCCAAAAATGGTGTCAGGTCTGGTGGTAAAGACCTCAATTTTTTTATCGTGACCTTCTATTTGAAAAAACACCTTAGCTCCAATAGACTTGCCTATCCAGTTTCGCTGCATTTCTTTTAAAGATTCTGGCCAATCGATACGTTCCAGACCTTGAAGTAACCTTTCGGCATAAGCACCAATACGCATGCTCCACTGTCTCATTTTTTTCTTGGTCACTGGATAACCTCCGCGTTCAGAAACACCGTTGATAATTTCATCATTAGCTAATACGGTCCCTAAATCTGCACACCAATTCACCTCTGATTCAGATAAATAAGCCAAACGATAGTTTAGCAAGAGCTCTTGCTTTTTTTCAGAAGAAAAAGCGTTCCACTCACCAACAGAAAATTGTGGAGTTGTAGTATCACAAACCGCATCAATAGCTCGATTTCCTTCCTTTTCAAAGCGCTCAACCAGGTGAGCTATCGGCCTTGCTCGGTCAGTAGTTTTACAATAATAATGATCGAACAAGAGTAGAAAAATCCATTGAGTCCATTTGTAAAAATCAGGCTCCGAAGTTCTCACTTCACGACTCCAATCAAATGAAAAGCCCATTTGATCCAATTGTTCGCGGTAACGGTTTATATTTTCCTGTGTTGTTTTTGCTGGATGCTGACCTGTTTGTATAGCGTACTGCTCCGCTGGTAAGCCAAAAGAGTCATAACCCTGAGGGTGTAGGACATTAAATCCCTTATGCCTTTTGTAACGCGAATAAATATCACTGGCAATATATCCTAACGGATGTCCTACATGAAGCCCAGCTCCAGAGGGGTAAGGAAACATATCCAAAACGTAAAACTTTGGTTTTTCAGAATGGTTTTCAGCTTTAAAAGTCTGATTTTTCGCCCAGTGGGCCTGCCATTTCTTTTCAATATTCTTGAAGTCGTATCCCACGTTTTTTGTTGTTGAAGGGTCTAGAAAGGCACAAAAATACGCTTATTGATTGAATGTCAAAAAAGGAAAAGAATATTTTATCACCGTTGTGGTCTACTAATTCTTTGCTATTTTTACAGAAACTATTGTTGTGGCAAAAAGCTTCCAAGAAAAATTTCAAAAAAGAAGGGTACTTACTGGCTATATATCTGTAGTAATAAGCATCAGTCTTGTTTTGTTTTTTGTGGGAATTTTAGGATTATTTTTACTCAATACTAGAAACGTCGCAGCCTACTTTAAGGAACAAATCGTAATGACTGTCTACCTCAAAGACAGTGCAAAAGATATCGAAATTACCCAACTACAAAAAAAAATACAGCTTGATCCAGCCACAAAAGAGGTCAATTTTATCTCCAAAGAGGAGGCTGCTGCTCAATATGCGAGAGACATTGGTGAGGATTTTCTAGAATTTTTAGGCTACAATCCACTGCTAAACTCTGTAGATGTATACTTTAATGCGGCCTATGTCAATACCGTTAGTCTAACCCAAACTCAGCGGGAATTAGAAACCTCAGATTTTGTAGACGAGGTTGTATTTGACCAACCTCTTGTGACTTTATTAGATGAAAATATTCTCCGCATATCTTATGTATTGCTGCTAACAACTCTTTTGTTTATTGGCATTGCACTCCTACTCATAAACAGTTCCATCAGACTCTCAATATATTCCAAACGCTTCATTATTAAAACCATGCAATTGGTTGGAGCGACTAAGTCATTTATTCGCAGACCTTTTATATGGACCCATATGCGTTTGGGGATTTTAAGTTCTTTTATTGCCCTCAGTGGATTGGTTTTGGTGTTTTTAGAAATCAATAAACGTTTTCCTGAACTCGATATATTGGAACAGCCCGTTGCGTTAACTATAGTCTTTGGAGGAGTGCTCTTTTTAGGTATTGGAATTACAGCTGTGAGTACTTTTTTTGCAACTCAACGCTATTTAAATTTGAAATCAGACGCTATATATTAATTCTATCCCCATGAAAAAAAATACTGGCCCAAAAAAATTCTTGTTTGAAAAAAGAAATTACCGCTTTCTTTTTTTAGCTCTTTCCGTAATTGCTCTTGGTTTTATCCTGATGGCAGGCGGTGGAAGTGACGACCCTAACTTTTTCAATGAAGAAATTTTTAATTTTAGACGGATTCGTTTAGCCCCTACTTTAGTTCTAATTGGTTTTGGAATCGCAATGTATTCCATACTAACCCGAGAAACTACTAAAAAATGAGTGCGATTGAAGCTTTGATTTTAGGGATTGTTCAAGGGCTTACTGAGTTTTTACCGATTTCGTCTAGTGGACATCTTGAAATTGGAAAAGCCTTATTTGGTTTACAAGCAATAGGTCAAGAAAGTCTGTTTTTAACCCTCGCACTTCATGTAGGTACGGCACTCAGTACGCTAATCGTATTTCGAAAAGATATTATCTTCCTCATCAAGGGGATATGTTCAACCACTAAAAATGAAAGTCATGTCTTCGCAATCAAAATACTCATTTCAATGGTTCCAGCTGTTTTGGTTGGTTTATTTTTAGAGGAACAGTTAGCAGTACTTTTTGATCAAAATCTAATCTTAGTAGGCACCATGCTCTTTTTAACAGGAATTGTGCTTTTTTGGGCTGAGAAAACTCGGGAATCTAAAGGTACTGTATCAAACAAAAAGGCATTTTATATTGGTATAGTTCAAGCCATAGCTATACTCCCAGGCATTTCCCGAAGTGGATCAACTATCGCTGGGGCTTTGATATTAGGAATTGATCGAGAAAAAGCAGCTCGATTTTCTTTTTTAATGGTGCTTCCTCTTATTTTTGGAAGTATGGCAAAATCATTAATTGATTTTCAGGGTGTTCCTCAACAGTTGGATCTTTTTCCTCTTTTACTAGGGTTTCTAGCTTCCTTGATTAGCGGTGTTTTTGCTTGTAAATGGATGATTGCCTTGGTCAAAAAAAGTCAATTGATTTATTTTAGTTTTTACTGTTTTATCGTGGGTGGTTTTAGTTTGCTATATGGATTTTTTTAAACAATCATTTACTGCTGAATCTCTCTTGGAAGGGCAGCTATTGCTAATTGATAAGCCTTTTGGCTGGACCTCGTTTCAGGTAGTTAATAAAATTCGCTGGCATTTAAAAAAACAGGCTGATTTAAAAAAACTTAAAGTTGGGCATGCAGGTACGCTGGACCCGCTAGCAACAGGGCTTTTGCTAATCTGTACTGGAAAAAAAACCAAATCAATTGAAACCTATCAAAATCAAGAAAAGGAATACACGGGGACTTTTTACTTAGGAGCAACAACCCCCTCTTACGATTTGGAAACAGAACAGGATCAGACCTATCCTATTGAACACATCACCGAAGAACAAATTTTAAAAACCACCCAAAAGTTTACGGGTCAAATAGAACAATATCCTCCACTATTTTCAGCATTAAAAAAGGATGGAAAGCGCTTATATGAGTATGCTCGTCAGGGTTTAAATCCAGAAATAAAAGCGCGCCAGGTTATGATCTCTGAATTTAATGTTCAAAAAATCAAACTGCCTGAAGTTGAGTTTTTGATCCGCTGTAGTAAAGGAACCTACATACGAAGTTTAGCACATGATTTTGGAAAGGCATTGGATTCTGGAGCTCATTTGAGCGCGCTACGTCGAACAAAAATTGGTAACTTTACAGTCGAGAATTCGTTTAATATGGATAGTGTATATGATGAAAATTCACCAAAAAATATTAGCTTGAAATTAAATTGAAAATTGCAATGGAAAACAATCTTGATCTTGTACACCCTCAACTTAGTAAACTAGGGTATATCGCCTCACCCATTGACAAGAATATTGATTTACCTAGTGCAATTCAGCAGCTCAAAAAAGAAAAAAATGCGGTATTGCTCGCTCACTATTACCAAGAACCTGAAATTCAAGAATTAGCTGATTATCTTGGTGACAGTCTATACCTAGCGCAACAAGCGGCTCAAGTAGAAGCCGATATTATTGTTTTTGCGGGTGTCCACTTTATGGCAGAAACCGCCAAAATAATTAACCCCAGTAAAAAGGTTTTATTACCCGATCTTAAGGCAGGTTGCTCTTTAGCTGACTCTTGCCCCCCTTCAGATTTTGCAGCTTTCAAAGCGCAACATCCTGATGCTGTTGTAGTGACCTATATCAATTGCTCAGCAGAAATTAAGGCGTTGAGCGATATTGTTTGTACTTCTAGCAATGCTGTGAAGGTAATTGAAAGCATCCCTGAAGATAGAGAAATCATTTTCGCCCCAGATAAAAACTTAGGCCGGTATCTGATTAAGAAAACAGGAAGAGACATGATATTATGGGATGGTGCTTGTATCGTCCATGAGGCCTTTTCATTTGAAAAAATTGTCTCACTTGCCAAAGAACATCCCAAAGCTAAATTTATTGCGCACCCTGAGAGCGAATCACCCATCTTAGAAATTGCACATTACATTGGCAGTACCGCAGGACTGCTTCGCTTTGTCCAAGAAGACCCTACGATGAGTTATATCGTAGCTACCGAAGCGGGTATCCTCCACGAAATGCAAAAACGCTGCCCGCAAAAAACCTTTATCCCGGCTCCCGTTGAGGATGATACTTGTGCTTGCAGTGAATGTGCCTTTATGAAGCTCAATACACTGGAAAAACTCTATAATTGCATGCTTTATGAACTCCCTGAAATCAATATGGAGAAAGGGCTGATGGAAAAAGCTCGCCAACCCATCGAGCGCATGCTTAATTTAGGGAGGTCATGACAAAAGACGTGTTGGTCATTGGTACAGGCATTTCTGGTTTAGCTTATGCCATACATGTGGCAGATAATAATCCTGAGACATCGCTTGTTTTAATATCCAAAAGTGATTTAAATGAGGGAAATACTCGCTATGCCCAAGGAGGAATAGCTGTAGTCTCTAACTTTAAGAAAGATTCTTTTGACAAACATGTGTCTGACACTCTTAACGCTGGAGCAGGAACCTGTGATCCAGAAGTAGTCAAATTTGTCATAGAAGAAGGGCATGAACGATTAACAGAATTGATGAATTGGGGCGCTCAATTTGACAAAAAAGAAACAAAATTAGATCTGGCTAAAGAGGCTGGACATTCGGAAAATCGAATTGTACATTATAAAGACCAAACCGGTCAACACATACAAGAAGCTTTAATTGAAAAAATTAAAACCTACCCAAATATTGAGCTTTTAGAACAACATACCCTGGTAGATTTAATCACAGATCACCATTCTATTAAAAAGGAAAATCGCTGTTACGGTGCCTATGTTATTTCCCAGAAAGAAGAAAAGATTATTAAAATTACTGCTAAAATTACGGTCTTGTCAACTGGGGGAGCAGGAAGTTTATTCGCCCACTCAACTAATCCAAAAATTGCTACGGGCGATGGTTTAGGTGCTGCATACCGTGCCCGTGTATTAATGTCGGATTTGCCTTATGTACAGTTTCATCCAACTGCACTCTACCCTCGTGTAAATGGAAATACCTTTTTGATTACAGAAGCGGTAAGGGGTGCTGGTGCTCAACTTTTCAACAGCAAAGGTGAGCGTTTTATGCTTAAAAACGACCCTAGAGCTGAATTGGCTCCTCGAGATATTGTCGCACGTGGTATTCAACGTGAAATCGAACAACAAAAGGAGGATTTTGTTTGGTTAAACGGATCTGAGATTGATATGAAACAGTGGGAAACACATTTCCCTACCATTTTAGAGACCTGTAAAAGCTTGGATATAGCATTACCCCAAGACGCCATCCCTGTGGTACCTGCTGCTCACTATTTTTGCGGAGGTATAAAAGTCAATCAAAAAAGCGAATCACAGTTAAAAGGTCTATATGCCATAGGAGAATGTAGTGCTACTGGACTGCATGGGGCAAATAGACTAGCCTCAAATTCCCTTTTGGAATCTCTAGTCTTTGCTCAGCGAGCGGCTCAAGACACCTTAGATGCTTTAAAACAAAAACTCCCCCCAATGTCTTTTTACCGTGACATCCCCGAATGGAAAGGAGATGCATACTCCAATAGCACAGAAATTGAAGCGATTAAAAAATACAGGAGAGAACTTCAGGAAATCATGACCCTGTATGTAGGGATATTTAAAACCAATGAAGGCCTTCTAATAGCTGAAAATAGAATTGACAAAATTTATAAGGCTGTTACAACTATTTACAACAATAACAAATTGACCAACGGACTTTGTGAACTAAGAAATATGGTGAGTATCGCCCACTTAATTACCAAACAGTCTCAAGAAATCACCCAAAATCAAGGAGTCTTTTACAATCACGACTATGCCTGAGAATTATTACAAAAAATATCAAACTGAATTTGAGGGTTTTATAGATACAGCCTTAAAGGAAGATATTGGGAGTGGTGACCATAGCAGTTTGTCATGTATTGACCCTCAAAGCCGAAGTAAGGCTGAGTTACTTACCAAGCAAGCGGGAATACTTGGGGGAATGGAGTTGACTGCTAAGATTTTTCAACGCTATGACCCTTTGCTTCAATTTGATTCTCTATTAACTGACGGTTCTAAAATTAAACCTGGACAAAAAGCCTTTACCATAAGCGGTTCAACTTTATCTATATTAGCAACAGAGCGACTGGTACTCAACTCACTTCAAAGAATGAGTGGAATTGCTACCCTGACACATCGGCTAAGTCAAAAAATAAAACACACGCAATGCAAACTGTTGGACACTCGTAAAACCACTCCTAATTTTCGACATGCCGAAAAATGGGCTGTTTTAATAGGTGGGGGTCAAAATCACCGCATGGGACTCTTTGATGCATTGATGATCAAAGACAATCATGTGGATTTTTGCGGAGGAATGACTCAAGCACTCCAAAAAACAGAAGCATATTTAAGGCGCTTGGAAAAACCGCTTGAGGTTGTAGTCGAATGCAGAAATTCAAAGGAAATTGAAGCAACACTTCCTTTTTCATTTGTAAGTCGAATACTTTTAGACAATCACAGCATTCCGCAATTAAAAGAGGCTTTAGTACAAATTGACAATCAAAAACCAACTGAAGCCTCAGGAAATATAACAGAAGATAAGCTTGTTGCTGTAGCCGAAACTGGAGTGAATTTTATTTCGATGGGGGCTTTAACCTATGATGCAAAAAGCATTGATTTGAGTTTAAAGGCCGTTTGAAAGTATCAGAATGATGACTTAGTTCGTTGCGAGAACGAGAATGTTAACCTTAGAGCCCAACAAATTCTGCTTTAATTTTTATATTTGTTAACACTTCTCTCTCTATGAAATATCAAAGAATTCTTTTAAAATTAAGTGGTGAAGCCCTGATGGGAGATCAGATCCACGGAATTGATCCAATCAAAATCGACACTTATGCCAAAGAAATCAAAAAGGTTTTTGACAAAGGTATCGAAATAGCTATCGTCATCGGTGGAGGAAATATCTTTAGAGGGATTTCGGGTGCTAGCAAGGGAATGGACCGTGTTCAGGCTGACTATATGGGGATGCTTGCAACTGTCATCAACGGCTTAGCACTTCAAGGAGCCTTAGAAAATAACAATGTCCCAACCAGACTTCAAACAGCCATTAAAATTGAGGCAATCGCCGAACCCTTTATCAAGAGAAAAGCAACACGCCACTTGGAAAAAGGAAGGGTGGTCATTTTTGGTTCGGGAACTGGTAATCCTTATTTCACCACAGACTCAGCAGCAGTATTGAGGGCTATAGAAATAAATGCTGATGTCATCCTCAAAGGGACCAGAGTTGACGGAATTTACACCGAAGACCCTGAAAAAAACAATAAGGCAACTAAATTCGATACTTTGTCTTTTGATGAAGTCTTAAAAAAAGGACTCAAAATCATGGACACCACTGCCTTTACCTTAAGTCAAGAAAACAATTTACCCATTATCGTTTTTGATATGAATACACCCAATAATTTGGACAATGTATTGCAAGGGAAAAACGTAGGGACTAGAGTCGATCTTTAAAACAATTTAGCCATGGAAGATGAAATGAATTTTATTTTAGACGCTGCCAAAGAAAGTATGGAACAAGCGGTTTCGCATTTGGAAAAAGAAATGCTTAATATCAGAGCAGGAAAAGCAAATCCAATAATGCTCTCAACTGTAAAAGTTGAATATTACGGCACCCCTACTCCACTTTCTCAAGTTGCCAACATCAATACCCCTGATGCCAGAACCTTGACTGTTCAACCTTGGGAAAAAAATCTTTTAGCTGATATTGAAAAAGCGATTTTAATTGCCAATTTGGGATTCAATCCCATGAACAACGGAGAGTCTGTCATCATCAACATTCCTCCTTTAACAGAAGAACGCCGTCGGGATCTAGCAAAGCTTGCCAAAGCGGAATCTGAAAATGCAAAAATCGTAATCCGAGCTGCTCGTAAGGATGCTAATGATGAAATCAAAAAGTCAGAAGCTTCAGAAGATGTGCAAAAAAACTACGAAATAGACATTCAAACGCTAACGGATGAATTCATTAAAAAAGTGGATGAAATCTTTAGTCTAAAAGAAAAAGAGATTTTAACGGTATAGAGGAACTCACATTATTTACAGCTGCTAAGGCTTCATGAAAAAGAAAAAAGATTCGAACATTTGGGGCCTAGTGGCACGACTTATTTTAAGAAATAGGTTTATACTGCTAGCGGCCATAGTTGGTATGACCTTTTTTTGGGGAACCCAGTGGAAGTACATGCAATTTACCTTTACGGAAGCCAACCTACTCCCAGACAGCCACCCAGAAAATATACTCTATAAAAATTTTACAGACACCTTTGGTGAAGAAGGTAATGTCATTGTAATTGCATTACAGGACAGTTTGTTTTTTACACCTGAAAAAAGGAAAGCTTGGAGATCGTTAAACAATAGTATACAGAAGTTTTCTGAGATTGATTTGGTCTTGTCTACTGACAACCTACAAGAATTAATCAAAGATCAAAAAAATGAAAAATTCATTCTTCAACAAGTTCCCTTAGCTCAAGCTACAGACTCTGCCGCATTATTAAAATTCAGAGAGAAGTTGTTTCTTGAACTCCCTTTTTACAATAATTTAATCTTTGATTCAGAAACCAATACCATAAGATCTGTGATCTATATGGACCCTGAAATCGTCAATACTGCCAAACGCAAAGATTTTATTTTTGAAAAGTTTATTCCCCTGATTGCTTCTTTTGAAAAAACAACTTCCTCTGATGTTCACGTATCGGGTATGCCTTACATCCGAACGCTAAATGCACAAAATATAGTTGATGAAATTGGACTCTTCGTCTTAGGAGCTACCCTAATAACTTCTTTAATTTTCTTTTTATTTTTTAGATCTTTTAGAGCCACCTTTATTTCCCTATTTGTAGTAGCCATAGGAGTAATGTGGGCCTTTGGAATTTTGGGTTGGCTGGGTTACGAAATCACTGTACTGACAGCTTTGATACCTCCATTAATAATTGTAATTGGAGTGCCAAATTGTATTTTCCTGATCAATAAATACCAGCAAGAAATTGCCAAACATAAAAATCAAGCAAAGTCTTTACAACGAGTCATTATCAAAGTAGGAAACGCCACATTGATGACCAACCTGACCACAGCTTCAGGATTTGCGACTTTTATATTGACCAACAGTAAAATTTTAAAAGAATTTGGTGTGGTGGCATCCATCAATATTATTGCAATTTTTGCATTGTCCTTACTCATCATTCCCATCTCCTACAGTCTGATGCCTATCCCCAAGAAAAAGCACCTCAAACACTTAAAAAATAAGTCGATTGATTTTTTTGTCAGTTGGATGGAGAACAAAGTCAGAAAAAAGCGCGTCAATGTCTATATCGTTTCGCTAATTGGATTGATCGTTGGAATTACTGGAATTTATCAAATAAAGATTTCTGGAAGTTTGATTGAAGACATGCCCAAATCAGCTGATTTTTTTCAAGACATCCGCTTTTTTGATCAAAGCTTTAACGGGATCATCCCTGTTGAAATTTGGATTGACAGCAAGCGAGAAAATGGCATTGTCAAACCAGCTACTCTGCAAAGGATGAATCGCTTACAACAAACCATTGAAGAGATTCCAGAACTTGCACCCCCATTATCTGTCGTCAATGCTGTGAAATTTGCCAAACAGGCCTACTACAATGGTAATCCAAATTACTATGCCCTGCCGACCTCTCAAGAAAATAGTTTTATTTACCCTTATCTCAATAATGCAAAAGGCACCAATCAACTCATCACTGGCTATGTAGACTCTACAGGGCAGTATGGGAGAATTACAACCTATATGAAAGATATAGAAACGGAGAAAATGGAGCGTATTGAAACTTACCTTCGTGAAGCCATGACAAAAATCTTTCCAGAACAGAGGTACGGTGCTGAAATGACGGGTAAGGCGCTGCTTTTTTTAAAGGGCACAAAATACCTTATCAACAATTTGATACTTTCTCTCAGTCTTGCCATTTTACTTATTGCACTTTTTATGGCTTTTCTCTTTCGTTCCTTTAAGATGATTATCATTTCATTGATTCCAAATCTACTTCCACTAATTATTACTGCGGGGGTTATGGGCTTTACAGGAATCCCTCTAAAACCCTCAACTATATTGGTCTTTAGTATTGCATTTGGAATTTCGGTAGATGACACCATACATTTTTTGGCAAAATACCGCCAAGAGTTGATATCAAATGGCTGGAAAATTAATAAAGCTGTTTTTGCTGCGCTCAGAGAAACTGGAATCAGTATGTTTTACACTTCCATAGTCTTGTTCTTCGGATTTTCGGTTTTCTTATCCTCAAATTTTGGGGGTACCCAAGCTCTAGGAGGTCTTGTAGCGGTTACCCTTTTGATGGCAATGTTGGCGAATCTAGTGCTACTTCCCTCACTTCTTATCTCTCTAGAAGATACCATCAGTAATGAAAAGGTGATCAAGAAACCCAAAATTGAAATTTTGGATAGCTAAGTGTCAGGGATCAACCCCAATATTTTTCTGAAATAAACTTATCTTTGCATCGCTGATAAACACTATCACAAATCATAAATTTGAAATTTATTTTGGAGCGGTTTACAACAGTCAGCATCCAAAATGAACGACCAAAAAATAAAGGAATGAACGGAGAAAAGATTAAATCTATTTTACAATCAAAGCCGACAGGACAACAATGCAGCGCTCAGGGCTGGGTAAGAACCTTCCGTGCCAATCGATTTATCGCATTGAATGACGGCTCTACTATAGAAAACCTTCAGTGTGTGGTAGACTTTGAACAGCTTGATGAAAGTGTGTTAAAACAAATTACTACTGGTGCAGCACTTCACCTTCAGGGTGAACTCGTTGAAAGTCAAGGAAGTGGACAAAAGGTAGAGCTACAGGTGGAAGAGATTACCGTTTTGGGTTCATCCGATCCAGAGAGTTACCCCATACAACCCAAAAAACACAGCTTAGAATTCCTCAGAGAAAAAGCACACTTGAGGGTACGAACTGCTACTTTTTCAGCAGTGATGCGTGTTCGTTCTGCTTTGTCATTTGCCGTTCACCAATTTTTTCAAGACGAAGGTTTTTTTTATGTCAACACACCTATAGTTACTGGTAGTGATGCAGAGGGTGCAGGAGAAATGTTTAGAGTATCGACTTTAGACCCTAAAAATCCCCCACTCAATGAGGAAGGAAATACTGACTTTAAACAAGATTTCTTTGGTAAAGAAACCAACCTGACCGTATCTGGTCAACTGGAAGCCGAAGCTTACGCACTTGCACTGGGGGATGTCTATACCTTCGGACCCACATTTAGAGCTGAAAACTCTAATACTACTAGGCATTTGGCCGAATTTTGGATGATAGAACCCGAAATGGCATTTTACGACCTAAATGACAATATGGATTTGGCTGAAAAATTCATTACCAGTGTTCTGCGCCACGTACTAAAGGCCTGCGAAAAAGATCTAAAGTTCTTAGATGAGCGTTTTGCTAAAGAAGAAAGTAGCAAGCCACAACTTCAGCGAAGTTCCATGGGGCTACTTGAAAAAATTGAATTTGTAGTGCACAACGATTTTAAAAGACTTACATACACTGAAGCTATTGAAATCTTAAAAAACTCTAAACCCAATAAAAAGAAAAAATTTCAATATCCAGTCAACGAATGGGGTATTGATCTTCAAAGTGAACACGAACGTTATTTGGTTGAAAAACACTTTAACTGTCCTGTAATTCTTTATGACTATCCTGCCAATATCAAAGCTTTTTACATGCGTAGAAATGAGGATGGTAAAACCGTAAGAGCCATGGACATCCTTTTTCCGGGTATAGGTGAAATCGTAGGAGGTTCACAGCGTGAAGAGCGTTTGGAAGTTTTGGAGGAACGAATTAAGGAAATGAATATTGATGCTGAAGAACTCTGGTGGTACCTGGATTTAAGAAGGTTTGGAAGCGTACCTCATAGTGGCTTTGGACTTGGCTTTGAGCGTTTGGTTCAGTTTACCACAGGTATGGGTAATATCAGAGATGTAATCCCTTTCCCCAGAACTCCACAAAACGCAGCCTTTTAATGATTAAAAAGTAAAATATATATCTTTACATCAATCATTACCCTATGCTAAAACAACAGCTCCAAATAAAGCTTTCACAAAAGCTCTCTCCTCAGCAGATCAAATTGATGAAGCTGATCCAACTCTCTACGCTTGATTTAGAGCAAAAGATTGAAGCAGAAATGGGAGAAAATCCAGCTTTAGAAAGTGGGGCTGAAGTTGTAAAATCAGACAATCAAGAAAACGATTTTGAAGAAAACACCAAGATTGAGACAGATGAAATTGATATCGATCAATACTTGAGTGATGACGAAATTCCTTCATACCGACTTTACAGCAACAATTACAGTAGTGATGACGAAGAACGTTCTGTTCCTTTGAGTGGAGGCATCAGTTTTCATCAAAGCCTGCTGCAACAGATGGGAAATCTGATCTTAAATGAAGATGAAATGCTCATCGCTGAATTTTTAATCGGAAGTATCGATGACAGCGGTTATATCAGAAGAAGCGATGATGAACTTATCGATGACTTGGCTTTTACTCAAAATATTTTTACAGACAAAAACCAGCTTAATAAAGTAATTCGTTCGGTTCAAAGTTTAGATCCACCAGGTGTAGGAGCTCGTTCATTAAAAGAGTGTCTTCAACTTCAACTAGAAAAAAAGAAAAAAGACCGCCCTGAGGTAGTCCACGCGCTCAAGATTATAAAGGACGAATTTGATCATTTCAGCCACAAACACTACACCAAACTTCAAGACCGTGTTGGAATAACTCAAGAAGAACTGAAGGTGGCTTTAGAATTGATCGGTAAACTTAATCCCAAGCCAGGAGGAGCCTTATCCAGTACCATACAAAACACGCATGTTGTCCCTGACTTTATACTCACTCTTGAAGACGGTAGAATCGAGGTTAAATTAAACAGAAGAAATGCCCCTCAACTCAAAGTATCTAATGCCTATAAAGACATGCTCGAAGGCTATCAAGAAGGCAATAAAAAATCAAAGACTCAACAGGACGCCGTTCAGTTTATCAAACAAAAATTAGATGCTGCAAAATGGTTTATTGATGCCATTCAACAGAGACATCAAACACTAACACTAACGATAAATGCAATTGTAGCTCATCAAAAAGAGTATTTTTTAAGTGGTGATGAACGCAAACTAAAACCGATGATTTTAAAAGATATTGCAGACAAAGTAGATATGGATATTTCTACAATATCAAGAGTGGCGAACAGTAAATACATCGATACCCCATATGGAGTAAAGTTGCTTAAAACCTTTTTCTCCGAAGGTCTTAAAAATGAGGAAGGAGAGGACGTGTCTTCTATTGAGATTAAAAATATTCTAAGCCAACTGATTGCAGAAGAAAACAAAAAAAAGCCTTTAACGGATGAGGTACTATCAAAGTTGATGAAAGAAAAGGGCTACATCGTTGCAAGAAGAACCATTGCTAAATACAGGGAGCAACTTGATATTCCAGTAGCTCGATTGCGAAAAGAGCTATAGGATATAAAAAATCAATCCAATTTTGATTGGATTAAGGTCTAGGGGCTGACCGTTCGTATCCATAACATTCTCTTCAAAAAAAGGTGACAAATGATAGGCCAAATAAAAATTCCATGTATTGTACCCAAAGCTCAAATGAGCAACAGCACCAAGGTTTTGAATATCACTACTATTTTTAATTTCAAAAGTTTCTTGACGGATTTTGTTGTAATAATTCCATCGTAAAGATACTCCACCGTACACCCTCCAAAAAGCAAAATTATCTGGGGTTGCATTCCTCCAGCGCAAGCTTAGGGGAAGTTCTAAAGAATGTACAGAAAAAAACATGGGAGAGGCTGTTTCCTCAGCAATGGTGTATTGCACTTTATCAATTCTTTCAGAAGCTCGACTGAAATTGGTATTGTAACGCTCGAAACTCATTCCAAGTCCTAAACCGGCTGCAATTTTTCCTGATGTATTAAGGGGAATATCTCTTACAAAACCCCACTGAATATGACGCGATAAACCTTGAGGACTAAAGTTGTCTTCACTGCTTTGAAGCACCATAAAAGAAGCTCCTAAATAAAATTGATCTTCTCGGAAAAATTCATCTCGGGTAGCATCCTCTTGTTGGCTCCAAACTGAGTTCAAACAGCAAAGTAGTATTAGGGAGCTTAGAGAGCTCCTGAAGTGTTTTAAAAAAGATAAATCGCTAAGCATGGGTTGTTAAAATAAAAAAAAGTGCCTAAAAAGGCACTTTTTTAAAACATTAAATACAACACACTAGTTGATGTTTTGGGTATAATCCCCCAAACGTGTAGTGTAGTTTATTTTTAAAGCACTTACTTTTCGAAGCTCTTGCTTGATATCCTGAACCAATCCCATTTTAGTATCACTATCCACCTTTAGGGCAGTAGTTAATACATTTTGGAGTTCCTGACGTTTAGCAGCTCTTTCGGCTAGGATAAAAGCTCCAACTTCACTGACTGTAGCAAATTTATCATTCAACTGAATTTTTGCACTTGTTCCGTATTTATCTTGGTAACGGTCAGAAGGCTTTCCAGCATAAATGTACATCACACGGTCTTTTTTGTCTAGTTTTTGAACTTGATCCGCAGCAGGTAATCGATTGGCAACCATCAAGGTACTGTCTCTCATAACTGTTGCTACCATAAAAAAGAACAATAACATAAAAACAATATCAGGCAAAGATGCTGTAGAAATAGCAGGTAAATCGCCTCCCTTTTTCTTTTTAAATTTTGACATAATCTATTGTTTTAATTTGTTTTACTAGGTTCAGCCTCAGATAGCTTTTGCGGGTACATTTGTTTTACAACATTTAACTTTGGCTTCAATTCTTCCGCAGCATTTGCAGAAGTTCGTGGGTCATCATACTTCTTCTGTGCATCCACAAAATTTAATCCAACATTGGGGTAAAGCCTTAAAAACTCGCGATTTCTCAATTCGTTATACGCCGCAACTAATTCGTTTTGTATTGCGATATATACTTTGTAAGAGGTTTCGCGGTTGTTTTTAAGCGAAATAATGGCCTTGTCAGGATTGTCTGAAGAAGCCTCATCGCGTTCTCCTTGACAGTAATCACAAGCCTCATCACCTACACCGCCGCCATTGTCGAGGAATGCTACAGCCAAAGACCTTAAGTCCTTAATATCTATAAGCTCTTCTTCAACCAAAAGCTGGTCATTTTTGTTGACAACTACAGTAAAGATGTTTTTCTCTCTAATAATTGGAGGATCTACTTGGTCTTCCATTGGAGGGAGTTTACGATTCAAACCGCTATCCGTTTCAATGGTTGTAGTTACCAAGAAGAAAATCAAGAGAAGAAACGCGATATCCGCCATGGAACCGGCGTTTACTTCTGGTGCTGATCTTTTAGCCATAATTTATCGGTTAAAAATTTTCTTCGCTCCTGATAAAACCATAGAGAGTATTGCAAGGGCTGCTAGTATGTAAAACATTCGCAAACCTGTTCCTACCCATCTAGATCCACTCGCTGAAAGAACTTCCCCATCTTTAAGTGGAGTCTCAACACCCTCTGAAGCTGCAAAAGCTATGCCAAGGACAACAGCGAAACAGCCTATAAAGATTAGAGATTTTTTCAATTTCTGTGCGCTAGAGGCAAGATTTAATAAAGAAAATAGAAGGGTAACTACTACCGTTACTATCAAAATAGCAATGGCGAGTGATACCAAAGGAGAAACCGAACCGAAGTCTCCCATACTGGCAGCCATCTTGATCTCTTCATCTCCCACTCCTATAATTCTAAATAGGAATACAACACCTAGCAAACCAAAAACAGCACTGATAATTTTTACAATTGTTTGAATATTCATGTTAATTGCTGTTAAAGGTTAATTATTTTTTTTGTGCAACAAGAATGTCGATCAAAGTAATTGATGCGTCTTCCATGTCGTTTACGATACTATCGATTTTTGCTACGATGTAGTTGTAAAATACCTGAAGGATAATAGCGACTATCAAACCGAATACTGTTGTCAGAAGGGCTACTTTAATACCTCCTGCAACTAATGATGGTTGCATGTCTCCAGCAGCTTCAATTTTATCAAAGGCTTGAATCATCCCTATTACCGTTCCCATAAACCCAAGCATGGGTGCAAGAGCGATAAATAATGAAATCCATGAAACGTTTTTCTCCAACTGTCCCATTTGAACTCCACCATAGGCTACAACAGCTTTTTCTGCACTTTCCACACCTTCATCAACACGGTCTAAACCTTGATAAAAGATAGAAGCAACAGGTCCTTTTGTATTTCTACAAAACTCTTTAGCTGCGTCAACACCTCCAGAAGAGAGTGCTTCCTCAACACCTTCAGTTAATTTTTTAGTATTAGTAGTTGCTAGATTCAAGAAAATGATACGCTCGATAGCAATTGCTAGACCTAAAATCAAACAGATCAAAACGATCCCCATAAAGCCAGGACCACCTTCAATAAAACGTTTCTTTAATTCTTGTGTAAAAGAGGCCGACTCCGCTGAAGCTTCGTCTTCCATGTCTTGTACAGTTGTTGCAGCTACCGCAGTAGTCGTATTAGGTACTACAGTTGATGCATTGGCAGTTGCCATAAAACCTAAAAAAGTAAGGGCAATAAATAATTTTTTCATTGTGAATAATGTTTGTTCTTTTTAATTAAATGCGACCAAAGATAAAAAAAAATATGTTCCATATTAATTTTTGCAGAGAGGAAGGGATTCGAACCCTCGATTCCAATGCAATTGGAATACACACTTTCCAGGCGTGCGCCTTCGACCACTCGGCCACCTCTCTAAATCTATTGTCCAAATAAAGGGAAAAAATATCTTTTTAAAAAAAAATACTTTACTTTTTACAGCTCTATTTTTGAATATCAAAAACAGCCTTTGCATTTTGAGTCGTAATTCTACTAATTTCAGTAGCTGACAACTGATAACATTCGGCAATTTTATCACGTACTAAGGACAAATACGCACTTTGATTTCGCTTCCCTCTGTAAGGTGAAGGAGCTAAATAAGGTGCATCGGTTTCCATTACGAGGGATTCCAAGGGGATTTTATTTAAAAACTGATCAATCTTACCATTCTTAAAGGTCACTACCCCTCCTATACCCAATTTTAAATTGAAGTCAATAGCACGTTTGGCATGCTCCATAGTCCCAGTAAAGCAGTGAAAGATTCCAAAAAGATTCTCGTCTTGCTGACCTTCCAATACTTCAAAGACCTCGTCAAAGGCATCCCGACAGTGAATCACTATTGGAAGTCCTTTAGACTTTGCCCAACTTATTTGCTGATCAAATGCGTGTTGCTGCTGTGTTTGAAAACTTTTATCCCAATACAAATCAATTCCAATTTCACCAACGGCAGCAAAATTTCTCGCGTCTAAGTAATATTTTACCAAATCGAGTTCTTCCTTGAAATTTTCTTTGACGTGCGTGGGGTGAAGACCCATCATCAAATGGACTCGCTCTGGATAAGCTTTTTCCAAATCAAACATACGTTGGTGATAGTCACTATCAATTGCAGGAATATAAAAGTCAGTAATCCCTTCCGAAATAGCATTCTGGATGGCTTCCTCCCGATCTTCGTCAAAGGCCTCTACATATAAGTGAGTGTGGGTATCTATCAATTGGATTTATTTTTGGTGTAAAAATAGTAAACTAAATCAGAGCATACCCATTTGAAATGGATAGTGTATTTTTGGCAAGAATGAAATCAACTTCTTTTGTTTCTTTAAAATTTACTAAAACCAAGCACCTCGTGTGCCGAGCTCGAATCAATGGATTCAATGCAAGCTTACTGGTCGATACGGGAGCATCAAACAGTTGTATTCACAGTGACTTACAGGAGCTATTTCAACTCAAACCCAAAGGAAATTCTTTTGATGCTGCAGGAGCCAGCGAGGGAAAAATGACCGCTACTATGACCCAAAAGTGTGAGCTTCATCTCGGGCGGCACAAGCTAGGCAGACACGCCTTCGTGCTCTTGGACTTAAATCATGTCAACCAAACACTGCGCACCCAAGGTGCAAAGCCAATAGATGGTATACTGGGTGCAGATTTTTTAATGAAGAAGAAAATCGTAATCGACTATGGAAAGAGGAAATTAATCCTATAGTTCCAAGGCCTTTTTGGCGTCTCCATCCATCAGTATGTTTAATGGATCTTCAAGTGCTTCTTTTACAGCTACCAAAAACCCAACAGACTCTCTTCCATCGATAATACGATGATCGTAAGAGAGGGCGAGATACATCATCGGTCGAATTACAACTTTACCATCGACAGCCACTGGTCGTTCAATGATGTTGTGCATCCCTAAAATACCTGACTGAGGTGGATTGATTATAGGAGTTGAAAGCATGGAACCAAAAACACCACCATTAGAAATGGTAAATGTTCCACCTGTCATGTCGTCTACCGTAATTTTTCCATCTCGAGCTTTTACTGCTAAACGACCGATTTCTTGTTCAATACCTGCAAAACTCAAAGTTTCTGCATTTCTAACTACGGGAACCATCAGTCCTTTAGGACCTGAAACTGCAACACTAATATCACAGTAGTCGTAGCTAATTTTATAGTCTCCGTCCATCATGGAGTTTACATCGGGATAAAGTTCAAGAGCTCGCACAACTGCTTTTGTAAAAAAGCTCATAAAACCAAGCTTTACACCGTGCTTTTCCAAGAAACTGTCTTTGTATTTTTTACGCAAATCAAATATTGGGGCCATGTCTGCTTCGTTAAAGGTAGTCAGCATTGCGGTTTCGTTCTTCGCAGCAACAAGCCGTTCAGCAACTTTTCTTCTGAGCATTGAAAGTTTGGATCGGTCTTGACCGCGATCACCCCAGTCGGGTTGGGTTCCCATTGAAGGAACTGCTTTAACGGCATCTTCTTTGGTTATTCTTCCTCCTCTTCCCGTTCCTTGAATTGCAGTGGCATCCATTCCTTTTTCAGCAATGATTTTACGAGCTGCTGGAGAAGGAGTTTGTGAGGCGTAAGTACTGGTTTGTTCAGGTATTGGAGTTTTAGGTGTTGGCTCAACAGCCACTGTTGCTGCTGAGCTAGCTGTGGTTGCAGCTCCAGCTGCGGCTTCTCCCTCCGTGTCGATTAAACACACTACAGCTCCTACTTCAACTGCATCTCCCTCTTCAGCTTTAAGGGTTATTGTTCCACTAACCTCTGCTGGAAGCTCTAAAGTGGCTTTGTCAGAATCCACTTCTGCTATCGCTTGATCTTTTTCAACATAGTCTCCATCAGCCACCAACCATTGGGCAATTTCAACTTCTGTAATCGATTCGCCCGGAGAGGGAACTTTCATTTCTAAAATCATGATTTACTTCTTTATTTTCTAATAAAATTGTCTTGTGAGGGATCAAAAACATAATCGATCACCTGTTGATGTCTTCTTTGAAAACGCATTGCACTACCCGCAGCTGGTGCACCGTAATACCTTCTAGTTGCAGGTCTAAATTTAGTCGCTGCCTCCCATTGCAATAACAGATAACTCCAAGCTCCCATATTGCGTGGTTCTTCTTGTGTCCAAACCCAATCTGTCGCATTGGGAAACTGAGCCATATTTTGTTCTATTTCTTTAATCGGTAGGGGAAATAATTGTTCAATACGAATGAGGGCAACATCCATACGTCCTCTTTTTTTCCGTTCTTGCTCCAAGTCGTAATAAAATTTACCTGAGCAAAGTACTACCGTTTTCACTTCCTTTGGGCTGACATCAGGGTCAGCTATTACCGCTTGAAAACTTCCGTGTGTCAGATCTTTTTTAGTAGAAACCGCTTTGGGATGACGCAACAAACTTTTTGGAGTAAAGACCACTAATGGCTTTCTAAAATTAGTTTTCATCTGACGTCTCAATAGATGAAACATATTAGCTGGTGTGGTACAATTGGCAACAAACATATTGTCTTTTGCACACAACTGCAGGTAACGCTCCATGCGGGCTGAAGAATGCTCAGCTCCCTGGCCTTCATAGCCGTGGGGGAGCAATAAAACAATTCCATTTTGCAATTTCCATTTATCTTCAGCAGAAGAAATGTACTGATCCAACATGATTTGTGCTCCATTAGAAAAATCTCCAAACTGGGCTTCCCATAGGGTAAGTGTATTTGGACTCGCCATAGCGTAACCGTAATCAAAACCTAGAACTCCGTATTCAGAAAGTAGGGAGTTGTAAATACGAAAACGACCCTGCTTGTTTGGATCAATCTGATTGAGTAAGATCACTTCTTCCTCTGCACTCTCTGTTTTGATTACTGCATGACGGTGGGAAAAAGTTCCCCGCTCTACGTCTTGCCCAGACATTCGAACATTAAAGCCTTCTTGGAGTAGAGTTCCGTAAGCTAGCAGCTCACCCATTGCCCAATCAAGTCTGTCCTTTTCGAAATACATGGCTTTGCGGTCAGCAATTAAACGCTCAATTTTTCGAAGAAATTTTTGATCTCCTGGCAGTTTACTTATCGTTTCAGCAACTTTGCCAAGATCTTTTTTAGCGACAGCCGTTGACACCGGTTTCATCATTTCAGTCTCTTCCACCCTTTTGAATGTTTTCCATTCGTCTTCCATAAAAGGAGTAATGACTGTAGTTTCTATCTTTCTTGAATCTTGCAGATCGTCTTCAAGTATACTTTTATATTGTTTTTCCAGTTCCTTGACATGCCCTTCTTGTATATGTCCGCTTTCCAATAAATTCGAAGCGTATATATCTCTTGGATTAGGGTGTCTAGAAATTGCCTTATAAAGTTCTGGTTGTGTAAATCGCGGTTCGTCTCCTTCGTTATGACCGTACTTTCGATATCCTAACAAATCGATAAAGACATCTTGTCCAAAACGCATGCGAAAATCTAAGGCAAATAGTGTTGCATGAACTACAGCTTCCACATCATCTGCATTGACGTGCAATACAGGTGAAAGGGTTACTTTGGCAACATCCGTACAATAAGTACTTGATCGGGCATCCAAATAGTTGGTTGTAAATCCGATTTGATTGTTTACAACAATATGAACGGTTCCTCCTGTTCCATAGCCTTTGAGTTTTGCCATCTGGACAATCTCATAGGGCAATCCTTGTCCTGCGATAGCAGCATCTCCATGAACGATTATCGGTAAAACCTTATTGGTATTTCCTTCAAATTTATTTTCCAGCTTTGCTCGGGTAATTCCTTCCACTACTGCACCTACCGTCTCTAAATGAGAAGGGTTGGGAGCAATATTCATGTTTATTTTTTTGCCGTTATCCGTAATTCGTTGAGAAGTCCAGCCTAAATGGTATTTAACATCTCCATCAAAAATGACTTCTTCGTAATCCTTACCGTCAAATTCGCTAAATATATCTTTTGTCGATTTTCCAAAAATATTGGTTAAAGCATTCAATCGACCTCGGTGTGCCATTCCCATTACAAATTCCTCTACTCCTTGATTTGCTGCAGCTTCCACTACTGCATCTAAGGCGGGTATTAAGGATTCTCCACCTTCTAAAGAAAAGCGCTTCTGCCCAACGTATTTGGTATGTAAAAAGTTTTCGAAACTTACCGCTTCATTTAATTTTTTTAGAATGTGCTTTTTCTGCTCATCTGAAAACTGAGGGTGGTTGTCATTCACGTTCAAGCGTTGTTGAATCCAATTGATCTTTTCCGGGTTTCGAATGTACATATACTCTATACCAATAGAGTCACAATAGATGCGCTGTAAATGGTAGATGATGGTCTGCAAGCTACTTGGGCCTATGGCCATAATCTCCCCTGCGTTAAAAACAGTTGATAAGTCAGACTCTGAAAGCCCAAAGTTTTCAATATCGAGTGTTGGGCTGTACTTTCTTCGCTCTCTAACAGGATTTGTTTTGGTAAATAAATGTCCACGGCTGCGGTAGCCATCAATGAGTTTTACCACTCTAAACTCTTTTTGTAAATGCTCGGGTATCTCAAAGGTTTCGGTTGTCGTTGAACCATTGCTTTCTAAACCAAAATCAAAGCCTTGAAAAAAAGCCCTCCAACTGGGCTCTACACTGTCAGGTTGTTGTAAATACTGATCATAAAGTGCTGCAAAATGAGCCGTATGAGCAGCATTTAAAAACGAATAATTATCCATGCAAAAAAGCGCTACTAAAATCCAATAACAAAATTACAACTTTTGATTGAAGTGTTTCTCTATTTCTTTAAAAATACAACGAATCCTGTAAAACTACATTTTTAATAAATAAATACAGTCCTAAATCCACTCTTTCAAAGGCGGACTTACTCTTTTTACTGCTTTAAAACTCAGGGTGTGATTGGACGAACTCCCTCAGGTCGAAGTCAGAGAAAAATAAGCCAAACTCTTGTTCGAACTTAGGGAACATTTTAATACCTTTTTACCCATGTTTGCACTGGTCGATTGTAACAATTTTTACGCTTCTTGTGAGCGGGTTTTTCAACCCCAATGGGAAGGCAAAGCTGTAGTTATTCTTTCAAATAACGACGGTTGTGTCATTGCGCGAAGCAATGAAGCCAAGGCCTTGGGCATCCCCATGGGAGCTCCCGCATTTCAATACCGCTCTTTTTTTAAACAAAAAGGAGTTAAGGTTTTTTCTTCCAACTACCCCCTCTACGGCGATATGAGTAGTCGGGTAATGTCCATCTTAGAACAGTATACTCCCAATCTAGAAATTTACAGTATAGACGAAGCCTTTTTACAATTCAAAGGTTTTGATTTGTTCGATCTTGAAGCAGAAGGACAACGCATGCGAAAGCAAGTGCGTCGTTGGACAGGAATCCCCGTTTCTGTAGGTATGGGGCCGAGTAAAGCCCTGGCAAAAATCGCCAATAAAATTGCCAAAAAATACGATTTAAAAACAGGAGGTGTTTACTGTATCGACACCGAAGACAAAAGAGTTAAAGCCCTAAAATGGACTGCCATTGGCGATGTGTGGGGCATAGGTAGACAACACCGCAAGCGACTTGAAGCTATGGGAGTAACAAACGCTTGGCAGTTTACAAAGCTACCGGACGATTGGATTCGCAAACAGATGAGCGTATTAGGACTTCGACTGAAAAAAGACTTGCAGGGATTGCCCTCTATCCAACTGGAAGAAGTTCAGCCTCCCAAAAAGGGAATTGCAACCACCCGAAGCTTTGAAGGAACCCTAACTGCTTTTGATGATTTGGAAGAACGCATTTCCACCTTTGCCGGTAGCTGTGCAGAAAAAATGAGAAAACAGCAAAGCAGCTGTACTGCATTGCTCGTTTTTTTGCGTAGCGATCCTCATAAGCAAGGAGCAACTCCTTATCGAAACAGTTGTGTACTGACACTACCCTATGCCACCAATTCCAGTATCACACTGAGCAAATACGCAGTATGGGGATTGCGTAAAATTTTTAAAGAGGGAATCCATTACAAAAAAGCGGGAGTCATGATAATGGGCCTAGTCCCTACCGCCACCCGCCAACTTCCCTTATTTGGAGGGGAAGAAGTAAAACATTTAGCAGTAATGCAGGCTTTAGACCGTATTCACAAGCGCTTTGGGCCACATCAGATGAAACTTGCCAACCAGGATTTACAACGTACATGGAAAATGAAACAAGAACATCTGTCAAAACGCTATACTACTGAAATCAATGAAATTATTCAGGTAAAATAAACTATGGAACCACAAAAATTGACTTTTTCCCATCCCGATCAAGACCAACAAAAATCACTGCATTTGGTCCAAGAAGGAATCTCTGCAGGCTTTCCTTCTCCTGCCGACGACTTTAAAGAACTGCGCATCAGCATCGATCAAGAAGTAGTCCGCAATGAAGAAGCTACCTTCTACGCTAGAGTCTCAGGGGAATCCATGCAAGGTGCCGGTCTGGAAGACGGTGACCTTTTGGTTATCGATAGAAGTATGGAGCCCCAACACGATAAAATCGCTGTCTGCTATATTGATGGAGAGTTTACGGTAAAGCGGCTAAAAGTAGCTGCTGACGGGGTCTTTTTAATCCCTGAAAATCCAAAATACCAGCCGATAAAAGTAACGGAAGAAAACGAACTTATTATTTGGGGTATAGTGACTTATGTAGTTAAAAAACTTTAACACACCCCTGCGCAACTAGTTGCACTTCCCCTCTTTTTAGAGGGGAGAGGTTTTAGGGTTTTTGAATATAGTTTTATTACTATTCCATCAACACCTTATAAAACAGCTTGGATAAAAAAGTGGCTAGCTGTTCGCTAGAGAGATTGATATCTGTGGTATGGGTGGCTAAAAAGAGTTCTGGTGGACTCCCAACAAGCATATAGCTGAGCAACAAAAACTCGTATTTTTCATTAAATGCTTTGATGTTTAGATCCGATTTGAGATCCCTATTTAAGTTTTTTACGATCACTTTAATCAAATCACTTTGATATGAGCTCTGTCTGATATAGGCTTGATTGACGATATGGAATTGTATCATCTGTTCACTTCCAATCAGATCAAAATAACTTTTAAAGGTTCCGTATAAGTAATCGTAGAGATTGTCAGTTTGTTTTCGCGTATGCTGTATGGCTTCTATAATACGCTGATTAAGTTGATTAATCAAAGCATCAAAAAGGCTATTCATATCGGGGAAATAGTTGTAAAACGTACCACGGGCAATATCACATTGACCTACAATATCGGCCACTGTCGTTTTTTCAAAGCCTCTTTCGGAAAAAAGGCTAAGGGCCTCATCCAAGATACGTTCGCGTACTTGCTGTTTTTGAATTTCCCGTTTACCAAGAATCAGTTCTGACTCTTTCATTCTTACAAGCGCTCAAAAATTCCTGCAATACCTTGTCCTCCTCCTACACAGGCAGTGACCATTCCGTAACGCTGTTTGCGCAACTTCATCTCTTCCAGCAATTGAATACTCAATTTTGCTCCAGTACATCCTAGGGGGTGTCCTAGTGCCAAAGCACCTCCATTGACATTTACAGTTTCAGGGTTTAAGCCCGCTTCTTTAATAACAGCAAGTGCCTGAGCAGCAAAGGCTTCATTCAGTTCTGTTTGTTCTATATCGGAGAGCTTTAAATCGGCTTGTTTTAAGGCTTTTGGAATGGCGATACAAGGACCAATACCCATATAGAGCGGCTCAACACCTCCTACTGCACAGGCTGCCAATCGTGCTACAGGCTCTAGGTTTAACGCTTTGACTACGGCTTCACTGACCACTAGAGTAAAAGCGGCTCCATCGGAAGTTTGAGAGGCATTCCCAGCAGTAACCACCCCTCCTTTTTTAAATACTGGACGCAGTTTGGCAAGTCCTTCCAAAGTTGTATCTCTCCTTACTCCCTCGTCCATCGCAACTGTATGCCTGCTCGTTACTTTTTTTCCATCTTTTACAAAAACATCTTCAACCTCTACAGCAACAATTTGCTCGTCAAATTTTCCAGCATCAATGGCTGCAGCTGCTTTTTTGTGAGAATCATAGGCAAATTGATCTGCAGCCTCTCTCGTAATTCCATACTTATCAGAAACAGCTTCGGCAGTGTGCCCCATACTGACGTGATAATTGATATTTTCAATATTGGCTTTATAACTAGGAGCAAGCTTGTAACCCGTCATGGGGATCATGCTCATACTTTCAATTCCACCTGCGATATAAATTTCTCCAAAGCCTGCCTTAATTTTAGCGACTGCCTGAGAAATGGACTCCAATCCAGAGGCACAATAACGATTGATGGTCACCCCAGGGACTTCTTTGCCCAGTGCTCTCGCTGAAATCAGTCGCCCAATTTGCAGGCCTTGCTCTCCTTCAGGATTGGCACAACCAACGATGACGTCATCTACCGTTTTTGGGTCTATCTCAGGCACTTCTTGCATCAAATGTTTGATCACATCCACCGCCAAATCGTCTGAACGGTAATTTTTAAACCCTCCTTTTTTTGCTTTTCCGATCGCAGAGCGATAGCCTTTTACAATATATGCTTCCATAATTTAATTTCTTAAGGGTTTGTTGTTCATTAATAAGTACTGTATTCGATCAAGAGTTTTTTGATTACCCAATAAGCTCATAAAACCTTCTCTTTCAATATCGAGTAGGTATTGCTCACTGACATGCTGCGGTGCTGTTAAATCTCCTCCACAAATGACGTAGGCAATTTTTTGAGCAATTTCAACATCGTAATCTGACATGTATTCACCCATTCTAAATTCATTAATGGCAGAATGCAATACGCTCATTCCTGCTCTTCCTAAAACCTGTACGTCCTCCCTTGCGGAAGGTGCAATATAATTTTGAGCCAAATCCAATACTTTGGCTTTCGCCAGACCAATATTCATTGGAGTATTGACACAAACCTCGTCTCTTTCTTTTCTGAGGTATTTTAAATCAAAGGCTTCATGTGCTGAAGTAGAAACGGCTGCAGTAGCTATGGATTTAAAGTAATTGATCAGAGTGGGTGATTGTACATCTCCTTCAAAAAAATCATCTGAGGCTCGAAGAGCAAATTCTTTAGTTCCTCCACCTCCCGGAAGAAGTCCTACTCCAACTTCAACCAAACCTATATAAGATTCTGCTGCGTAAATTCCAGCGTCGCAGTGCATGGCTATTTCACATCCTCCTCCGAAGACATAGCCCTGAGTAGCAACAACTACAGGAAATTTAGAGGTGCGTATTTTCATATTGATCTGCTGAAAATCATCTACAAAGCGTTCTAAAACATCAAACTGTTTTTGCATTGCAAACATGCCGATATTCATCAAATTGGCTCCTACAGAAAATTGTTTGGCGTTGTTTCCGATAACCAAGCCTTTCCAATTCCCTTCTTCAACCAATTGAATGGTTTCCAATAATGCTTTACCAACCCCTTCGCCTATAGAGTTGCTTTTACCAGTAAATTCTAAACAAAGAACACCCTCACCTATATCGTGAACAACACATTCGCTGTTTTTTACCAGTGGGGATTGGGATCTAAAACTGTCCAAAAGTACAAAGGCTTCTGTTCCAGGAACAGCTTCGTATTTTTTAGTTTCAATGTTATAGAATTTTTTCTTGCCTCCTTCAAATTTGTAGAACTGAGAATTCCCATTCGCTTTCATTTCTGTAATCCAAGTGGGAACAACCGCACCCACTTTTTCAATTAGATTTACTCCCAATTCAAATCCCATCAGATCCCAATATTCAAAAGGTCCATAATCCCAAAAATAACCGGTGCGCATGGCATCGTCTACAGGATAGTATTGATCGGATATTTCTGGAACTCGAGCCGCTGAATAACCAAATAATTGGCCGAAATATTCTGCAAAAAATTGCTGCCCTTTGGTATCACCTTCAACGAGGTATTGCAGTCTTTTATCCATCAACTCCATTCCCTTTGCTGTTTTTACAAGCTCCATTTTGGGTCGTATGGCAGCTTCATAGGTCAGGGTCTTAAGATTGAGTGCATTGATGATGGTTTTTCCCTTTTCATCTTTCTCCGAGGTCTTTTCATAAAATCCTTTCCCTGTTTTATTTCCAAGGAATTTGTTGTCCAAAAGAAACTTTACAAACTTGGGCTCAGGTCGATTTTTAAGTTGATCGATATAGTCGTCTCCTTGGACATTTGCTGATACAAAACGAGTCACATTATCCCCTGTATCCAAACCAACTAAATCCTGTAAACGAAAGGTTGCAGTATTTGGACGACCGATTAAGGAACCCGTCATGGCATCGACCTCTTCGATTTTGAAATCGTATTTATCTGTGAGTAATGTCATTTCCGTACCCGACATCACCCCTATACGATTCCCAATAAAAGCAGGCGTATCTTTACAAAGAACTGTTTGCTTTCCGAGAGTCACCTTTCCAAACTCCATAAAGAAATCAACAACCTCTGTTTTGGTTTCAGCGATTGGAATGACCTCTAGCAATCTTAAATAACGTGCAGGGTTAAAGAAATGAGTTCCGCTAAAACAGCTTTTAAAATCATCTGAACGTCCTTCTGCTAATAAGTGAATGGGAATACTTGAAGTGTTGGTACTGATCAAACTCCCCTTTTTTCGGTACTGATCTACTTTTTCAAAAATCTGCTTTTTGATTTTAAGGTTTTCTACTACTACCTCTATAATCCAGTCAGACTCGGTGATCTTTTCAAAGTGATCTTCAAAATTACCGGTTTGAATTCGCGAAGCAAATGAACTGTGGTATAATGGAGCCGGTTTGGATTTAATTGTTTTTTGTAAAGCTGTGTTGACTAACTTATTTCTAAGTGTACTGTCTTTGGAGTCACTGTCACTAAGATTGGGGGTGACTATATCCAACATCAATACCTCCATACCAACATTTGCTAGATGGCAAGCTATTCCAGAGCCCATTACTCCTGATCCTAAAACGGCTACTTTTTTCAATCGATAATTCATATTGTAGATTTTGAATCTTTAAATTTAATTAAAAAAATGACACGGTGTCATTTTTTATTTTTACTTTTAAAAAAACAATATTATGAGTCTAGAAAACATGATTTCCCAATTTGAAAAACGCGCTTCAACTGCAGCCCCTATTGGTGGTTCAATTAAATTTGAAGTTGACGGTCAGGGGATTTTAATTGACGGTACTGGAGAAACTAATACGGTGACTGCCTCAAACGGGGAAGCTGATTGTACCATCAGCCTAACAGCTGAGGTCCTTCAAAAACTAAGAGATGGAGATATCAATCCAATGATGGCCGTAATGGGAGGTCAAATAAAAATTACTGGAGATATGGGATTGGCGATGAAAGTCCAGTCCTTGATGGGATAATACCCTCTAAAAGTAATTTATACCTCGCAACTCATATCAGCACCACAACACTGTGGTGATTTGATTTTACCTTCACAATTTCTACAAATTGAAATTTGAACAATACTGCCATCGTCAAGTGTTAGGTGATCGTTTTCAAGTGGTTGTTCACATTTAGCACAGCTTGCATTAACCGCCATTCCACATGATGCACATTCGTAAGTTGCCATAATTCTACTTTTTTAGTTGAATCTAATTTACTTATATTTTCGCAGAAGTCTTTAAACTTGTTCCTAAAGTATAGACTAACCAAATCCAAGGAGCTCCGTGAAGAACAAGATCAAAAACATCCATGGTAGACATCCCTACTCCTCCTCCCATAACCCAACGTATTTTCCCTGCCAAATGAGGTTCGGGGGTAAAAGGTGCTAGACCAAGGGTTAATGAAAGTAGTAGTGGAGTAAATAATTTAGACTTTAAAAAGGAATTCATTTTTTTGCGTTCAATATAGTCTTTGGCCAAGGTACGATTTCTCCAGTGATTTTATCTGCTGGCATTTGAGCATTTACTGCTTGTAGGTGAGCTGTTAAAACTGTCACCAGTTCCTTTGTTTTCTCAGCATTTGATTCGACTAGATTATTGTTCTCTTGGATATCGTCTTTTAAATTGTACAGCTCCAAGCTCTGGTCAGTGTGGAAGTAAATCAACTTCCAATCTCCTTCTCGAACAGCACTATAACTCCCTATACCCGGTCCCTCTGGACCCCATTCATTTGGATAATGCCAAAATAGTGGGCGGTTGATTGCTTCCTCAGACTTGTTTACGAGCAATGGAACAAAACTCTGTCCATCTACAATTTGAGGTAAGGAATCGTCATTCACTTTAGCAATTTCCAAAATAGACGGGAAAAAATCTTCAATAATTAGGGGAGTGGGATTAATTGCATTGACAGGAGTTTTATTTGGCCAATAAGCCAGCATGGGTACACGTATCCCTCCTTCATATATCGAACCTTTTCCACTTTTCAAAGGAAGATTATGGGTGTGTTTTTCAACCCCTCTTGCCACAGCACTAAGTCCCCCATTGTCAGACATAAACAAGATGACAGTATTGTTTTCGAGTTTATTGGCTTCGAGATAATCGAGCACCCCTCCTAAAGCTTCATCCATACTTTCAATCATGGAAGCATATCGTACCTCAGGTTCCTCCATACCCCTTTTGCGATAGGGTTCCACAAAACGGTCATTTGCCATTAAAGGTGTGTGAATCCCGTAGAGTGCAAAGTACAGAAAAAAAGGCTGCTTATTTTCTACTGGCTCACTCACAGCTTGGAGTACTTCTTTGGTGAGAGCTTCTGTCAAAAAGATATCTTCACCGTGGTATTTTTCCAAACCAGGAACGGCCCAAACTTCTTTACCGGGCTTTCCATTTCCAAAATTATCTCTACCTAGATAACTTTCTGGTGCTCCAGCTGCATGGCCTGCAATATTAATGTCAAATCCCAAATTGATTGGATTGGAAGACGGGTAGCCAATGGCTCCAAAATGGGCTTTACCTGCATGTATGGTATAATATCCCTTTTCAGACAATAGTTGTGGAAGGGGTTTTGCATAAGCTGCATTTGGTGTAGATGGATCTAAACCGATACCATTAAAATTCCAATCTGGAAAACTCAAACTGGGATGATTGAGTTCCATCGGTTGCTTTTGATCAGGTCTTAACGTCCAATTGGTAACCCGATGTCTGGCGGCGTTCATGCCCGTCATCAAACTTACTCGTGTTGGAGAGCAAACGGGAGTTGCATAAGCATTGGTAAATTTGACTCCTTTTGCTGCCAAACGCTCCATATTAGGGGTTTGATAAATTTCATTAAAAGCTGTGACCTGATTCCAAAAAGGAACCGAGGTATCTTGCCAACCCATATCGTCAACAAAAAACAGCACAATATTGGGTGGTGCCTCTTGCTTTGGAGTTACACAAGCAATAAAAAAACTTATTAAAAATGAAAAAAATAAAAAATATCTGAACATATTACTCATTTAATTTAGGTGCTTTAAACAATCCCATATTGGAAAAAACTGCTCGATCTTTCGTATCTGTGACTGTAAATCGAATTCCTTCGACTGCTTGGGTGTCAAAACGAACCAGCCGCTTATTTCCGATGGTAGAACCCTCATACACCTTTTCCCATGCTCCATTGCTTAAAACCTCTAAGCTAAAAGACTTGATCCGCTGACCCAAGGGTAGGTATTCTTGAATCATAAACGTGTTTACCTCAACGGGCTTTTCAAGCAGGAGTTCGATTGTTGGTGATGGATCCTTAGATTGAGAAACCCAATAGCTTTTTAAATCGTCATCTAACAAGGCCGTATTACTATAGCCTTTTGCCGTTGTGCTGGTTTTAAGCTGCAGCCCTTTAGCATAGTTGACAGCAAAGGTCTCCTTTAAAAATTCAGCCAAAGCCTTGAGATTAGCCACTTCATTTTCGTGAACTAGACCGCGGGTGTCAACAGGAAGGTTCAGCAATAACGAACTGTTTAGCCCAACTGAATTGTAATAAATATCCACAAGTTTAGAAAGTGATTTGACTTGATTGTCTTGTTCTGGGTGGTAATACCATCCGGGACGAATAGATACATCTGTTTCTGTTGGCACCCAATGGGTTCCGTTTTCCTGTCCTGCAGCAAAACGTTGAAAATCAGGCATACCAGCATAGACGCTGTCGCGATAAATCGGTGACCAAGTTGTTTCATTGGCATATCCTTTTTCGTTTCCAACCCAGCGTATATCTGGACCTGCATCACTAAAAATTACTGCTTGAGGTTGAAGCCTACGAACCATTTCAATAGTTGTGGGCCAATCGTAATAAGACTTTTTATCTACTCTGCGTTCCTCATTTGCTCCTCCATAATATCCATCTCCTCCGTTGGCACCGTCAAACCATACCTCAAAAATATCTCCGTATTGGGTCAACAACTCTCTTAATTGGTTGCGGAAATAGGTGATGTACTCGGCCGATCCGTATGCGGGATGATTTCGATCCCAGGGTGACAAATAAACACCAAATTTCAATCCGTATTCCTTACAAGCTTCAGACAATTCTCGAATCAAGTCTCCCTTACCTTCTCTCCATGGAGAATTTTTAACTGAATGCTCTGTGAACTTACTGGGCCATAAGCAAAATCCATCGTGATGTTTGGCGGTAATTATAATTCCCTTCATTCCCGACTCTTTAGCCACTCTTGCCCATTGGCGGGTGTCCAATTCAGTTGGGTTAAATTGAGAAGGCTGCTCATCACCATAACCCCATTCTTTATTGGTAAAGGTGTTCATATTAAAATGAATAAAAGCGTAATACTCCAATTCTTGCCAAGCCAATTGATACTCGTTAGGAACTGGACCTTCAGCTGTTAGCGGTTCTTCAACTGAAGTACAACTCGAGATTGAAATCAAAAGGATACTTAGAATATTTAATTTCTGTTTTACTGAAAACTTCATTTGGTCTATCGTTTATATTTTGGATCTATAAATTCCCATTCTCTGATATGTGGGTGTCGATGGGCAATTCGTTGAATTGAGTCAATTTGTCCCACAATCTCAGGATGTTGACCTGCTAGGTTGTTTTGCTCTTCGGGATCTTCTTTAAGGTTGTACAATTCCCATGCAACATTGGGATTTGTTTTCATTTCCACTTTCACTCCTTTCCAATCTCCCATTCTCAAGGCAATCTGTCCCCTTTTTTCAGGGTATTCAAAATAGATATACTCATGTTGCTGTTGTCCTTTTTTACCCAACAATTCAGGTACTATGGAAATTCCATCAGGCGAACTTTGATTTTGCCCACTCAACTCTGCAAAGGTGTTGTACATATCCCAATGCCCAGAGACCAATTCAGAAACCGAACCGGGTTGAATTTTTCCTTTCCAATAAGCGATAAAAGGAATACGGATCCCCCCTTCGTACACATCCATTTTTAACCCTCTAAAGCCTGCTGCACTGTTGAAATAGTCAGCTTCAACTCCTCCAGCAAATGTGGGCCCGTTATCACTGGTAAACAAGATCAGGGTATTGTCTTCTTGACCTCGTGCTTTTACAGCATCCCAAATCTTTCCTACTTCAGTATCCAGATGAGTTATCATAGCGGCATAAGCAGCACGCGGTGTTTGATGTGCTGTATATCCTTTATTTCCATAATAGGGGCTTTCTTCAAATTGTCCTTCATATTGTTGTAGTAAAGAATCGGGAACTTGAATAGAAACATGAGGTATGGGAGAAGGATAATAAAGGAAGAGAGGTTTTTTTACAGTAGTAGTATCTAAAAAGTGGAGCGCCTTTCCTAACATTCGGTCTGGGGCATAATCATCCCCTTTAAATTGATCAAAAGCATCTTGACCACTTCCCTTTTCTATCGGACTGTGCACTAAAAAATAATCGTTATTGAGCTGAGCTGGCTCATCGTTTTCCCAAAGGTGAGTAGGGTAATAATTGTGTGCCTGCTTTTGATCTAAATAACCGTAATAATAATCAAATCCTTGAAGCAGAGGACTGCCCGTAGTCCCATTCATACCCAAACCCCATTTTCCAACCATAGCGGTTTGGTAGCCTGCCTTTTTAAGCATTTTTGCTAAGGTGGGTGTGGTTTCCGGTATGGGCATTTGACCCCCCTCATTTTCATCTTCAAATTGACCCAATTCGTAATTTCCTCTGATGTAGGCATGACCGGCGTGAGTCCCGGTCAAAAACATATAGCGGGAAGGTGCGCAAACAGGTGCTCCAGTATAATGCTGTGTGAATCGCATTCCTTCAGCAGCCAAACGGTCTAAGTTGGGGGTTTTTATTTTTTCTTGGCCGTAAGCACCCAATTCACCATAGCCTAAATCGTCAGCTAAAATATAAATTATATTTGGAGATTGCTTTGGGCTTTGCTCAGTAGGTTGACAACCTAAAAGAAGTAAACCAAAAAGAAGCGTTAGAATGGAATATCTCATATTATATTTTTATAAAAATTTGTTTTTTGTACAACCAATAGCACAAATACCACAATCCGAACAGTACTGCAAAACCTGAAATCAAGTCAGCCGCCCAAGGTAAAAATCCACCGATTATAGAATTTGAAAATGGTCGGATAATTTTTAAGAAAAGTCCTCCACCTCCGATGGATGCAAAGAGGTAAATAAAGAGGGGATTGACCCCTACAACTCTAAAAACGAAAGTCTTTTTAATGAGTTGCTTAACATCTATAAGCCAATAACAGACTGCTAAAGCGAGAAAGGTCCATCCTCCAGAAAGCAACACAAATGAGGTGGTAGAAATTCTTTTGATTACAGGAGTAAAAAAGGTTGTGATGTACCCCAAAACCAAAGCAACTAGTCCAGCAATTAGCAAACGTTTTAATTTTTCTGACTGCTGAGTGGTATCCATCAGCCATTTTCCAGCTACAACTCCCCAAAGGGTGTGAGCAGCCGTAGGCAATGCATTAAATGCCGCCCAATGACCACCGTATTCATAGCCTGAAATAAAAATATTAAACCAAGCTCCAAAGTTCTCTCCAGCGACAAAAGCTTGATCAAAACCGACAACTGGAAAGAAGCGGTACAATAAATCAGAAATCAATATGCACAGAAAGCCCATAGCAATTTGTACAGTAGAAGATTTTTTAAGCAATAAAAATGAAATCAAATAGGTAAAGGATAATTGAGCCAGTACATTGTCAAATTGGAAAACAATTTTTTCTGGCCCAATACAATAGAGTCCCCATCCAAAAAGGAGCAGCAAAAATGCTCTGCGGAAGGCGTGATTTCGAATTGCCTTTTCAGAAGCTCCCCTTTTCTTTCGGTTAGCGTAAGACAGTGGGATTGAAACCCCTACTATAAACATAAAAAAGGGCTGTACAAGATCCCAAAAATGCAAGCCTTCCCACTTGGCATGGTGAAAAAGAAAATCCATGGCTGCAGAGAGCTGTGCATTACCAGATTCCATTAAGACCTCAAAAAGATGAGCAAATTCAGCGATGAGCAAAAACATGACCAAGCCTCTAAAAAAGTCCAAGGAGACTAAGCGGTTCTTCAATTTACTAACCTCATTCATCTTAATTCAATTTTAATCACAGTATCTATATCGTCCTTAGAAAGAGTTGAAACATCAATTGCTAAACCAAAACTATCATTTCTAAAAGGCAATTTCTTATTTGTTTTCATATCGTAAATACCTCTAATTCTTACGGGTACTTCATCAGCATGAATTACGTCAATTTCAGGATTGAGAAGGTGTACAAAGACCGTTTTTCCTTTTTGGGTTGAAACAAAATCTTCATTAGGAGGAATGGGGCCTCTTCTAGTACCGTAAATGGTTTCTCCGTGTTTCTTTAGCCAATCACCCATGGCTTTTAAAGAAGTTTGATGTTTGGGCTGGATTTTTCCATTGGGCATGGGACCCACATTTAAAAGCAGATTACTTCCATAACCAGCTGCTTTGATTAAATAATGGATGAGTTCTTTTTCTGTTTTATGCTTGCGATCTTGAAGATTGAAACCCCAAGAACCGTTGATCGTTTCGCAAACTTCGAGGGGAACCGTTCCAATTTGATCAGCAGGTGTTCCCCATCCAGTAGTATTGTTTCCGGGTAGGTCTTTTTCAAACATTTGAAAATCTTCCCCTTCAATGACCCCTATATGGTGGTTGTTTCCAATAAGCGCCTGAGGCTGCATCTGGTGTATCATACCATAAATCTCATCGTAATGCCAGTTAACCTTAACAGCTCCAAATTTTTTTCCATCCCAGTCCTTTTGATCCCAATGTCCGTCAAACCAGATTCCTCCAATTTCACCGTAATTGGTTAAAAGTTCTTTGAGTTGTGCTTTCATAAAAGCGATATATTCTTCCCATTCGCCTTCTCCACGTCCTGCAATCCCTGTCCCTGTTCTACCTCTAGGAAAATAATCGTCTCTATTCCAATCTAATAAAGAGTAATAAAAGAATAATTTGATCCCCTGCTTGCGACATTCTTCTGCAAGCATTTTCAATACATCTTTACCGTAAGGAGTACTGTCAACGATATCGTAATCGGTAGCTTTTGAATCAAACATCGAAAAGCCATCGTGATGCCTACTTGTAATGGTAATATATTTCATTCCTGCATCTTTAACCATGGCGACCCATTCTACTGGATCAAAGTCAATGGGATTAAAAAATTGAGGAAGTTTTTCATACTCTTCAACACTGATGTTTTGATTGTTCATCACCCATTCACCATCTCCTAGTATACTATAAACTCCCCAGTGAACAAAGAGTCCAAATCGGGCATCTTGAAACCAAGTTCTAGCCTGGAGATTTTCTGGACTGGGCTCATAGGTTTGAGCATTAAGATTGGGAATTAAAAAGAGAAAGAAACAGCACCCAATGAGCTGCTTAAAATTCAATGGCTTCATATTTTCCGTGTTTAGTTTCTTAAATGTAAGAATTTTAATTTTTTTGAAACGAGACCAATTCTAACTCATATTTTCTAAAATCCCTTTTTCATTGTACCTTTTATGCACAATCAACTAATATGACTATTCGGATTCATATATTTTACTGCCTTTTGGGGATGATGTACTTAAGTTGTACTGAGTCACTAGCTCCGTTGGAAATTCAATTATTCAAAAATAGTGAAGGCGAATACGCCTGCTATCGTATTCCAGCCATCATCAAAACCCAAGAGGGTACCTTAATGGCGTTTGCTGAGGGTAGAAAAACGGGGTGTAGTGACTTTGGAAATGTCGATATTTTATTGAGAATGAGTTATGACGACGGACTGCATTGGACCGAAATGGAAGTCGTCGCTGAATTCGGTGGACTTCAAGCTGGTAATCCAGCTCCAGTAGAGGACCTTTTTGACCCTCGTTTTCCAGAGGGAAGAGTGTTTTTATTTTATAACACTGGTGATGTTTCAGAACACAATATGCGACTTGGAAAGGGTGTCAGAGAGGTTCATTTTATCACCAGTACCGATCAGGGAAAAAATTGGTCTAAACCAACCAATATCACGAATCAAGTACATTTCAATTCAACCACAACTCAAGCAGAAAAAGATTGGCGTACCAATGCCACTACCCCAGGTCATGCGATCCAATTAACCAAGGCTCCCTATACGGGTCGAATATATGTTCCTGCTAATCATTCTCAGGGAGAACCTCAAGAGGGCTTTAACGAATACCGAGCCTATGGGTTTTATACAGACAACCACGGCAAAGACTTTCAAACAAGTCCAGATATCAATATGCCTTCTTCTAATGAAGCCATAGGGGTTGAACTGACAGATGGAAGCTTAATGCTCAATGTAAGAGAACAAAATGGGGCTCGTAAAGAGCGATTAATCGCAATTAGTACTACTGGAGGTAAACAATGGGACACTGAATATTTTGATACCGAATTAATCTCTCCAGTTTGCCAATCAAGTGTACTTTTATTTAAGGGAAAACAAGATACAATCTTACTCTATTCAGGACCAAACAGCAGAACAAACAGAGAAAAAATGACTGTGAAAGGAAGTTTGGACAGCGGGAAAAATGGGTTTTAGAAAAGGAAATTTACTCTGGAACCTCAGCTTATTCCGATTTGGTTCAAATCGATGCAGAATACCATTGGTCTTTTTTATGAAAGAGACAATAACGGAATATATTTTAGCCGTCTCCCTATTTCAGAGCTTCAATCTACTCTCAAATAAAGCCTACTTTGAGAATCTAAGGGTTGCTCTGTAGTAATCCCATCCTAAATGAAGGTCCATCATATCATCCCCTGTACCTTCAAAAATCATGGAAAATGCTTCTATAGACTCATCTCCTTCCGTCAATGGTATTGCAATTCTGGCAACATCAAGTTCCTTATTATACATATATGCTCCCCAAACATGAGTTGCTTTATTGATGATGATAGTCATTTCACCTTCGCTAGGGAGCGCATACATGGTATAAGTTCCTGCTGGTAGTGAAGTTCCTCCAACTTTCATAGGAATGTAAAGGGTTAATTCTGTAGACTCATTTGCACCCATTCTCCAGATTTTTCCTTCGGGAACTAAAGACTCAATAGCTCTACCTTTTAACTGAGGGCGACTGTATAAAATCCTTACCCACTGGCTTTTACCTCGATCTCCCGGGTATTCAATTAGATCCAAAGGACTTTTGTCCAAGCCCTTAAATTCTTGGGCTTGACCGCTTGAAATGGATACGATAAATATAAGGGCAAATGTTATTAAATATTTCATTTTGTAAGATTTTAGAATTTAGAATACTAATATAAACTTCTCTTTCGAATTAAATGAACTTATTTCAATTATTCAATCAAAAGAAGTGCTCTGACAGGATGATGATCTGAAAGCCAATAACCGTTTTTTGTTTTAAGCCATGGATGATCGGCTTCTCTCAATTTAAAACCTTTCTGGAAGATATAGTCTATTCTCCTTTCTCCCGAAGATCGGGTATCAAAACCGTTATAAGTCCCGTAATTTCGTGCTGAAGAAGCAAGGGCTTTCTGGACATCTTCAAAGGCAGATTGCATTATTTGAATTGGCTCTTCGTAGGGTTCTAGATTAAAGTCTCCAGTTACAACTACTGGGAGACTGGAAGTGTTTAAGGTGTTTATTTTTTCTAGAATCAAACGCGCGGCGTTCGCTCTAGCAAGCACTCCAACATGATCAAAGTGAGTGTTGAGCATCCAAAACTCCTTACCACTTTGCCGGTGAAGAAAACGAGCGTAAGTACATATTCGCTCCAAAGCAGCGTCCCAACCTACAGATATTTGACTGGGTGTATCCGATAACCAAAAAGTTCCTGAATCTAAAACCTCAAAAGTGTCTTTTCGATATAGGATGGGACTGTATTCGCCCATGGTTTTACCGTCCTCTCGACCCACTCCTATGTAGGAATATTCTTTCAATCCATTGGTCAGCTCAAGCAATTGTGTATGCAAAACTTCTTGCAAACTCAAAAGATCGGGATTGATATTTGATAGAGTTTCTACCATTGCTCCCTTTCTATTTTCCCAAAGATTAGGGCCATCATTTGGACTCGCATATCGAATGTTGTATGACATTACATCCAATTCTTGAGCAAAATTCGCGGAGGGAACTGCCCAAAAAAAGAATACTGTTAGGACTAGACTTGTGAATTTATAAAAGCGTATTATTTTTAATGCTTTCAATTTGATTTGTAAATACATGCTTTGTTATCTGATTTTATAAAATATGATTTATAGTTTAAAGCCTTGGGGTCTGTGCAGCCGCATAAATCCAATAACTCAATATTTTTAAAATCAATGGGGTGACTTTCGGCTTGAACGGCTATATAACCTTCGCTCAGTCTTTCACCTTCCATTGCGATCCATTTTTCTTTATTGCTTACTCCCATAGATTCCCAATCTTGACCTTTTAGAGCTTTGCTGATAAAAGCCCCTCCAATTTGTTGATGTTCGTAACGCAACACGGTATCGTTGTCAATAAGGTGGGCAATGTATTCTTCTCCCATAACCACGACTTCAACATGTACCCACTGATCACCGTGATAGGTTTTGGAAGTGGAATTGATACAATGACTGTAATCAATTGCTCCAAAACGTTCTACCGCAGTACCTGGTGAACATAAGTTGGCGGTAGTACGGACTTTGTCATCACTTAACCCTCCCAGTAATTGAACTTCAATGGAAACTGGAAAGTGTTGCTCGAATGTATTGCTTGCTGTTGATTGGGAATGCACCATAATACCACTATTGCGAACATTCCAAGCCTCTCCGCCTGGAGTTTGATCACCTACAAATCGGTAATCAAATCTCAATTTGTAATATGAAAAAGGCTTCTTATAGTACATATGACCATACTTATCGTCAAAATTCTCATATTGATCGTAGACGATTCTAAGCATTCCGTCTTCTACTTGAAAAGTATTGAGGTAATTGTCATTCAGAGGGCGATCTGCAATTTTAATATCCCATGCTGATAAATCCTTTCCATTAAATAGTGAAATCCAATCTTCGTGGTCGGGATTATTTTGACCGAGTTCTTTCGGAGCAAAGAAAAAAAGTCCAAGCAAAGAAAAAAGACCTAACACTATAGCATACTTCATATCGTAAAGTTTGAATGAGTTCTAAGGTAAAGTTATCAATTAAAATTACTTAAATCTTTAACAAAAAAGCTTTCAAGGCAAAATAGAATACAGAGGGGCAAAGTAAACAGCCTAAGCCGGTGTAGAATGTTGCGGTAAAGGCACCATAGGGAACCAATTTAGGGTCCGTAGCTGCCAAACCTGCGGTTACTCCACTCGTAGTTCCTATCAATCCGCCGAAGACAAGGGCAGAATGAGGATTATCTAAACCAATAGTTTTTGCAATGAGTGGAGTTCCAATGGTGGCAACGATGGTTTTAACCACTCCTATAGCAATACTGATTGCAATAACATCTGAACCCGCACCTACTGCAGCTCCAGTAATTGGACCGACGATATAAGTACAGGCCCCAGCACCTATGGTAGTCAAACTCTCTATGTCGCGATATCCCAACAGAAAGGCGAGAAGTACTCCTACAAAAAAGGAGAAGAAAACCCCTGAAAACAAACCCACGATACCTGCCCAGCCTGCCTGTTTGATCTTAGAAAGATCAGCTCCCATAGCTGTAGCTACCACTGAAAAATCTCTTAACATAGAGCCCCCTAAAAGAGCCATTCCTGAGAAAAGAGGAATATCAGCTATCCCTTTTTTGGATCCTAACAATGCCAGAAGTAAACCCACAAAAACTGCTAAGGCAACACCTGGTATTTTTTTCCTAAATAACTTTTCAGATATTAAAAATGATAAATACATGATAATCCCCACCACCAAAAAGGCAAAGACTAATCCATTTTTATCTATTAATTTATACACTAGCTCCATCTACTTCTGATTTTTGGATTGTCCGATTTTTGAAATCAGAGGAACTAGGAAAAACCCACACAGGGTAACAATTATACCAATGACAACAGCGATGGGTCCTTGAGATACTGCTGCATTCACATTTTGAGTTGCAGCCATGGCAACTATAATTGGTAAGTACATTGAGCTCCAAAATAATATTCCCTGAGTGGTCAATTCTTTTACAACACCCTTTTTCTTAAAATAGGTATAGGATATCATTAACAAAAGCATAGCAAAACCTACTCCACCTACATCACTTTTAAGACCGATAAGTACACCGAGGTAATTTCCAAGGAGTTTTCCAAATAGAAAACAAAAAGCCAGTAGCGCAACACCATAAATTTTCATAGGTTCTGAAATTGTTTTTGTAATTCTTTTTTGGTGACTTTCCCCATCACATTTCTTGGTAGGTCGTCTAGGAGTAGGTATTCCCTTGGCCATTGAAAATTTGGTAGTTGCTCTTTAAGCCAAGGCTCAAATGTTTCAGGCAAAGCTTCAAAGTCTTGATTTAACACTAAACCAGCAACGACAATTTCCCCCCATTCTTCATCTGGTATTCCAACTACTCCACAATCCTTGACAACGGGACTCTTACGAATGACTTCTTCAATTTCTAAGGCAGAAATTTTATGTCCACCTGATTTGATAATGTCTACTGAATTCCTTCCTAAAATACGATACCTGCCATTTAATTCAACGGCCATATCGCCGGTCTTAAACCAACCCTCAACAAAAGAGTCTTTTGTTGCCTCTGGCTTTTCCCAATATTCCTTAAACACATTTGGCCCTTGAACTTGAATCTCTCCTGGACTTCCGTCTTTTATTACTTTGCCCTCTTCATTGACTAGGCGTACTTGCATGCCTTGTAGTGCAAAACCAATACTTCCTGGAACACGTTCCCCATCATAGGGGTTACTGATGGCCATTCCCATTTCGGTCATTCCGTATCGCTCCAAAAGTACTTGACCGCTGATATTTTTCCATTCTTCCAGAGTAGAAATCGGTAGAGCAGCAGAACCAGAAACCATCAAACGAAATTTATTTAAAGCTCTCGTAATTATTTTTTGTTCTTCTGGGGAGGCTGCTTTCCAAAAATTGATCAGTTTGTAATAAATGGTTGGTACAGCCATAAATAAGTTGATTTTCCCGCTTTTAAAAACATCAAAGATGGAGGCTTCATCAAATTTTGGTTGAAACCGACAGCTTGCACCACTCCACATTGCACAACTTACCACATTGATAATCCCGTGGACATGATGCAGTGGAAGGACATTTAAAATGCGATCTTCAGGACTCCACTCCCATGCCGTTACCAACATTTTGATTTGTGCTTCAATATTTTGATGCGTACTGACCACTCCTTTGGGCTTACCTGTAGTTCCACTGGTGTATAAAATCATGGCATTTCTAAGCGGATCAACATCTGGTAAATCAGACTGTACATCGCGAATGCTCTCCTCTTTGATGCCTGTAGTTTTATTGAGTAAAGGGGCAATAAGTGAACTGTAGTTGTCAACGTAAATCAGTGCCTTTGCTTGCGTATCATCAATTACATATTCCAAGGAAGGTAGGGGATGTTTAGTACACAGAGGAACAGCTACTCCTCCAGCTCTCCAAATTGCCCATTGTACGGCTACATATTCAAAACTTGGGTCAATAATAAAGGCAATTCGGTCCCCATTTAAATCTAACTTTCCATTCAATAGTTTCGAGGCAATTTGACTTGAACGCTTGAGTAAATCCTTGTACAGATAAGAGTTTTCATTTGAAAAAATAGCCTGCCTATCGGCATGTTTACTTGCTCTTTGAATTAATTCGATCATTTAAATAGTAAAGTATATTGTCTAGAAAGTAATGGATAAAAACACAACTCCTTAATCCTAGTTTAAATTTATTTTGTCAATGTCTAGTACGCTCTGAAGTAAAACGTTAGCTCCTTTGGCAATGGCTTCAGGTGTTGAAAATTCTTCTGGCGCATGACTAATTCCGTTAACACTGGGAACAAAAATCATTCCTGTAGGTGTAATCACTGCCATATCTTGGGCATCATGACCTGCACCGCTTGGCATAGTTTTATGACTGTAATTGAGGTCAATTGCATTCTGACGAATGATATCTTGAATTCTTACATCTGTCAGTGCGGGCTCGGCAGTAGCGTCGATAGGTTTGAATTCAAAAGTCGTTCGTGTTGCTTCACCAAGTTCATGAGCACGTGCTTCAACCTTTTCGAAAAGCATTTTAATTTTAGCCGCGTCTAAGTCTCGAATTTCCAAACTGGTAATGACTTTCCCTGGAATCACATTGGGTGCTCCGGGAAAAGCAGCTATCCTTCCGACTGTTCCAACTTGTGCGCCCTCAATTCCAGTAATTATTTCATTTACTGCTAAAACAAATTGTGCTGCAGCTATCATGGCATCTTTGCGATCATTCATCGGTGTAGTTCCAGCGTGGTTTGTCAAGCCTGTAATTTCCACATCCCACCATTTTAAACCGACAATACCTTCTACTACTCCAATATCAAGATTGTTTTTATGTAGCACGTTCCCTTGTTCTATGTGTAATTCCAAAAAAGCATGGACATCCTCTGGTCTCCGTTTTAATTGCATTACTTTTTCAGGATCTCCACCAATTCGAGTAATTCCTTCGCCATTCGTATATCCAGAAGCGGTCTGAACCTCTAGAGTAGCCTGATCAATTTTACCTGCCAAAGCACGAGAGCCGAATATGGCACCTTCCTCATTGGAAAAGATAATGAGCTCTAAGGGGTGATTGGTTTGAATATTGTTTTCGATTAAGGTTTCCAAAACCTCTATCCCTCCCATTACTCCAACATCACCATCGTAGTGACCTCCATTTGGTACTGCGTCAATATGAGAACCAAATACAATTGGACTTAGCGAATTCTTTTTTCCTTCTCTTTTTGCTATTAAATTTCCAGCTGCATCTGTGTAAACTTTAAGACCCAAATCTTTGAGATAATTGCTTAAATAGCTTCTGGCTTGAATATCGTAATCACTAAAAGCTACTCGATCGTTACCTCCCTTTTTATTCATTCCAAAAGTGGATAGTTTTTTTAATTGAGTTGTTAAACGATCAGCATTAACATTTAAAGAATTTGTTTGCGCCTGAACCAATGAAAGATTCAAAACAATTCCAAAATAAATCAAGCTGAGGGGGAAGAAAAAACGCATAAATTGTATTTGATTGACCTAAAATAAAACTTATTTAAAAGCCTTGTCTAACTTTCCGCCTAAATTTTTAATTGAGCACTTAAAATCTATTCTTTTTTGTAATTTTCTGAAAAGCAATAACATGAAACTAAGATTTGTACCCGTCCTACTTTTTTTTCTCTATTTTGTTTCTAATGCACAATATGGAAAAGTAATGGATGACCTGAGTTTGCCGAGCAAAATTTTAAAAGGAGAACGCAAATTTGCTGTATATCTTCCCCCAGATTACGACTCATCCAGCAGAAGCTATCCTGTTTTGTATCTACTTCACGGATATACTGACGACCACACTGGTTGGATTCAGTTTGGAGAAGTACTCCACATTGCAGACAGGGCCATATTGAACGGCGAATCAACAGCTATGATAATTGTAATGCCTGACGCTGACACAGGTGGAGCAGGCTATACAAATGCTCTTTCAGGTAAATGGAATTATGAAGACTTTTTCTTTGAAGAATTTATGCCCCATATTGAAGAGCGTTTTAGAATAAAAAAAGACAAACGTTTCAGGGCTATCGCTGGACTTTCAATGGGAGGTGGTGGCTCCTTTATTTATGCTTTAAGAAGGCCTGATTTATTTTCTTACGCAGCTCCACTAAGCGCTTCGCTCGGACCACAAAGTTTAGAAGAAATGAAAGATTTCACCTATTTAGGCTATACGAGTTCAAACCATAACCAGAAAGATTTTGAACGCTATTCCAACAGAAATAACCCTTTGCAACTGGTTGAGAATATGAAAGCTAAAGATCTAAATTCAGTGCGTTGGTATATCGATTGCGGTGACGACGACTTTTTATATAAATCCAACAGTTTGATGCACATTAAAATGAGAGAAAAAAATGTCAAACACGAATTCAGAATTCGAGACGGTGGTCATAGTTGGAGCTATTGGAGGGCTTCACTTCCCAAGGTACTTGAATTTATTTCCGATCACTTCCATCAGAAATAGTAAGTTTTTATTCAATAGAAGCCTATCGAGTAAGATAGAGCCAAAGGTCTTTTTTTGAATAAAGTACAGCTCGTTAATGGAAAAATCAATAAAAATGGCTTGGTTTATTATGTCCTAAATTTATCATGACAGGATTGAGAAGTTAATTTAAATTTGCTAAAAAAAGATGCTTAAGGCTGTAATTTTTGATATGGATGGGGTCATTGTAGATAGTGAACCACTTCATCACAAAGCGTATCAAAGAATGTTTTTAGATTTTGATTTAAATGTTTCTGATAAATTATACGAATCCTTTACTGGGCAAGCAACATTAGCAATATGTCAGCGCTTATGCCATGAATTCAGCCTTAAGCTTAAAGCTGATGTTCTAATAAATAGTAAGCGTCAACATTTTGATATTTTATTTGAAGAGGCTCAAGATTTTGAATTAATCTCTGGTGTTTTAGACCTTATTGAAGATTACTATAAAGCTGGACTAACACTAATATTAGGCTCTTCAGCATCCATGCAAAACATCAATCGGATTTTTAAACGCTTTGATTTAGACAAGTATTTTAAAACGAAATTTAGTGGTGCTGACCTTAAAGCATCTAAACCACATCCTGAAATTTTTATCAAAGCTGCTGCTGCCACAGGTTATTTAAAAGAAAATTGCTTTGTGATTGAAGATTCGACAAATGGGATACTTGCTGCAAAAGCAGCAGGGCTTTTTTGCGTAGGCTTTGACAGTCCACACTCAAAAAACCAAGATTACAGTAAGGCAGACCTAACCATCACTTCATTCAAAGAAATCCATTACTCAAAGATTAAGACTTATTTTTAGAAGAATTTTTTTTCTCCATTGACAGAAAAAAATCCCATAAATAAGAAACAATAAAAATTAAGACTAAGGGCATTATATACATATAATAATAGGCAGAATCCGCCAATAATATTTGGATGTAATCTGATTTAGTCGAATAATATCCAACGCGTTCAATTGACAAATCATAAAAAAGACCACCAACCAAAATGGTATAATACGAGATTAAAATAATTCTAAGCGGTCGGTAAACTTTTGGCTTGAGGTAAGAAAATCCTAAATAATAAAAGAGTTTTTTCAAAATTAAGTTGATAAAGAAATCAAATGTACAAAACTCAACCTTATAAGGCTGAGTTAATAACGATCTTTAGCCTAAATACCCTTCTCTAATACACAAACTTTTCTATTGTTTATAACACAACTCTAAGATAAGTAAACAATTGAATTTTAAGGATGTAACGTTTAAGTGATTAGAAATTCTTATCATTTTTGAAAATAACCAAAATCAATTCAAACGAAAAAACTAGTTACCCTTTTAGTATTAAGTACCCTTATAATAGGATGTCAAAACGGCGAAGTAAACGCTATCAACTCAGCTCCTTTTAGTGGAACCATAAATCAAAGTGATGAAAAATCAGAAGCCGTCAGAAAATTAGCCCAAGGTTATCAAGATGGAAATTTTGAAATCGCAAGAGAATACTTTACACCCGACGGTAAACATTATTTTAAAAATATAGAATACACTACTGACGAAATCATTGATGGATATAATTTTCATTCCGTTTTATATGATAATTTAAAACACGTAAATCCCATGATAACAACCATGTACTACAACAATGGTGAGGTTTATACCAATCATTGGTTAGACTGGTCTGGAACATCAAAAATCACTGGTGAAGTTCAAAAAAACACGTTCCACTGCTGGTGGCAATGGGAAGGAGATAAAATTGTAAGTACAAAATGCTATTTGGACCCCACCGAACTCTTCAAAGAGATTGCACTATATCAAGCTCAAACGGTTGAAGAAAACTAATAAATAGTTTTGGTTCAATAAATAGAATTAACCGACGTTTCAAATTTTTACACCCCTTTAATTAGAGGGGATTTTTGTTAGCTTGCTAGTTAAATCAATTTTTCAAAATGAAATGTCTAGTCTCATAAAATAGACTTAAACCATTTTCATTAAATTTGGTCAAAACAAAATCAAAACTTATGAGAGTATTACTTCAACTAATTGTAGCCTTTGCTATAATATCACAAACTACCATTTCTTGCCAATCTGAAACAAAGAAAAAAAACGAGCTATCTATAGGTGTACAGACCTATTCATTTCGAACCATGGAAGATCAAAGTCCATTGGCAATATTGGAATACATCAAGCAAACTGGAATTAAACAAGTTGAGCTGATGGGAAATCACGCTGAGCCATTTGCTGGTGCACCTGAAAGTCCAATCAATGATCCTTCTAAAATGGCTGTTCTTATCAAACAATACCGAAAAGAACCCCTTACTGAAGATGAAAAAGTCATAGCTGCTGAAGTGGCTGCAATGAGAGAAACTTATAATGCAGAAGTTGCTGCCTGGCGCAAAGATGTAGATTTCAAAAAGTTTGAAGAACTCAAAAGTTTATACGACCAAGCTGGGATTTCAATCTATGCTTTTAAACCTAGCGTATTTAGAAAAAACAATAGTGATGACGATATAAGATACGGTATGCGTGCTGCAAAAGCACTTGGCGCTAGCCACATAACACTGGAACACCCTGAAGATGACGAACACACTGCCAGACTAGCTAAAATAGCAGAAGAAGAAGGAATGCTGATTGGCTATCACGGTCACGAACAACAAACTCCTACTCTTTGGGATACCGCCATGAGTCAGTCAGATGCAAACCGCATGAATCTTGACTTTGGACACTACATTGCTGCTGAAAACGAAAACCCTCTTGAAATCATCAAAAGCAAACATCACAAAATCGTGAGTATGCACCTAAAGGATCGACAAAAGAAAAGCAATGGTGGAGGAAATTTAGTCTGGGGTGAAGGTGATACACCCATAGCTGAAGTCATTAAACTGATCAAAGAAAATGACTATGATTTTTCTGTAACTATTGAACTCGAATACGATATTCCTGAAGGTTCAGATGCAGTTCAAGAGGTCAAACGCTGTTTAGCCTTTGTTGAAAACATTCAATAGTTAAGATCGTTGGAATTAAAATAAATATTCTGAGATGACCGCCATATTTAAGGTCAGTTGATACAATTAAAAAACCCTCCAATAGGAGGGTTTTTTGTACTCGAGGCGGGAGTACCGCCTATGCAAACATGCGCTTTGACGATCTTACCATATTTAGCTGTATAACTTATTATTTACAATACTTTACAGAAGGTATTAAATAAATCTATATGACTGGTGGGAAGGAAAAGTTGCTTATTACAAATACAAAGGGTAGATGACAATTATAAAAGATGATTACGGTAAAGATTATAAGGTTTCAGATTTGCAATCCTTTAAAAACCATATAGAAAAGTATCATTCTTGTAATGGGAAAGGTGATGGAAGCTTACATGAAGAAAACGGATATTGGTTTCGAGTCACTGAAGATTTTTATAATTATATAATGTCTCTATGACAGAAATTAAAAAAAAGCTGTTTTTTGATCATTTTTAGCCATTTTTAATCTATTTTCGACTCATTTTTAGCGTTTTTTGATCATTTTTAAGTGATTTTAGATGTTTTTGGATAAAAGCTAAGATCCATCGCGTATCCACAGAAACCCTAAACAAACCACCCCCATTTTGTAGTAAGAGCATCTCGGGTTAGGTAAGTTATAGCAATGGATAAGAGAGGGTTTGGATTATATCCATTGGTTTAAAAGAAAAACCATCCACCTTTATACAGTTTTTATTTTGTTCCAGATAATGATAAACTTTTTATTAATTCTATTTCGTCTGAAGAGTATGGCTTCCCATCTTTATAAAAAATATCGTGATGCCATTTCTTTGGTGGACCTGTATATGTTGAATCCCAACTTTTCCATGGATATATAGTATTAGTCTTACCAGAAACTAAACCCCAATTATAAGCTCCAATTTTATTATCATTAAAAATCGGCAATACGTTCTCAAATGTATTCTCGTATTCTCGAGCAATATACTCTGTACACAAAATAGGTCTATTATAATTTTGAAGCTCATTAACTTTTCTTAATACCTCTTTTTTTGACGCATATGAGTGGAAAGAAATAATATCAGAGTTATTAAGTATAAATTGATTTAATTCAGATAAATTATTCATACTGTCCCATTTAATGTCCCACTCATAAATCCCGATCGTTAGTGGTTGAGACGGGTTTACTTCTCTAGCCCATTTCACAGTGTATTTTAATAAAGATAGAGTATACTTCTGCTTTTTGTCTTTGGGATCAATTTCATTTAGATTGTATTCCGAATAATTATTATCCGTAATTTTAATCCCTACTTTTTTATATAATTCTATTGATCTTTCCTTGGGAATATTATGTGAAGATATGCCTTTTTGACCAGGTTCATTGTAAAGATCCCACCCAAGAACTCTTTGATCATTTGCAAACTTTCCAATTATTCCTTTCACATAAGATTTTAGTTTGTTGTGGCTTAAAGAATCATATAAAATTTTTGCTCCTGGAGATTGAACCCATCCTGAGTTATGTACATGTGGTATTGGTTCAGGTTGTTTACCAAGCTTAGGCATAGGATGCCAAACATCATCAAAAAAAACAAGTAATGTTTTTATACCATTTTTATGTGAAATTTCTAAAAATTTGTCAATACGACTCAGAAACCCCATTGAATCTTGCTGCCACAGTAAATCATGGAGAAATACTCTATGGGTGTTCATTCCAATACTAGCAGAGAGTTTTAACTCTTTATCTATTAAATCCGGATCAAAAGTTTTTTCTTGCCAAAATTCAAGTTGATTTATTGAGGAACTTGTTATAAAATTCGTTCCTATAAGCCAAGGCTGATTGTTATACCAATTCCATATTTTTTCTTCTGACCATCTAGAACTAACTTGTTGGAAATTTGAGTTTTGACACTGAATCATTAATAAATTAAAGAATAGAATAAAAAAAAGTTTCATTATAATTTATTTATGGTTATTAATACCTCTAAGATATAGAGAATGTATTACATATCAAATCTCCCATCCTTGTTACAATCGAAAAACCGTTTTCTAAAACCCATGCCCCTGTTTTTGGGTTAAGGGTGCTTTGAAGTTTTAGTATTTTCTAAGCAAATACATGATGTGTTTTAAATAAGATAATTTAACTCTTTAACAATTGATTTTTGAATTTCCCTTTTCCATACAGAGTAGCCTTCACTACTTAAGTGTAAATTGTCAATTAGGTAATATTTTTTTATAATTTTCTTCCTGCGATCAAAAAATAAGTCAAAAATATTGACATAAAACACCCTGTCAGATTTATCATAGTAGTTTTTTATCATTTGATTTAGGGTAATAATTTGCTTCATCTTTTCAATCCTATGATAACTCGGTTTAATCGAAATAATGAATAATTTGCATTGAGGTAGTTTTGTCTGAAATTTTTCTGTGAGTTTTTTGATAAGATTAAATATTTTTTTTGGTGAATAGTTCAGGGATAAATCATTTCCTCCAACATAAAGCACAACTCCATTTGGATTTAAATCAAAAAATAATGAATCAAAGTATTTTATGCAATCCTCAATATATGCACCTCCAAATCCAAAATTCAATACATTAAAGGGACTGAAATCATTTTCAATTTTATCCCACAGTCTGAAAGTTGAACTGCCATAAAAAACAATTAAATTTTTTCTTTGTGAATGTTTGATTTTCTTTTCAATTAATAATCTTATTTCATCTTCATAGCTTGAACTTACTTTTCTCAAATTATCAACCCACAAAGAATATTTTTCCTGAAATGATATTACAAAATCATTTAAATCTTTTTTGTTTTTTAAATCATTTAATTTAGAAGACAGTCTAAAAGGCTTTTTTATTTCACAACGGTAAGTAGTTTCTGAGTTGAGATAGTCAAAATTTACCATTACTAGTGGTACTATTAGAGGATCTAATTGTGATTTTATAACCATTTTAAAAATCCCAGCCTTGAAATCTGAAGGTGAATTTTTAGTACTTGATGACTTTCCCTCTGGATTAATAATTAAATTTTCTTTTTCCAAAAGGGCTGAGTGGCATAAACTATAAAAAATATTTTTAGATTCTTCAAGATCTTGTTGTGTTACATAATTTGGTATAAAGTCTTTTGAGTAAACTCTGATATAATTAAATAAATTATAGTATTCCGAATGCTTTTTTTCATTATCAAGGCTATATCTTATAATGCGAACACCAGGTTTTTTATAATAGTTTTGTGAAATCATACTGCTTATAAAGTGGCTGTCAAGTGTGATTTGAAAATCATCTTCTAAAGTATAGTTTGGGTTATTAGAAATATGATTGTAAATAAATATAATCCCCGATTCTTGTGGTAAATTTTCAGTTCCTCTTAAATCAAATTCTTTAAAAAGAAATAGTTTTTTCCCTAATAATGCAGCATCTTCTCTGGCATCTTCAAATGAATTGTAGCTCTTTTTACTTATATCCTCATAAAAAGCTTTTATTTTAGTTTTAAATTCCATTTGCTTATGAAAAATCTAATAATTTAATTCAAGAACTTTAAAAATCAATCTAATTAATTAAAAACTGAATTTAGAAATATTAGATTACATATCAAATCCCAATCCCCATGTTCCAATAGAAAAACCGTTTCCTAAAACCCATACCCCTGTGTTTGGATTAGGAGTGCCTGAGAAGTTTTAGCTTTAAATAATCATGAAACACGATGATTTGTTGCCAATATGTTGCCATTTGAAAATAAAAAAATCCGCAACGTCATGTAAAACAATATGTTACGGATTCTTAAAGTACTCGAGGCGGGACTTGAACCCGCACGACCGCAATGGTCATTGGATTTTAAGTCCAACGTGTCTACCAATTCCACCACTCGAGCAAACGACAGAGCGAAAGACGGGATTTGAACCCGCGACCCTCACCTTGGCAAGGTGATGCTCTACCCCTGAGCTACTTTCGCATTTTTATTTCAAACTCCTGAAAAGACCCTCATCCGCCTCTGGCGGATAATGCTCTACCCCTGAGTTACTTTTATTTATTGGATTGCAAATGTAAAATAAAATTTAATTTTTTTTGATATAAATAGCTTGCTTTTAACATAAAAAAAGATCTTTCCCCCTGTAGTCAAATACATCAAATTCCCAATATCTTTTTGTTGTTTAATTACCCTTCTTTTGAGACAACCTCCGCTTGATCTGATTCAATTGCATTAAAGCTTCAACTGGAGTTAAGGTGTCGATGTCTAAGGCTGTAATTTCATCTCTTAAAGCTTCTAATATTGGATCGTCCAGTTTAAAAAAACTGAGTTGCAAATCCTCATTTTTTACAACTTCCTCTTTTTTATTATTATCCTTAGTACTGTGTGAAGATTCCAAGGTTTTAAGTTTTTGTTTAGCAGTTTGTAAAACGTGCTGTGGCATTCCTGCCATTTTAGCTACGTGAATTCCAAAACTGTGGGCACTTCCTCCTGGAACAAGTTTCCGCAAAAACAACACATTCTCTTTTGATTCTTTTATCGCTACATTAAAGTTTTTAATCCTCGGAAATTGAAGTGTCATGTCGTTCAATTCATGGTAGTGGGTCGCAAATAATACTTTGGGTCGGAAGGGATGTTCGTGTAAGTATTCTGCTATGGCCCAGGCTATAGAAATTCCATCGTAAGTACTTGTACCTCTGCCAATTTCATCTAAGAGGACCAGACTGCGTTCGGAGATATTGTTTAGAATAGATGCTGTTTCATTCATTTCTACCATAAAGGTGGAAGCGCCCATTGAAATATTATCGCTTGCTCCTACTCGAGTAAAAATTTTGTCCACTACTCCTAATTGGGCTTTGGTTGCTGGGACAAAACTCCCAATCTGCGCCATCAAAGCAATCAAGGCTGTTTGTCTAAGTAAAGCTGATTTTCCTGACATATTGGGTCCAGTAATCATCAATATTTGCTGAGTATCTTGATCAATTGTGAGGTCGTTGGAAATGTAAGGGCTGCCCGGTGGTAGCTGTTGCTCGATAACTGGGTGTCTCGCACCTTGGATTGTTAGCGTGGTAGCAGTAGTCCATTCAGGACAACAATAATTGTACTTTTTAGCTGAGTTGGCAAAACAACTGAGAACATCCCATTGAGCAATAGCCTCTGCATTGTGTTTTAAAATTTCCAAATCACCCTGAAGTTTTGCAATCAATTCAGCGAACAATTGCTGCTCCAATGTTTGTATTCGTTCACCTGCCTGCAAAATCTCTGACTCAAATATTTTCAACTCTTCTGTAATATACCGTTCCGCATTGACCAAAGTTTGCTTTCGAGTCCAATCTTCAGGAACCTTATCTTTATGTGTATTGCGAACTTCTATATAATAGCCGAACACATTGTTGAAGGCAATTTTAAGTGAGGGTATCTGGGTGCGTTCGGTTTCACGTTTGAGCATGGCATCCAAATGTGACTGGGAAGTGTCTCTCAAACTTCGCAATCCATCCAAATCCTCAGAGAATCCCGAAGCAATTACCTGTCCTTTAGAAACTAAAACTGGAGCTTCTGGGTCTAGTGTTTGACTGATTAAATCTCTAATTGGATTAGTGTCGGGGAGCTGATCCAATTGCTTTAAAAGGGTCTTATGCGCTTTTTCTTTTAGATTCTGCTTTAACTGATTTATTGCATCCAGTGAATTTTGCAATTGATTCAATGCACGAGGACTTATTTTTTCTGTGGCAATTTTAGCAACAATACGCTCCATATCCACAATTTGCGACAAAGCCTGTTGAGTTGTTTCCAATAAAACCTCTTGACTTACAAAGTCTTGAACAATTTGGTGGCGGTATTCAATCTGTGCTTGTTCTTTTAGGGGAAACGCCAACCACTGCCTGAGTAATCGAGCTCCCATAGCTGTTTGAGTTTGATCGATGACTTGAATCAATGGAACTCCTTCTGGATAGGTTGATTGAAATAATTCTAGATTGCGTTGGGTAAAACGATCCAACCAAACATAGCGATCCTGAGCAATAGGACTTATTTGGCTGATATGCTTCAACTTTTCGTGATGTGCATCGGATAAATAATGTAAAATTGCTCCTGCAGCAGATATCCCCGTAGAATAGTCTTGAATCCCAAAACCAGACAGTGAATTGGTTTGAAAATGAGTGGTTAATTTTTCCCTTGCAGTGCTCTCTTCAAAAGCCCAATCATCCATATAGAAGCAGTGAAAAGTACTTCCAAACTCTTCTATAAATAATTTCTTTTTGGGTTTGGGAACCAAAACTTCACTGGGAGAAAAACTCTGAAGTAATTGTTCTACTTGCTCAGTACTCCCCTGCGCAACCCAATAATCACCTATTGAAATATCCAAAAAAGAAACCCCCCAAGATTTATTAAAAAATACAGCTGCAAGGTAGTTGTGCTTTTTCTGATCCAATACATCGTCGTGAAGTGAAACGCCAGGGGTAATCAATTCGGTTACTCCTCTTTTGACTATTTTTTTGGTCATCTTAGGATCTTCCAACTGATCGCAAATAGCTACACGACAGCCTGCTTTAACCAATTTAGGTAGATAGGTATTGAGTGAGTGATGGGGAAAGCCTGCCAAGGCGGTTTCACTGGTACTCCCAGCACCTCGCTTGGTCAGTATAATTCCTAATATCCCTGAAGCTTTGATGGCATCCGATCCAAAAGTCTCATAAAAATCACCCACGCGAAAAAGCAATAAGGCATCAGGGTATTTTCCCTTGATGCTGTTGTACTGTTTCATTAAAGGTGTCTCTTTTGCTGCTTTTGCCAAAATAATTTCGGTTTTTACGAATGTATTTAAAATTTACCGCCCTATGAAAAACAAAGATGCAAATAGCATAGAAAAAATTAGAGATTGTACTTTTGTTTTTTCTAACAACTTATGCGCAAACTTAAAAACGAAGAATTGGAACGAAAAACGATAGCTGAATTTAAAGCTGCCGTAAAAACCCCACTTAGTTTGGTATTAGATAATATTCGTAGTCTTAACAATATCGGTTCTGTCTTTCGTTCTGCTGATGCCTTTTTAATTGAAAAAATATACCTCTGTGGCATAACAGCTACCCCACCCCATAGAGACATCCATAAAACAGCCCTAGGAGCAACCGATAATGTAAGCTGGGAATATGCTGATAACACACTTGAAGTTGTTCAACAACTCCAAAAAGAACAGGTCTCTGTTTGGGCAGTGGAACAAACAGAGCAAGCAGTACAGCTGAATCAATTTATACCTCAAAAGGATATTAGATACGCTTTTGTCCTTGGAAACGAAGTCAAAGGAGTATCTCAAGAGGTCGTTGATGCATGCGGTCAAAGCCTTGAAATACCGCAATTGGGGACCAAACATTCTTTAAATATCAGTGTCTCCGCTGGAGTGATGCTTTGGGATTTCTTTACGAAAATGATGCCCGATAAATAATCCTTAAGAGAGACTGAAAATCAGCTTCTTTAGTTTCAAAATCTAAATTTTTAGTGGAAATGGAAACTACAGGATATGGTAAATCCGATTGAATTAGATCTTGATAACCTTGCTCAATTTGTTTTAAATATTGGTTTTTTATTTTTTGCTCATACGGACGCCCACGCTTTTTGATTTGCTCTTGAAGAATGTCAATGTCTGTATGGAGGTAAACCATCAAATTTGGTAATTTTTGACTGTGTAAATTTTCGTTAAAACGACTTTGATAATTTTTAAAATCGGCTGAATTCAAATTTTGCCGAGCAAAGACTACAGACTTATGAATGTTATAATCTGAAACTGCCTTATGTTTATTTTGTTTCCAAAACAATTGGGTTTGATTGATCCTATCCTCTAAAAAATACGCTTCCACTGCTAGGGCATAGGGGACTGGATCAGCATAAAATTTTTCTAAATACGGATTTTTGGCAAAAGCTTCTTTAAGTAAAGGGAGTTCATAGACAGTAGCCATTTTGTGGGCAAGAGTTGTCTTACCAACTCCAATGTTGCCCTCTATGGTGATGTAAGGAAATAAATCAAAAATCGGTGGTGACCATTTACGAAAGGGCAACTTTTCTAAGTCATCTTGATCTGAACACTGTTCTAGTAATTCATTAACTGTTAAGTTCAGAACAGGGTGTTGCAATTGAGGCACAATTTCTTTAAGAGGCACCAAGACGAAATTTCTCAAATGAAGTCTTGGATGAGGGAGTACAAGCCCATCGGTGTTCAAGATTAAATTTTCGTAGAACAACAAGTCCAAATCAATCTGACGTGCAGTATATCGGTCACTTTGTTGTCGAACACGACCCAGTTGCTCCTCTATTTCCAAAAAAACAGAAAGTAATTCTTCTGGATTGAAGTCAGTTTCAATCTGAGCACAAGCATTGTAAAAGGGTGTACTGTCAAACCCCCAGGCTGGTGTTTCATATAAAGAAGAAATCGCAGTCAATTTGATGTCGTTTTGTTCTAACAACACCAGTGCTTTTTGAAGCAGCTCCAGACGATTGCCCAAATTGCTTCCTAAAGAGATAACGGCTTGGTTTTTTTTCACGGTTTCCTTCCTATTCAGCAAAGCTACAAAACCCTATATTTGTAGCATAAATACTTTACTCATGAATTTTTTTAAGAATTTCCTTGCCTCGGTTTTAGGCACGCTAACAGCAATTGGACTTTTCTTTGCCCTAATCCTTATGCTCGTGTCTGCTGCTGCCAGTATAATTGTATCCCCCTCTGGCAGTAAAGCCGTTCAAGCAAATAGCATTTTAGACCTAAACCTCAACGTACCCATTACTGACCGCAATCCCTCTTTTGACGAGTTAGAAATTATCCTCGATTTAAACGATGAAGTCCTCGGGCTTCCTGAGATTTTAAGTGCAATTGACAAAGCTGCTCAAAATCCAAAAATACAAGGGATTCGACTCCGATCTGACTTCATAACTGCCGGCTGGTCTCAGACCCGTAGCATTCGAAAAGCTCTCGAAAACTTTAAAGCAGAGGGTAAGTTTATTTATTCTTATGCAGATATATACACCCAAAAGGGTTATTATTTGTCTTCAGTTGCTGATACCATCGTCCTCAATCCAGTAGGAGCTTTTGAATTCAAAGGATTGGCTTCAGAAGTTCTTTACTACAAAGATTTTCAAGATGAATACGGAGTTAAAATGGAAGTTGTTCGTTTAGGAAAATACAAAAGCGCCGTAGAACCATTTTTGGATAACAAGATGAGTGATGCCAATCGTCTTCAAATTAAATCCTTACTCATGGACCTGTGGGGCACGCTAAATAAAGAAGTCGGATCAGCACGAAATTTAAACGTTGATACTTTAGATGACTTAATCAACAAACAAAAAATAGCTACACCTGGAGATGCAGTCAACCAAGGCCTAATCGATTTGCTTGGCTATGAGTCAGACCTTGAGGAAATGGTCAAAACACGCTTGCAACTTGAAGAAAAAGATGAGCTTAACTTTACTTCAGTTTCTGCTGTAAACCAAAGCAAGTCGGATTACAATAAAGAAATAAAAGATCGAATCGCAGTAGTTTTCGCCAAGGGACCCATCCTTTACGGTGAAGGCACAAAAAACATCATAGCTCAAGGGGTCTTTATTGAAACCTTAAAAGAACTAGCTGAAGACGATTGGATAAAAGCAGTTGTACTTCGTGTAGATTCCCCAGGAGGAAGTGCGCTAACTTCCGAATTGCTCTGGCAAACGATCAATGAGGTCAAAAAACAAAAACCTGTTCTGGTCTCAATGGGAAATGTGGCGGCCTCTGGTGGTTACTATATAGCTGCAGGAGCCAATCAGATTTTTGCTGATCCCATGAGCATCACTGGTTCTATTGGAGTGTTTGCGTCCCTACCAAATGCCAGCGGTTTGATGCAAAATATGGGAATCAATGCAGAGACTGTTGAAACCCATCCCAATGCCATGGGTTACAGCATTTTTCAACCGCTGAGTCCTGCCTTTGAAGCTCAAACTAAAAAATCCATTGAAAAAACCTATTCAACTTTTAAACAGCGCGTAGCTGATGGCAGAAAACTTCCTGAGGAAACAGTGGAAGAGCTTGCTCAAGGACGAGTTTGGACTGGAAAACAAGCTTTAGAAAATGGACTGATTGACTCTTTGGGAGGACTTCAAGCCGCAATCCAGGCTGCTGCTAAACTCGCTAATATTGAAAATTATAACGTCATGGACTATCCAAAGTTTGAAGATGATCTGACCGCTATTTTGTCAGATATGAATATTTCACTCAGTCTGGACCGTTTGTGGAATTTATTTTTACCCTATACCATTCAACCCAAATTTGATCAACTTATTGAAGTAAAGCCAGCAGCTCGTATGCAGTTATTGCTGCCTTTTGAATTAAAGATTCATTAGGATGACAGAAAAAAAAACTGAACTTGCTAAAAAAATATACCTCTATTTGGGAGGGCTATTTATAACCTCATTAGTCGTTTCGAATTTAATCTTTCAAAAATTTTTTTATTGGAGACCTTTTGAACTTACTGTTTTTGGAAATCAACTTTTCGAGCTTTCAGTAGGCATACTCCCTTACCCAATCACGTTTTTAATCACCGATTTAATTTCTGAAATCTACGGTAAGAAAAAAGCCAATCAGGTTGTAATTGCTGGAATATTTGCCTCCTTCTTTTCCATGGGTATTTTATGGATGGCGAATGTCGTCCCAGCACTTTCAAATTCTCCCGTTGACGATGCTACTTTTCAAACTGTATTTGCGCTTTCACCAGTTGCTGTTTTGGCATCCATGATGGCTTATCTCGGCGCACAATTTGTCGATATTCGTCTGTATCACTTTTGGAAAAAACTCACCAAAGGTCGGATGCTTTGGCTGCGGAATAATTTTTCAACCTTTAGTTCTCAATTCATTGATACGTTCTCAGTCATCAGTTTGCTTAGCCTCTTTGGAGTTTTAGAATGGGATTTGTTTTGGGGACTTGTACTTTCAGGTTTTTTATTTAAAGTATTTGTAGCTGCTTTGGATACTCCGTTGCTTTATTTATTTGTTTTTCTATTTAGAAAAAAGTTTGATCTCAAACCTACTGATGAACTAAAAATTTAAACTGTATGAACGATCAACAACAGGGCGTTAGACTTAACAAATACCTTAGTGAAATTGGACATTGTTCAAGACGTTCTGCAGATAAATTAATTGATGCAGGACGGATACAGGTCAACGGACAAAAAGTAGTTATAGGACAAAAAGTAAGTCCCTCAGACCGGATCGAAATAGACGGTGTGTTGGTTGAAAACCTTCAAGAACGCAATGTGTATTTGGCCTTTAATAAACCAGTAGGTATTGTCTGTACGACAGACACTAGGGTTGAAAAAGACAACATCATCGACTACATCAATTATCCCTCAAGAATATTTCCCATTGGAAGACTCGATAAGCCTAGCGAAGGTTTAATATTATTGACAAACGACGGTGATATTGTAAACAAAATCCTCAGAGCAAGAAACAAGCACGAAAAGGAATACATCGTTACGGTGAATAAGCCTGTCACAGCAGAATTTATTGAGCGAATGGCAAATGGAGTGCCCATTCTAGACACGATGACACGCAAATGCGAAGTAGAACAAATTCATAAAAAACAATTTCGAATTGTACTCACTCAAGGTTTAAATAGGCAAATTAGACGTATGTGTGAATATTTAGATTACCGAGTAGTCAAGCTCAAGCGTATTCGAATAATGAATATTGAACTCAATTTAGGTGTTGGAAAATACCGAGATCTCACGAAAAAAGAATTAAGCGAGCTCAATCGTTTACTCTTAGATTCTAAAAAGCATTTAAGTTAATTGATTGAAAGTCTGACGCATTGGCCTTCATTCGAGCGAACGTTGAATACCGTTGCATCTTCAAAGATTAAATATTGCCCCTTAATTCCCATCAATTTCCCTTCGTAAAGAGGAGTTTTACTGAGATTTAAACTCTTTACTTTTTCAGGATATTGCAATACGGGAAATGTCAAGCTTTGTATTTCAGTTGTTTCTCTTACTACATAGGGTTTTAAGTCGTTTGGAATGCTATCAATTGCAAGGTTTCGAGCTTTTTCCCAATCCACCGCTTCAGCATTGTTTTGTAACATTTTACGCCAATTGGTTTTATCAGAAAAAAAGTTTTTGAGCGCTACTTCACCCACTCCAGCAAGGTATCGATTAGGCACTTCTAAAATTACCGTAGCTTGGTGAGCCCCTTGATCAATCCATCGTGTGGGTAACTGGCTTTTGCGGGTTACCCCTACTTTGAGATGACTGCTCAATGCCAGATATACCGTATGGGGTTGTAATTGCATTTTAGACTCGTATTCCAAATCTCGATCCTCTTGACCTAAATGAGCTTTACTCAACTCAGGACGCATAATCCAATCACCCGTTGCCGGACTGTCAAAAAAACATGATTGGCAATGACCCTGCCGAAAAATTAGCTTACTCAAACCGCAATTTAAACACTGAGAACCGCTATGTTCCACTCGAATAGTTTTACCCAACAACTGATTGAGGTGAAGAAATCCAGATTCTACATCCAAAAAATAATTAATGGGTTGAAGATTTTCGGTCCTCATTTTTTTTAAGGTTGCTTGAAACATGTCCTAAGGAATATTATTTAAATTTACATTGGTAAGATAACGATAATTTTATGCCCACTTCGATCTTTAATTCAATTGCCTCATGGATTCTGAAAAAAAGAATTCACCAGATGGAACTCTTTATGAAATATCCTCGGGAGGTGCAAAATGAATTGCTCAGCATACTCTTAAATAAAGCTCAAAATACTGAGATGGGAATTCGTTATGATTTTACTAATATTAAAAACTACGATGAATTTAGATCAAAAATTCCTCTGAGTACATACGAGTCTATCGCTGCTCAAATTGAAAGGTGTAGAAACGGAACTCAAAATATTTTTTGGCCCAGTCCCATAAAGTGGTTTGCCAAATCTAGTGGGACTACGAATGCGAAAAGTAAATTTATTCCCGTTAGTACTGAAGCTCTTGAAGATTGTCACTACAAGGCTGGAAAGGATATGTTGTCCCTCTATTTTAACAATAATCCCGATTCTCAACTCTTGAGCGGAAAATGTCTTCGTTTGGGTGGTAGCCACGAACTTTATAACGAAAACAACAGTTATTTTGGAGATTTATCTGCCATCATCATTCAGAATATGCCTTTTTGGGCAGAACTGAGTAGCACACCCGGTCATAAAACCTCATTAATTTCTGAATGGGAAACCAAAATGCAAGCGATATTAACGGAAACCTTAACTGAGAAAGTAACAAGTTTGGCAGGTGTACCTTCTTGGATGCTTATACTCCTTCAAAGAGTACTCGAAGAAACAGCGAGTAAGACCATTACTGAGATCTGGCCAGATGCAGAAGTTTATTTTCATGGAGGAGTCAGCTTTAAGCCCTATCACGAATTATACAAAAGTTTGTTTCCAAAAAAAGACTTTAAGTTTTACGAAATTTACAATGCTTCTGAAGGGTTTTTTGGTATTCAAGATCGCAACGATGCCGACGATCTTCTCTTAATGCTTGACTATGGTATTTTCTATGAGTTTATTCCTTTCCAACCCAATTCCAATAAAAATGAATTAAAGGTTATCCCTTTATCTGAAGTTGAGCTAAACACTAATTACGAACTTGTGATTACTACCAATGCTGGTCTATGGCGCTATAGAATTGGTGATACCGTCCGTTTTACGAATCTCTCCCCCTATCGCATTCAAGTCACAGGGAGAACAAAACATCACATCAATGCCTTTGGTGAAGAATTAATCATCGATAATGCGGAGAAAGCAATCTCAGCAGTGAGCATACAGACAAAAAGTATTGTTTCAAACTACAGTGCGGCACCAATTTTTATGAAAAACAATTCAAAAGGTGCACACGAATGGATCGTCGAGTTTGAAAAAGAACCGCAGGATTTGGAATTGTTTTCGAAACTTTTAGACGAAGAGCTTCAAAAAGAAAATTCAGATTATGAAGCCAAACGAAACTCAAGCTTAGAAGCTTTACACCTCCATCAAGCAAAAGAAGGTTTGTTCTACCAATGGCTTTCAAATAAAAACAAATTAGGGGGGCAGCACAAAATACCCAGACTCTCAAATTCAAGAGAATTATTGGAAGAACTGCTAAAAATGAATACTGATTAAGAAACTACTTTTAGTTTTGGCAGTTCTATTTTGGAAAGTTTTTGATCGGCATATTGCTTGGTAACCTTTAATTCTTTGACATCAGAGTCAGGTAATTCAAACATGGCATCGTTTAAAACTGCTTCACAGAGGGAGCGTAACCCACGCGCTCCTAATTTGTATTGCATTGATTTTTCTACGATGTAATTCAATGCCCCTGAGGTAAATTGCAATTTAATGCCGTCCATGTCAAAGAGGTGAATGTATTGTTTTATCAGTGCATTTTTAGGGGTGGTTAAAATCTCTAAAAGTGTGACTTTATCAAGCGGTTTCATAAAGGTCAACACCGGTAATCTACCAATGATTTCAGGTATCAATCCAAACGATCGTACATCGCGAGGAGTAATATATTGTAATATATTTTCCTTATCGATCTTATTTTGCTCTACAGTCGTATTGTAACCGATGGCCTGAAGATTCAATCGTTTGTTGATGTGACGCTCTATCCCATCAAATGCCCCTCCAGCAATGAATAAAATATTTGAGGTATCCACCTCAATGAACTTCTGATCTGGATGTTTTCTTCCTCCTTTAGGTGGGACATTAACAACTGTTCCTTCTAAAAGTTTTAGCAAGGCTTGCTGAACTCCTTCACCAGAAACGTCTCTGGTGATTGATGGGTTGTCACTTTTTCGCGCAATTTTGTCAATTTCATCTATAAAAACGATCCCTTTTTGTGCTCGGCTCAGGTCGTAATCTGCTGCTTGAAGCAAACGAGAAAGGATACTTTCAACATCTTCGCCAACGTATCCTGCCTCAGTGAGAACAGTTGCATCTACTATGGCTAAGGGCACATTGAGCAAACGCGCAATGGTTTGAGCCAATAAGGTTTTACCTGTTCCAGTAGGACCAACAACTAAAACATTACTTTTTTGAATTTCAACATCTTCTTTTGAAGTTTGTTGGATCAATCTCTTGTAATGATTGTAAACCGCTACGGATAAAACTTTCTTTGAAGCCTCTTGACCGATAACATAGGTATCTAAAAACGATTTAATTTCTTTGGGCGGTTTAAGCTCTATACTATCTGCTTCAGCTCCCTCCTCTAGGCTTGCTTCTTCCTGAACTATTCCATGAGCTTGAGTGATACAAAGATCGCAAATATGGGCATCCAATCCAGCAATAAGGAGCTGGGTTTCGGGCTTTGGCCTACCGCAAAAAGAACAGTTTAAATCAGGTTTACTCATGGCAGCTGGGGTTTATTTTGGGCTGTTTTTTAGCACTTCATCGACCATACCGTATTTTTTAGCTTCTTCGGCTTTCATCCAGTAATCACGATCACTGTCATTGGTCACTTTTTCCATATCCTGACCAGAGTGTTTGGAGATGATCTGATACAATTCATCTTTGAGTTTAAGAATCTCACGGGCTGTGATTTCAATATCTGAAGCCTGTCCTTGAGCACCACCCAGGGGCTGGTGTATCATTACCCTTGCGTGAGGTAATGCAGAACGCTTTCCTTCGTGACCAGCACATAATAGTACTGCACCCATGGAGGCAGCAATCCCTGTACATATGGTTGCTACATTTGGACTGATAAATTGCATCGTATCATAAATCCCAAGACCGGCATAGACACCACCGCCTGGAGAGTTGATGTACATCTGAATATCACGGCTAGCGTCCGTACTTTGCAAAAACAAAAGCTGTGCCTGAATTACGTTCGCTACATTGTCGTCGATGGCAGTTCCTAAAAACATAATTCGATCCATCATCAATCTAGAAAAAACATCCATTTGCGCTACATTAAGTTGGCGCTCTTCAATGATATAGGGAGTCATACTACTTACGATTTTATCGTAATACATGGCATTGATTCCATGGTGTTTTGTAGCGTATTTCTTGAATTCTTTACCGTAGTTCATATTCTAAATTTATTAAAAATAAGGAAAATTTTATGCTTTGCCGTATGCCTCTTTTACAAAAGCATCAAAACCGACTTTCTTTTGTTTCAGTGGAGCGTTTTCCTTAAAAAAGGTTAAAATTTTATTACTCATTAATTGTTCGGAAATTCTTCTTGTCTCCTCTGGATTCGTAAGTACGTTTGAAACGATACCCTCTATTTGTGTTTCGTCTGGTTCCTGTCCGTACTGTCTCATTTGGTTGGCTACCAAAGTTCCTGCAAAGTCTTTTAACTCTTCAAATGAAATGTCGAGTTTATTCTCGGTAATGATTTGACCTTCAATAAGCTGATAGCGAATTCCCTTTTCAGACTTTTCATATTCCTCAGCGGCTTGCTCAGGAGTCAATTCTTCTTTACCAGAGGTTTGCATCCAACGTTTAAGAAAATCTGCTGGCAATTTAAATTTTGTTTTTTCGACTAAAAACTCAGTGATATCGTTTAGAAGCTTTTGGTCTGCTTGGGGCTCAAATTGCTTCTGGAGATCTTCTTTAATTCGCTCCTTGAGTTCTTTTTCTGAAGTCACTGTTCCAGGAGCAAAGAGCTTGTCAAATAGCTCTTGATTTAGTTCAGCTCGTATTCGTTCGTTGATCTCCTTGATTTCCAAGGTGATATTTGAGTCTTTGAGTTCCTTGAGTTTATCATCATCTAAAGAAAGTAAACTCTTAAGTAACTCGTCCTCTTTAAACAATCCCTTTACTGGAAAGTTCACTACTGAATTAATCGTTTCCTCTTTTAGGGATTTAAGTGCTTTTTTAGATTTAAAATCATCGAGTTTAAAACTACTGATTTTTTCAATCTCTAATTCTTCGTTTCTAAATTGAGCAGTGATTTCAAAATCTTTATCAGGGTTTTTCTGCGAAACTAGTTTACCGTACTGCTTTCTAATATAATCCAATTGCTCATTGATCATTTTTGCTTCGGGGTCAATTTCATATCGAACTACTTTTTTAAGCTGGCCTAATTTGACTTCAAATTTAGGCGCAAGACCCAATTCAAATTCAAAATCCATCTGATCTGCATTCCAATCGAGTTCCTCATCAGCAGCTTTAGGAAGGGGATTTCCCAAAAGGTCAAGTTTTTCTTCTTTGATGAATTTTTCAAGATTCTCTCTGAGAAGTTTGTTAACCTCATCAGCAATGACAGCTTGTTGGTATTGCTTTTTAATCATACCCATAGGGACATGACCTTTACGAAAACCAGGAATGTTGGCATTCTTCCTATAATCACTCAACACGGTATTTACTTTAGTTTCGTAATCAGAGCGATCTACAGTAATTTTTATTACTGCGTTTAAGGCGTCTAAATCTGTTTTGCTGATGTTCATTTTGGAATAAATTTTAGTGCGCAAAATTACATTTTTTTATTCCCTTGAACAAGTTTAACATAGTTGCTTTTGTTTTTAAACAATGATTTTTATTAATTTTGCTCCAAGCCAAAAAACATTACTACTCACTACCGCAATCTAAATTTTAGGCCCTCGGTAACACGGTAGTGCGTGTGTATGTTTTTGGCGGAACAACCGGGGGCTATTATTCCTCTCTTTTTTTTAGGACCCATTACTCCTGCTGATAAAAATTATTTTCCCTGCATTTAACAAATATTCATTGAAATACCTCTAGAGTCATAAATTAAATTATATTTGCAAACTTGAATTAATAACCAGAGGGTCGAGTATCCTCATAATTAATGTGATATGCCAGTAAAAATTAGACTACAAAGGCACGGTAAAAAAGGAAACCCCTTTTATTGGATCGTCGCCGCAGATGCCCGCTCTAAAAGAGACGGACGTTATCTCGAAAAATTAGGAACGTACAACCCCAACACCAATCCAGCCACAGTCGAGGTCAAATTAGACAATGCTGTAAACTGGTTAGAAAAAGGGGCACAACCCACAGATACAGCTCGAACTTTACTTTCTTACAGAGGTGTGATGCTAAAACATCACCTTAACGGAGGAATTCGAAAAGGTGCTTTGAGCCAAGAAGAAGCTGATAAAAAATTTGCGGCTTGGTTAGAAGAAAAAGAAGCTAAAATTCAAGCTAAAAAAGAAGGTCTTTCTCAAAGTGAAAGTGAGTTAAAAGCCAAGCGATTAGCTGACGAAAAAGCAGTAAGCGACAAGCGATTAGCTGATGCAGCGGCTGCAGAAGCTGAGGCTGCGGCAGAAGAAGCCGCCGCTGAATCCACCGAAGCTGAGGAAGCTACAACTGAAGTTGCTGAAGCCCTGGCTGAGCAAACCGAAGCTGTGGCTGAAGAAGCAACAACAGAAAAAGAGGCTGTTGCTGAAGAAGTTGAGCAAGAGGCTAAGCAAACCGAAGCTCCAGCTGAGCAAACCGAAGCTTCCGAAGAGAAAGAAGAGTAAACTCTTTTCTAGTCAACGATGCAAAAGCAAGATTGCTTTTATTTAGGTACTGTCGTTGGAAAATACAGCTTTAAAGGAGAGTTACTAGTTAAAGTAGACAGTGACAATCCTAAAGATTATACAGAATTGGAATCAATTTTTGTGGAATTATCCACAGGCTTGGTTCCATTTTTTATAAATAAATGTCAATTACACAAATCGGAACTTCTAAGAATAGATTTTGAAGAAATCTCAAACGAGCAAGAGGCAGATGCCCTAATCAAGAAAAACCTCTATTTAGCTTTAGACTTATTGCCTCCTCTAGATGGAAACAAGTTCTACTACCACGAAATCATAGGGTTTACAGTAAGCACTATGGCTGAAGAAATTGGGCTGATTACTGCCGTTCTCGAGCAAGGTCCTCAGGCCTTATTTCAAGTGGAAGCCACTGACAAAAAAATACATCTTATCCCAATACACGATGATTTTATTCTTGAGGTAGATCGCAAAAAAAACTTGATCCGTGTTCAGCTTCCAGAAGGACTTTTAGATTTATAAATTTAAAAATAGAGAACTAAACCAAAGGTAGGAAGCGGAGAACTATTTCCATCGTTTAAGGAAACTTCGATCAAACTTCTTGGATTAATAAATTCTCCCTCAGCAGTACGATTTAAACCGTATTCAGGAGGTGTAGGATTAGGTTGGGCTAAGAAATTTTGCACCTCAAAATAGAAGTTAAAAGAGAGTGACTTAAAATTCCATTTTTTATCAATTCTGATATCAGCCAAATTAAAACTGTTGAGTTTGATCTCCCCCAAACGATCATAATCTAAGACGAGTTCAGGGTAAGAATTGATACTGGCTGATAAATCTACGGGTACGTAAGGATTCTTTCCAGCAAATCGCCATCTTGCACTGAGTTCCCAGTTGCGTTTTAATTTATATCCTCCCGAAAAAGAAATAAGATGTCGACTATCCCATACAGAAGGCCTCAATACACCATCAGCTCCTGTAAATTCACTCGAAAAATAGGTGTATGCAAAGACTCCATAAAAATTGTTGGATAGTTTTTGCTGGAATAAGAGTTCTATCCCAGAACTTTGACCTTTGCCATCAGAAACAATCTCCTCATTTCCAAGAACTTCAAAACCACCCCCCTTGTTTGCCAAAGAAACACCATCAATTACTGAAATAGGGTAATTGGCGTAATTTTTCCTAAACGCTTCTACTGTAAAACGCGATGCTGGAGTAAGGTTGTATTCCAAACCCGCAACCAAATGATCACTACGTGTGTATGCTGCGTCTTGATTTACAAAAGCCCCGGTTTGATTTTGAAAACCCAGCATGGTATAAGTTGGTATTTTAAAATAGCGCCCAATTGAGGCGTTGAATTTCCATTTCTGACTCTTGGTTAAGTCATAAGAAATTGCAGCTCGAGGTGATATGTTATTTAACAGATTAGAAGTTGTTGAAAAACTATCAGCATCTGAACGTATACCCCAAGAAAAATCTAAGCGATCGTTTAAAAAAGAACGGGATGCTTTAAAGAACAGGCCGTATTTGGTAAAGTTAAGATCGGTTTTGTAAGCAATATCATAATAAACAAAACGAGTATTGTTTTGATAAGATGAATTTTGAACATTAAATCCCGTTGACCATTTCCAATTTTCAGTAAACTGAGTAGCTTGAAAACGCAGTTTAGTCTCCCATTCAAAAGAATCGTTTTGAAAGATGGTTCCTGTTTTAGTAGTATTGTCTTCATATCGGGCAAAAATATTTTCCAGCCTGTTAGTACTTACCACAGTGTTCATAAAACCATTTCCGTTTTTATAGTTGCGCTTCCATGACAAGCCCACTGTTGTACTTCTCTGATCGATAATCGGCACCTGCTCTAAGTCCGCTTGTTGCCCTGCATCAAACTCGTCTGGAGCTTTGACTGAAAAATCGTCAATGGCTCCTATACCGATAAAAGTAAGCGAATTGTATGCGTCAATTTCATGCTTAATTTTCCATTGATAATCCCAATAATCTGGTCGTATAGGAAGTCCTATTAATTCAAACAAAAACTGTAAATAACTTCTTCGAACAGAGAGAAGAAAGTTTGTTTTTGCAGGTTCATCTTTATTTTTTCTTAAAAGTGGACCTTCTAAAGTAAGCGCAGTTTCACTTGCTCCTACACGAAAATTTCCTCCAAATTTATTGACATCTCCTTCCCGTTGTTCAAAAGCCAAAACACCTGATAGCGGATTGTCATATTCTGCGCCAAAAGAAGAACTCGCCAAGGTCACTTCACGGATAAAAGATACATTAACCATCCCTACGGGACCTCCTGCACTTCCTTGAGTGCTGAAGTGATTGATATTTGGAATCTCAATACCGTCTAAATAATAAACCGTTTCATTAGGGGCTCCACCACGAATGATGATATCATTTCGGAATCCTCCAATCGAAGGTGAGATACCAGGCATGCTTTGAACCACTTTTGTAATGTCATTATTCCCACCAGGATAGGTTTCGATCTCTACAGCTGAAAAAGTCTGGGTAGATAAAGGAGTCTCGCTACTTGTTTTAAATGGACTCTGAATCAAAACAACCTCATCTAAATCTTCAGCAATTTCCTCTAATTCAAAAAAGAGCGGAATATTCCCGACGGACTTAACGATCACATTAAATAAGGTTTGTGTTTCATATCCTAAATAACTTACCTCAATATTATAGGTCTGGGTTGGTATGTCTTCAATAGTAAAGTATCCTCCTTCACCAGAAACAACACCAATATTTGTCCCTACGACAACTACAGTAGCACCTTCAAGAGGAAATTCATTTTGTGCATCGACAATACGGCCGTTTAAAGTACCCGTATTTTGTGAAAACACTACAATTGAAACAAAAAACAGTAAAGAAGTAAATATATTTTGCATGCCCAAAATTACCTTATTTTTAAATTCTAACTTAATTATTGTTTAATTATTTTATGTTATCTTTAAACAAAAAATAATTTAAGATGAATAACCGAAGAAACTTTTTAAAAACAGCCTGTAAGCCAATTGTTTTAGCAGCGCTAGGAATCCCGTTAATTGAATCCTGTTCTACAGAAAACGATTCTTCTAATATTGATATACTTAATAATAATCAACCCGGACAGAATTCAAGTAGAAATCAGCTTGAAATTAATTTGGATGATGATAGATTCAAAGACTTAAAACAGATTGGTGGCTGGTTAAACTTCACAGCTGAAAACATACTTCTTGTTAGAATAAGTGATGAAGAAATTAGAGTTTTTGATAATGCCTGTCCTCATCAAGGTGCAAGAAATCTTTGGTCATTTGATGGTAGTAATTTTACTTGTAGTAATCACAACAATTCATTTTCTGCTTCTTGTAGCGGTTCACTCAGATGCTATGAGACCAATTTAGAGGGTAATATTCTAACAATTGAATTCTAATTTTTAGTACTTTTACGTTCCACTTTACGTTTGGCTTTTTCAGCTTGTTTTTTATGAAGATTTGTCTGGAATTCTTTTTTTGCTTCCATTTTTTTATCATATTCATCTCTAAGTCCATTTATGTCTTCTCCTGAAATCTTAAATTGATCTCCAGCTTGTATGCTGATATCATCAGCTGAAAAAGAAGCATTTTCTGTTTGCTTTCGCATAATTTCCTCTGCTGCTTTCAAATTGTAATACATTCCAGCATCTATCATTTTATTTGCAACGTAATGCTTTTTCTCTTTTTTATTCCAACGGACAAAAAGAAAACCACCATTAACTGAATCAAGGGTAACTCGGTACACATGTGCATTATTGGGTAGCGTTTGATAAACAGTTATTTTTTCAGGGACATAGCCTGCAACATACATTAGCTCCTGAACAAAAGCGTATTGAGTATCCAAGGAGGGGTCTGAATAAAATTCATAATTTTCAATAAGCGGCTCTGCCTCTTGGGCAAATGCTACGGAAGCGAAAAGGATAACAACCAAGTTAATATAAAGCGTTTTCAATGTTAAATTTTAATATAAGACCTCTGGTCGTAACTTGACACTTTTCCTTATTCAAAATAAAGCAAGGCCTTTATAATGATAAAAAGAATAATCCCATGCAAGATAGGAATTGAAAATGTAAACACATCATCATTAAAATATTTTTTATTGTAAGTCAAAAAAACATCGCGTACAGAAAACACTAACAATCCTAAAACCAAATAAATATACTTCCGCGAAACTTTTCTAAGTAGTTCTATTATGGCTAAACTTCCAAAAGCCAAAAGAGTTACTCCATACACTAATCCATGAACCTTCATATATCCCAAAGAAGAGTAAACATGATTTAGAAAAACCACCAAATAAGACCCTCAAAACAGCAGTCCAAGCAGGTGTGCTTTATATGAATACCCCTCCAAATAATTTTTATAAACTCCTATAAAACACAATTGCATTAGCCAGTAGCAGAAAACTGCCCATTGTAAGAAAACAGGGGATAGTTCAATTAATAATAATAGATCTCCAACCATAAAAAAAAACCTAATAAAATTAATGGATCCCTTTTTTTTGTACTGAATAGATAGTAAACTAAAATTGAAGGTACAATTAGCGGTTCAAAGAAAACTGGTATTTTTCTAGACCTTGTCTATAAAAATAGGAATCTAAAAAAGTAATGATGAAAAAGAAAGCAAGAACTATGGACTTCATTTGGGAAAATATATAGCGTCAATAATTAAAAACAAGCTGGAGCTGAACTGCTCGACCAATTTCGGTAGCGTAAAATCGCAATCTATTTAAATAATCATTGTAGGATGCATTAGTTAGGTTTTGAACGATAAGACGGAGCGTACTTTTAAAATTACTCTTTGCCAAAGGTAACAAAAAATACAAGTCAAAATTATGATATCCATTTGGAGGGGTACTGATATCGACTTCTTGTTGAACAATTACCCCAGATTCGATACGGTTCACCCTAAAGTTAGTGTCGGGAAATCTGCTTTGAGTTGCAGTAAAACGATGCGCCATCTCAATTTCTATTTCTGATTTGGGAAAAGTATAAGACAACTGTTGAAACAGACTAAAAGGCGGTACGAAAATTAACGGCTTAGCGTCTAAAATATCCTGGGCATAAGTGTAGGCTGCATTGATATTGTATTTTAGATTTTCTGATAGATTGATTTTTGCATTGGCGTCCCAACCCCACATGAGTACATCTGTCGCTTGATATTCCCAAACTGGAAACGCACCTCGTATGGTAAGTTCAACCCCAGAGGGTTGAATAAAAATAAAATTAGAAACTCGGTTTAAATAAGGGTCAATACCTATACTTAAGAATTTATTCTGTGTATTAATCCCTAAAATCAGTTTATGAGAAGTTTCTTTTTGAAGCCCTATAAATCCATACTCTATAGATGCCAATGAATGATGCAAGCCGTCACTAAACAATTCCGAAACATTTGGAGCGCGCTGAGTAAGCATATAAGAAAAGGTAGTTTCTACCGACTCCCCAATCCCAACAGCAAAACCAGTTTGAGCGCTAATATTTGAAAAATTCAATCTTGGATTGGTTAAAATTTGTGTGCCAAAATCTTTTTGTTCAAATTCAGCATAACGAATGTTATACTCTCTTGAAATCCAATTAGAGGTATCGTAAAACTTCTGTGCATCAATAATAACTTGATCAAACCGAAATCCCCATTCCCAACTAAAGTTATTAGATGGACGGTAATTTCCAGTAAGAAAAGTACCCGCTTGATATTTTTGATGATCTGGAATTAGCCGTTTTACCCCGGTTTCTGGATTTGAAAAATTATCCTGAAGCAAGGCATTTACCCCCCATTCAAAGTTCCATTCAAAATCTTTTTTCCATTGGATACTCCCTAAAAAGTCATAAGTTTTAAGTGTTAAGTCAATTGCAGCTTTTGCTGAACGATTTCCTCTTCGGACATCAAATTCTTTTCGATTACTTATCTGATAATTATAATCCAACTTCAGTTTAGACCTATCAGAATACTGATTAAAGTAGGTGGCTTTGAAGTTTTGATGGATTGCCTCTTGTTTTGGTGAATTAATTACATAATCAAAAGGCTCGATACGTAAAGGACTATTAGATTCTAGGGCTCTCAAAAAATCCTCAATATTTCCAATATGAGCAGATCTTAGAATTCCTGTACTATTTTGAAAACGTCTGTAATTTACTTCCCATCCCTTTAAAATTTTTGTCCTTCCTAAACGAAATCCAAGACTGGTTTCTTTAAGACCTGAATTGGTCAGATTATACTCAGGAGCTTGACGGTCTCCAAATTGTTTTGTGTTAAGATGTCCTGAAATAAAATAGCCATTGTCAAACGATCTGGTCAAACGCGTATTAATACTCCCTCCTTTTCCATTATCAACTCCATTGAGAACAGTACTCCCGTAAAGGCTGTCTTTTAAATTTATTCTTTCAGGGGAAAGCAAGATCATTCCACCTGCTGTATCTCCTGCATATTTTAAAGCAGCAGCCCCTTTGACCACTTGAACAGATTCGAAACCGTTGAGATCAACATTGGGAGCGTGATCGGCACCCCATTCTTGGTCTTGCATACGCATTCCATTTGCTATAATGGCCACTCTACTTCCGAATAAACCGTGAATCATGGGTTTAGCAATTGAACTCCCTGTTTTCAAAGAGGAAACTCCCGCAATACTATTGAGAGTCTCAGCTAAATTTTGATTGCTGAGTCGTGTGAGTTGATCAGCGTTGAGTTGAGACTCGTTAACACTTGAATTGACCTGATTCAGACCATCATCTGAAATAATAATCTCACTGAGTTCGTTTATGTGGTGCTCCAATTCAAAGTTCAACTTTACATCAGAACGTATGGTCACAGTTCGATCAATAGGATCACAACTGATGTGGGACACAACTAACTTGGCTTGACCAAAACAAACTTGGTTGATCTTGAAGTAGCCTTGCTCATCTGTTTGTCCAAACAAATCAGAACCCTCAATTTTGATAATTGCTCCAAAAATCGGGGTATTATCATGTAAATCCAGTACTCTACCCTCTATAGTATAAACACAAGATTGCCCCTTTAGTGTTGAAACCGAAAGAATCAACAACAGTAAAGGGACAAAGTGTTTCATGGTGTACAATACCAATCAAATTTATTCAGAAACTACGACTGTAAAGTCAACTTCTACGTCTGTTTCTCCTCCAAAGCCACCGCGACTAGTACTCGTTTTTGTTGTGGGTTCGTGAATTAAATAAACTCGAGCTGTACCAGTTCCCGCTGAGCTTGCTGTCCATATAGAATTGAGGTAAAGAGGATTGTTCGCACTATCTGAAACATCCCCTTGACCAGAAGTATAACTTATTGACACCCCAGAGAACTCATAAAAAACCTGATGCTCATCTGCCTCTTCCTTTACTTCTTCTGTAATATCTTCCGTATCCGCTGGATCACTCTCGTCTAAAAAAGAAACCGATACTTGATATTGTTGATTAGCTTGCAGTGAAATAGTAGGTGTTTGGTTCGTATCCATATTCCAACGAACAGTTTGATTTGCTGCACTATCTGAGGTGATATTTAGTACCACAGTGGTAATGAGCTCTTGTTCTTCGATTAATTCGGGATCTTCGTCCTTATCACAAGATATAAATAGGTTGGTTAGTGCAATAGATGCAAATAGCATCAATGTGAATTTATTTTTCATTTTAATTATTTATTTGAGATTTTAAAATTGCTATTCAGTTGTTACAGAATAGCTGACAATATATTGAGTGAAAAATCAAAAATAAGGTGGGCCCCTAGTAGAGGAAAATTGAAAGTTTGAGTGGTAAAGTGAAGATTGATAAATAGCTGTGTTTTTGTAGAAAAACAAAAGCTCATCTAGATTATAGGAATTAAGATCTGTTCCAGCTAGGACTTGAAAATAATAATCCAGTGCATCGTTGTGAATTGAACTAGAATGAAGATGTGTTGTACTGTGTTCACAGTCCTTTTGGGCAGAGTGAAACTCATAGCTGTGTAGGGTCTTTAAAACAGGAGGTACAACAAAAAATAAAAGCAAGCCTAAGGCTAATAACCTATAATGCAATGGTGCTATTTTATTGTAGTAATTCACTATTATAATCTGCGGATTTTAATATTTCTGTAGGATATGACCCCTGGATGATCTTGCAGACAAAGATGCCCTTCTTGATATATTCCAAAGCCTTCCATATCGGCAAATTTACTGTTTTCTACCATAGTATCCCACTCTGGTCCGTGTAAAGTAAATCGAATAATTTCCTCTCCATTATGAATTACAGTTCCTTTATTGTCGTCCTGATTGATGGTAATATGGTAAGAATTCCACTCTCCAGCTTCTTTCGCCATTACTCGATCAGGAGCAATCATGTCATAAAGTGATGCTGTTGTATGTATTTGATTTTCTGGATCGTCTCCATAAATCTCAGCATCTATAATTTGAATTTCTGGTCCTGTGAGGTAGGGATGTTCGTATTTAGAATCTTCACTTACCCCCCACATAAATCCGCTGTTTGAATTGGGAGATAATTTCCATTCAAACATAATTTCAAAATTGCGGAATTTCTCATCGGTGATTAAACTCTTATTTCCTTTACCTTCTGCTGCTTCAGAATTAAAAGTAAATACTCCATCAGCTACTGACCAACCTGTTTTTTCACCAGATTCGTTTTGAAAAATATGCCAACCATCTAGTGAGTTTGAGCTGCTTAGGCTCATCCATTCATTGGTTTGAACTTCGGTTACCTCTGAACTTTTTTCTTTATCTTTTTTTGGAGTGTTCTGACAGCTTAAAGTCAAGGCAGAAACACATAAACTAAGGAGTACAAGTTTTTTATACATGATTGAAAAAATTTCTTAAATGTATGAAATATAAGTAAAGTAAGTTGCCTATAAATCCATTTACTAAATCAGGCTTCTTTTAAGGCTTTTAATTTAGACGTGAGTTCAGGCACTACTTCAAAAGCATCACCCACTACTCCGTAGTCAGCAGCTTTAAAAAATGGAGCCTCGGGATCGCTATTGATCACAACTTTAACTTTGGAGGAATTTATACCTGCTAAATGTTGTATGGCTCCCGAAACACCTATTGCGATATATAAATTCGAAGCAACTGGCTTACCTGTTTGACCTACATGCTCACTGTGAGGACGCCAACCCATATCTGAAACAGGTTTAGAACAGGCAGTAGCTGCTCCTAACACATTCGCTAATTCTTCTATTAAGTGCCAGTTTTCTGGACCCTTTAAACCTCTTCCTCCTGAAACAACGATATCGGCATCAGCAATACTTACCTTAGCTGAAGATTGTTCTACTGTTACCACTTCTAATGAGAAAGATGAAGGAGAATAAGTCCCTTCAACTGGTGCTGCCTCGGCTGCTTTTTCGTGTAACCCAAAGGAATTGGAGGAAAGTGAAATAACAACTTTATCCTTTTTTGAGATACTGTGATTGAACGCTTTATTAGTAAAACAAGAACGTTTGACCTCAACAGGATCATAAGCTGTTGGGAGTCCAATGACATTTGAAAAATAGCTAGCTTCAAATTTAATAGCGATAAGAGGACCTATAAAACGACCGTTTGCAGACCCACTTACAATAAGCAGGTCAACAGCTTCCGCCTTGGCGATAGCTACCAGAGTGCTGCTGTAGCGTTCTGCATTAAAATGAATATCTCCAGCAGTAGGAATAACAAAAACCTTATCAACTCCATACGCTGCCAATTGCGAACTGTCCTCTAAACCAAAACATACTGCGATTAAAGAAGTTGACTTAGCATCAGCAATAGCGCGACCATAGGATGCTACCTCTAGGCTTGATTTTTTTATTTCTTGATTTTGTGTTTCTATGTATACTAAAACAGACATTATTTCTAATATTTATATGGCGTTAGCTTCATTTTGTAACAGATCAATCAACTGATCTATATCCCCTGTATCAACAAGTTTTACGTGTCCTTTTGCAGGTGGCTTTTCGTATGACTTAATGGAACTAGAAGCCTCAGACTCTATCGGAGTCACTACCTCTAGTGGCTTTTGTCTTGCCTGCATAATTCCTCTCATATTGGGAATAATTAAATCCTTTTCTTCAACCAAGCCCTTCTGTGCTCCTATTACTAAAGGAAGTTTTCCCTTAAGATTCTCTTTCCCTCCATCAATCTCCCTTTGCAAAAGGATGCTCTCTCCCTCTTTTTCAAGCTGAATACAATTTGCTAAATATGGCATCTCTAAATAATTAGCCAGCATTGCACCAACCATTCCGCCATTGTAATCAATGGACTCTCTTCCAGTAATGACCAAATCAAAAGCTTCTTTTTCAGCATAGGCTGCAAGTTGAGATGCGACATAAAAACCATCTTCAGGAAACGCATCTATTCGTACAGCATTATCTGCTCCTATAGCCAGACATTTTCGTAAAATTGGCTCACAAGACGCCTCTCCAACTGTGGCAACAGTTACCGTGGCTTCTTCTTGCTGTTGTAACCAAATAGCTCTGGTCAATCCAAACTCGTCGTTTGGGTTGATGATATAAGTGACTCCTTGCGTATCAAAAGCACGATTTTCATCAGTAAAATTGATTTTAGAAGTAGTATCTGGTACGTTGCTTATACATACTAAGATTTTCATATATAGGGTATTTTATACGAAGCTAATAAAAAAAGTGACACGGTGTCATTTTTTTAAAAAAGAAAAAAATAGACTTCTAAAGATCAGCTGATTTTACCAATCTAAAACCGGTGTGTTGTAAGCCAGTATCAGGGGTTGACTTCATCCTAGATGCAACCCTATAACCCGAGCAATAAGTATCATTGCAGAGAAATGAACCTCCACGCATTACTTTTTGTTTTAGGTAGGGTTGATAGGGGTCATAAGGAACTTCAGGACCTTGTGGATTGATTGCTTTTTTTGGCTCCAAATACTCATAGTAAGTATAATCATACCAATCAGAACACCACTCCCAAACATTCCCAGCCATGTCGAATAGTCCAAAAGGATTCGGTTCAAACGAGGCTACAGGAGCAGTATAAAAAAACTGATCTCTCAAGGTATTTTGGTAAGGAAAACTGCCCTCCCAAGAATTGGCTTTAGGTGCTCCTTCCGTAACGGATTCATTTCCCCAAGGATACTTGGCTTTCTTTTTTCCTCCACTAGCAGCCCATTCCCATTCGGCTTCTGTTGGCAATCTTTTCCCAACCCAAGCTGCATAGGCTTGGGCGTCATACCAAGAAATATGCACTACTGGATGATTCATTTTACCTTCTAAAGAACTTCCCTCACCTCTTGGGTGCCGCCAACTGGCTTTCGGCTTCCATTGCCACCAAGCGCCAAAGTCGTTTAAATTCACAGGACCGTCTGTTGACTCAAAGACCAAAGAAGCTGCTTGAAGTAAGGAATCGTTTGGTTTAGGTGTATCAGGAGGTAGTTCTTTTTTGAGTTCTTCCCAATTGGGCTTTTTCTCTGCGGTAGTTATATAACCCGTTGCATCGACAAATGCTTTAAATTCAGCATTGGTAACTTCGGTTTGATCCATCCAAAAAGCATCTACACCAACGTGATGATTGGGGGATTCGTCATCTCTTGCTTGATCACCCTCACTGCCCATTTGAAATTCTCCAGCCGGAATCAAAACCATACCGTCTTTAACAGCAGGCGGTGAATTGGTCTTTACCTCATCCCTACATTTGATTATAAAAAAGGGGACTAAAATTCCTATAAAAAAACCTAAGCCTTTGCTTTTAAATGTATTGATTAAGTATATTCTCATACAATTCTTGTTTTCCACTTATTCGATCGGGGGCTTTTCCCCCTAGTGCGATTTTTGACAATTCATCCAAACCTAGATTTCCTTTTTCGAAGCGCTGCCCATCCCCTTTGTCGAAAGAAGCATAACGCGCATTTCTTAGTTTTTCAAGACCTCCGTCATTCATTACTTTTTCAGCCGTGATTAAAGCACGAGCAAACACATCTGCCCCACCAATATGCGCGTGAAATACATCTTCTAAATCAGTAGAATTTCTTCTAATTTTAGCATCAAAATTGATTCCTCCTCCTTGGAGTCCTCCTGATCTAAGAAATACTAGCATGGCTTCAGTTACCTCATAAATATTTACCGGAAACTGGTCAGTATCCCAACCATTTTGGTTATCTCCTCGATTTGCATCTACACTGCCTAACATTCCTGCATTTGCTGCAACGGCTAATTCATGTTCAAAAGTATGTTGAGCAAGGGTAGCGTGATTTACCTCAATATTCAGTTTAAAGTCTTGATCCAAACCGTATTCTCTAAGAAATCCAATTGCAGTAGCTGCATCAAAATCGTATTGGTGCTTCATTGGTTCTGCAGGTTTAGGTTCTATAAAAAAGCTTCCTTTGAAACCCTTAGATCGAGCGTAATCTCTAACCATGGTTAACATTTGTCCCATATGTTCTAATTCTCTTCCCATATCGGTATTCAACAAGGACATATACCCTTCTCTTCCACCCCAGAAGACATAATTTTCACCGCCCAGTTTAATGGTAACATCCAATGCCATTTTAATTTGAGCTCCTGCTCGAGCAACTACATTGAAATCTGGATTGGTTGCTGCCCCATTCATATAGACAGGGTTGGAAAAGCAATTTGCGGTCCCCCAAAGCAATTTAACTCCTGAAGCCTGTTGCTTTTGGGCTACATAATCTGAAATAATTTGTAAGCGATTTTCATTTTCAGCTAGAGTTGGTGCTTCGTCGATTAAATCAACATCGTGAAAGCAAAAATAATCAAAGCCCAGTTTGGTAATTAATTCAAATGCTGCATCTGCTTTATCTTTAGCTCTCTGTATTGGATCAGCGGCTTGGTCCCACGGAAATTGTTGAGTTCCTGGTCCGAAAGGATCCCCTCCCTGACCACAAAAGCTATGCCAGTAAGCAATTGCAAATTTAAAATGTTCACGCATGGTTTTACCAGCAACTACTTGGTCTGGGTTGTAATATTTGTAAGCAAAGGGGTTATCAGAATCTTTACCTTCGTATTGGATTCCCCCAATACCTTTATAATATTCTTTATCTCCTGTAGTAATCATAATGTTTAGTTTAATTTATCTAGTTTATTTTGCAATTCAATTTTCCATTTTTGGTATGCCATTTTATAGGCTTCATTTTCTTTGATCGGTGTAACCTCACTAATGCGGTCAATTGATGAAATACTTTGACTGTAATCCTCTAATCCTCCCTGTTCTACAGCTGCAGCTCGGGCTGCACCAACTGCTCCCGTTGTGTTGTAAATTTCGATTGGCTGACCAATCAAACTTGAAACAGTGTTCGCAAAAATTGAGGAGCGGAAAAGATTGTCATTTCCAGCCCGAACAACTTTAATATTTAATGCATCCTCTTGCATGATTTCCATACCATATGCAAAGGCAAAAGCAATCCCTTCTAGAGCGGAGCGAAATAGATGTCCTTGTTGATGCTGGTTTAAATTTAAATTTGAAAACTGAGCTCCAGGAGTCTTGTTGTAGAGCATGCGTTCAGCTCCATTTCCAAAGGGGAGATTAATCAGACCTTCACATCCAACAGCTACTTTTTCAGCGAGATCATTCATGGTGTTGAAATCCGTATGGTTTGCCATTCTTCGCAACCAGCTGTATTGAATCCCTGCTCCATTTACGCAAAGTAGGGTGCCTATCAACGAATTTTGCGCAGTATAATTCACGTGTGCAAAGTGGTTTACCCTGTAAAATTCCTTAGAAGAATTCCGGTCTGAAACAGCAAACAAAACCCCTGAAGTTCCACCAGTAGCAGCGACTTCTCCAGGTTTAAGAATATTTAGTGCCAGAGCGTTATTGGGCTGATCACCAGCGCGATATCTGACAGGAATCCCTTTAGGAAGTCCACTTTGAGCTGCACCCTCATCGGTAACCTTTCCTTGATTTTCAAAATTATTGACAAGTGGAGGAGTCAAATCGGGGTCTATACCATAATGTTTCAACAACCAATTGGCAACCTTTTTCTTCTTAAAATCCCAGAGCATCCCTTCAGACAATCCGTTGATGGTAGTGGCTATTTCGCCTGTTAATTTAAAAGCAATATAATCTCCTGGAAGCATATAGTAGGCGACTTTGGAATAGAGTTCTGGTTCGTTTTCTTTTACCCATTTTAGTTTTGATGCTGTAAAATTTCCTGGTGCATTAAACAAATGAGCTCCGAATTTTGCTTCACCAATTTCTTCTGCGGCCTTTTCGCCTATATTCACCGCCCTACTGTCACACCAGATTATTGAATCCCGAAGTAGCTCTTTATGCTTATCGAGTACGACCAGTCCGTGCATTTGATATGAGATTCCTACAGCTAAAATTTGACTCGAATGGAGTGAATTTTCCTTTAAAATTCTTTGGGTTCCCGTACACAAATGATCCCACCACATTTGTGGATTTTGTTCGGCCCAATGTGCTTTCTCTGCGTGAATTGGCATTTCATCTTGAGGTTCCGTAACAACTGCAATGCTCTTGTTTGTATCGGCTTCAACTAAAGCTATTTTCACAGAGGAACTACCTATATCATATCCAATAGTATATTTCATTTGCTACTAATAAATTTGGGTAAGTCTACTGTTTTTTCACAACCAATTTGCTCCATGACTTGGGTTAATTCTGTTTTAATTAAATCGATCGTATGATACGCACCTTGGTTTCCCAACGCACCAACACCGTACATAAAAGACCTCCCCAAAAAAGAAAAAGAGGCTCCTTGTGCTAATGTTCGAGCAACATCAGGTCCATTACGCAGACCACTGTCCATCATGATGGTTATTTTATCTTGGTACTTATCTTTTAATTTTTCCAACGCATGGATGGTGGATTGACCAGCATCCAATTGACGTCCCCCGTGGTTGGATATTATTACCCCATCAATACCTAAGCGAATGGCTTTGTCCATATCTGCTTCACTAGCTACTCCCTTAAGAACTATTTTCCCTTTCCACTTCTCTCTAATAGGTTTTATTTTTTCCTCGTTTAAACGCCCGTCAAAAGTTTCGTCCATAAACTTTCCCAACTGACTTAAATTCAATTCTTTTGGCATGTATGGCTTTAAAGTCTCAAATTCAGGCTGGCCGTGAATTAGCGTTTTCATTGCCCATTCAGGGCGTTTAAAAATCTGATAAAAATTTCGTATTGACATTTTAGGTGGCATCGCCAGACCGCTTCGAATATCTCTAGGTCGAAATCCAAAACTAGGTACATCGCTCAGTAGAACTAAAACCGGATAACCCGCAGCTGCAGCTCTATTGATAATGTCTGTTCTTACCTCCTCTTTTGCGGGATAATACAACTGAAACCAGGCCTTTCCTTCCGTAATTTCTCCAATTTTTTCAATATTGGAAGTGGTTACCGTGCTTAAAATAAAAGGAATGTTGTTTTCAAAGGCAGCCTTTGCCAAAATTTCTGGAGCTTTTGGCCACATCAACCCTTGAAGACCTATGGGTGCTATACCAAATGGAGCATCGTATTCCGTATCAAAAAGGCTTGTTTTTAAACTGACATTTACTGTACTTTTTAAATATTGTGGGACTAACTCAATCTCTCGAAGGTCAGCAGTATTTTTTCTAAGGTTGTGATCATCATTGCATCCACCATCTAAATATTCAAAAGCAAATTTTGGCATTTTAGATTTTGCCTTAATACGTAAATCAGCTATTGAAGGGTATTTTGTGTTGAATTTTTTATTCATAATTTAAATATAAAGAAAAGTGAAACTCAAACTAAGGGAATAAGAGAAACTTATTTAGAAAATTGTTTAATTTAGTAGAGCTTATAATTAAATAAAAAGGATGAAAACAAAAGTAAATCAGAAGTCTAGAAGGAAATTCATACACAATATTGCAACACTTACTGCTGGTGTTACAGTAGGTAGTTCAAAACTATGGGGTGCACCTGCTTATCTCCCAAACTTACTCCAGACCAATGCTTCTAAAGGGGTTCAAGTTGGACTGATTACCTATTCCTTTAGATCTTTGGAGGACCAAAGCGCTGAAGCCACACTGCAATATACATTAGACAGTGGGGCGAATTCAGTTGAATTAATGGGTAGAACTGCGGAATCTTTTATCGGACGTCCAGAGAGTAAGGTAAACCGTCGAATATTTTATCGACTTATGAGAAAGGAGCGAAAAAAAACCCTTACTAAGGATGAAACTAAAGAACTTGCCGAACTTAAAAAACAGCAAAAATCCTTCGACAAAGAAATTGAGAACTGGAAAAAAACACGATCAATTGATGATTTTAGCAAGCTCAAAAAAATGTATAAGGCTGCTGGAGTTGAAATTTATGCTTTTAAACCCGATTATTTATTGAGTAAAGGAAATTCAGATGCCGACATCAACTATGCAATGCAAGCAGGCAAAATGCTTGGTGCTAGTCATGTCACACTCGAACTTCCAAAAGACCCCTTGCACTCACTTAAGTTAGGTCAATTAGCAGAAAAAAATGGAATTAAAGTTGCCTATCACGGTCATGAACAACAACACCCACACTGGTGGGATACTGCACTCGAACAATCCTCTCACAATGCAATCAATCTAGACCTTGGACACTATACTGCTGCTGGAAATACTGACAGCATAGAATTCATCCAAAAGCAGCACCAAAACATACTCAGCATGCATGTTAAGGACAGACAAAATCCTGAAAACGGAAAGAAAAATTTACCCTTTGGTCAAGGAGATACCCCTATCAAAGAAGTCTTAAAGCTGATGCGAGACCAAAACTATACTTTTGCTGCAACTGTAGAGTACGAATACAAAACACCTGAAGGTTCTACTGTGATAAAAGAGATCAAAAAGAGTATTGAATATTGCAAAAATGCGTTGGAGTCTTGATGGGCTTACCTTTTAGTTACCTACTATCAAAAACAAGTTGATCAGCAACTTCCTGGCATTTTGTAACTACTGACTTTTCTACGATACTATAAAATATCTTTTTCCCGTTTTGGTCTTTGCTCTCATAACGTCTATCAAGTCCTACAGCTGATTGTCCACTTAATGAAGCGTAAATTACACAGGCAGCCAAATAAGTTCCGTTAGGACTAGGGTGTTTATCATCATCAGTTAACAACGAAATCTCGGGATATAAAGAAGAAAATAAATCAAACGCTTTACCAACGGGGATGATTTCAACATCTTTATATTGACTTCCAATAAGCTCTAGGTTGGATTCTATCTCTTTAGAATCGTTTGAAACCATTCCATCAACTGGAAAGTTTGGGTACATCCAGGTAGCATAGAGATAGACTTTTGTTTGTGGTGGCAACAGCGATTTTAAGTTAGCGAAGTAGCGTTCAGTAGTATCCTTAAACTTAATAGGGTAAGTGCTTTGATCTTGAAAGACAATTCGATCGTACAAAGTTTCAGATAACAACTTTTTGGTTTTTAAATTTTTATTACCCTGCCAATGATCCCTAAGTGTTGCCCCTCCTGCAGTAGTTTGACTTACATCCCGAGTCAAAAACTTTTTCTCTGCAAACCCTCTATTTTACTCACTTTTAGCGTTAAATAACGGTTTTTTTAACGTATCTTTTATATGCCGATTTTAAAATATTCACCTTATTCAAAGGGAAATATCGGGGAGTTGTACGTTAAAAATAAAAGTTATGACAAAAATAGGTTTTCGAATTCGATCCAGGGAAAAATACGCTTCAATTTATGTTTATTTTCACAACAGTGAGAATCAAAAAATTTAGCGCAAGACCGGGTTTTATACCCGTTCTGAATTTTGGTCTGTTTATACTCAGCGATCATGCTGTCCAACTAGTGGTGAGCGGGTTAATTATTTGCTTGATAAACTTGAAGACCATCTTACTAAATCGTATAATCTCTCCAGAGGCTCTGGACTTATTGCCCATGGTGATTGGCTTGAGATTCAAATCGCTCAAATATTTAATCGAAAAATAAAAGACAAACAAGATTTTATACTTTTCCAAATCGATCAGTTTATTGAGCAGGCTCCCTTTAGGGTTAAAGGCTTTGGGGGTGAGATGGGCCTTAAAGAAAACACCATTAGAAACTATCGCGGGCTTAAACGAATTTTAACTGCTTTTGAAAGTTATCGTGGGGCGCCAATTTTACTCTCAGAGATTAATAAAGAATTTGTTGAGTCACTTACTAGCTGGATGATGAGCGAGATGAACTATAGCGTTAATTATACGTCCAATACCCTTAAACTACTATAAGCCATCTGTAGTGAGGCCAGAAAAAAAGGGGTTAAAGTGCATTATTATGCTGAGCATATCAGTTGTTTTAACCAGCAGGAAAAGGACCGCTATCTTCAGATTTTAACGCCTGAGGACATTTATAAAATTAAAAATGTAAAGGGTCTGACACCAAAAGAGCGAACAGCTAGAGCATGGATGCTTATCGGTTTATACATTGGTCAGCGGGTTTCTGATTTGCTTTCTTTAGATCTTAAAAATATTCGTGAATCAAAAAATGGAGGGCTTTATGTGGATATAATCCAACAAAAAACAACACGGTTTGTAACTGTTGGTGTAGTTGATCCAGATGTGATTTTTTTACTCAAAGAAAACTTTCCAAAACCGTTATATGCCCAGCAGTTTAATTATCTAATAAAACAGGTGGCAGAAAAGGCCGGAATTGATGATATAGTTAAGGGATATAAACTATCTAAGGCGCCTAAAAGAAAAGTTTTGGGCATGTATCATAAATGGGAGCTTCTTACTGCTCATGATTTAAGACGCTCATTTGCTACAAACTATTTTGGTAAGATTGAGACTCCGATACTTATGCATATTACTGGTCATACAAAGGAATCTACTTTTTTAAAGTATATTGGAAAAACCCAGTCTAGAGATGCTTATGCAGATGCTTTTATGGAAAAAGCGCGCTTTATCTTGTAGGGTGGGGAGAATCCATGTTCGGAAAAGCTTTACTATTTTCCCACTCTTTAATTCTCTCCATGGTAAACTCATCACGAGTAGGTTTCATTTTAGGAAGGATATAGGAAGAGAGATGGGAAAGGAGTTTTATTTTTTCTGTAGGAGAAAGATCTTTTGAATTTAAGAGAAGATCATCTAAAACATCTTGATAGAGAAGTTTTATTTTCTCCTCTATGTTTGGCTCTAATCTTTTTGAGGGGCCTCTTTTTGATTTTCTACCCGCTTCTCGGGCTGTTTGTGAGGTAAACTTTGACATTTTTAATTTTTTATCAAAATTACCTCGATGTAGGTGGAATTCAAAAATTATCATTTATCATAAGGAGCTAGTTATTAAGGAATTAAAAGAATATTTAAAAACTAAAAATTTAAATTATGGTTACATAAGACTCGTGTTAATTGAGTCAATTTGATCACTATTGATTTTATTTTTTGGAATGAAAAAAAAATTATTGATATAGAATTTTGATTTAATTTTTTTTTGAAGCTCTATATCAAAATTATTGATATTAATGATTTTGGCTTTTTGAATATTAAAATAATAAATACTATACCCCAAATCTTTCAAATAATCAAAAATTAAATTCACACTAAAATTATGATGCCTTTGTTCAATTTCAACCAATAGTATAGGATTATGCTTTATTAATGTTTTTCTTGAACCTTTAATTACATTAAACTCATGGCCTTCAACATCAATCTTAATAAAGTCAACTTTTCTAATTCCATTACATGCGATATAATTATCAAGACTGGTAGTATTAACTTCTATTACCTTGGAATCTTCATCTTCGTTTTCGTTATTATCAAAACTTAACGTCCCCCTAGATTCCAGGATTTTACCATTAATTTTTGGAATCTTAAATTCCATCTTTTGTGAAGTGATTTTTTCCGTTAAAGCAAGATTGTTCATTGTTACTTTTGGATATAACTTTATTAATGTTTTATACAAATTCCAGTTTGGCTCGAAACAATAAATATTCTCGGGTGAATTTTTTTTTGAAAAATAATATAAATATAACCCTCGATTTCCTCCAATATCAAATACAATATCCTCCTCATTAACAAGATATTTTAATATGTGAACCTCTACTTCTTCTGGAGGAGGATGTTTTAGAGAAGAAAAAAGCTGTTTCCTATAGAATATTATTTTTAATATTCTATGTGGTAATAGCTCAATTAATTTTTGCTTGACAACCATAATTTTTTTTGAAATAAAAAAATAAAAATATCATTAAAAAGAGTGAGCTCGTGAATTTATTGTAGTTTAGAATTTTATGGTAAACTAACCAATTATATTTAATCAATTTTATCTTGTTACTAGAAATTGAGTTGGCTCTTTTTCGGTAAAAAGTTAAGTTTTCATTTAAACCATACGAAACCTTTATTTTTTTAAAGATAATTAGCCACATACCCCAATCTTGTCTAGACCTTATTTCTGGCATAAATATTTTCCCTAAGATATTTTGGTCATAAATCACAGTTGAACATCCTATGTAATTATTTTTTAATAGTAGTTCGTAAGTTAACTTTGAAGGTGACTTAATTTCATTTATAATCTTAAAATCATCATTAATTACAGAATAAGAAGTGTAACAAAAACTAATTTTATTACTCAATATAAAATTAATTTGTTTCTCTAATTTCTTAGGTAACCAAAGGTCATCTGAGTCACAAAATGCTATGAACCTTGAATTAGCTTTTGAAATACTATTATTCCTTGCAACCCCAGCACCTTGATTAAATGGTTGAATAAATAATTTTATTCTTTCGTCTTCTTTTTGGATTGACTTAATTATTTCAATGGTATTGTCGGTGGAATTATCATCAGTTATTAATAATTCCCAATTGTTAAATGTTTGGACTTGAATACTTTCAATAGTTTGCTTAATATATTTTTCTGAATTATAAGTTGGTGTTATTATTGATACCAATGGTTTTTTCATATAAAGAATTATGTTTTAAAGAAACCGTACTCCAAGAAAAATTTGCTTTAAACTTTTCAAAGTTATTTAAAAAATCAGCTAGGTAATCAGGGTGTATATTATTAATGAGTTCAACAAATTGTTTGTTATTCTTATATGTTTGAGGGAAAAAATAAGTTTTCTTATAATTTTCAAATAAAGGGGTTGAGCGAGCTATACAGATTTTTTTATTTGAAATTGCTTTTAATAATGCACCGCTAGTTGTAATTTGCTTATAAGGAAAAATAATTGCTTTCGCATTCATAATTAGTTTCGTGAGAGATTTCTCCGACACATATTCATCTATTATCACTATATTCAGTAAGTCATATTCTTTTATTATTTTTTTAACATTATAATATATTTTTTTGTCAAATTTTCCAGCAATTACTAACCTATTTTTTTTTTGGTCTATATTGGACCATATTTTTCTTAAGAAATCCTCGACTCCTTTGTATGGTTTTATATGACCAAAAATCAATAAGTATTCCCCTTTTATTTTTTTTTCATTATTAAAATTTCTCTGAATTTTTAAATCAATTCCATGATTAATTTTCTGAATTTTACGATAGTCTATTTTAAAATTTTCGGTTAAAAGTTTATTTGTGACTTTATCATGAACAATGATAAAATCTGACTTTTCATAAATTTTTCTATAAAACGACAAATACTTTAAGCCTGAATCATGAGGCAATAAATTATGTACTGTAGATATAATTTTCTTCTTAAAGAGTTTTAAAAAAATTAAAATATAATTGTCAAGCTGAATACTTTCAAATATGTACCATTGAAAATGAACTATTTTAACTGATTTATTTAATGCGGAATAGATTAAAAAAAAGATTGCGTATAGAGAGATAAATATTTTACGATACTTTAAATTATTTAATCTTTTTAAAATTTTATCACTCGTAGGCGATTTGTATGTAATCAAATAGTTTTTTTCTATAGATTTCAAGGCAAGTTCAAGACATCGATTATATTCTGGTGCTTTTCCTGAAAAGTCTATTATTATAACTTTCTTCATGAATGAAAAGTATTAAAAACCATAGCATTGGATATAGAAAAAAACCATTTGTTAAAAATAAAAGAAAAAAGATTAATCCTATCATATTATTTTTATTAGTAACTGATTTAAAAAATAAAAAGGCAAAAATAAATCCAATTATACCGGAACCTGTAAGAATTTCAAAAAAAGTATTCGTATAAGTAAGTTCATAGTATTTAAGGCTATTAGTGAATTGATTAGAAAATTCCGCTGTTTTTAAAGCTGCATTACCGTGTCCAATCCCTAAAAAAAAATTTTCTTTAAGTATATCAAAATCTCTTAATAGTTGGGCTAAACGAATTCTTGTAGAACCTTCACTAAATGAAAAAACTTTAACAGCTCTTTCATAATAATAAATAAAAATAAAGAAAGTGGTTAATATTCCTAAAATAAAAAATTTTAATTTTCTTTTCGCTCCAAGCCCAACAAGTATATTTAAATTTGAAAGTATAAGGATAATTGATAGTAATTGAAAAGTAAAAGATTTTACTAAAACTATTGTTGAAAAGAATAAAAATATTTGAATTTTATTGTGGTTTTTTATGCTGAAATATAATGAAGTTAAAAGACCTAAGCCTGCATTTAATGGTTCATTAAAAAGAAAAATGAACCTCCCTGATTCATAGTATTTAAAGGTTGGTAAGTTTATATTTATTCCAAGCGTAAATAGAAAAAAAATAAAAATATATACCAAGGAGTATATAATCATTAATTTAGAAAACTTTTCTAATATAATACTAAATTGCCCACTATTCTTTAGTATAAGAAAGAAGAAAACGTAGACTAAAAAATGAAAAAAAAATTTCCAATTAGCTACGTTTAACATCATTGATAAGAAGATGATTAAAGTCCAAACAAGTAAAAATAAAATGACTTTTTTAATTTTAAAATTAAATCGTTTGTAACGAAATAAAATTAAAGTTGAAAAAATGATTGGCACAGAAGGTATTGGCAAAATATTTTCTTCATAAAGATTAATGAAGACATCATTAAAAATTAATAAAATTGCAATTATCCAAAACTTCATTCTATAAACACAAGGATACTATTCATTTAACATTAAGAAATTTATGATTTTAATAAGATTTAGGAATGTCAGTTAAAAGTCTTAATAATTTTTTTTGAGGACTTTTAATTTGCATAAATGGATAAATGCTTTGTTTTCCATGATTAGATTCACTTGATAAGCTCTTTATAAATACTTTCATTTCTTTAATATCAGTTGCAACAGGAACTGAACATATTTTGATAAATTTCTCAAGGTGTTCGTATTCGTAATAATTCCTAATTGATTTTGAAAAATTATTGAAATTCAAAAAAATCACATTTCTATTTAAGCAAAGAGCATCTATTGCAATTGTTGATGCTATACAAATTACTAATTTACTCTCCTTAATTTCAGACGAAAGATTAGAAAAAAAATTTGAATCAAACGTAGCATTATCCCTAGATGGTTTAATTGGATTATTCTCAGTTAAAATTAATTTTCCACCTTCAATATTGATATTTTTAATTCTCTGAGGATGATTCCTTATTTTCAAAGATATCCCTTCAATTATACAGAAGTCTAATATTGATTTTATTATCTCAATTTCATTTGGTACTAATCGTTCAACAGATGTTGAATATAAAATATATTTACTCTTTTTATCTTTAATAGAGTTATAAATATCAAAATGGATAGGGGCGTTTGCAATCACAATACCACTAAAATTATTGTTTTTTTGGATTAAATGGATATACTCATTTTTTGTAACTTCATTCCATGTAACTGTATAATCGTAATCAAATAAGAATGCCCCTTTAGTTGTAATAACATCCCAGGAATGTATTATATTAAAAGTTGTTGTCTTTTTTGATTTATTTATAAAAAATTTAGATTCATAGGGTTTATGACCCATTGTGAAAATAATTAAGTCAAAATTTTTGATTTTTATTTGAATTTCAGAGTCTTTAAGTAATCTCTCATATAAAAACTTATATAATTTGATCAAAAAAAGATTTGAGCCAAAAAAATTTAAATATAACCTCCATAAAAAAGATTTTTGATGGAATTTAATTTTTTGTGTTGTCGTTTCTTGAGAGAAGAAAATTGATTCTTTTAATAACTTATATATAGATCTAACAAAAATATTTTGATCAAAATTACACCTAATGATATTAAGATTTGAATGATCTATTAATGGATCAATTTTAATGTTAATGTCTATGAAGATGGTTATATCAAAGTCTTTAGCAGCCTTTAAGAGAAATCCTGAACCCACAAAGTTTCTATAATTATAACTATATGGTAGAGTTACAAGAATTTTTTTCATCTATATAATTCTTGAATTTTGATGTTGTTTTTTTTTGTTTGATTGTTAGAGTAAAATAAATTTTTATCTAGATCATTAGTAAGAAGGCTATGAGCTGAAATGAAACAGTTATCCCCTATTACAATGGGGCCTATTACACTTGAATTAGTGCTAATATAACAATGAGATCCTATTACTGGAGACCCCCTTTTAAAATCATTATTCCCAATTGTAGTATTATGATAAATTCTACAATTTTCCCCTATTATAACCTTTTTATTTATAATTATATTATAAGGATGAGGTAGGACAAGTCCTTTCCATATATTCTTAGAATGTGGTAATTCTATATTTAAAACGACATAAATTATTTTTTTAATTGGCCAAATAATTGAAGATAATTTAGATCTTTCAGCATAAAGAATGAGAGTTATAATTTTGGAATAAAAATTTTTATTTGCTAATAAATCTTTCTTTAATGCTTTTATTCTTTATAAGATTTAAATATAATTCGGCAATTTGAATATCAATTGGCTCATCTATATCAAGACTAAATATTTTATCCATTTCGTAACTTAAAATTGTACCATTTAAAATTTTATATTCAGATTTAATAATGTCTTTAGAATTAAAAATATAAATAGCTGCACCGTTGCGAGCATAGAATGTTTTTTTATCCTGTCGTCTAAATATTTTCTCATTTTGATTTACTGGTGTTAAAATACCATCTGTCATTGTCATTAGTGACTTTGGACTAAAATTATGAGGTAATTTACTCACACTTACTAAAGACTTTGTCGTGCTGTTACAATTTTTATAAACCTCAAAAGCCTCATTTATATGTTTAAAGTTTCTGAGAGGTGATGTAGGTTGAAGTAAACAATATGTGTTTTCTTCTCCAATTATAGATACCGCGTGCTTTACAACTTCTATTGATGGAGTATCATCTTCAGCAAGGTGTTTCGGCCTAGAAATACACTTAATTCCTTGACTTTTCGCATATTTTAAAATCTCATTTGAATCACTAGTGATCCAAGTCTCTTTTAATTTAGATTTTTTCGCTGCCTCAATAGTATAATATAACAATGGTTTATTATTTAACAAAACCATATTCTTATTAGGAATTCCTTTACTCCCTCCTCTAGCTGTTATTAGCCCAATCATAATTCTTAGTATTGTATCGTTTTTTGGATACTAGGCAACTCAATCAATTCTTTCAAAAACCTAATAATTTTGTCGGATGCATTGCCGGAACCATAAATATGGTCCGATTTTTTGGGTATATTTTCTAAGCTTTTCAAAGAATTCAAAATATCAATACTTGAATTTGGAACATTAATAACATTACTGCTATGCTCTCGGGTATTTTGTCTAGTACCTATATTTAATACACGTGTTCCTATGTATGCACCTTCTCTAATACCCGAGCTACTGTTGCCCACCAATGCATAGCATGTATTCATAAGGTGGATATAAATCTTATTTGGTAGGTTCTTATGAAATGAGAATTTTAATTTATTATTATGTTCACGAAAAGTTCGTATTGCTTTGGCAATTTGATCTCCTCCGGCATCACTGTTAGGCCATAGTATTAAAGCTTGCATTCTAAATTGATGTAAAGCATTCAAAATTTGCTCCATATAACTACGATTATAATCGTGCTCAGTAGTGACTGGATGGTATGATATCAGTAAAAATGGGGCCTCAAAGTCTATATCTGTTCCAACCCCTTTTTTCCCATTAAAATACTTTGTCAGAATTTCCATTGAATTATTTCTTAATTCTCGTTTCACTAAATCTATTCTAGGACAACCTGTGTTAACTACATATTTTGGGTCCTCTCCCATTTTTATTACTCGCAAACGCGATTGTTCTGTTGCAACGAAGTGAATGTGAGAAAATTTTGTGAGCGCATGTCGAATACTTTCATCGATTGTTCCTGTAACCTCACCTCCCATTGTATGAATAATTCTAATATTCATATATGCTGCAGTGAGCGCAAATGACATCATTTCATAACGATCACCAACAATAATTATAAAATCAGGATTATATCTGTTTAAAATACTAGATGCTTCAATAATACCTAGGCCTGTCGTTTTGGCCATAACATTTGTAGAATCTCCTTCTACTAAATGATATACCTTTTCATGAATTTTGAATCCATCTTTTTCTATTAACTCTGAAACATCTCCAAACTTTTCTAAAACTGCAGAACAGCCAAGAACAGTTATTAAATCAAAATAATCATCGTTGTTTAGGGCTTTCATTACAGACTTAATACTACTGTAATTTGCTCTCCCACCTATATAGGTTAATATTTTCAATTTTTATTATTTAAAATTTGTTTTACTTAATTTTTGATTTTTAAATACGTCAACAGTAAGTTTTTTACCGATGTAATCTTCAAACTTATTGGCAGAAATTCCATCACCTGGTTTCTTAAAACTTAGATCTGAAAATTCTAGTATTTTCCCTTTTAATAAGTTTCTTGAATACACAATTGATTTTTCAAATATATGCTTCATATCACCCAGCAAAAGAACTTCCTTATCTTTGTTTAGTGGAGAATTTATAATTACTTGTGCTTCACGAATACTTTTCACGAATAAATCGAATTCCTGCGGTTCTAACGAGTTTTTTGCATCACTACCGTACATTAAATTACTTAACGTTAAATGTTTCTCAATTACAGTAGCTCCTGAGTAAACAGAAAGTACTCCAGCTGTACTAGAAAGAGTATGATCACTCAATCCGATTTCCCAATCAGGAAAATTATTTTGATAACTATTAATTAAATTTAATCCTACTTTTTCTGGAGGGCATGGATAAATACTAGAGCATTGAAATAACACTCTCCTTTTTAAATTATTATTGTTAAACAACTTTACCGCTTGTTTTAGTTCCGACAATGAACTCATTCCACTTGAAACAAAAACTTCATCAGCTTTTATATTAATATAATTAAGAAGAGGTAAATTAGTTACTTCACCTGACGCTATCTTAAATCTGGTAATACCTGCATCCAATAATACATCCACAGCATACAAAGAAAAGGGGGAAACCATAAAATCAATTTCTATTTCATCAGCATAGAATTTTAACTCATTCCATTGTTTGACTGAAAAAGATGTTCTATTAAAATAACTTTCCCTGGACTCTTGGTTAAAATAAGATGGAGCTGGAGCATTAATAAGGCTTTCTTCATCAAAATAGTGTGCTTGAAATTTAACACAGTCAGCTCCCAAACTCTTCCCAACTTCAATAAATTTCTTAGCCAAGGGAACACTTCCCTCGTGCATATTACCGAATTCTGAAATTATATACACAAACTTTTTTATTTATTATCGTTTATAATAGATGTTAATCTATTTTCAATTCTTTCCTTTATTCTGTCGTCAAATGGTAAAAGTTCCTTGTCAATTTCAGATACTCTTAATTTGTTTTTATTGAGTTCATTTAAATAATCCTTAAACTCTAAAATATTATCAGCATTAAAAATTCCATTAGCTTCTGTAGATAGGCCAAAAGCCAAGTAATTTAATTGAATAGTAGGTATTTTTAATAATCTTGCCCAATCTGTGACACTCCGAAAGGCGCAAATCAAACATTCAGAATCAACAATTTCTTCTAAAAGAGATTTATCAGATACTATGATGTTTTTTTCATTCAACCATAAGTAGTCTGACTTATTTTGTTTGGGATGTAAACAAGCAATAAATTCGAGGTCACCATCAAACGTTAAAAAAATGTCTTTTATTTTATTTAACTCATAAATAGCATCTTTTTTAGTCATTAACTTGTGCTCAAAGAGATGAGGAATTGCAAACGCTACTTTATTTTTTATTTTTTTCTTTTTTTCATTAAGAAATAACTCATTCTTTTGAATACTACCTAATAAAAACATTTTTTTTGAGGATTTTTCATAAATTTTTTTACTTGAATTATCATGTATCCAAAATTCATCAATAATTGTGGATCCCTCAATCCAGGGATTAATTAAAAGTGTGTTATTAAAAAATTTAAAAAAAACTTCTTTATTTGAAAAAAAAGATAAGTTATTTCTAAAATTAGATGGATACAGCATTTTGGCAATCCGCGTGATAAATTTATTGTAATTTAAATGATTTATTCTTTTAAAATTTTCATCAAATTTAGGGTCAGTTTTAGAAATTTGATAAAAAATATGATGTAAAGATTTTTTTGATAATTTTGACAATACTAAACCTTCAAAGCCTGTAACTCTTTCTGTATTTGAAATCAATATGTAAGTGTTTCTTTTGAAAGCTAATATGGTTTTAATAGTCCACAATATTTTCAAATAATAATTTGATAATATAGTGTGCGGATAAGAAATTTTTATGGTATTAATCAATTTAATCTCATTTGAAATAAACTCAAAAAGTCTAGACATTTCTTGTATTTGAGTTTTGTTTGAGGTAATGTAAATTATTAGTTTCACCTTCTAATCAATATAGGTTAGTTTAAAACAAATAATAAATCAAAAAATAAAATGAATTTAAAATTATCGCTAAGAATAAATAATTAAAATTGATCAACTTTTTAAAATGTGTTTTTTCGACTTGATAATAAAAATAAACTAGTAAAAATGAATATGAAATTGTTGTAGTTAAAGCTGCGCTAACGATACCAAGCTCAGGAATTAAAATAAAATTTAAAATAGTGTTTATCAACCCTGCAATTAAAGTACCTATAAAAACTAATATTTGTCGATTAGTCATTAAAAGCTGATTAATAAAGAAAATGAAATTAGATCGCAACCAATATCCAAAAGTAATAAGTGGTATAAGCGTTAAATAAATTTTATCAAATTTAGATATTGCATATAACCCAATAAAACTTAAAGTATTAAATATAATTATTAGAATTAATAAATTTTTTACTACATATTTTTTAATCAAATTACTATATCTATCAGCTAATAAAATATTATTTAAGGCAATTTTATTATATTTTACATGAAAAACTCTTGATAAACTATTTATTATAGCTTTGATAATATTAGCTACTTTATTAGCAATTTCATAAATTCCAAGACTATTCGTCGCGTAGTTTTCTGGAATTAATTTCATTATAAGAATTCTATCTAAATAGTTAAATGTTACAGTGCCAAGAGAGGATAATGCTAAAGATTTTGAATAAGAAATATATTTAATCCATATATCTTTTTTGTAAGATATTTTATAAATGTTCAAGTGAAACATCACAATTATCCCAATAAATAAACCTGGAATCAATAACGAAAAAATACGGCCATAAAAGCCTAAATTTAAAAATAACAACAAAAATATCGTCAATAAAAAAGTCAAACCTGTTTCTAATAACTTATAATTTCTTAGAAAGAGAGTTTTATCTTGTGCTATTAACCATTCATTTATATAATTATCAATTTCTTGCTTTAGAAAAAACAATATGATAAAGATTGAAAGTTTATTAGAATATCCATTTGTAATAAAGTCCCATATTATCTGATTTAAAAAAAAATAAATCAAAAGATTAATCAATAAACAAAACAACCATAGTCCATTAAAATTGTATATATCAGAGTTTACTTTACCACTACCTACTAAAAAACGAGGAATTGCCTTGTTTACAGCAAGCATAGTAAGTGACATAAATTGAGATGTTATTAATATTAATCCCAAAATCCCAATTTCTTCAACGCTTAACTTAATTAGTACTATTGGTAAAGTTATGACTGAAAAGCCAATTGGTGCTAATCTAGAAAAAGAAACATTAATTGTATTTTTAAAAATACTCAAAATTTAAAATTCATGGTTACTAGAATAAGTGAAATATTATTACAGAATTTTGTTGTTAGAATTAATTATATGAGAATGTAGCTCTTTAATACCTGAGCCAAAATCAATTTGATTTTTTATTTCTAATGTTCTGTCAAACTTATTAATTGAATAGGAACTGTAATTATAGTGTTTTTTGTTTTTTACATTTTTGTAATCAACCTCAATATTAACTCCCAAGATCTCTGAAATAATTAAAAAAACATCTTTAATTCTATATTGATCTCTGCCTACAAGATTATAAGATCCTAATTTCAATTCCTTTAATATCTTAAAAACTGAATTTGAAGCATCATTAACATGAATATAATTTCTTAAACTATTCTCATTACCATGGTATTCAATTTTTTCTCCTTTTAAAACTTTTTTTATAATTGAATGTAGCCCATTACTTTCTTTAGAATTTCCTCCATACAAACTTCCAACTCTTATAATACTTAAATTCATTTTTTTTTGAGAGGCAAACTCATTAAGATAAAGCTCTGCACATTTTTTAGAAACACCATAAAAGCCTCCATGCTTTCCATTAGCATACATTGAGCTAGAAAAAATAAAATTTTTAATGTTTAACTTATTACATATTTCAATCATTTTTATTGACATTTCGACGTTATGCTTAAGAGTTTTATAAGGCTTAGAATAGGCGTAATTTAAATCAGCAAAACCTGCAAGGTGAATAAATGTAGAAGCATCAAAATTAGAAAGATCATTTAAGTTTATATCTGTAATATCCTGATTGATTTCAATTAAATTTTTATGTGAGATATTTGAATTCTGTATATCAATATTAAGTATTTGTATATTTTTATTCAAAAATGTTTTGATTAGTTCCGAGCCAAAATATCCAGAACCACCGCTAATAATTACTTTCATAATTAAATTTGTTTTATATTTTTTTGCCAAAATTCAGAAATTCTAACATCCAAATTGTTATGAATATCTCTACCAGTTACCCAGTATCTTAATTCTGGCTTACAATTTTTTGCCATCCACCACCATGGCCCTGGTCCCGTTCTTTCAGTTTGATATTTTTTAAATGACTTCATTTTAAAGGTCCATGGGCCTTGATCGTAATAATATACATCTTCGTAAGATTGTCTGTTAGTATCTACATTTTTAATATTTAAATAAGATTCCAAAAACCCATGATTATTTATTTTCAGCGCACGTAATGGATGATCATCTTGTGCTTTCCATACTGTCATAGATGAATCGATTTTATCAGAAGAATTAACATTTCTAATACAATTTTGAATATCAATGGGACTAACCATCAAGGTATTACCCAAAAGAATCGTTATTGTATTAATTTTTTGATGTAATTTTTCTAGTTCTTCAACAATATGTGTAATCACATCTCCGTGATTAGTATCTGGTTGTGATAACTCATCTGGTCTTTTTATAACCGATATACCAATCTTTTCAGATTCGATAATTATATCAATATCACTACTTGAAATATAAATAAAGTCTATTAAATCACAATTTTTAGCTGCCTCAAACTGATGCTCTATAAATGACTTACCGCAAACTTTAATTAAATTTTTGTTTGCAAGTTGAGAATTGTTTCCTTTTGCTGTTATTACCGCTATATTCATATTTTAAAATCTAATAATTCTACTAAATTGATAATAGCTTTTTCTGCTTGTTTTTCAACATTTTCATAAGTTCTTGATCCAACGTGAGGGGTAATTAAAACTTTATCAATACCAACAAGCAATTCGTTTTTACTTATTGGCTCTTCGTCTAATACATCACATAAGTATCCAGAGATTTTTTTAGAATTAATTCCATCTATTATTGACTTAGTATTTACAAGTCCAGATCTTGCAGTATTTATAATAATAGGCCTTTTATTTAACCTATTTATTACCAAGTCATTAATCATATTACTTGTTTCACTATTTAATGGTGTGTGTAATGATATGTAATTTGATTCTAGCCAAATATTATCTAATGTATCAACAAATTGATAATTAAATTTATTAACAATATCATCAATATTAATATATGGATCAAACACTAACACTCTCAAACCAAATGCGTTAGAAATTTCAGCAACTCTTCTACCAATAGCACCAAATCCTATAATACCAATTGTTTTGTTAAATACTTCATTTCCTATTTCACGTTTCCATGAATATTTTTGCACAGAATTAAATTGTGTATGGATATTTTTTTCAAATGAAAATAATAATGCAAAAACATGTTCAGCAACAGAATTTTGATTAATTCCAGGACAATTTGTGACTGGTATATCTAACAAATTTGCGGCATTTAAATCAATTTTATCTAAACCTACTCCATATTTTGAAATAACTTTAAGCTTTGAATTAAATCCTTTTTCAATTACTTTATAACTATATTTATCGTCCCCACAAATAACGGCATCATATTGATCTATTACATCAAAAATTTCATTTTCTTCTAAAGGACCCCTCAAAAAATCTATTTCCCAATCTTGTTCTTTTAATAGTTTATGATGATTTCCTGGTGTATCTTGAAAAGATGTTGAAGTCACTAATATTTTAAATTTAGGAAAACTCAATGTAGATCTAAGAGATTTAAAGTTATCAAACTTAATGCCCTTAAAATCTTTAAAAATATCTGAGTTATAATTCTTTAAACTTAGGGCAAAATGAAACTTATTATGTTCAGCAGCTTTAAAATCACTCATTGCATCGCCTAAAAAAATTGTGCTTTCCGGCTCAATTAAATATTTTTCTTTTAACACATTACAGCATTCAATTTTATTTTTTGGAGAACCTAATATTTCATTAAAATATTTGGAAATATTTAACTTGTTAGCAATTTCATTAATTTCATTATGAGGTGTGCCACTAACAATAAAAAAATTAAAATTCTTATGATAATTTCTAATAAAATTTATTGAGCCCTTAACCTCTTTAGATAATAAAACTTTATCAATAACTAAATTTGAGAATTTGTCAGCTAACTTGCTGATTTCATTCTCGTTAAGTTCAATGTTTAAATAATTTTTATGCCAAAATTTAATTTTTTCATATCTAGATATTCCACCATTGTTTATATGATAAGACTTTACTTTATCAGCGATATCACTTCCATATGATTCATATAACGAGGCAAATGCTTCAGTTTTAACATCTAAAGAATCCAGAATTACTCCGTCAAAATCAAATATTATGTTTTTTAATTTTTTATACATATTAATTTGAATTATCATTTATCGAATAAAACCATTTTACATTTTTCTGACCATTTAAATAACGGTTGATAACAAGTTTTTGATCATTATTATTTTTTAGTAAATTATATTTATCTTGACCATAAGAAATTAAGAATGTGTATTTTGCCGTTTTAAGTAAATCCATTTTTAAAGACATTCTTTTAAATCCATTAATAGAATTTTTAGATGAAAACAAATACTCATTTTTATATTCAATTTGATTTTCTTTATCAAATATAGAAGCAATATGACCGTCTTTTCCAAATCCAAGAATTAGTATATCTATTACAGCTTTATCTTTTTTACAAATTTTTTTCTTGATGTATAATTCATAATCATTCATAGAGCTAACAAGACATTTATTATCAAACATGGATTTAATTTTATTGCTTGTCAAACCAAGGTTTAATATTAAATTATTATAATTTGAATTAATGCTTCTAGTATCAACAATTCTCTCATCTGTTAAAAGAAAACATGTTCTATCATCAAAATCAATTGCTTTTGATAGTAACTTTAGTATTTCTGATGGAGATGACCCTCCTGAAACACATATATTACACTTATTTTCATTTAGCAAAAAAAAATCAATTAAAGAAACAAGTTCTTCTACAATAATAAACTCATGACCAATATCAAAATTTTCAAATTTCATTATAATCTTTTAGTATAATCATTTAAAAATCCTTTAACATCATAAACGATAGATTGATTTGTTCTAATTGATTTCAAATTAATATCTTTAAACTTGTTATGTGATACAGCCAATACAATTGCATCATATTTTTCATCGGGTATGGATTTTAAAGATTCTAATCCATATTCGTGCTTAACTTCCTCTTGATCTGCCCAAGGATCATGAATAGTAATATTAATTTCGTAATTTTTTAAAGCATATATAAGATCTACTACTTTAGTATTTCTAATATCTGGGCAGTTTTCTTTAAACGTAATTCCTAAAATAAGTACCTTAGAACCGTTTACAGTAATATTTTTCTTAATCATACATTTTACAATCTCAGAAGCCACATAATTTCCCATTCCATCATTTATCCTTCGCCCTATTAAAATAATTTCAGGATGATATCCATTCTCTTGAGCCTTTTGTGCTAAATAATAGGGATCAACTCCAATACAATGTCCTCCAACTAAACCTGGCTTAAATGGAAGAAAATTCCACTTAGTGCCTGCTGCTTCCAATACATCATGGGTGTTGATATCTAAAAGATTAAATATCTTGGCTAGTTCATTCATAAAAGCAATATTGATATCTCTTTGAGAATTTTCAATAACCTTAGATGCTTCAGCAACTTTAATAGTTGGTACCAAATGAGTCCCAGCTGTAATGACAGATTTATACAATTCATTTACCTTTTTTCCAACTTCAAGCGTTGATCCTGAAGTTACTTTTAATATCTTTTCTATGGTATGCTCTTTATCTCCAGGATTAATTCTCTCAGGTGAATAACCAACATAGAAATCTTCATTAAATTTTAATTTAGATTTTTTTTCTAATACTGGCACACAATCATCTTCTGTGCAGCCAGGATACACGGTAGATTCATAAACTATAATATCTCCCTTTTTTAAGACTGCACCGGCTGTTTCACTTGCCTTAATTAAAGGTGTTAAATTGGGCCTGTTATTTTTATCAACAGGAGTTGGAACTGTTATAATATAGTAATTACAGTCTTTTATCTGATCCTGCTTATTTGTACAAAATAATCCATTTGTTTCTGAATCTTCACCAACCAAGACAGATTGTAAGGTTTTGTTATCTACCTCTAAGGTAGAGTCTATACCAGTCATTATCTCATCTACTCTATCTGAATTTATATCAAACCCAATAACCGAATACTTTGTAGCAAAAAGCCTTGCCAATGGTAAGCCTACATACCCCAAACCGATGATTGCTATTTTATCTTTTTTCAAATTTAATTTATAAATTTTCCCAATACCATTTTACAGCTATTTTCAAACCCTGTTGCAATGTAAACTGTGGATCATAATTTAAATTTTCTTTTGCCTTATCTATATTTGCGTGTGAATGAGGTATATCACCTGCTCTATATGGGCCATAAATAACCTTAATATTTGAAATTTTGGAATCAAATTCAGATAAATACTCCTTAAGGTATCTCATTAAATCATTCAATGTATTTCTGTCTCCATAGGCTACATTATAGATAGTGTTGATAGCTTTTTGGTTTGTTGTGACCATACTCAATAAATTCGCTTGTATTACATTATCAATGTAGGTAAAATCTCTTGAGTAATTTCCGTCTCCATAAATTACTGGAGATTCTCCTTTTATAAGTTGGCTTACAAATTTTGGGATTACTGCTGCATAAGCACCGTTTGGGTCTTGATTTCTACCAAAAACATTAAAATAACGGAGACCAATTGTTTCAAGACCATAAGTTTTTGAGAAAATATCAGCATATAATTCATTTACATATTTTGTAATAGCATAGGGAGATAAGGGTTTGCCGATGATATCCTCAACTTTTGGCATGGACTCTGAATCACCATAAGTTGATGAGCTTGCAGCATATACAAACCTTTTCACACCATTGTCCCTTGAGGCAACAAGCATGTTCAAAAAACCACTTACATTTACATCGTTTGAAGTAATTGGATCTTTTATGGATCTTGGAACTGAGCCTAGTGCTGCTTGGTGTAACACATAATCAACATCCTTGGTTGCTTTTAAACAATCCTCTAGTTTTCTAATGTCCCCATCAATTAAGGTAAAATTAGTATCATTGATAAACTCTTCAATACTTTTTCTGTAGCCTGTAGCAAAATTATCTAGACAAACTACTTTATTCCCTTTATTAAGTAAAGCTTCACATAAATTTGAACCAATAAAACCTGCACCTCCTGTTACTAGAATCGTCTTATTACTTAATTCAATATTCATCACCAATTAAATTTTATTCGACTAGGTTCAGTAGTCATTTTATTTTTTAATTCTTCAAAAGCCTTAATTAAAAAAACCATGGTGGGTTTTTTAATATTTTTTAAAAAATTTATCATTTAATAAATTCCATTTTATTTATGCATTTTTATATTCATTTTCACTACTGTCGGTAGTATTAAAACAAATAGTTAAAGGAAAAAGTAGGTTTATCAAGATTCCAAAGTCCAAGCATCAAATTGAATCTTGACAAGAAAATCATTTTTATTCCGGTATTAATCCCTTTGGAATTGTTTTCAATTATAAAATTGATTTTATCATAAAGTTTTGGAGTAAAAGACACCCCTCCAAAAAGACCTTCGATGTCTTTAAAACGTAAATCAAAAAAATCTTGGGCGTAACCTATAGAAAAATCAAATTTTCCTAAATCTGATTTTAAAACTTTACTTAGCACAAAATAAGAAGCAGCATAATTAGTTGCCCCATCAGCAGTACCTATAAGAGATGATGGATCATGAAAACCAATAACTACAGCAGGCAAATATTTTTTTTCTTTAATAATTCCTCCTCTAAAACCAAGCATTCGATCTGGAAAATATTTAGTTTGAGGGTTTACTGGTAAATTTAATTCATGAGTGTACCTAAACATAATTTCTAAAAATGGTAAAATTCCATAGGTTATATAAGTATTTAATCCAGGATTTTCGTTTCGGCCATATCTAAAAAAATAAGGCTTAGGAATATAAGCCGCACCTAAAACGAGCTGCCCATCCTCAAGCATCCTGGCCGAGGGTATATGAATAAGCCCTGACATCCCATTTGTAGATTGAGAAAATCCTTTCCAAGAGATTAATAAAATTATTAAGAGTAATATTTTTCTCATAATACAGTCCATCCTTCCATTTTCTCCCAGTCCTTATTTTTCCTAACTTTTGCATTCGTAGCCTCTGTAGCTTTCAAAACATGATTAACTACACCCAAATCTTCTGTTAATTTAATTAAGGCCTTTGTGTCTTTAGGAAAACAGTGTCCTCCATATCCAAAATCACCATCATGGCCTGGAACATTTAAATGCGTCTTCCCTATCCGCTGATCTTCTAAAACCATTGAAAGCAAATTATCATAGTTCACTTCTAATTTTTGAGATAACAGATACATCTCGTTTGCGAAGGAGACCTTAACAGCCAAGAAGGTGTTTAAGTAGTATTTTAAAAGTTCAGCTGCTGTTTCTTCTACACAAGAGATTTTAGCTTTTTCAAAAACAACTTCAAAGACTTTTCTAATTTTTTCAGTAGCTTGATTAGGACCTCCTAAAACAATATGCTTTTGATTTTCAAAATCTTTAACGGCATTTTTCTCAGTTAAAAATTCAGGATTAAATACAATATCAGAGTTGTACTTTTTATTCCACGCTTTTGTGGTCCCTGGTATTATCGTTGACTTTACAACTATGGTATATTTACCAAGATTATCTAACTTTTCAATTTCACCCTCAACTATCGAAGTATTACAAGATCCATCAAGATTCATTGGTGTTGGAAGACAAATGAAAATTATTTTATTCTTAATTACTTTTTCATACGAGGCATTTGCTTTAGCAGTATCTAAATCAAAAGTGTGTACATCAAAATAATTCTTAAACTTTTGATAAACTGCATTTCCAACAAATCCTTGTCCTATTATTCCAATCATCTAATATTTTTTTTAATGTTTCTTTTGACCCCTACTGCTAGTCAAAACCCTGCTTGACAATCTCGATAGAAGGTAAATTCTTAAAGCGCCTGTCAATAGACTTTACCTGACCATAAACCACAGCCACTACCGTATAGATTAAAATCTTAAAATCAACCTTAAAACTGTATTGCTTTATATACCATAGCTCCAAGTCCGCCTTTACAGGAGCGATCTCCTGTTTGTAAAATGCCTCATAAGAGCCTTTTACTTTTTGAAAAAGACCCTGCTCATTTCTAAAGACAATTGAGCCAATTCCCGTTACTCCGGGACGTATCGTATTTAAGGTCTTTTGAACCGATTTGGAATAATACATAAATACCTCAGGAAGCATTGGTCTGGGCCCAACAAAAGACAAATCTCCATTTAGAATATTGAAAAACTGTGGCAGTTCATCAATTTTAGAAAATCGTAAAAAACGCCCTATAAAGCTGATTCGATTGTCATTGTAACCTGTAAGAGGACTCTTAGAGGGCTTTTTAGAACTCATGGTTCGGAGTTTATACATCCTGAATAATCGCCCCTCTTTACCCACTCTATAACTCAAGTAGACAGGAGAAAATTCTCCAGAGAAGATCAATAAAAAAATGGCCGTCAAAAGTAAAGGTGCACTTAGTAGTATCCCTATGATAGATAACAATACATCTAAGGTCCTTTTTACAAAAGGATACATCAGAATTTTAAATGTGAATAACGAATTATTTAGCTCTTTTTATCAGCTAGGGTAAGTTTCTTTTTTAATATATAAATCCCTTGACGCTTGTCAATGGGAGAGGTGACTTTTTCAAATAAATGGGTCTTAAATTCAGATTCGATTTTAAATTCAAGAGTAGAGATCATATTATTTTTTCTCTTTATATTTAGATCATAACTCTTAGAATCACGATCAAAATAACGTATTAAATCTGCGTTGTTAACTGTTTTTTCCTCACCGAGCTTGGTTAAAAAATAGACCTGATCATAATCTAATCTTACTTTTTTAAGTCCCCTTTTTAAATTTTTACCCTCAAGAAGAAATACTCTCTTTATTCTAAACAGATAAAAACTAATACAGAACAATAATGCCACTATAACATAAATTAAATAGAAGGCTGATCTAATAGAGCCCATATCAGTAGTATTTAAAATACTACTTTTAGCTAAATATGACAGATTAGTACTTTGTACTTTTGAGATATAATATAACTGATCCTCTAGTATTTCAACATTGCCCTCAGATACAATTGGCGCAGATAGTGTATTTATTTGATGCTGGTTGTTTATAAAATCAAAGCTGTAAAGCTCCTTTGGATTGGAATAGTTGGGGATATAAAACAAACCCTTAAATGTGAAACGATTACTAATTTTAAACATTGGATCTCCAGATAAAAAATCAAATTTTTTATAATCAAATTTAATCTTATCAATTTCTTTTGAATCTAAATCGTAAGAGTAAACAAAAGGATTACTTTGCTTTTGACCAAAAAAATTATTAATTACCTTCTCTGAATAAATTAAAAGTTTGTTTTGATAAACTAAAACTAGTGGATCCACAAAACCAAAATTTTGATCAAGGATCAAATCAACTAAAATCCAATCTCTAATTCTGAAATCAAATTTCAAAAGTTGAGCATTATATTTGAAAAAACCATAGCCTCCAAATTGATAAATATCTCCCTTGTATGAAAAGGTCTCAGATTGATAATAAGCTCTTAAGTTACTCGAATTATCAATGCGTTTTAGGGATTTATAATCAAACTCCAATACATAGCCGCCACCTGGATTTATTAGATGAATTTTATCATCAATATTTACATAATTAAAATATTTAAATTCAGTGTCTAAAAAAAGAGAGTCTAAAAGGTTTGAATAAGGTATAATTTTATTTTGAAAAACATCTACGTAGTTTTTTTTACCTAAAAGCAGAATTCTATCATTTGAAGATTTTACTAATTTATACTCATTGGAATCAAAAAGAAAGTTTTCTATTTCAAATTCCTCTTGGGCTGATGTAAAAAAGATTCTAAAAAAGATCAGTAGTATTGTGTATATTGCCCGATATGAAATTAGTATACTTTTCATTACTGGTAATAGGAACTCTTTGCTTTGCTTTTAGTCAAAATAAACCGATCAATCAAACCCAATTTGATGTTGATTCACTCAGGTTTTTTTCTTCAGACAGCAATAATTTACAATTAATTTTTAACAATAGTATCGTAAAAATTGATAAGGATAGTTTTTTTTTAAATCCGCTTTCTATAAAAAAATCAAACGACTTAAATGATTTCAATTCAAAAAACTATTTAATTGTTAAGGGTTATAACGATAATAATTTCTTTGTACGATCAGACATGGGGGAAGTCTTTTCTATTAAAAAGGACTCACTAATTCGAAATGACTTTTCAGAACAAAGCAAAGCTTTTTTAGGAGCTAATATGATATTTCACCAAAACTCTATTTATTCTTTTTTTGGTTCTGGATTCTTTGAAGAAAGAAATGCTGTAATTCAATTCGATTTTGAAAATAAACAGTGGAATAAAGTTATTATCGATAAAGATTCCTATCAGCCAGAAGTTAGACGACACTCAATTCATCATAAAAAAGGAAATCAAGTCTATTTTCTAGGCGGTACAAACTCAAATTTGTATCAATCCAATAACCATTTACTGGATTTGATGTCTTTTGATTTCAGTGATAAAAAGTTCAGTAAAATAGGTACTCTTAAAAATGATTTTACCTTTTTTAATAACAATCAAAAAAATATTATTCATCTAGATGATAATAGAAGTTTGTTTTTTAAAAAAGACAATATTTATCTTGTTGATTTTGAACTTTTAAAATATAGATTCCTCCAAGGAGTATCGCAAATTAGTGATTATCATTTTAAGGTTGTACACAAGGACACACTTTATTATTTAGACATCGATCAAGAATATAAATTTGAAGTTAAAAATATAGCGTTATTAGATTTATTAGAAAATTTTTCTGAGCCTAAAGACCTGCTTGAAAAAGTTTATGTTACACAAAAAACTAGAAAAAACATCCTACGATTAGCTCTTATTGCTTTATTCCTATTTATAACCATAAGACTCTTTAATATTAGAAAATTTAAAAACATACAAATCTTAAAACAAGATCAATACATCACATTTAAAAATATAATTATTCCCCTAACAGTAGAGGAATCAGAAATAATTGATTTTTTAATGATAAAACCGACTTCACAATTAAATGAAATTTTTGAACTTGATGTTTTTAATGAATATTCAGATAGTTATATCAAAATTTATGCCCCTAAGGTAATCGATCAATTAAAGAGAAAAATTGAAAATAAATCTAATGATTCCGGTTTCAAATTAAAAATAGCTTTCAGCAAGAATAAGATTGATAAAAGGATAAAAGAAATCTCACTCAAGGGAGATATCAAAATATACAATGGCTGGTTCTTCTATATTTTCAATTTCTAACCTGACGACTGATTTGCTGTAAAGGTTCATTGACCAAAACCCAACCACAAGAAAGTACAAAACCCAAAAAAGTATATATTACTAGTATAAGGGCTATTTTGGGGCTTTCTCTTTTATTAGGAACATAAATCGACTCAATCATTGATATATTAGGAATATCCTTACTTACTTGCAATTTAGCTTGTTCTAGTTGTTTGGAAAGTTCCAGATAAACTCCGTATATCAAATCATAACGAGTTTGTATCTTCTGTAAATTTGATTCAAATACAGCCGTTGAGATGTTCTTGTTTTGGTCCTTAAATTCAGCTAACTCTTGTTGAACCTCCAAATACTGCTGCTCTTTTAATTCATACTGCTTTTCGACATAGGATAGAATTTTTTTGGCGTTTTCTGTTTTGTAGGTAGTAATAAAATCCTGAAGCAATTCCAAAGCTCTTGCCGCTACCACTGCAGCATATTTGGGATTTTGGTCCATAGCACTGAGGGAAATAAAGCCCTCTTTTTCATTAACCTCTACCTGAATCAGTTCCTCTAAAAGTTCAGTTAGCTCAAAATCCTGCTCACTAAGTTGCCTAAGACCACCCGAAGATTGAGTGTTTTGCTGACTGGTTGATCGAAAATTTTTTGCAAGTAAACCAGGAATACCGATAGTATATTTTTTTAATAGGGATACTGGTGAACTTGCCCTAGAGAGCAAATAATCTTTATAGGTTAACCCTGAAGAATCTAATACGGTACTAAATAGAGCAAGTTTAAATGTTATACCTCCGACGATATTAGGATATAAGGAAGGGGGTATATCCCCCATGGCTTCAGACTGTAAGTTTACCCCCGCTAGGGCCGCTAAACCACTGATGGAAGAGCTGACTTGTTTTTCTGAATTCTGAACAACAAAAACTCCTTTTGCCCTAAAGACCTCTTTAGAGACCAAGGCTACAAAAATTCCTACCACAGCAAAAATCACTATAGTCTTTATTATAAATTTTCTCTTCTGATAAAGTTTTGCTAAAAGAGCAACTAAATCAATTTCGTCTTCCTGTAAATGAGGATTATTAGTATTCATTTTATTAAGGGGATAAAAGACTAGAAAGCACTATTACTAGGGTAGAAAGGCCAGAAGAAATACCTATGAGTTCTTGAGTACTAATTTTTGCTCGCTCGGGTTTTTTTCCAACCAGAATTTCACTTCCAGGAGTGATTTTAGGATATTTTTTAAAAAACAAAATATCTTTTGTGGCACTCACGTCTTTGTTGGGATAGATTACTATAATCTCTTTTTTACTTCCATTAGAATTTATACCAGCTTTTTTTAAGTAGAACTTTAAACCAGAGCCTTTAAATTTTACTATTGAAGGCTTTATTACCTCTCCATTTATGGTAATGTCATTAGATTTTTTTCCAATTATAAGCTGGTCTTTATCCTGAAAAAAATAAGCCTCATTCAAATCGACCACAGGTATAAAAGTAAATTTAGTCTCATTTTTTTGATCTTGTAAAACTAAACTATCATTTAAAAGCTGATTTGTTTGTATAGCCAACTCTCTTTTGATGTAAATAGAATTTTCGCTTGCAAAATCAGTAAAACCTCCCGAGAGCTCAATAAGATTTTTCAAACTGTTTTCCCTTTTAGTTTGTATGTAAGTACCAGGATTTTTAATCTCACCTTGTACTTGTATTGAGATTGATTCAACCTGATTTTTTTCTGAAACAGAAACTATATCTCCAGGCTTTAGATAAGTGGTTGCAAGTTGTTTTAAATCAAATGAGTCGAATTCAAACCTTTTCTTATAGTCGTTTTGAATTTCATCCCTAGAGGAAACAATTATAGTTATTTTATTTTCTGCTATAGTGATCCCTTGGGCCTGACCCAAAAGATCTTGTACACTCATGGCCTGATATAAATCATAAAGTCCAGGCTCTGAAACCCTACCTAAAACCTGTACTTTATCTTTTACTATAAATTGATTTTTATTGTAAACCACCAAAGAGTCTTGTTCTTGGAGAGGTTCATTTAAATTTATATCAAAACCCTTTGAATCTAAGCCTACACTAAGTAGCATTTCTTTTGCATTATTATGTCTTCTGTATAGACTTGCATACAAGGGGTATGCGTCCCTAGTAAAACCTTTTGATACTTTAATTAAATCCTGAATTGTTTCTAAACTAGAAAGGCTGTAAGAACCAGGAATAAGAACCTCACCAGAAATACTCACTTTTTGATTTTCTTGATCTGAGATCGAATAAACAAATACCTTGTCTCCTGACTCTAGATTAAAATTACTTTTACTAGTGGAAATTGAAGTATAACTTGAACTATCGATTCGAGAGATTAAAAAATTATCCTTTTGAGCCTTGGGAGTAAATCCACCACTGTATTGAATTAAATCGTCTAAAGTTTCATTTTCTTTTAGCTCAAAGCTTCCACTAAACTTAACCTCTCCCTCTAGGGTAATTCTATTCTGATAATAGGGAACTCGAATCACATCTTGGTCTTTTAAAAACAGATCAGATAAATCCCCGGCATTAAAATATTGGTAGAGATCAATTGTGTCAATCACTTTACCTTTTCTAACCAGCTGAACATTTCGATAGCTTCCCTGTGAGCTAATCCCTCCAGCAGCGTACAAAGCATGAATGGGGGAAGACATACCATTTAATGTATAAATCCCCGGTGCTTTTACCTGTCCTATAATAGAAACAAATACGCTTCGTGTAGCACTCAAACTAAGGTCTAAATTAACTTTTTCCTGTTCGATCTTACTATTCAATCCCATATAAATTTTAGAGAGTGCATTTGTTATTCTTGCTTTAGCTCCAAGAAGTGTGTATCCATTTAAATAAATAGGGCCTAAGCCATCGATAAGGATTTTTCCTTCTCTATCAATCTCAAGTTGATAAGTGGCCTGTGATGCACCCCACAAACTGATAATTAAGCCATCTCCTGGTCCTAATTGATAGTTTGAGGGAGTGGCAATGTTAACCTGGGGTGAAAAATCAAAACGAATATTTTTAAAATAGTGACTTCCAAAAACGTTTTCATTAGAAGTTGAATCTATCTTAGGCTTAACATAATTTGAATAATCACTTTGAAGAGTAGGATCTTTTTCTAGTGTATTTATACTGGAGTTATTTTTTAAGTTGTTGTTTGACCCTTTTAAAAGCTGATCAATATTGTACCCTCTCGAGCGTGCTATATCTTTAATTTGAGTATCAGTAAAGCCTTGTGACTTCATCTGAGAATAATAATTAAACAGCTCATCATTAGATTGACTAAATGAATGAAAGCTCATAAATAAAGTAAATAAAAAGATGATTTTTTTCATGGCTTCGCCTTTTGAGCTAACTCAATATTAGATTGTTTGTATGTTATTAATCTTATTTAGCGTATTGAATCTCTACCTGTGCAGATAAAGATTCAATTTGTAAATAAATTTTATTATTTCTAATCTCAATGATCTGACCCATTAGGCCATTTAGAGAGCCCGTGTTAATTTCAATAAAATCACCAACATTACGTGACTTAAAATCTTTATGACTGTATCTAGATTCTATATGATCGATCATAAGGCGCATTTGTTCTTCTGGAATCAAAATGGGTTGACCGTTTTTTGTTATAATACTTGTAGAGTATGGATTTAAATTAACCAGATCATAATCTATGGTTTCGTTAAACGAAATAAATACATACCCATTTAAAAGGGGAATTCGTTTGTTGCCTCTTTTACTTATATTAGTCTTACAAGGGACATAACATTCTATGCCTAAAAGATTAAAATAATCGTAAGCCTTAAGAGTTTGTTTATTTTTGGTTTTAATTAAATACCATTTCATAATATTAAATTCTATTAAAAAGAAAAGAATATAGATGATATGTAATAATATTGCAATAACTAAGATTTTCTACAACAAACTACTGTAATTCAGTTTTTTGTAAATGAAACGAAATAAAATAGTAAGTATAAAAAGATTATAATATTAAATATTAATTATTTTATTATTACAATTAAATAATAATACAGGTGAGACCGCATTTATAATGAGCATATTTATTTAAATACCTATCTAATGATAAAATATGCTTTTATAGCTCTTCTGTTTTTTAAATTTGCAAACTCGCAAAACGTAAAAGTTCTTCAAGAACATGGATTTGAAAATTTACAAGAATTTTATAAAGAAGATCAATATACACTGTTCTACGAAGACAACCTTTATAGATTTCCTGCAGATGGTCTTTATCAAGTCTTGGAGCTAATTAATATAAGTACAAAGGCTTCTAATGCAAAAGTTGTCATTCTAAATAAAGGAGTACCGATTGTAGAGATGAGATTTACTTCTCGTGACTACGCTAAACTTAAAACTAAAAATAGTACAATTGAAGATTTTTTATCTGTAGCTACAATTGATTTTACAGATGAAAAATACAATACTGAAAAAACGTTAAATAATTCGTATTTCAAAACTGACTTGAGCCTCAGGTTTCAGTTGGATTATACTCTGGGAAACTTTGATAATCCTATTCGTCAGAGGGTTAATTTTCAACCCTATCTGAGTACCGACCTTTCAAAAGGGGTTAATTTTGAAACTTATTATAATGTTCCAGAATTTGATGATTTAGGTTATAAGGAGCCTCAAGTTGGGCTTTTAAGGTTATCTAATGACTTTAAAATTGATAAATCAAGTTTTTTAAATTTCAATTTTGGTTTTTTTACCTTCAATAGACTTGGTATTACAACCAATTACCTAAAGTTTCTTTATAAAGATAAATTACGAATGAATATTCATTTAGGATTAACTAGATTCGGAAGACTCAATAAAGATTTAATTTTATATTACGATTTAAATACAGATCTAAGATTAGATTTTTTCTCAGACCTTACCTATAGAATTAATAAATATGATATGGATCTTACTTTTAGATATGGTTCTTATATTTTAGGGGATGTGGGTTATACAGCGCAAATAAGAAGATTTTCAGGTCAACGATTTATCGGGCTTTTTTATAAAAAAACGAATTACGGAACAATGGTTGGTTTTGATTTTAGTTTGCCATTACCTATTAGAAAATACGGTAGGAAACTACCTGTAAGAGCCAAGTTTTACGATCGATTTTATCTTCCCTATAACTATAGATCTGATTCAGAAGTAGGTCTTCCTTATTATCAAGGAGATAATATTATAAGTAGAATGACGGATTATTTCCCTGAAATTTTAAAAAAAGGGGTTTTAAGAGCATCAAAAAGGGGTCGCTAAAGACCCCCCCTTAAAAAATTTGTATAGATTCAAAAATCATCCACCCGTTCCTCCAGAATTATGACCAGCACCTCCAGAGTTATGATCATCGCTGGATGATGATGAACTGCTGCTGGATGAACTTGATGAAGTCCCTCCGCCTCCTCCACCAGTTGGTCCTGAAGAAAGACCCGAAGCAGAAGATGCATTTAATCTAACATTATATGGTAAGGTTGAAGTGGAAATTGTCTCAACACTTGGTAAATTTATTTCATTCCCACTAACAACAGTAAGCGTTCCAATTGTTTCAACAGCTTCTAAAGTGACCACAGAAATACCAGTTAATGTTAAAGTATCTAAAGAAACTAATTTAGGGGCAACAAATTCTTTAACTATTTTACAATCTAAGATTAGGCTTGTTATTGTTGTTAATAATGGCATTGAAATTTCTTTTACTGAAGTTGATTGAACCGTTAAGTTATCCAGTGCGGTGTTGTTTATTGCTAATATCTCTAAAGAATTCGAAATTATTTTATTGACCTTAATATGGCCACCTAAAGTTATTTGTTCGACTGATTCAGATTCAATAACACCATCTAGTGTACTTTCAGTTTGTGTGAAGGTTGGATAGATAGCTGTCTCTGGCATTTCAGGCGCAACATCCCTTACTGTAGGAAGATTGGTAGCATCAAAAATAGCATTAGCTAATAAAGATGTATGATACATAACAATAGAAATGGAGTTCAAATTGTTAACTTTTGAAGAATTTTGCGATTTGGATGCTATACCTTCAAATTCTTTTGATTTTTTAATTTTCCATTTACCTACATTTAAATTAATTTCAATTCCATCAGAATAAACAGGTTTAACCTCATAATTTTCTTCATAACTCAATTTAATTTTTTTAGCATACAAGAGATTATCATCTCGAATATCATGACCCTCTACCGAATAAACTCCATCAACTCGCACAAGACTTTCCATGGAAAATTCGTTATTAGTAACGATTGTGGCGTCTCCTTCTATAATCTCGATATTCTTGGTTACACTACTAGGATCATCGCTAGAACCATCTAAAAAGGCCCAATCAACCGTAATATTGAAGTCTCCTGATACTTCTTTAATTACTAAACCTCTATATTTGAGAAAATCCTCTTTACTGGCAATAGTTATATCTCCGCCATTGTACTCGAAGTCAGGTTCAAGATTAAGTGAAACAGGAGGTATGCTAAACGATGGAGGCGGAAGCTCATTAGATGTTGGTGGTATAATTGTTGTAGGTTCGTCTTTGGTACAACTAACTATAACCAAAATGATAAGCAATAAATAATTTTTTTTCATTTTAATTGATTTATGTTTAATAATACCTCTAAAATAGTGAGAATAGCTTACATATCAAATCCCAACCCCCTGCTCAAATAAAAAAACCGTTTTATAAAACCCATGCCCCCTGAGTTTGGGATAGGAGTGGTTGAGAAGTTTTAGGGTTTACATTTTACGACAAAACACATGATTTGTTGCCAATATGTTGCCATTTGATAAGAAAAAAATCCCCAACTTCATGTTAAACAATTAGTTGCGGATTTATTGAGTACCTCGGGTGGGAATCGAACCCACACTCCCGAAAGAACTGGATTTTGAATCCAGCGCGTCTACCAGTTCCGCCACCGAGGCAAGTGGTAATTTTTAAATTAAGGGACAAAAATAATAAAATATTTAAGCCCAGTATTTAAATTTTTCGATAAGGTTTAGCATTAATTTATTTTTACATTTGTCAAGAACTATTCTCTATGGAAACTCCCGCAAAAATTTTTGCCTGTACTCAAAGTACAGCATTAGGTAAAGCAATCGCAGATCATTTTGGAATTGAGGTAGGAAAGGTCAACTTTTCCCGTTACAGTGACGGTGAATTTCAGCCCTCCTTTGAAGAGTCTGTAAGGGGTGCTCGGATTTTTATTATAGGATCTACCCACCCATCTTCTGAAAACTTAATGGAAATGCTTTTAATGTTAGATGCTGCAAAACGAGCTTCTGCAAGACATATAACAGCCGTCATGCCCTACTTTGGTTGGGCTAGACAGGATAGAAAAGACAAGCCTCGAGTTCCAATTGGTGCTAAATTAATCGCAAAACTCTTGGAATCTGGTGGTGCTACGAGAATCATCACCATGGATTTACATGCTGACCAAATTCAAGGTTTTTTTGAAAAACCTGTTGATCATCTGTTTGCTTCTACTATCTTTCTTCCTTATATCGATTCATTAAAATTATCTGATTTAACAATTGCCTCACCAGATATGGGTGGATCAAAACGCGCTTATGCTTATTCCAAATTCCTTAGCAGTGACGTTGTAATTAGTTACAAGCAAAGAGAAAAAGCAAATATAATTTCCCATATGGAGCTCATCGGTAATGTAGAGGGTAAAAATGTAATCTTGGTTGATGACATGGTCGATACTGCTGGAACACTTACCAAAGCTGCTGATTTGATGAAAGAGAGAGGTGCTCTTTCAGTACGTGCGATATGTACCCATGCCTTGCTTTCCGGTGATGCTTATGAAAAAATTGAACAGTCACAACTCGAAGAATTGATCGTAACAGATTCTATTCCACCAAAAGTTAGTCACCCTAAAGTAAAAGTATTAACTTGCGCCCCGTTATTCGCCGAGGTAATGCGAAATGTGCATTACAATGAGTCGATAAGTTCAAAATTTATAATGTAAAAACAATTTAATGAAATCGATTACAATTAAAGGATCTAAAAGAGAAAGCGTGGGCAAAGTAGCTACTAAAGCCATACGTAATGCTGGACAAGTTCCCTGTGTATTGTATGGTGGAGGAGAACCCCTTCACTTTGCTGCACCGGAACTGGGTTTCAGCAAACTAGTGTACACACCCAATGCTCACACGGTAGTCATTGAACTTAATGGAGGTGATCAAATAAACGCCATTCTTCAGGATATTCAATTTCACCCACTAACAGACAAAATACTTCATGTTGACTTTTACCGTCTATTTAACGATAAGGAAATCTCAATGAATATTCCTGTTAAGCTCGAAGGGGCGGCACCTGGGGTTTTGATTGGTGGAGGAGTTCTAATTCGTAACAAACGTAAATTACGTATTAAGGCATTACCTAAAAATTTACCTGATTTTATTATAGCAAATATATCCGAGCTTGAATTGGGAAATAAACTTTATACCTCTCAACTACAAACCGAAGATTTTACTATTCTTCACCCAGACAATACAGTTGTATGTCAAGTACGTACTTCAAGAGCATCAATGCAATTAGAAATTGACGAGCTGGATGAGACTACAGAAGGAACTGAGGAAGGAGCTGAAAGCACAGAAGGAGGAGAAACTCCTTAAGCAGCAACTGAAAATTAATTCATCCTTTCCAAAGATAAAAAAGCATGTGAGGTATCACATGCTTTTTTTATTTTAGTACATGTTTTCTTTTAAACGCTTTTTTAAAAAAGATCGATCTTTAGCCATGCATAAATTCTTAATTGTCGGATTGGGGAATATTGGGTTAGAATATGAAAATACAAGACACAATGTAGGTTTTCGTATACTCGATCTTTTGGCAGAAATCTATGAGTGTACCTGGGAAATTAAAAAATTAGCTTCATATTCTTCATTTAAAAAGAAAGGGAGACAGTTTATTTTGATCAAACCCAGTACTTTTATGAATAGGAGTGGTAAAGCGGTAAGGCATTGGGCATTAAAAGAAAAAATTCCCCTCCAAAACATCCTTATATTGACGGATGAACTGCACCTACCTTTCGGTACCATCCGAATAAAATCCAAAGGTAGTCCTGCAGGACACAATGGTCTAAAGGATATAGAATCTGAATTGAACACTCCCAATTACGCACGTCTACGATTTGGTATAGGAGCAGAAACAAATCCTTTTGATCAAGTAAAATTTGTTTTAGATCAATGGACACAACAGGAAGACACTCTACTCCCCGAACGGCTTAAGCGATGCGGAGAAGCTGTTGAAAGCTTTGGACTTCAAGGTCTTCAAAACACCATGAATCTCTTTAACGGAAAGTAGTGTCAGCCCGCAGTTTGAAAGCTATATACCTCTGATTTGGATGTATTTCCTTCATAATCAAGGGTGATAATTTGCCAAAAATAACGCTCTCCAGCATCCAAGCTTAAACTCAGCTGAGAAACCGTTAAACCTTCTTGAACTGGTTCCAAATCATCTTCAGATTTTCCCAAATAAATAGCAAAACTCTCAATATCTTCATCCAAATCATAACCTTCCCAGTCAAATGAAAAATTCCCTGAACTGTCGAGATCGACTGTTGATTGATTTTCAGGTTGAAGTAAAACTGCTGGAAAAGGGAGGTAACTTTCATCCTGGCTCCCTTCTAAGTAAAATTGCCGTATACTGCTTTTACCCACAGCCGTAGAAAGTAAAGATTTTGAATTTACATACCATCGATAAGGCGCACCGCTAGGTAAAATAATTGACTCGGTCAACAAGGCAGACGTCTTTCCGTATCTAGCATTTGTCAGGGTGTTGACAACCACCAACTCATAACTGTCAGTATTGAGAGCAAGTGTCCATTCAAACTTTACTTGACTTTCAGTTTCGCTTAAAACCGTAGCTGTAGTACACTCATTTAAATCTGTTGGAGCGATAAGAATTGTAGCTTGGGGTTCAGGTATGGGTTCGGGTCCGCAACTCCAAAAGAGAATAAGACTTAAAAAGTAAATACGCAGCCTCATCGTTTCAATAATTTTAAAGTTTCTATGCGTTCAGGATAAATTACTTGAAGCAAATAAAGTCCTGGATTTAATGCACCCATTGGGATTTGAATAGCTTCTCCTGCTGACTGGACAGCATCACTTTGCCACAGAGGGGTTCCTGCACCTGACAAAAGTAATAGATCAACTTTGGCATTGTCAGGTAAAATCAAGTTTGCATTTTCAATAATCGGGTTAGGAAAAACTGATGCGGCTTCACTTGTATTGATCCACTCCTGATAAATACCCTGGCAACTCTTGGATGTTTTTACCTCGATTCTATTCAGCTTTTGGTTTAAGGGGAGTGTGATTTTATCTTGAGAAACAACTTCTAAATCTTGGCCATTTAAAGAAATAAAATAACGCTCGCTACCAGCAAGAGATAAATTCAATTCTGAATTTAATGCATTAATTGAACTAATCACTTCAAGTGGCTCAGGAGCGTTGATTTGGGTTTCAAAACAGTATTCAAAATCTGAAAATGAAGCTGAGGCTATACATATAGAATAGACTCCCTCCGCTAAATTTGAGAGTCCATTTCCTTGAATTGTAAAAGTTAGAGTTTTTGAGTATCCATTGTCTCCCAAAATCTCTGCCTTATATAGATAATCTGCCAAAGCACTGAAGGAAATACTGCCATTTGACTTATTCGGACAACTAGTATCTTTTTTTGATATGTTAAGGTTTAGAGCTGAGAAAATATCGCACACATCACCAATTCCATTGTTGTCTATATCAGATTGATCTTCATTTGTAATTTCAGGACAATTATCTTCCTCATCTATGATACTATCGCCATCGCTATTAAGAAGTGGCGTTCCTTCTAGACAAAACGCAAGAGTGAAATCTAACAAACGACCCGTATCCTCTGGGAAATTATCTTCAATAATTAAAGTCCATATTCCAAAAACTGAAGTTCCATAAAGATCAGCTATACTCTCCTCGGGAGAAAATCTTCCTGTAAAAGGAGGAGTCCCTTGATCAATCGATACAACTGCCTCTTCATCGAAAATCGTTTCTGAATAATCATTTTTGTCCCCACCCAATTGACGAGCAAAGAGGTATCTTATACCCTCAGGTGATTCGAGATAAAGTGTTAAGTCTTCCAAATAAGTATGTTCAATATCAACGTAAATATCCAAGTCTTGGATAGCCAAATCGTAATTGACATTTATAGATGCTGTTGTAACCCCTTTACTTACATTGTCTTCGGCATCTTGAATATTTTTAGGAATAGCAGATGAAGTAACTTCCAAACAAGAGATTACTGTAGTTGAAAAGTTAAATGGTTCTGAGAAAGACGATATTCCACAATTATTTGACTCCTGGATTCGCCAATAATAGTTAGTATTTGAATCTAGTTTGGACAATGAAAGGCTGTTTTGACGAACAAGCGTATCTACGACTGTATTTTGAAATGTATCGTCTAGGGCTACTTGAACTTTAGTATTATCTGCATTAACATTAGGCTCCCATGAAAGCTCAGGCGTGAGACTTTCTCCCTCAGCCTCATCAAGAGGTGACAATAGTACGGGGATTTCGAAAGAAGATTCTCTTTGATTCAATTGTAAAGAAAAAATTTCGGTTACCGACTCGTATTGAGCAACAATATCAAGCTCATAATCTCCTGCAGCAAGATCGTTTAACCCGCTTAATGTAATTGAACCTTTGGTATCATTTGAGGAATAACTCCCCTTTGAATATGAAGCCTGTAGATCACTGGGTAAATTGGAAATTGCAACTGAAAATGAAGAAGTAAAATCCTCTTTACGCTCAATTTCAAAATCAAGTTGGATACTATTGTCGTTACAATTCTCAAAGGTATAACTATCAAATTTGAGAATTACATCACGGGATGCTATGGTAAAATTTGCTCGGTTGACAGCAAAAAAGATCCCATCTTTTGCTTTGACTTTTAGACGTGCTTGATCTGTATCTATCGTATTTGGAACAAATATCGATGCCTCCCCAATATTTGGAGCGTCCAGGGATAAAACATGGTCAAACTCAGCTCCTCCGTCTTCAGAAAGGTATATTTCTACCTGTTCCACACTGATTGGTGTGGTATTTGTTTCGGCTACATCCCATTCAATTGTTTGAAAGGCGCCCCCTTTCCAAACTACAGTATCCTCATTTTGAGAATTTACCGCAAAAGGAGTTGAGGTTGAAACAACTGTAATTTCCATTCTGTCTTGAGCCAATTGTACATAATCTCCTTGATCTTTCCGAACGGTAAGTCCCCAATTCAAATCTCTACCAACCATAGAAACGGTTTCCCAACTATCACCAATAGTTGGATTTTGTTGAGTTAAGTTATTCGATAACACATCTGTCATATTTGGAATAAATCGAGACGATACTGCTTTTGGAAGAAGAGATCGGGCAGTACTTCCAGACTTATTAAAGGGGCCAAAATTATCTGTTGTAATTTCTCCATCATCTAACTGCTCCCAACAATAGGTTAAACCCTCTCCTTCGATTTCATTAATTGACAATTCATAGGCAGTACCAATTGGGATAAAGTAATTAGGTCCAGCGTCAATTGAAAAAGATTCATTTGTCAAAGGTTCAACGACAGCACATTCTAGAGTATCAAGTGTATTTTTAATATTTTGAATACTGTAATAATGAAAGTAAGGATCTCCGTGTAATTGGACATCATTTGGGCCAGTAATTCCAGCATATGCCATAATAGAGGATCCACTTCCTGGTTCAGCATTTACTCCTGTGCCCTCAGAGGTGTATGAAAAAGTATGATAGGCGCCAAATTGATGCCCTATTTCGTGTGCTGCATAATCTAAATCAAAATAATCATTGCGATATTCACCTCCATAAATATCGACAAAAGGATGTGTACTATACCCCTGAGCTTTTATTCCAGATTCACAAACACAGCCAATACAACCGGCATCTCCGTTCGGCTCACCAAAATCAAATAAATGACCCACATCATATGCATCATCCCCTAATACTTCATCAATAGTCGATTGTAGTTCAGTTGCAAATTCACCTGTAAAAGGATCTGCTTCTGGATCTTCGTAAACTAATGATTCGTCAGAAACCAACTCCAACCGGATCGATATTTCATCCTCAAAAATCTGATTGATTCGATTTATTGTACTTACCAAAGCTGCATAAGCATCTTCAATATTGGTTCCATTACTCGGATCGTCGTCACCCCAATAGGTAGTGTATTCCGCAGTAGCCGCAATGGCTATTCTAAAAATATGAATTTCGTTATTGACCTTGGTTGTTTTATTAGAGCTCTTTCTTGTTTTTTGCTTTGAGTCTCTACTCTGTACTGTTTTACATACAAAATCCTGAAATCTGTCGTTTTTTGTTTTTTGATAAACAAAGTGAATCCCTTTGCTGTTTTTCTTGGGTTGGATGAATAAATTCCATTGGTTTGGCAGTTTAATCCAAGCGTTGAATCCTGTGGGATGGGCACTTAATCGAACTTTTACCTCTGGCCTTTTTTTACTAAAGCCCTTATAAGTTTTTATATTGGGATGCGTGGCTGAAAGTTTAGGTGACAGTACTGGAGCTGGCTTTAACAAAAATAGCTCCTCCTCCCCTTTTTCATTTGGTAAAAGGATACGATCCATAACCAATGCTTTTGAGGACAATAGATTTTTGTCTATTGAACTAGGCAAGTACCTATAAAATTGCTCCTTTACCAAAGGCTCTGGAAATTGAGTTAATTTTAGGGTTTCAACTTTTTCCCAAGAGTTTTGACTCCATGCCAATTGTCCGATAAAATAACAGCCTATTACAAGGGCTAAGGTTGTTGTTTTTATGTTTAATGCTTTTACCACTAGAGGTTTTTAACTAGTCAGGCTTAAAAATAGGAAACTAATTTAGTTTTGGAGGATATTGCAGTACTTTTGTCAAGCGATTAGATTTAGCTATCACTTATGAATGTTTTTCAAAACATTGAAAATTACAATCCAAAATCAAAATGCATACTGACTATAGGCACCTTTGATGGGGTTCATGTTGGACATCAAAAAATTATAAAAAGCTTAGTTGAGTTGGCCCAAAAGCGAAATCTTCAAGCGACCATACTTACTTTTTTTCCTCATCCGAGGATGGTTTTACAAAAAGAATCAGACATTAAACTCATCGATACTCTAGAGGAGAAAAAAAGTGTTCTAGCAAAGCTGGGGGTTAATAATCTTATTATTCATCCCTTTTCAAAGACCTTTTCGAGGCTTTCTGCAGTTGAATTCTGTAGAGATATTTTAGCAAATCAGCTTCAAATTGACAGTCTTTTTATAGGTTATGATCATCGATTTGGAAAAAATAGAGAGGCCACTGCTGAGGACTTGATCTCCTTTGGAAAAACCTTTCACTTTGATGTGACCATTATTCCAGCACAAGATATTGAATCAATTACAGTAAGCTCTACCAAAGTAAGAAAAGCTATTGCTGCTGGAGCGTTTGAACTTGTTTATGATTTTTTAGGTCGTCATTTTGAGTTGACAGGAACGGTCACTCGCGGACAAGGTCTAGGTAGAACAATAGATTTTCCAACAGCCAATATTTCCGTCGCTGAATCTTATAAGTTAATTCCTCCTATTGGAGTATATCTGGTAACAGTCCAAAACGACAACGATAGCTTTAACGGCATGATGAACATTGGAACCCGTCCCACTCTCAACGGGGAACACCAAACCCTCGAAGTACATCTATTCGATTGTGACAAAGACCTTTACGGTCAAAAATTAAAAATCTCTTTTCTAGAAAAAATCAGGGATGAACAAAAATTCGAATCCTTAGACGCCTTAAAAACACAACTTAAAAAGGATAAAGAAATTTGCAAAAGAAGCCTAATCAAAAAGGGCTTGCATTAAAATTCCTTTATTTTTGCAAAAACATTTTTTATGCTGGCATTGCAGTACATCAGAGAAAATAAAGAAGCGCTTTTAGCTGGACTCAAAAAACGAAACTTTCAATCAACTGAAAAAATCGATGAGATCATTGCCCTAGACCAAAAGCGAAGAACTCAGCAAGCGGAACTCGATCAACACTTGGCTAAGGCCAATTCTTTGGCGAAAGAAATAGGGATGCTTTTCAAGAGCGGTGAAACAGCAAAGGCCAATGAACTCAAAGAGGAAACTGCCAGCATCAAAGAACTCACAAAAAAACTTCAAGAAGGGTTGCAACTTACTGCCGCTTCTCTTAATGAGTTGAGAACCCAAATCCCTAATGTTCCACATGAGTCGGTTCCAGCAGGAAACTCTGAAGAAGATAATGAAGAAGTGTTCCAATCTGGTAGCATCCCTGAATTGGGAGAAAGTCCACTTCCTCACTGGGAATTAGCGCAAAAGTACGATTTGATTGATTTTGAATTGGGAAACAAAATTACAGGAGCCGGTTTTCCTGTGTATAAAGGTAAAGGTGCACGCCTTCAAAGAGCCTTGATCAATTATTTTTTAGATAAAAATACCGCAGCTGGATACAAAGAAGTTCAAGTTCCGCACCTAGTAAACGAAGCTTCTGGATTTGGCACCGGACAACTTCCAGATAAAGAGGGACAAATGTATCATGTTCAAAATGATGACTTATACCTAATTCCAACCGCTGAAGTACCGCTAACCAATCTTTACCGAGATACCATTTTAGAAGAAAAAGACCTTCCTGTCTGCCTTACAGGCTATACCCCTTGTTTTAGAAGAGAAGCGGGAAGTTACGGGGCTCATGTTCGAGGGTTAAACCGCTTGCATCAGTTTGATAAAGTAGAAATTGTCCGTATCGAAGAACCTCAAAATGCAATGAAGGCGCTTGACAATATGGTAGATCACGTAAAAACTATCCTTCAAGAATTGGAACTACCCTATAGAATTTTAAGACTTTGCGGTGGAGATCTTGGGTTTACCTCTGCCCTGACCTATGATTTTGAAATTTACTCCACCGCCCAAAAACGTTGGTTGGAAATCAGTTCTGTATCTACTTTCGACAGTTTTCAGGCAGAGCGATTGCAATTAAGGTATAAATCAAAAGAGGGTAAAAAGCAAAGTGTACACACTCTTAATGGCAGTTCGTTAGCCTTGCCTAGAGTGGTAGCAGGAATGCTAGAAAACTGCCAAACGGATGATGGAATCATCATTCCAAAGGCTTTGGTGTCCTATACTGGATTTGATAAAATCGACTGAAATGCTAATCTACAACGTCACCGCTCATGTTGAACCCTCAGTAGAAAAAATCTGGTTGGATTGGATGGAGCAGTACCATATCCCAGAAATGCATGCTACTCAAAAATTTACACATACTAAGATTTTTAAAGTCATTACAGATCAAGATACGGGAGGAATAAGCTATGCCGTTCAGTACCACTGTGAAAACAGAGCTAAACTCGAGGCATATTTAAGCCAAGATGCAGAACTACTGAGGCAAAAAGTAAATGCCAAGTTTGGAGATCAGGTTTTATTTTTTAGAACAGAGCTGCAATTAATTCAAGAACACTCATGAAAAAGGTACGCCCAAAGAAAAAATTAGGGCAACACTTTTTAACCGATCTCAATATTGCAAAAAAAATTGCTGACTTACTCAAGTTCGACCAATATCAAAATGTATTGGAAATTGGACCTGGAACAGGTGTTTTAACTCAATTTTTAGTTCCTAAAACTACTGCTTTACATTTAATAGAAATCGATGAAGAGTCCATTCTATTTTTGCAAAATACCTATACTGCTGATCAACTTAACCTGATAAAAGGAGATTTTTTAAAACTTGATCTCACTGCGGTTTTTGGAAGTGATGTTTTTGCGATTGTCGGTAATTTTCCTTACAATATCTCCTCTCAAATAGTATTTAAAGTTCTTGAAAACAAAACTCGGATTCCCTTTTTTGCTGGCATGTTCCAAAAAGAAGTTGCAGAACGTATTTGCGAGCCTCCAGGTTCAAAAAAATACGGTATTCTATCTGTTCTTTCTCAACTATATTACAAAACTGAATATCTATTTAGTGTCCCGCCTGGAGTTTTCAATCCGCCTCCAAAAGTAGACTCTGCAGTAATCCAGATGACCAGAAAAGAGCAACTCAATCTAGACTGTGATGAAGCTCTTTTAAAAAAAATAGTGAAATTGAGCTTTCAGCAAAGACGTAAAACACTGCGTAATAGTTTAAAAACCTTGAATCTTCCTGATAATTTAAGAGAAGATAGTATCTTTGATCTCAGACCTGAGAAGCTCTCAGGGGATGACTTCATCCAGCTTACAAAAAGGATTGACTATGGCGACATTTCAAATTGACACCCCCTTTTTAGAAAATCTTAAGAATTTAATTCAAGAACAAGAAGATTCCAAGCTAAAAAGGAAGTTTAAGCCAATGCATTATGCAGATGTTGCTGAAATCATCCAACTCCTCTCTCAAGATGAAGCAACTTATGTTGTCAAGCTATTGGACAGCGAAACTACTGCCGATGCACTTGCGGAAGTTGATCCCGACATACGCGAATCCATTTTAGACAATCTTTCTGCTAAAGAGATTGCACTCGAAGTTACTGAGTTGGATACAGATGATGCTGCTGATATCATCCTAGAATTGTCTGAAGATCGACAGGAAAAAGTCATGTCTCAAATTGAAGATGACGAACATGCCCAAGATATTCGAGAACTCCTTAAATACGATGAGAATACTGCGGGTGGTCTTATGGCAAAAGAATTGGTTAAAGTAAAAGAAGACCTAAGTGTGCTAAAATGCTTGAACGAGATGAGAGCCCAAGCAGAATACGTCACTCGAGTACATTCTATCTATGTTGTTGACGAAAAAAATAGATTGAAAGGGAGACTTTCCCTTAAGGACCTCATTACTGCCAACTCAAAAGATAAAGTCAAGGATATTTTTATTCCAAAGGTCGATTTTGTAACCGTTGATCAAGAAAAAGAGGAAGTAGCTAAAATCATGTCTAAGTACGATTTAGAAGCCATTCCAGTAGTCAATCAAAAAAAAGAATTATTAGGGCGTATCACCATTGACGATATTGTCGATGTGATTAAAGAAGAAGCCGAAAAAGATTATCAGTTAGCAGCAGGTATTTCAAATGATGTTGAAGCCGATGATACCATTTTTGAATTGGTAAGAGCGCGACTTCCATGGTTATTTTTAGGACTTCTAGGGGGGCTGGGAAGTGTATTTATCCTCCAAGATTTTGAAGATATTATGAGTGAACCCCAACTGAGGAATTTATTTTTTTACACTCCATTGATTGCGGCTATGGCGGGTAATGTAGGGGTTCAATCCTCAGCAATTATTGTTCAAGGTTTAGCAAACGACGTTGTAAAAGGTTCGCTTTTTAACCGACTCGTAAAAGAAATTGGGTTAAGTCTCATCAATGGATTCGCTCTGGCTTTAGTTATCATAATTTTCGGTCTTATCTCTCAACAAGAATTTAATGTCAGTCTAACTATTGCCGGTTCCATGATGTTGGTTATCGTTGTAGCTGCCCTGGTGGGTACCTTCATACCCATAGTTTTAGACAAAAGGGGGATAGATCCAGCCATTGCTACTGGTCCTTTTATAACTACTGCGAACGATATTTTTGGGATTTTCTTGTTTTTCTACATTGCCAAACTTGTATTGGGTTTTTAGATGAATTCAAAGTTGATTCTTCATATAGACGAAAATCATCCACTTCTTATCAAAGGTCTTGAAAGATTGGAATATGAAAATCATATTGCTTACACTACTCCACTTGAAGACGTATTGAAACTATTGCCTAAGTACTCCGGTATAGTGATTCGAAGTCGGTTCCCAATAGACAATAATTTTATAGACTGTGCAACAAACTTAAATTTCATTGCGAGGGTGGGTGCGGGTTTAGAAAATATAGATATGGCCTATGCACAATCTAAAAAAATAGCTCTTATCGCCGCTCCAGAAGGTAATAGAAACGCTGTAGGAGAACATGTTTTGGGTATGCTGCTCAGTCTGATGAATAAATTACGACAAGCACACACCAGTATTCAAAAAGGAGCATGGTTAAGAGAAGGCCACCGCGGGATTGAATTGGAAGGAAAAACCGTTGGGATAATAGGTTATGGCAATACAGGAAAAAGTTTTGCCAAAAAACTTTTCGGTTTTGAAGTCGAAGTAATTTGTTACGACATCAAGGCTGGAGTTGGAGATCAAAACGCAAAACAAGTCTCTCTGGAAGAACTTCAGGATCGCGCACAGGTAATCAGCCTACATATTCCACAAACCACGGAAACCAATGGAATGATTGATAAAAATTTTATCGATAGAGTAAAAAATCCATTCTGGTTTCTAAATAGTGCTAGAGGAAAAGCCGTTCGTACTACTGACTTGGTTGAAGGGCTTCGCTCAAAAAAAATATTAGGTGCAGCTTTGGATGTGTTGGAATACGAATCTAGCTCGTTTCATTCCATTTTTGGAGCTAAAAACCGACCTGAAACACTTGACTATCTGTTAAATTCAGATGCCGTATTATTGAGTCCACATGTTGCTGGCTGGACTTTTGAAAGTCATATTAAACTCGCCCAAACAATAGTTGACAAGGTCGCAGCCCTAAATCTCTAGGAAAGCACAAACTGAGCTGTTTCTTCAGTGCGTTGCTCCAGTAAGATTTGTTTTCCGTTATTTCGAATTGATTTTAGCGCCTCATCGTTAAAATGTCGAACAGTAAACAAATCTACCTGCTCTTTTACCTCAACATTAAATCTTGATCTCAGCACCAAGACCAATTCTTCTAAACGTTTGTATTTGTTGTTTACACAAACTGAAAAACTGATCGCTGAATTTTGTATCATTTCAACAGGCATTTGGTATTCGTGTAATAGTCCAAAAATATAACTGATGTTTTCTTCAACTATAAACGAGAAATCAATGGATGACAAGCGAATCAAAACTTGATCCTTTTTTACGATATAACAGGGAATCAAAGGATCGAGAGTTTTACCCTTGGAGACTGCTGTACCAATTTCTTCAGGATTTTCAAAAGACTTTACATAAAGTGGAATTTCTTTTCTTTGAAGCGGCTGAAGAGTTTTTGGATGTATTACTGAAGCTCCATAAAAAGCCAGTTCAATGGCTTCTCTATACGAAATCTGATGCAGTAACTTTGTGTTGTTAAATACTCTAGGGTCAGCATTTAATACACCAGGAACATCTTTCCAAATTGTCACTGATTCAGCATTTAGAGCATATGCAAATATAGCTGCACTATAATCCGAACCTTCTCGACCTAGGGTAGTGGTAAAATTATTGGAATTACTCCCAATAAAACCTTGAGCGATGATTAATTGATGACCGTTGGCTTTGGAATTAATTAAGGCTTGAGTTTCCTCCCAGTTTAAATTTGCTGCTCGATAATAATCATCTGTTTTTATACAGTCACGGGCGTCCAACCAAAAACTTTTCCACCCTTGAAATTCAAAATAACGATGAATTATTGTGGTGGATAGCAATTCACCATAGCTAACCACTTGATCGTAAACAAAACTGTAGTTTGGAGCCTTGTTGCTTTTTAAAAAAGCTTGTAAGTCTTCGAAATAGGCATGAACCTCTTCTGCTATCTTAGCCGCTTGCTCTTCAAAAAGATCTTCTACTATCTTTAGATGGAATTCTTTGAGTGCCAAAAGTTCATGAATTAGCCTTGGTTTGTTTTCAAAATAAGCTTCAATAACTTTTTCCAATGCATTTGTCGTCTTTCCCATAGCGGAAACAACAACCAAGGTATCTTTATACCCAACTGAGTTCAATACACGAACTAAATTTTTTACCCCAGAAGCATCTTTTACTGATGCTCCTCCAAATTTAAACACTTTCATTTTTTTTGGGTTTTTAGGAAAGCCTCCATCTCAGCCCTATGCATTTGTACGCTGGACCAATCATGTAATACTGTTGCACCACTTTTTTCATAAAATCCAATAGCTGGGGTATTCCAATCCAACACATTCCATTCAATACGTTCTACGCCACTCTCATAGGCCTTTTCAATAAAGGCTGCATACAACTGTGTGCCAAAGCCCTTCCCTTTGGAGGCTTCAGTCACAATTAAATCTTCTAAGTGATATGTGGGTCCTTTCCAAGTAGAAAAGCGTGGGTAATACAGCGCCATACCGATTACCTTATTTTCAACCTCAGCTACCAAGCATTGGAATAAAGGAATTTCACCAAAGCCAAACTGCTCGATATCAGAAATAGTCAGCTTTACACTTTCAGGCTCTTTTTCAAATACCGCCAACTCATTAATCAAACTTAAAATAGTTAAACTGTCTTCAACCCTCGCTTGCCTTATTGTCGCTTTCATGAATTTGTATTGAGGAGCAAAAATAAGACAAGAATCTTGGAAAGCCACAAGTTCAATTAAATATCACGAATTAAAGAAAAATGTTAGAAATCAAATTTGAAGAGTCAACCAATCAGTTACAGTATCAAAGAAAAGCTTTGGTTTTTCAGCATGCAACCAATGGCCAGCTTCAGCTATGGTAACTTGTTCTGCATTAGGAAAATAATGTTTGATAAGGGGGGTGTCTGATTCCAAAATATAATCTGATAATTCCCCTTTTACAAAGAGGCAGGGAAGCAAGGATTGAGCATCATCACTCAAATTTTTTCCGATGGCATCACTTGCATCTTTTAACACCTCAATATTGATTCTTAATCCTAATTTTCCAGGTTCTACCCAGTAAAGGTTTTTTAATAAAAACATTCGTACCCCAGGCTCAGTGACATAAGAGGATAGAAAAATATCAGACTCAGTTCTGCTTTTTATCTGATTAAAATCCAAGTCGGAAAGGCCTTGTAATATTTTTTGATGATGAGGCGCGTACTTTTTGGGTGCAATGTCTGCAATTACTATGGCTTTTAATAAATGAGGATATTTACAAGCGAGATGCATTGCCGTTTTACCTCCCATTGAATGACCTAAAATAAGAACCTCTTGAAGTTGATGAGTCTCACAGTAGTGGGCGATATCATCAGCCATGAGATCATAGGAAAAGGCAGTACTCCAAAAACTTCTACCGTGATTTCGCTGATCAATGAGGTGGACTCTAAATCCCAAAGAGGACCAGTTTTTAGCATGTGTCTTCCAGTTGTCGCTCATCCCCAAAAAACCGTGTAATATCAGCAGATCACGACCAGAGTCGCCTATAATATTGCTGTGGAGTAATTTCAAAATTTGATGCGTTGTAAGTACATTGGTATGACGTTTTCAAATCCTAAATACAAACTTTCGCAAATAAGGGCGTGACCAATAGAAACTTCCAATAAACTCGGTATATGCTTGGAAAAGTAGTTGATATTTTCAAGACTTAAATCGTGACCCGCATTAATCCCTAGGTCCAATTCTATTGCTTTTTCTGCTGCTTTAACAAAAGGTGCAATAGCCTGTTCAGGGTTATTGAGATAGCCATTGGCATAAGATTCGGTATAGAGCTCAATTCGATCCGTTCCTACCTCTTTGGCTCCTTCAACCATTTGGACATCAGGGTTTACAAATATTGAGGTTCGAATTCCTGCCCCTTTAAACTGCTTAATAATAGGCTTTAAATGGTCTTTGTTTTTTACAGTGTCCCAACCCGCATTGGAAGTAAGGGCGTCAATACTATCAGGGACTAAGGTGACCTGAGTCGGTTTTATTGAAAGCACCAACTCCATAAACTCAGGGATTGGATTTCCCTCGATATTGTATTCTGTAGTCACCACCTCTGGGAGCTTTCTAGCATCATCATAGCGAATATGCCTCTGGTCTGGCCTTGGATGAATGGTAATCCCTTGAGCTCCATATCGTTGTAAATCTCTGGCCACTTTAAGTAAATCGGGCACGTTACCACCTCGAGCATTTCGAAGAGTAGCAACTTTATTAATGTTAACACTGAGGGCTGTCATCTTTTTTTTGTAAAAGTATTCGCTTCTGACTTAATTTGAAATAAAATACTGCCTTTTTATAGCTTTTGCTATTTTCCACTTGTAAACAGCTCCATTTATTGGAGTTTCGTACCTTTGAAATAAGATTTTAGTTATGAATATCGCTCTCTATAGTGCTTTTTTTTCTGAAGAAACACTTCAGTATGTAAAAGCTACTGTGACCTATTTAAAAAGTCATGGTCATCAATTTACTTTGGTCCAGCGATTGAGAAAACACCTTGGGACTGAAGGTTCCAATTACTCCTATTTTGATGAGGAAAACAAACTAGTAGCAGGTGTTGATTTTTTATTTTCAATTGGTGGAGATGGAACCATATTAAGAGCTGTAACCCTTATTCAAGATTCTAATATACCCATTCTAGGTATTAATACTGGTCGGTTGGGCTTTCTCACCTCCCTGCACCGCGATGCGCTTACTGAAGGTTTGGATTTGTTTTTTGATAAAAAATTTACTTTTATTTCGCGTTCACTACTTCAGGTAAGTACTAAAGATTCAATATCAATTTTGGAAGAAAGTGGAGTTGCCTTAAACGAAGTTAGTGTGAACAGAAAGAATACCACTTCAATGTTGAGTATTCGTACTGAGTTGGATGGCAAGCCCCTTACAACCTATTGGTCTGACGGACTTATCATTTCAACCCCAACAGGATCTACAGGCTATTCTCTAAGCAGCGGGGGACCCATAGTAAGCCCAACAGCTCAATGCTGGATACTCAATCCGATTGCTCCTCACAATATCAATATGCGTCCTTTAATAGTTCCTGATAGTACAGAAATAAAAATTTCAGTAGAAGGAAGAAGTAAGTATCATTTGCTATCACTTGATTCTAGAATAGTTACCCTAGAAAATGGAAATGATATTTATTTAAAAAAAGCCCCTTATGCAGTGCGTACTGTTCAACTTGATGGATCCAACTTCTTTAGTACGCTAAGGGAAAAACTTTTTTGGGGTGAAGACAAGCGAAACACACAATAAATAGAAGGTTTTAAGGTTATTATTTAGACTATCGTTAAATCGATTGCGCTTTGTAAATTAACTAACTCCATGTTTACAAAATCAATTCTTTTTTTTCTCTGTGTAATTTCTACCAGCGCTTACAGCCAATTTCATGAGCTGGGGCTTTTTTTGGGAGGCAGTAACTACATTGGAGATATTGGAACAGACCGGTATATTGATCCAAACTCCCCTGCTTTGGGACTGGTATACAAATGGAATGTGACGGATCGTTATTCGCTTCGAGGAGGTTTTACATTTACAAAATTAACAGAAACAGAATACAACAACAGTGATTTAAACCGCTTCAGAAGATCCTATAAAGTGGACAACAATATTCAAGAGGCCACAGTTGGTATAGAATTTAATTTTAAAGAATTTAATCTTCACGACGCTGACTTTAACTTTACACCATATCTTTTTTATGGACTGAGTTATTTTCGTTACGATCAATATTATATTCTACCCAACGGTCAATTCAATCCACCCACCTACATCAATTACGGAAAAGATGAAAAAATCGCAATCCCCTTTATTCTCGGTTTAAAGTTAAACCCCAATCCATTATTTATATTAGGATTTGAGGTCGGAGCGCGATATGCTTTTACTGACAACCTAGACGGAAGTAATCCCGAAAACCAATTTGCAAACGAATTAGATTATAAATTTGGTAATATTGCGAATAATGACTGGTATATTTTTATGGGTTTCACAATTTCATTTACCTTTGGCGATCTTCCGTGTTATTGTAAAGAATAAATGAATAAACTACCCAAACATGTCGCGATTATAATGGACGGTAACGGCCGATGGGCCAACCTTCAGGGTAAAAACCGTGTATCTGGCCACCAACAAGGTGCTAAATCTGTCAGAGAAGTCGTCGATGAAGCTGTCAAAATGGAAATTGAGTTTCTGACATTATATGCTTTTTCAACCGACAATTGGAGTCGGCCCAAAGAAGAGGTAAGTCTATTGATGAAATTGTTGGTGAATTCTTTAAAAAAAGAATTTAAAAGACTGATCAAAAACAACATTCGCTTACAGTCCATTGGGAATATGGATGGACTCCCTAACCCTGTGAAGGAGGAATTGACCTATGTCATTGAAAAGACAAAAAACAATACTGGGATGGTCCTTACTTTGGCGCTTAACTACGGTGGTAAAGAAGAACTTACAGCTGCCGTAAAAGCCATCGCATTTAAAGTTAAAAATAGTATAATTTCCCCCGAAAAAGTTGACCAATCCACCATAATTGAGCATCTTTACACGCAAAATTTACCAGCGGTTGATTTACTGATAAGAACCAGTGGTGAAGAACGAATAAGTAATTTTTTGCTCTGGCATATTGCCTACGCAGAATTGTATTTCACTAAGACGCTTTGGCCTAATTTTAAAAAAGAGGATTTACAAAAAGCACTAGTGGATTACACTAAACGAGAAAGAAGATTTGGAAAAACGAGCGAACAACTCACATCATAAGTCGTACTACAGTTATTTCCTATTAGGATTGTTTCTTCTCTTAGGGTACTCCAACTACGCTCAAACTGAGGGTTTTATCAAGGGAAGAACTTATGTTGTTGACTCCATAAAGGTCAGTGGACTGAAAAGTTTTAACGCTCAAACGGTCATTTCTTACAGTGGACTTAGAAAAGGACAAAAAATTAGTGTTCCCGGAGAGCAAGTAAGTGAAATCATCAATAAATTATGGGGTCTAGAGCTGTTTAGTGATATCAATTTTTATGTGACTAAAGTAAATGGAGAGAAAATCGATCTTGAAATCGAAATTGAAGAGCTTCCAACTTTAACAGACGTCAAAGTAAATGGTCTTAAAAAAGGGAAGATAGAGACTATCATTAAGGATACTGAACTTACTGCGGGGAAAAAACTATCAGAAAGTTTTTTAACTAATACCAAAAATTATATAGAAAATAAGTACAAAAAAGACGGATTTCTAAACACTAAAGTAACCCTAAATACCATCTTAGACACCGTAGGTAAAAATACCTATAAAATGGTGGTAAATGTAGATAGAGGTCCTAGGGTAAAAATTGACAATATCAATTTTGAGGGGAATGAGATTTTTAAATCCTCCAAATTGCGCTCAAAACTTAAAAACACTAAACACAAGACCTCTAAACGGTTTTGGAAAAAGTCAAAATTCGTAGAAAAAGACTTCCAAGAGGATCTTTTTGGTTTAGTTAATTTTTACAAAGAAGAGGGATATAGAGATGCCCGCGTCATTTCGGACACTTTGATTAAGGATGAAAATGATCCAAATTCTATTACTCTTAATCTCGAGGTTGAAGAAGGGAAAAAATACTATTTTGGAGATATCGATTTTATAGGAAATACGGTCTATGGAGATAACATCATTCAACAAATTCTCGGTTTAAAAAAAGGGGATACTTACAATGGAGTTCTTCTAAAAAAACGAATTGCAGATACCTCCAAACCTGATGGTAATGACATCACTAATCTTTACCAAAACAGCGGCTATCTCTTTTCCAATATCAATGCTGTAGAAGTAAGTGCAGTTAATGATACCATCAATTTTGAAATTAGAATTACCGAAGGAAAACCCGCCAATTTTAACAAGATCTATGTGGAGGGAAATACCAAAACTAATGATCATGTTATATACAGAGAACTGAGAACAAAACCTGGTGAACTTTATAGCAAAGACAGATTGGTCAGAACTGTTCGTGAATTAGGTCAATTGGGATTTTTTGACGCAGAACAAATCAATCCTGAATTAGAAAATGTCAACCCAAATGACGGTACCATAGATGTCAAATTTGATCTGGTTGAGTCTGGGGCAAGTCAAATCGAACTCCAAGGAGGGTACGGACAAGGAGGTTTTATTGGAACTTTAGGGCTTTCATTCAATAATTTTTCCATGCGAAATATTTTTGACGGAAAATCATACAAACCCTTGCCAATGGGGGACGGTCAAACCCTTGCTTTAAGGTTACAGGCCAGTCAGTTTTACAATACTTACAGTTTTAATTTCTCTGAACCCTGGCTAGGAGGTGAACAACCTGTTCAATTCTCTACTTCTTTACAACATACCATCCAGTACCGTTATGACTTTTTTACTGGACTTGCAGATCGAAGTCAGTCATTCCAAATCAGTGGACTCACTGTAGGCTTAGCCAAAAGGCTTCAAGTACCTGATGATTTTTTCCAATTATCACAAGCACTCTCTTATCAGTATTACAATCTAAAAAACTATTATACCGGTCTTTTTACCTTTGGAGATGGAGAAGCTAAAAACTTAGCTTATACCATAAGTCTGCTGAGAAACAATACAAGATTAAATCCAATTTTCCCTACTGGAGGATCAACCTTTACTATAAGCGCTAAACTCACCCCGCCCTATTCACTGATCTCAGGAAGAGACTTTTCAGACTTGGAAAATCAACCTGAGTTTCAAGATGAAAATGGAAATCCACTTGTCGATAAAATCGACCAAGAACGCTTTCGCTGGTTGGAATTTTATAAAGTTAAATTTAACGGTACTTGGTACACCAGAGTATTTGATGATTTAATTCTCAAAACTCAAGCTGACTTTGGTTTTATCGGCGCTTACAACAAAGACCGAGGTAATATTCCATTTGAACGTTTCTTTTTAGGAGGAGACGGGATGGTAAGTTATGCACTAGACGGCAGGGAAACTATTGCATTAAGAGGGTACCCAAATCAATCCTTATCGGGCAATGATGGATCAGTGATATACAATAAATTCTCTTTAGAATTACGTTATCCTATCACGCTAAAACCCAGTGCGTCAATATATGCGCTTACCTTTCTAGAGGCAGGTAATGGGTACAACAGCTTTAGGGAATTTGATCCTTTTAACTCTAAACGCTCAGCAGGATTAGGGGTTAGAATCTTTATGCCTGCCTTTGGTTTGCTTGGAATTGACTTTGCTTATGGTTTTGACAATACAAACCCAAATTCCACTACACCCAATGGATGGGAAACCCACTTTATCATAGGCCAACGCTTTTAACATAATTTAGGGATATATAATTTTACTGCGCTATACTATCTATAGCTTTCATTCGTTATACAAGTGATGAAATACATACTAAAAACATGCCTATTTGTTGTACTGCTCGTACTCTGCAGTATGACTACTTATGGTCAACGTGGGACACGTGTTGGCTACATTGATATGAATTACATCCTTGAAACAGTAGATGAATACAACAAAGCTAGTGACCTATTAGACAAAAATATTGAAAACTGGAAAAAAGAAATTGAACTAAAAAAACTGGAACTTCAGCAATATCAAGACCAACTCAATGCTGAACGGATTATTTTGACACCCGAACTCATCAAGGATAGAGAACTTGAGATTCAAGACTTTGCTACTGATATCATCCGCTTACAAGAAAAAAGATTTGGCCCAAATGGTGATATGATTATTCAGCGATCTAAATTGATCCAGCCCCTCCAAGATCAAGTCATGAGTATCGTCAAACAAGTAGCCGAAGAAAATAAATACGACTTTATTTTTGACCGATCTTCTACCGCTACCATGTTGTATTCCGCAAAAAATTACGATATTAGCGAATTGGTTATAAAACGTATTAATAGACAGCAAAAAATACAACAAAGAAAAGAACAAATAGAAGCTATAAAATCTAAAGCTTCAAGTATAAAGAATTAATATCCAAACATTTATGAAACTTTTATCTACACTTATTCTCAGTTTGACTCTTTTTATTGCGCCTTTGACGCTAACCGCTCAATCAAAAGTAGCTCATATCAACACTCAGCAACTCATCAGTGAAATGCCTGAAGTTATTGCAGCGCAAGGTGAATTGAAAAAATTAGAAGATCAGTACGCTAAAGAGATGGAAAATTCTGTAAAAGAATTTCAGACCAAAGCACAAACCTATCAAGGTGATGCACAAAACCAAACTGATTTGATCAATCAGCAAAGACAGGTTGAACTCCAGGAGATGCAACAGCGCATTCAGGAGTTTAGAGAAACTGCTGCACAAGAACTTCAAAAGCGTTCTGCAGATATGATGCGTCCTTTGTATGATAAAGCACGTGAAGCAATAGAGAAAGTTGCTGCTGCTCAGGGATTTGATTATGTCTTAGACTCTAGCCCAGGAGGTAGTGTAATCATGGCTGCTGGAAAAGATTTAATGGCAGATGTCAAAACAGATTTAGGATTCTAAAAAATCCATATTTAAAACTTCAAAAAACCATCTTCGGATGGTTTTTTTATTCCTCAGTTTTAAACCAAGAGGCGTATAAAAGATAGTTTTTGGCTATACGCTCAATTTCGTTTTTCTGAAGTTCATCAGTCAAACTTTTAATCTTTTTTGCTGGTACACCCCCGTAAACTGATCCTGGAGGAACTATAGTCCCTTGAGTTAAGACAGCTCCTGCGGCTATAATTCTGTTAGAGCCTATGTTGCAGTGATCCATCACTATACTTCCCATACCTATCAAAACATTATCCTCTATTGTACAGCCGTGAACTATGGCATTGTGCCCAATAGAAACATTGTTTCCAATAAGGGTTGAAGATTTTTTGTAAGTGGCGTGAATCACTGCTCCATCTTGAATATTCACATAATCACCAATGACAATACTATTTACATCTCCTCTTACCACCGCCTGATACCATATCGAACAGTAATCCCCCATTTTGATGTCACCTATCAAAGTAGCATTTTCAGCAAAAAAACAATCTTCACCATAGACTGGAGTATTCCCCCTAACAGATTTGATCAGCATCTCTAAAATTTGAATTCTAAAATTACAAAAAAGAAAATTCTCTAATTTGAGGGAATTGTATTCCAAATTTCCCCAAGCATTGACTATTTTTGACACCAAAGTTTGCACAATCATTGAAAAAGATAAAATGAAAAGTTATCAAATAAATACACTTACAGAAAAAGGGAATCCATGGGCGAAATTTAAATTTAACCATCCAATCGGCCCTAAAGAAGAAGTTCACTATCAAAATATTGACGATGCTAAAGGTGCTCCTTTAATTCAACAATTGTTTTACTTACCCTTCGTAAAGTCTGTGCGTTTATTTGAAAGTCAAATAGAAGTTGAACGCTTTGACATATTGGAATGGTCTGAAGTAATCAAAGAGGTTCAAGAACAGCTTCAACAGTACCTCAATGACGGAGGTGTAGTGATCGAAATGACATCTAATGATAAAATTCCAGTAAGTGTTTACGCTGAGAGTACTCCAAATCCAGCAGTTATGAAGTTCGTTGCCAATAAACCATTAGTCACTCAAACTGTTGAATTTAAAAATATTGACGAAGCCAACAATGCTCTTATGGCACAACAGCTTTTTCACTTCCCTTTTGTAAAGGAAGTCTTTATTGATGCAAATTATGTTTCAATTACAAAATATGAAGTTGCTGAATGGGACAGTATTGTTCTGGAGGTTCGAGAGTTTATTCGAAAGTACATTGAAGAAGGTAAGCTGATTTTGAAAGAAATCCCTCAACAACATGAGACTACAGATGAATCTACTGCCACAAATCTAGGTGAAACAGAATCTCAAATTGTTTCAATTTTGGATGAATACATCAAGCCTGCGGTAGCCTCAGACGGGGGGAATATTCAATTTGATTCCTATAACGAAGTAGACAAAACTGTTCAGGTGATCTTACAAGGTGCGTGTAGTGGTTGTCCTTCCTCTACTTTTACCTTAAAAAATGGTATTGAAAATATGCTTAAAGAAATGATGCCAGGTAAAATTAAGAGTGTCATTGCCCTCAATGGCTAAACTCCCAAATTCTTTTTGGGTGGAGTTGTTTGAAAATCTTTAAGATAGAAAGGTTCAAAATAAGCCAATGACTCAAAAGCTTGACTATTGAATTTTTCCCAAGCTAAAGGGGTCATATCAACAGCCTTAGGGTAGAAGATTTCAGAGGGGAAAACGGCATTGATCTCAGGATTTAATTCCTTAAATTTTTGAGCCCCATCACCCAATACAAGTACCGTTTGATCTTTGAGAAGTTCTTTAAAAGAGTCCCGACTTAAAACAAGCGCTGAAGTATCTTCAACCCAATTCCTCCTCGAATCAAAAACAGCGGTATAAACTTCCATCCGTCTGGCGTCCATCATTGGAATGATGTAGTCTGTATTTTGCTCTGTAGAAGCTTGAGCGAGGATTTTTAATGCATTTAAAGCAATGAGAGGAATGTCTAATCCAAAGCACAATCCTTTTGCGGCAGCAACCCCTATTCTAAGGCCTGTATAGGACCCTGGACCTTTGCTTACTGCTACGGCATCTAAATCAGCAGATTTGAGCTTTGCCTCCTGCAAAACTTCTGAAATAAACAAATGTAACTTTTCACTATGACTAAAGCTATCGTTGAGAAGAATGCGCGAAGCCAATAATTCACCCTTATGAGCAAGAGCAACAGAACATTGTTTGGTTGATGTTTCGAGATGAAGTATATAGGCCATCGGTCTAACTATAAAATACCACCAGAGCTTCCTCCATCTACCTTAACTACGGAACCGTTAGTTGCACTGGATAGTGGACTGCAAAGATACGCAACTGTTGAAGCAACCTCCTCTACTCTCGCAAATCTTTGCAGGAGGGAATTGGATCTTTCTCCTTCAAAAAATGACTGCTCGACCTCATCAATTAGTTTATTCTCAGTTTTGGCTTTATTTGCTAAAAATTCTTGAGCCCCTTCTGTGAGTGTTGATCCAGGAACCACAGTATTTACAGTAACTGCTGATGACTTTGTCAATTGTGAAAGTCCTCTTGCTGCTGCGTGAAGAGCCGCTTTGGTAGCACTATAAGAAATCATATCTGGAGGAACTAAATAAGCACATTCACTTGAAATAAATAAGATACGCCCCCAATTCCGCTTGAGCATGCCAGGCATTAAATGCTTTGAAAGTTCAACCCCACTCATCACATTCACCTGAAATTGGGTTTGCCAATCCAGGGCTGAAGTCTCAAAAAAGGACTTTGAAGTATAGACTCCGACATTGTTGATTAGTATATCGATTTCTGGGAGCTGCTTCAGTTGGATTTGAATCTCTTTCGTTTTGAGAAAATCAAACACAAAGGTTTTTACTTCAGCATTAGGAACCTCTTCTTCTAGTCTTGCAACAGCTTTAGCTACCTTGTCCTCACTACGGCCATTAATATAGACGACTGATCCTTCTTTTAGGAGTGCTTTTGCAATTGCGTAGCCAATTCCTGAGGTTGACCCTGTAATTAAAACAGATTTTCCTTTGAGTTTAAGATCCATTTTCTTCCTATTCGTACATAAAAATACTTCTTTTTTTATGCTTATTAAACCGCCTTTGGTGCAAGAAAATCACAAAAGAGAGTGTAGCCTACATCTCAAGTCCAAAATAGAATTCCAATACCTTAAGTTTAAAAATATAATCAAACTTAGCTCGGATAATGTCTGAAGCTGCAATTTGATAGCGTTGTCTTGCTTGGACATAGTCAAATGAATTCAATACTCCAGCGTCAAATCGCTGTTTTGCAATTTCAAATGCTTGTTGGCGAGCGAGCAGTGTTTTTTCTGAAGCATCATAAAATTTATACGCCCCCTTAGCATCATTATAGGCTTGATTTATGGTGTTTTCCAAATCTAATTTGGTCTGTTCCAGTTGGTTTTCAATCCGTTTTAAATTCAGCTTTCGTCTTTTGATGTTGTTTTTTGCAGAAAGTCCATTAAAGATGGGGATGTTTAAAGAAAGTCCATAGCTCTGACCATCATTTTGAGTAAATTGAGTGCCAAAAGGTAATGCCCCAGCTGCATCTCTTTGTGGAAATTGACTTACCACTACAGCTCCATTATCTTGAACAAAACCAATAGGTGTCCTGATAAATTCTCCAGTTTCTACAAGTCGATCAGAATATGAAATTCGCGTATTGTAGTTGTAAAAGGCAGATAAGGTTGGCATCAAAGCCCCTTTAGCCAAATCAATTTCTTTTTCAGCTAGCTCTAGATTTGTAATTCCCAGTTTAATATCATTCCTAAATGTTAACGCTTTCTCATATATCTTTTTTGGAGTTTCACCTAAAATTTCAGAAAATGGAATGTCAAATTCCTCCTGTGCGATATCAAAATTTTCGTAATCAGTAATAAGAAGCAACTGGGCTAGACTAATTCTAGAAAGGCGATAGGCATTTTCAGCTTGAATCACAGCTTGCTCCTGGGTAGCTACATTTGCTTCGATCTCAAAAATTTCAGCTGCAGTTAAAATTCCCGCATCTATACTCAATTGCGTACGTTCCAGTTCTTGTTTAGCCAGTTCCAGTTGATAGCGTTGAACCTGCTCTAACTCTTTACTGAACATCACTTGCAAATAAGCATTTGCAACAAAAAGACTGATGTCGTCTTTCATGTCCTCTAATTGATACTGACGTGCCAACATGTTTAAATTCGCCCGAGACAACTGATTGACATTTTGCCTACCATTAAACAGTGTCAACCCAATATTTCCTCCAAATGAGGAGAATTGAGTGGTTAGATTTTCAATCAAACCATTGGTAATGTTCTGACTCAAACCGTTGTTCCATATGTGTTGTGATTGGGCATTAATTCTTGGAAGAAAATTACCTAGAGCATCAGCTTTATCAATCTCTGCAGATTCTAAATCAAGCTCTGATTGTTTGATACTGATATTTTTGTCCAAGGCTATTAAAATGCACTCCTCCAAAGTATATTCTTTCATTTGTGCTGTGAGCACAAAAGTGAAAAGAAATAAAGCAGTACTTATAACTAGGCTTCTATTTTTCATATTTTGAAATTGAGGTTTTTCAATGTTCATTATTCTTTTTTTTAAAAGATCAAGCATTAATCGTTATCCTCTTCTGATTCTTCATCCCCTTTTTTGATGGGTTCTGTTTTGTTCCAAACCTTGATCTTATCTTCCATTGTAATTCCAGAAACGACTTCGACATTGACTCCGTCAGAGATCCCTATTTCAACATCACGTCTTTCAAATTCTTGCTCACCAATTAATACTTGTACATAGGGCTTTTCTGTTTCCCGATCAAATTGCAACAAAGCTTCAGATATGGCCATGATGCTGTCTTTTCTCTCAAGAACTAAGGAGGCATTTGCACTGTAGCCTGCACGGATAAATAATGAATCATTTAAGAATAAATCTGCTTCGATAATAAATTGAACAGCACCTTGCTCTTCATTTCCTTTGGGGGCAATAAATTTCAGTTCGGCATCCAAAGATTGATCTTCAATGGCTCCTAAATTGACTTCAAGTGGCATTCCTACTCGTAATTTTCCTACTTCAGCTTCATCTACCTTACCTTCAAATATCATTTTCTTCATATCGGCTATGGTTGCAATGGTAGTACCCGCATTAAAACTATTACTGGCAATAACCTGAAACCCTTCTTCAACAGGAATTTCCAAGATTGTACCAGGTACGGTAGCTCTAATATTGGTGTTGGCAGAAGCTGCTCCTCCTGCAGAACCAGAACGAATAATCTCTAAATCAGATTCTGCATTACTCACACTCTGTAAGGCTTGGTTGTATTGCAATTCTACATTTTGAAATTGTTGTCTAGAGATGATTCCTTTTTTAAGAAGGTCTTGATTTCTATCAAACTCAATTTTAGCATTGTTCAGTACAATTTTTGAGTTTTGAAGTCTCCCTCTGGCACTGTTTAAATTTTGTTCATTGGGGACAACTTTGATTTTAGCCAAGAGATCGCCTGTCTGAACCAGATCTCCTTCCTTGACAAAAAGTCCTTCTATTATCCCTTGTATTTGGGGTTTGATCTCGACCTCATCTTCTGGTATAACCTTACCCGTTACCACAGTCTTTTTTTCAATATCAGTAATGATGGCAGACTCGGTATCGTATTCTATTACAGACTTATTGTTGGTTTTGATAAAATAAGCAGTAGCAAATAAAGCGCCTAAAATGACTGCTGCAATTCCGATGTATTTTAAAATCTTCATAATGTTGGGTATATAATAATTTTGTTATTCTTCTCTTAATGCGTCTATGGGTTTTATACTTACCGCTCTTTGAGCTGGTATCAATCCAATTAGGGTTCCTAAAAAGACCATGATAAACAAGGCTGCCAAAATAAATGGAATGGGTACCGTAGGATTGGTATAGGGAAAGTCTGTTAGATCAGCGGTTGCAGCATTGATCCCTGCAAGTGCAAAAGCTCCTAAAATAATCCCTAAAATTCCTGCGATAACTGTTAAAAAAACTGATTCAACGATGATCTGATTACGTACTTCTGATGGAGTAGCACCTAAAGCCCTACGAACCCCAAGCTCTTTAGTTCGCTCTTTAACGGAGATCAACAATATATTCCCAATGCCAATTACTCCAGCTATGATGGTCGCAATACCAACAATTAGGGATAAGAGGGTCATGCCTTTAGAAAACCCTACGATTTTATTAAATATTTCACCAAGATTGAATCCACCAAATGCACGTTCATCTTCTGGGGAAACCCTATGAATTCGTTTGAGTGTAGCTTTGATATCTTTTTCAACCTTGACTACATCAGCATCATCGTAGGCGGCTATAGTGAACCATTGTACATTATCCCCTGAATTGTAAATTTGACGATAGGTTTCAAAAGGGATAAAAATATCACCATCACTTTCAAATCCTCCCCCCGGAACAAACTTGTGTACCCCGACGACTTGAAAATAAATATCATTTATCCGAATATATTCTCCAATAGGCTCTTCATCTTTTTCAAATAATTCCGTTTGAGTCCGCTCTCCTATCACACATACTTTTCGTTTATATTTAATGTCTTCTTCATTGATAAAGCGACCGCCCTCGTATATTTTTTTAGTTGCAATTTTAGTATAGACTGGAAAGTCTCCATAAACATTGTAATTGCTTGATTTGTTATTTCTGACCACAAGAGGACTTGAACCACCAAAAACACCTCTTGCATTTCTAGGCGCAATAAATTCAATTTCTGGCACCCGCTTTTTTAAAACTTCAATATCTGATAATTTAAGTTCTACACTCCTGCCAATTTTAAATCCTTCATACGGAATACTGGTCCGCTGTGCCCAAACAAACATGGAATTCATGGCAATATTTTCAAATTGACGTTCAAAACCATTATCCAAACCTTTAGCGGCCCCTGATAAAGCGATGTAAATAAAAATACCCCATAAAACACCAATCACAGTAATGACGGTTCGAGTTTTATTTTTGGAAATTGATCCAAAAATTTCTTGCCAAGTATCGCGGTCAAAAAGTACTTTTAAACTATTCATCTCTAAGTGCAACTATGGGTTTTATACTCGAAGCTCTTTTTGCTGGAATATATCCTGCAATGGCTCCAAAAAGAATCAAAACAAGAGTCGCTGTAAGAGCAGTTCCTAAATCGATATATGGATCTTTAATAAAATATTCTTCTAGTTTGAGTCCAATATTTTTCAATACTACAATTCCTAAAAATAGTCCTACATAACCAGAAATCGCAGTAATCAATACAGATTCCTGTAGTATCATCTGGATGACTGACTTTGGGGTTGCGCCTAGGGCTTTTCGAATTCCAAGTTCCTTAGTGCGTTCTTTTACGACAAAAACCATGATGTTTGAAATTCCAATAATCCCGGCAATCAAAGTCCCTAAGCCAACAAAACTTACAATGAGCTGTAAGACTACAGCAAATTGCTGACTCTGTTTTAAATCATCTGTAAGGTTTTGAAAATAAATTCCATTAGGATCACGCGGGTCTATCGACTTTTTGTCTTTAAAATATTTTTTAAGTGAGGTCTCTAAAGCAATTGCTCCTGTATGACCCAACTCCTTGGGAAAGGTTACAATAATTTGATCTACTTTATCATTACTTTTTTCTAATAATTGACGTGTGGTGAAGGGAATGTAGATATAGCGTTCTTCTCGATCTCCTCCATCATCTTGAAACACCCCTACCACTTTAAAAGCAGTAGAACCAACATTGATATACTTCCCAAGTGGATCCTCTGTTTTAAATAAATCTTTAACAACCAATCTTCCGATGACTGCGTTCTTAGTTTTTTCCTTTATATCCCGTTCATTGATATACCTACCTTTCATTAAAATGGTTTTTTCAACCATTTGATGACCGGGTGCAACGGCTCTTGTAGTATAAGTATTGCTTTCGTTTTTATATCGTGTAAGAGCACTTCTACTGATACGTGGAGTAACAAATTCAGTCAACATCGCGAAATTCTGTCTGATGTCCTCCAAATCCTCATTTTTAAATTCTATTCTGCGGTTGGCTTTAAACCCTTTATACGGCATGGAAGTTCTTCCTGGATACAAGAAAATAGCATTGCTTGCATCGTCTAAAAAGAATTCTTGGAAAGTATTTTTCAGACCATTCCCCAAGCCAAAAAGAATGATGAAAATAAAGATTCCTAGGGCAACAGTAAACCCTGATAAAAAGGTTCGCAATTTGTTTTTACCCATGGTTTCAAATATTTCTCTCCAACGGTCTCTATTAAACATGTGCTGAGGCTAAAACTTGATCTACTTTTTTATCTTCAATAATCACCCCGTCTTTAAGCTGAACGATACGCTTGCACATATGAGCAATATCGCGTTCATGAGTAACCACTAAGATGGTTTTACCTTCTTCATTGATCTTTTGGATTAGATCCATTACCTCATAAGATGTTTTGGAGTCTAAGGCTCCTGTAGGTTCATCTGCCAGTAAAACTTTAGGTCGTGAAGCCAAGGCTCTAGCTATAGCAACCCGTTGTTTTTGCCCTCCAGACAATTCACTCGGAAGGTGGGTTGCCCAATCTTTGAGTCCTACTTTTTCTAAATATTCCAAGGCTAACTGCTGTCGTTCTTTTCTTGGAATCCTTTGATAATACAAAGGAAGTGAAACATTTTCTAGTGCAGATTTGTAATTGATCAGATTGAAGGATTGGAAAACAAACCCTAAGAATTTATTGCGGTATTTGGCTGCTTTGGTTTCATTTAAATCCTTAATGGGAACCTGATCCAGTATGTATTCTCCATCATCGGCACTATCTAACATCCCTAAAATATTGAGTAGTGTAGATTTCCCAGATCCTGAAGACCCCATGATCGCAACCAATTCTCCCTCTTCTACATTAAAATTGATTCCTTTCAGAACGTGTAATGAAGATGAACCCATTTTATATGACTTATGAAGATTTTTGATCTGGATCATCTAGAATTTGGTTTAAGAATTATCAAAAATAACGTTTGCAAACGTTATTTTATTGTTAGACTACTGGAATGACAAAATGTTACATCCTAAGCCCATTTATTTTTTCAAAATCTGAAAAACTTTCCAACCTACAAGTCCAACGAGTAGGTAGGGAATCGCCATGAGGTATAAAATTCCATTATTAATTCCTTTTGCAGTCGCTTGACCCTCTTCAGACTGAAGCACCGCTCTACACATTGAACACTGAGAATACCCAACATCAACACTCAATAAAAAGAATGCCAAAAAGAAAACAAAAATCATTATTGATTTATGCATAGTAGGGAGAAATCATTAGATAGACAATCACACCAGTTACCGCAATATACATCCAAATAGGAAAAGTATATCGAGCTATTTTTTTATGCTCAAAAAATAAATTTGAGATGGCCCTTACATAGGTAATGAGTACCATTGGAATGATGCCTATAGAAAGAAATATATGGCTGATCAATATAAAATAATATACGTATCTGATAATCCCCTCTCCTCCATATGGCGTAGGGTCAGAAGTCATATGATAGGCAACATACATGACTAAAAAAATCAACGAAAGACCAATAGAGGTCTTCATCAGTTGTTCGTGTAAGCTGATGTTTTTTTGCTTTATTGCCCAATAAGCAATCATTAGAATTATAGCGGTAATTCCATTGATTGCTGCATAAATGGGTGGCAAAAAAGTCAATGGTGCTACATCAGGTATACGGACCATAAACAACAAAGCAACTACTACTGGGATTAGAATTGAAACAATCCATATCCAAGTTTTGTATTTCTTTTTGTAATTAACAGCTTTTGCACTCATACTTTATTCTTTTAATAGTTTTTCAATATCCTCTATGAGTAGATCGACTTCTTGAACCTCAACATCCTCTTGATCAATTCCCATATAATAGACTATGGGATTATCAAATTGGTCTGCACGAGAGCGGATATAACCGTCTTTGTCTATCAAGGCAAAATAACCTTGATGTTCAAAGCCTCCCTCTACTCTTGGATTGACCGATGCAAAGATATTAAATCCTTGATTTGCAAGAGTGTATATTTTTTCTTTATCTCCAGTAAGGAAATGCCAATTTTGTGAAAATACATCATAGCCCTCAGCGTATTCTTTTAAAACAGAAGGGGTATCATGTTTGGGGTCTATGGTAAAAGAAGCAATTCCAAAATCATTACGAGCGCCAAATTGAGTTTCAATTTTTTTCATGTTTTTATTCATGATTGGACAGATGCTAGGACAAGAAGTAAAGAAAAACTCCGCGACATAGACCTTTCCCTTAAAATCTTCATTAGATATGAATAAGCTGTCTTGATTGGAAAAGGTAAATTCTGGGACCTTTTTAGCCTCTCCGTTGAGGGTTATGTATTGTAATGGTTCCCCTGATTTTGATCTCCCATCCTGAACGATAGTATCATTTTTGACTCGATCAATGATTTTGGGGATGAATAATATTCCAAATATTAAAACCACTAAAAAAAGACCCACATATTTGAGTTTAGACATATCGACTACTTTTCTCTTTCTGTATTATATATTTTCAAAGCAAGGCGGTATTCAGCTAAAATAACTTTGACATCGTCAATCATCTTCTTGTTAATCTGCGCAACAGAGCGCGCATCAAATCCAAAAACGGTTCCTTGATCTTCATCATCGTTTCTACCTCTCAAATTGGCATCTTTATCAATAATAAAAACAAAAGGGGTGCTTCCAACTCCATTGAGCTCTAATGGGGTTTTTAGAGAACTAAAATGTTTATTCATGGTTTCTTTAGAAACTGTTACAAAGTTCCATTTTGACAAGTCTGTTCCTACACCCTCACGTAATGCATTTTTGAGTTGATCTACTTCTGCAGTATAAGCTTCATTGACAAGGAATACAAATTGGAAATCTTCAAACTCATAAAAACGCTTATAAATTTTCTCGTTGAGATTTAAAGCCTCAGCTTGTTTTTCTTCTAAGCTACCTCCCCAATACCCTAAGATGGTAATCTTATCTTTAAACTGTATCGAATTTGTGGAGTCTAAATCTCTAATTTCAGTTACTCCAGCCGTAAGAACAGGAAGTTTAGCAAAGTTGTTTTTCCCAGAAGCAAAAAAGAGATAAACGACAAGAGGAAATACGAATAGAATTCCCAAAACAATCTTTTTATTTAAATCATTCCTTTTCATCTTTTTGAAATTTCGTGGTTTACAGAAAATGAAGTAACTACTAATTTGTTCTCTTTCAAAAATTGACTTACGATTTTAATCTTTGATGGCGAAGATACACTGATTAAGTGTATCATTTATGCTCATATAATATAAAAAAGCGGCATAACACCGCTTCTATTTTTTAATTATGAAGATTAGAAGTTCCAAGACATAAAGCCTGTATCCATAACATCAAAAATATAATCCGCCTCGATGATCAAAATAAATGCCAAATAAGGGATTAATATGAGTAGTGGAAGTACAATTGAATTTTTTAATCCACTAGTTTCGTCGCGTATGTGCATAAAGTCCCAAGCAATATAGTAGGCCTTCACTATGGTCAATATGATAAAAATCCAATTCAGGAGTTTCATTCTTAGAAAAGGTACCATTAAAATTTCTGGCTTGATGATTCCTAATGCAACCTCAATAGTGGTTACTATAGAGAGAAAAATCAATACTCCCCAAATTTTTTGTTGATTGGATTTGAACTTTAAAAGTCCCCTGAAAATTGCAAGCTTATGTCCTTCTGCAGCCATTTTTTAAAGTTTAATTAGTTTATACTAAATAGAAAAAGGTGAATACAAATACCCATACCAAATCGACAAAGTGCCAATAGAGTCCAACTTTTTCAACCATTTCATAATGTCCTCTTCGTTCATAAGTTCCTAGGATGACATTAAAAAAGATGATGATGTTAATCACCACACCTGAAAATACGTGGAATCCGTGAAAACCTGTGATAAAGAAGAAGAAGTCAGCAAATAGCCTGTTACCGTATTCATTATGGATTAGGTTTGCTCCTTCAACAACACCGATAGCTTCGTTGAGTTTTCCCATAGAGGCCGCTCTACTGAGTACAGTTTTTTGACCTTTTTCATTTAATTGCTGCGTACGAATAACGAGATTTTCATCAGCTATAAATCCTTTTTTCACCTCTTCTAAAGTAACTGTGGGTAAAGCTTTTTCTGAGCTGTACCAAATTCCATTACTCGATTGGTGAGTTGAACGATCTGTTTCTATTCCAATTGCAAATTCTTGAATGGCAGCGCGTTTTCCTGAGGAGGCATCAACAAATTGAAGTATTTGACCACCACGAGTTTCCAAGGCACCGTATTCTCCTTTGATAAAGTTTTTCCACTCCCATGCCTGTGAACCGACAAATATTGCACCACCAATAATGGTCAATAGCATGTAAAAAGTAACCTTAGATTTTTGCATGTGATGTCCAGCATCAACTGCAAGTACCATGGTGACCGAAGAAAAAATTAATATAAAGGTCATCAAGGCCACATAATACATTGGTGCGTCTATGCCGTGAAGAAAAGGAAAGTGTGTAAAGACTTCATCGGCTATTGGCCATGAATTGATGTTTTTAAATCTTGAGAAACCATAAGAGACCAAAAATCCGGTAAACGTAAGTGCATCAGATACGATAAAAAACCACATCATCAACTTGCCATAACTCGCTTTTAGGGGTCTGTTACCTCCACCCCATAGTTCTTCGTTTTCGGCAGCTGTGTTGGCTGTTACTTCCATATTGTCATGTTAAATTCGATACAAATTTATTAATTTTTAACCGTAGAATGAAACGAATAAAAATAAATATAGCCAAAGAATATCCAGAAAGTGCCAAAAAGTGACTGCCATTTCAAAACCCAAGGTATTTCCTTCTAAATACTTGCCCCTAAAAGTTCTGTACAATACATATAAAACCACGATGATACCCCCTGTAAGGTGAGCTAAATGCAGTAGGACAAGTACATACAAATAGGAAGTGGTTATTGAACTTTCTGCTCCAGTAAAATAATACCCTTGTTCAATGAATTCTCCAAATCCTTGAAACTGAAAATAAATAAATGCAAGAGCCAATCCCAATGTTATTAAAAGCAATGACTGAGCTCTTTTTATTAAGGCTGTTTTGATGCTTTTTAATGCCAAGTAAAACGTTCCACTACTTAAAATTAAGAGTATAGTGCTGATTGTAAAGGCAAAAGGAAGGTTAATCTGTTCTATCCAATCAGAGCGAGAACTACTGACCACATAAGCACTAGTAAGACCAGCGAAAGTCATACTCATACTGATCATACCAAACCAAAGCATCATTTTTTTTGCTCGGTTATTTTTTACTTGTAAAGAATCGTTTGTATTCATTGTAATATAAATTTATCGAGTACGTATATCAATTGTATTCCAGTAATGTAGATAATACTAGCTCGAATTAAAAATCGCGCAGCCTTATCCGTTTTGAGGTACATGAGTTGTATTCCAGCGTGTAGAAAAAATACTCCTAAAACTCCTACCAAGCAAGCTGCTGGAAGTGTTAAATAGAGTTTTCCTGTATATTGAAAAGCGGGAATTAATGAAATTAGCACCGTCCAAAAGGTGTAAAAAACAATCTGAAAAGCTGTAATTTGGTCAGGCTTACCAGAGGGTAGCATTTTAAATCCTGCATTTTCATATTGGTCGTGCATTAACCACCCAATGGCCCAAAAATGTGGAAATTGCCAAAAAAATTGAACCATAAACAACACCCCTGGCTCTATACCAAATTCATTGGTTGCTGCCACCCAACCCAGCATAAATGGTATGGCGCCTGGAAAAGCTCCAACAAATACCGATAAAGATGTCCTTTGTTTTAAAGGAGTATACAAACAAGCGTACAAGAAAATTGAGATACTTGCAAAAAAAGCCGTTTTGATATTGATGATGTAAAGTGCAGCAATTCCAATAAGCGTTAAGACTACACCAATAAAAAGTGCTGTATTGGGTTGGATACGTTCTCTTGGCAAAGGTCTGTTCATTGTACGTTCCATAAGACCGTCCAAATCCTTTTCAAAAACCTGGTTAAAAACATTTGACGCACCTACCATGGCATAACCGCCCACTACAAGTAAAAGCAAAGTTGGGTAGTGAACAGTATCAACTGCTAAAAAATAACCAGCAATGGATGAAATTACAACAGTAATAGATAGTCTAAACTTAGTCAGTTCAGAAAAATCGGTTAAGCTCAAGCCTGTATTTGAAAGCAAGGTCGTTTTATTTTGGCTCATCTCTCGGCATCTTCAGTGCGCAAAGATAATCGACAAATAGCCAACGTCCAATCTATTTTACGTTTATTAAAAAACAGTAAAATAGTTAAAGAAAAAATCCAATCAATTACTGCAGTCTGAAGACTATGGGGATGCTAAACGGAACCCTTACCGGTCTTCCTCTTTGTTTTCCAGGAGTCATGTTTGGCAATAAAGAAATTATTGGCTTGGCTTCACCCTCAAGATTTTTATCTAGTCCTCGCATTCTAATATTAGTGATGCTTCCATCTTCAGAAATGATAAAATTTACAAATACACCCCCTTTTATCCCCATTTCTTGGGCAATTTCAGGGTACCGAAAGTTCCTCCTAATATGCTTATTCATTTGCTCTTGAAAACAGTTCCTCAATTGGTCTTTTTCTACATTTTCACAACCTGGAAAAACGGGAACATCTTCAATTACTGCAAAAGGAACATCAATTATCTCTTCTTCTTCTTCAATTACAACATCTTCTACTTCAATAATTTCATCCCGATCCGTTTCTGTAGATTCAATAATGGTTTCCTCAACCTCTTCCTCATCTTCTACAATTTCAATTTCTGTTGGTGCTTGTACAGGTGGAGGCGGTGGAGGTGTTTTGATTTGCTCTGTGAGTGGGATTTCCTCCTCCTCATCTTGTTCAACTAGAATTGATTCGTAGTCAAATTGATCTTTCTCATAGGTTTTAAACTCGATAAGTCTCCATGAGACAAAAAGCATTAGGCAAAGGCCAATTACAAAATAGAGTGCTGAATTTATATTCAGATCAAATCTGGGTTTTTTTTTATTTCCATGGGGCTAGGATTTACCTAAAAAGCCACAAAAATAATGCCATGACAAATGTTTGTAACTAAAAAAACCCATCGAAATGATGAGTTTTGAGTTTTTTTAAGTTTGTATGCTATTGCAATCTAAAAGTAATAGGAATACTGAAAGGAACACGTACCGCACGACCTCTTTGTTTACCAGGAGTCATGTTAGGTAATTTGGAAATAATTCGTTGTGCTTCTTTTTCCAAGTTTTTGTCTGGGCCACGCATTCTGATATTGGAAATACTCCCGTCTTTGGAAATAATAAAGTTTACATATACACGACCTTGAATTCCCATTTCTTGAGCGATTTCAGGATATCTGAAATTTTTACGTATGTGCTTATTCATTTGCTCTTGGAAACATTTTCTTCGTTCGGACTTAGCTACTTTTTCACAACCAGGAAAAATTGGCACGTCTTCAATCACAGCAAATGGTACGTCAACATCATCGAATTCTTCTTCTATTTCAACTTCTTCAACCTCTATGATTTCAT